>CAYRYS010000079.1:0-16390 GCA_964428555.1 uncultured Spirochaetales bacterium | reverse complement strand
GGGGCTTGAAACAGCGTTAGAAACTGCAGGGAACCCTGCTCCTATGGAATTTTATGTGGATTTCGGAGACCATATCGGAACATCTTTGGAAGATATTATCGAGCATACCTATGAAGAAACAAAAAAAATACTTGCTGCACACGATATTGACGGAATCTTTTTTGTAAGCGATGAAATGGCATACGGAGGGCTTCGTGCAGTCAAAGAACAAAACAAGGATATCGCAGTAATTGGGTATGATGACCTGCCAATGACGCAGTTCTACGGGTTAACTACAATCCGTCAGCCTGTAAAAGAGATGGGAGTAAAAGGGGCACAGGTATTGCTTCAATGGCTGGCAGATGAACGGAACACCTCTCCTTTGCAGATAAAATTACCCACCGAACTTATAATCCGGGAAACATAGGCTGTTAAGTATCTCAGCCTATTCGTCCTTTTTCTGCAGCACAACAGTATAGCTTTGGTAATCCCCGTGAAGGTAGCCAATGGGCAGACCTGCGTTAACTAATACTGAACCATGAAAGAGCTTCCCTTCAGGATCAGTATATACCGCATCTTCATCAATACCTTTCAATTTCAGCTTGCTAAACCCTGCCATTGGTACAGCAAAGTTCTGAAAGTAAGACACAATTACTGTTTTGCGGTCCTGGGATATATGCATCCACGCACCTGAGTGCCTGTCTGGAAACGGGCTTTTCAGACGGTAGAACCTGCCGAATTGAAAGGTCTTTCTATGCTCTTTGTAAAAGGCAATCTGCTCACCAATCTCCTGTTTCTCATCCTCTGAAAGGCTTTTGGGGTCAAGCTCGTATCCGAATACACCTGACATTGCGACCCTCCCTCTGGTTGTAAGGGGGGTGACCCTGCCCACTTGGTGGTTCGGCACTGCAGAAACATGGCTCCCCATAGCTGCAACAGGATACGCCATGCTCGTGCCGTACTGAATACAAACGCGCTCAACTGCGTCTGTATCATCGCTTGTCCAGATTTGCGGCATATATGCAAGAATCCCCGGATCAAAACGGCCGCCTCCGCCAGCGCACCCTTCAAACAGCACTTCAGGAAAGGAGCTGGTCAGTGAATCCATTACCTCATACACACCGAGGATATATCTATGCGCTGCTTCCCCTTGTCTATCAGGAGAAAATGCTGATGCATAGAGGTCTGTCATCTGGCGGTTCATGTCCCATTTTACATATTTTACATGGGCTTCTTTTAATACATCGGAAATCACTTTAATAATATAATCGCGTATTTCCTGTCTGGAGAAATCCAGAACAAGCTGATTTCTTCCTGTGCTTGGGGTTCTTCCGGGAACTTTAATACACCAATCCGGGTGTTCTCTGTAAAGATCACTGTTTTCACTTATCATCTCCGGTTCTATCCAAATACCAAAGTCAAGTCCAATATCCTGTACTTCACCGGACACAGCACCCAAGCCGTCTGGGAATTTATCCCTATCGGTCTTCCAGTCTCCGAGACTGGATGTATCATCATTTCTGCCTTTAAACCAACCGTCATCAAGTACCACTAGTTCAATTCCGAGTTTTGCTGCCTCCTGTGCAATAGAAACAACCCTGGAATGGGATACATCGAAGTATGCTGCTTCCCAAGTATTTATCAACACCGGCCGCTCTTTCCTTGCAAAACCTTCTGGTACCAGCCTTTGCATGTACAAACCATGAAACTCCTGTGAGAGACCATTTAATCCGGACCCTGAATATGCCAGCACTGCTTCCGGTGTGTAGAAGACCTGACCATGTTCAAGCTTCCAGGAGAAGTTACAGTCATTAATTCCTATAGTTGCTCTTGTGCGGCTGAATTGGTCTACCTCTGTGTTTACTGTAAAATTACCGGAATAGACAAGGTTCATCCCCCAGACTTCCCCTGCACTTTCGGAAGTTGTGTTTCTTGCAAGAGCAATAAAGGGATTCTGCTGGTGGCCTGTTGCTCCAGTCTTTGAGCCAAAACTAAAAACACCAGGCTGGAGGGGTGTTCTATTCACCCACGCTTCCCGTGCCCAGGCGCCATGAAGGTAGAGGGCATCAAAGTCTGCATCATCAAAATCCACAGAAGCAGAGTATGCGCGTTCAAGGTAAATCGGATCCTCTGCAGTATTCTGAAAAAAGGATGAACGGATTATGACATCGAACTGATCGTATACTGTGTAGTACAAGGTACACTCAAGGCCTGTTCTCTCATCCCGCATCCGAATCTCCAGGGTCTCCGCATCATCATCCCCATGGCTTCGAAGCGAAGGAAGACCTGGAAGCTCAGGCTTGCCTCCGTATATGCGGTAGTCCTTGCATGCAAAATCAGTTATCCTGTCGCCTGTACTGTTTCGTGCAGTAAATGCGGGATGACGGATATCGCTGGTTCCATAATCCGGATATTCGCGCTTTAGGGAATTTAAGGAGAACAGTGGTTCTTCTCTGCCTGCATCAACACTGTAGGGAATAGCCATTGGCTGAAAGTGATGAAGTATTCCAGTGGAGTCTATTTTTGGACCCCAATACAGGTGAGCCAAGTATGTATTTCTGAATATTTTAACTGCATAGGTTGTACTTCTGCCGTGGAGCAGAAAGAGGTTTTCCTGTTCTCTGTATTCGATCATTATCTCTTCTCCTGATTAGTCATACATTTTTTTATCATTTTTTATAGATAAGCACCAGAGGAAGCATACAATCAGACTTGTTCTATTCAATTTTTCTCAGAACTACACCATATTATCCGTATTATTCTGATAAATACGTATATTTAACCCTAATACGTATTGACTTAATTGATACGTATTATATGATGGAATCCATTATACATGCTATCTCTAAATTCAACGTGAATGGGATCACCACAATGTCAAAGAAAATTACAATTAGTGTACCCGATTTTCTATTCGAACAGATAGAGAAATGGAGAAAATCCTTTAACCTGTCAAAGATTTTTCAGGAAGCTGTAGGAGAGGCAATAAAACGAAAAGAAGGGCTTCAGGCAAGGCTGCAGACTGACTTTTCCTTTTCTGAAATTGTAAAGCGTCTGAAAAATGAAAAGCAAGAGTATGTAAAGGAATGGACCGAGCGCGGTAGGTCTGCGGGATTCTCCTGGGCGCAGCGTGCCCACTATATTGAGCTGAAAAACGCCTTAAAAGAAACCCCGCATACGCTAATTCGAGATAATACAGTACTCACAGAGGCTTTTTCTTTGTTTTCTCATACGGAAGAAGCTGCAGCAACAGAGAAAAAGGATGAAAACCTCATGTTTTTTGCACAGGGTTTTGCTTCCGGTATTCACGAATTTTGGGAAATAGTAAAAAAGGAACTGGGACAGTAGGAAAAGGAGCTTCTTCATGAAAAACAAACAGAGAATTATCGCCATTGATGCAGGGAGTGTATCAATTTCCATTGTAGAAATTGACAGCACCGGAGAAATACTACAAAGCGGGTACCGTTTCCACGCTGGAGATGTAGTATCCACTGCAAAACAAATGCTCAAAGAGTTTTCACCGGATGACCAGACACTCTTTGTAAAAACATCTTCAACACCTAATACAATACAAGCCGGGTATACCGTAAACAATCAGATAGCAGAAATAGAGTTCACCAATTCCGTGTGTCCGGAAGCAGGAGCGCTCCTGCAGGTAGGGGGTGAACGCTTCAACCTCATATTATTTGATGAAAACGGAAGGTATCTAAAGTCCAAGGGAAACACTTCCTGTGCTGCTGGTACTGGCAGCTTTCTTGACCAACAGGCAGGCAGACTCGGAATGGAAGGGATTGAAGAATTTTGCAGTACCGCTGAATCGAACGACTGTGAGGTACCGAAAATTGCTTCCAGATGCGCGGTGTTTGCAAAGACCGATCTAATCCATGCTCAGCAGGAAGGCCATTCCTATGAAGCAATATCCGAAGGACTCTGCAGGGGCCTGGCAAAGAATATTGTTGATACTCTGTTCCACGGAGAACAAGTTCAGCCTCCCCTTGTTTTTACCGGAGGGGTCTCACTAAATAGTACTGTGTGCAAATGGATAAGCGAACTGACAGGACTCGATCCCGTTGTTCCACAGCAGTCCAATATATCCGGAGCAGTGGGTGCAGCACTCCATTTTCTTGAAATCTCGGATAAAACTGACATGGGTACCGGGGGTTCACATCTATTTGATGAAAGAAAAAAGGAAAAGCATTACGGACACCCGGAATTGACCCTGCATCATACAGATTATCCTGATTTCGACAGCCTAGAACAGTATTTGTACAACCTTCCAGCCAGAAAAGCACAGAAGTTTGTAGAAGTGGATATATATGAAAAGATTACAGAAAACACAGAAGTCTATCTTGGAATTGATATTGGGTCAACCAGCACCAAGGCGGTAATTACATCTACGGACAATAGAGTATTAGCCGGTTTTTATACCAGAACTGCCGGAAAGCCGGTTGATGCATTTCAGTGCATTTTTGAAGCAATCCGCGACATTGAGACAAAGAAAGAGGTTACCTTCACATTTCTTGGAACCTCCACTACAGGTTCGGGCAGAAAGTTTATTGCCAAGATTATAGACGCTGATCTAGTTCTTGATGAAATTACAGCCCATGCCAGGGCAGCTGTTGAGCTTGACCCTGAGGTTGATACAATTATAGAAATAGGGGGACAGGATTCCAAATTCACCACATTACGGAATGGGATGGTAACCGGTTCCACAATGAACAATGTCTGCGCAGCAGGTACTGGAAGCTTTATTGAAGAGCAGGCAAAAAAGCTGGGATGTAAGCTTACTGACTATGCTGATAGGACCGATGGTGTCAAATCTCCTGTTTCCAGCTCCAGGTGTACAGTATTTATGGAACGGGACTTAAACCACCTCTTAAACGAAGGATACACTGTTGAAGAGGTGCTTGCCTCCGCCCTCCATGCTGTACGTGAGAATTATCTGCAAAAGGTTGCAACTGAAGCAAACATAGGGTCTAAGGTCTTTTTCCAGGGAGCTACAGCAAAAAACCGCTCCCTTGTAGCATCCTTCGAGCAAAAGCTTAACAGACCTATCCTTGTATCCAAGTTCTGTCACTTAACCGGTGCATTAGGTGCAGCCCTGTCTCTGTCTGATAGCAAAGTCAGGTCTGAGAAGTTCAGGGGACTGTCCTTATACAAAGAGACCATCCCGGTTACAAACGAGGTTTGTGAGCTTTGCACAAACCACTGTAAGATAACAGTTGCACAGGTGGGCGGTACAAAAGTCGCCTTTGGTTTTCTCTGCGGAAGGGACTATGACACCAAGCAGTTTAAGAATAAAAACACCTCTGGTTTCGATTTGGTAAAAGCCCATAAAAAAGCCTTGCACCTGCCGAAGACAGAAAAACCGAATAAAGAAGGATTCACTATCGGCCTTCCCTATGCACTGTACATGGTTGAAGACTTCCCCCTCTGGCAACGATTCTTTCAGGAACTGGGAATTCAGGTTATCACTAGCGAACATTACAAAGACCCTATTTCAGATGGCAAGATATTAACGGGAGCAGAGTTCTGTGCACCAATGACCGCACTTCACGGACATGTAGCATACCTTGCAGAAAAATGTGATGCTGTGTTTCTCCCGGTGTATCTGGAAACAAAACCTGAAAAAGAGAAAAAATACAGGCAAATGTGTTACTACACCCAGTTTGCTCCTACAATCGCTGCTGACAGCAAAGGCGGAGATACGCTTATCTCTCCTATGCTGAAATACAGGTATACACCGATGCATGTGAAAATCCAGCTGCAGGAAAGCCTAAATGCTGCTGTGCCTTTTGACATCACCTTTGAACAGATCAGCCAGGCTTTTGATACAGCTACAGAGTTTTCAGAGGTTTGTCAGGATAAACTGGAAACACTTTTTAATGAGAATAAAAACCCGGACACCGACGTAAATATTGTTTTTCTCGGAAGACCCTATACTGTCCTCGCTCCTGCAATGAACAAAGGTATCCCTGACATCTTTGCTTCCCTTGGCATCCGCTGTTTCTTTCAGGATATGGTCGGGTACTCACAGGAAGAAGTAAAAAATGTAGCGCCCCTTGTACAAAAAATGACCTGGCACTATGGCGCTCAGATTATTGAAACTGCAGAAGCAGTGGCGCAAATGGAAGGGTGTTACCCGGTATTTATCACTTCTTTTGAATGCTCCCCTGACTCATTTGTGCAGCATTATTTTAAGGGAATTATGGACGCCCATAACAAGCCATATCTTATGCTTGAACTTGATGAGCACGGGTCCAGTGTTGGATATGAAACAAGGATAGAGGCTGCAATACGGGCTTTCCGTAACCATTATTCAGAAAAGAAAAAACCTGAATTGGACCATAAGAAGCTTGATAATAAAATGCCATATCTGGCAGGAAAGGTCGGGGGAAAGACAATACTTCTTCCTAACTTGGATCCTATCTCCCTGCCCATAGTAGCTGCAAATCTAAAATCTGCAGGGTACGATGCGCGGCTTCTTGAGGAGTCGCCGGATAGTATCCGTAGAAGCCTAGCATATAACACAGGACAGTGTATCCCTGTTAACATTATGGTCCAAAATGCTGTCGACTATATTCATAAGTATAACCTTGATCCTGCAAATACACTGCTATGGGTCGCAAAATCCGACTATGCCTGCAATATTAAGATGTATCCCCACTATATGCGGCAGCTCCTTTTGGAATACAAACTTCCTGAAGTACAGGTATATGCCGGTGAAATTTCTTTTCTAGAGCTTTCGCCAATGCTCGCAATAAACACCTATTTTGCATATATGTTCGGCGGGTTAATCCGCAGAATAGGATGTAGAATACGTCCGTATGAACTTGTTCCAGGTATTACAGATAAAACCATAGACAAGAGTGTCCAACTTTTGATCAAAACCTTTCAAAACAATGAAAACAAGCAGAATGCTGTAAAGCAGATTGTGTCCTGGTTTCAGAGCATCCCCAGGGCAGCCGGAGAAAAGCCGAAAGTAGCTATTTTCGGCGACTTGTATGTACGAGATAATGACATTATGAACCAGGACCTTGTACGGTTTATTGAAGAAAACGGTGGTGAGGTTGTTACCACACCATTTAGCGAATTTGCAAAGATTACTTCAAAAGCCTACTTTAGACGATGGTGGAAAAGCCGAAACTATAAATCATTTTTCACATTCCGCACTATTTTTGCTGCAATGCGGACCCTGGAAGGGTTGTACTCCAGCCTTTTCAATCAGGTTGTTGAGTCACCTGACCCTGATTTTTCAGAGCCAATAGACAAACTAGTAGAACGTTTCAATATGTATATAGAGCACAATGGAGAATCTGTTGATAATGCACTGAAAATTACACACCTTGCAGAAAGCTATGATGACCTTGTACTCCTTGTACAGACAAGCCCGTCTTTCTGCTGCCCTGGATTGATTACAGAAGCAACAAAGAAGACAATCCAGGAGCAGACAGGGGTTCCCATTGTCTCAATTACCTATGACGGTACAGGAGGCAGAAAAAACGAAGCTATTGTACCGTACCTTGCGTTTACCCAAAAAATTATGGACAGTAAGAAGAGTATTGAATCGGACGTTACATAGTACATGAGCAAAAGGAGGTCCCTGGTTCATATATTGCAAACGCTGCCCCCAAATGGCCTATGCCAAAGAGTATCCCTGCGAAGAGTATACTCAATACGTAAGCCCATACAGGCTGTACTCCCCTTGCCCTCCGAAACAAACTAATAATCCAAACAATCCCTGTCATAAGAAACAGCCGCATCATATACTCCTCAATAAAACCTCCGTAAAAAGAAGCTGCAAGCCCTTCATACCACTGGGGTCTTACTGCATCTTCAACAACTTGGACTGGATGAATAGCAAGAAGGGACAAATCAAGTACTAAGAGAAAAACTCCGGTAATAATTCCAATTCCACCTGCCCCTATCCCAATCTTATATAAATTGGAGGTTTTTGTGTTTTTTGAAAAAAGCTGTCTAGTAACGGTGCACCCAATGCAACCCTGTCTCCCATTGCAAGGCCAATGAATGTTAGTACCCAAGCTGCTATAAAGCTCTGGCTATCATGGCAATTATCAGCTGGGTCTGGGAAAGAGCAGCCTCTTGAATGAGCGGACCTGCTGTTTTCAGCGCATAAGGCAAGACTCCAATACTTCCTACCATGCACAGAGATACAATTATGATGAGTATCCAAGAAAAAATGCCTATCTTTGTTAATCCGTGTGATTCTTCAGTATTTGATAAGGTTTTTTTTACTGCTAAATATGCCCAAAGAATAATGAGCTGAACAATACTGATGAGGACAGCTGCGAAGCTTTCTTCTTCCATACCCTGCTCCTTACAAGCAAAATATGACTGACATGAGATTAAAAGGAAATTAGGGAAACCATGTATTTTGTAAATTTTAAGGAATCAGGGAAATCCCTAACACAAGAAAATGAGGAAATATTGGAAACAAGCAGGCTTATGAGTATTTATAAACTTTGTTAGATACTGCGGTTCTGCTGCTGACTCCGCATTTTTTATATACCCTGGAAAGATGCGTTTCCACAGTCTTCTCAGATATAAATAGCTTTTCCGCAATTTCGCTGTTCGACAATCCTGAAATTACTTCTTTCAGTACAATTGCTTCTCTAGGAGTAAGGAAGTGCCTCTTAATGAATTTTTGAGAAGGCTTTTCACCCTGTTTCAGAAGGCCTTTACGGTACTTAACTGCATGAAAAACAGCGATGCTCCCCCACACAATCCCAAACACTGCTCTTACTGCAGCATCTGTACTAATTGGCGGGGTTGTTGGTAAAGGCAATGGAAAGAAAAAGTAATCAATAATAAGAATGGGAAACAAAATCAGACAAAAGCGGAGAAAGCTTTTAAAATAAAACTCTCCAGGTGTAATAGCCTTTCGACCTCTGACAATACCGTAAATACAAAAAATGTGGAGGTACAGCCAATACAATCCGCTGATTATGTTGGATACAGATTGTACCGGATTTACCACAAGATACACAGTTCCAGGGATAAGCAGCATTGGAGCAACAAGAATGAATGGTATTGTACGGATGGTTACCTTTATCCCTGAATATTCCAGTACAGCGGCTTGGAAGAATACAGCAGAGAGAATAGAAACAAGGGTTCGGAGCAGACTGAATAATATAATTACTTCTGGTGACTGCAGACCTTCATAGAATACTGCAAAGTAGATATAGGAATAGGCAAAAAGCCAAATTGTCATAGCACCCTGAAAAGCAAGAAACCAGGAAAGGAAGGGGGCTTTATGTTTATCATAGAAAAAAAGAAAAACCATCCCAAAACCTGAGAGCATTAAAACGAATGCTATTAGATTGGACCATAATACTGCTTGAATCATACCTGTGTACTCCCTAAAAACCTGTCAGGATTTATATCCAGAGTATAGACAAAGATTATCATTCCGACCAGGGGGTAGATAGTATTCATCAATGAAAGTCTGGTTTTCATATTATTCCGATACTCCTTCCCGTACCTGTACAGGAGTAGCCTTATTTATTACAATGATGCAGCACGTTTAATGGAGATAATGATGAAGAACTACAAACTCCGCACTGCCAGAATAGGAGACCTTCCGGAGATAGTAAATATATATAATTGGGCAGTTCGCAATACTACAGCTACCTTCGATCTGAAGGAAAAAAGAAAAGAGGAACTCCGTCAATGGTATTATACGCATAATGAATACTTTCCGCTCATTGTTGCAGAAACAAGTGCTTCGATAATCGGCTGGGGAGCTCTTTCACAATTCGATAAAAAACCGGCATATAACTGCACAGCAGAAGTATCTCTGTATATTCACCCTAACCATCAAGGCAAGGGAGTAGGATCTGCTATCCTGGATACACTTTTAAAATCAGCTAAAGGCAAACTCCACAACATAGTTTCCAGGATTACCACAGATAATACCACAAGCATGAAAATGCATAAAAAACACGGATTTTTTTTAGCAGGAACAATGAAAGAGGTGGGCAGAAAATTCGACAGATACCTGGATGTCAGTATTTATCAAAAAATCATAGATTAACTATTTGCTGCTGGTAGTTTACTTATTATAGAAGTCCTGTTCACAGTCAGGACACATTGTATGGGTAAATTTCATATCTGCCTGCTTTTGAAGAAAATCCTCAATTCTGATCCAGGAATCGCCTTCAACACGCACCTTTTTGCAAGCACTGCATATGGGAAGCAGGCTGTCAAGGCGCTTAAGTCTTTCCTGCAGCTCAATCTTTGACTTATCAAGCTCTGCAATTTTTCGTTTTAGGTCACGGTACTTACCTAAATACAGTCCCACAAAAATAGCGATGCCCCAGCCCAAAAGCGTATACGGCTCAAAGAATGTTTCCAGAAAGTTTAATCCGAGAAAAGAAAGAAAAAGCATATTCAAGGGATGAGAGATTATTCCCATAATCAGCCCTGCCCTTGCTCCAAAATTCAGGGCTACTGCTGAAAGCGGGAGAAACATAAACAGCCCGACTCCATAGGTATGAGAAGTAAGATTCAAATAGAGATAAAAACACAGTAAGTACAAAAAGAAACAAAAGACTGTAATTAAAGAACGCTTCTGAGTCCCCAGGTAAAGCGCTTCCCCATGGAGAGTATTATTGTTGGATGTCCTATTCATTGTGCTACCTAATCAAAGTCATAGACAAGCTTCATGATAAGTCCGGGGTTTTTTGAAAGAAATTCTATGACATCTTCCTCTTCTATTGAATACAAAGATGCTTCTTTATCTATGGTAAAGGTGTACCCGCTTGGTTCTTGTCTGTATATGTCACGCATCATACCAACAAAATCTCCGCGCTTCAAGTCAGCAATATGCTTCCCACCCTTATCAACATGAACAATACCCTCTCGTATAATATATATCCTCTCAGGTTTGGTTCCTTCCTTCAAAAGAGCACCGGGAAGGGCAATTTCAACCGGACGGATTAATGACTCAAGCCAGGTTATCTGATAGGTAGTGAGCTGCTGAAAAAACTCGCTAGTGGTAAATACATTCCACGACTCAAAACTCCGGTTTGCAGCAAGTCTTCTTAAGTTTTTTTCAAAGTCAGTGCCGCTGATAAAATTCAGGAACTGGTCTCTCTGCATGGAAAAAAGGACTACATCATTCGCTGCTACTACATCCGCACTTCTCGTCTTTTCACTTAATGCAGCAACCTCTCCAAAGTATTCATACTTCCCGTATATTTTCCTCGCTGTTCCTTTCTCATCAACAATTGCCACATTGCCGGAGAAAATCATGAAGAATTTATCCCCTTTTGAACCTTTTCGGATGATAAACTCCCCCTTCTTATAGCGTTCTTCATGGACAAAGCTGATAAACTGCTGCACCTTTTCAACGGAAAAAGACTCCACAAAATCTACATGGCGGAGAAGACTGAGTATCTGATACGATTTCTCGAAGTCCGGAGGGGAAACTTTAAAATAGAGAGTATTCTCTATGCCGAATGTGGCCAGCTTGAGGTCCGTTTTTTCAGGAAAGTCTTTTTTTGCAATATGATATACAACAGTCTTATTTTGAATCGACTCAGGCATGGAATTTAGATACTTGATCGGTGTATGAAGCGGCGGAATCCCTGATTCATGGTAGATTACGTCCCTGTCCCATGGAAAATTGGACAACTCCTCATACCGCTGTTTATCTATCACATTTTTTTCCAGAAGCTGGTTATGGATTTCCGGATCGCCCTGATGATCAGATGAATAGACAAAGGTTTGGTCCTGAAAATCCATTGTGAATCCGATTGTCGGAATTGAATGAAGGGTGAAGAACATCTTAAACTTAGCACCGTGGATAAATAAGGGTTTACCAATATAAATCGGATGAAAGTCAAAGAGCTGCTCTAGATAGTCTATGGGTTCATTTGTAATTGCCGAGTATTTCCGTAAGAAACTGTGCATAATGGTTTTTGTGGAATAAATTGTTACCCTGCCCTCTTCAATTATCTTTTGAAATGTTCCTGCATCATGATCAGCATGGCAATGGGTTAGGATAATAGAGTCAATTACCTTAGGATTTACATTCGACCTTTCAAGCCATAAGGATGAGTCAACCGGAGGGTCTATCATAATACCGTTATGATTCAGCCAAACAACATAGCCTGAGGTGTTTTCAGTCGGATCAAAGCCATGGCTTGGGCCAAGGCAGGTAACACCGTATAACGGAGGAGTAAATGGGTCAGGAAGCCTTTGGCCGATTTTAAAACGGGGGTTATAATAAATCCGTTCAGGAACAGTGGCTATTTTTTTTCCATCCTCAAAGACCTCAAAAACTCCATAGTCAGTGCGGGTAATACGTACGCCATTCAATGAAAATTGATTATCCTTAAAAAAGATAAACTCCAATACATCTTCAAAGTCTATTCCGTTTCTAAAGTAGGCCAGCTCTTTCCGCAGATCGGGAAAATCCCCTTTCCAAAAGGCTGTATCAAAGTTTTCCTCTATCTGCAGGGTCTTCGGCCCAAAAACTGCTTCCTGGAGAGTAAGCACGAGCCGTTTAGCCTGGCTCCTGGTGCATATTATTCTTGTTTTCTTTTTTCGGATAAAAAAATTGAAATAGATCGGAAACTCTAGCTCCGCAATACTAATTCCCTTTTTCCAATTAAAGAATTTATCCGGGAGAACAAATATCTCAGGTACGGAACTGGGAAGTTTCATTGTGTCTTTTATTGTCTCAGGAGGCGCACCGAATTGAATATACCCTACACTGGTATTTAATAAATACCCGCCACGAGGCAATTCAGTTACAGTATCATCAATACGTTTTAAAGATTCCATGCATCAGCCCCCCCGATGTACATATTTTTAGGAAAATACAGTTTACTATTAATGAAATCAATTACTATTCTATGATAAATGGTAGGAGATAGCAAGAATGATTTCATATTGATTTTTATCCATACTTTACATTCCACGTCTTTTTGTCGATCCTAAAAACATGAATGAACATATAGATCCCCATGGAGAGGCCCAAAATTCTGAGCAGGATAACAAGATTTCGAAAATGGAAGAAAAGATTAAATCCCTAGAAAAAACAGAATCGAGACTTCAGGATTTAATAGAACAGATAAAACAAGCAGTTAAATAGGGCCTGCAAACCACTGCTGAATTGACCATGAGGCTTAATAATGGTAGTCTGTCCCACCAGCATTCTTAGCTGACATTCCTAGAGGGGCCTTCATGGACAATAATACAATACACCATTTTTTCGCGTATTCAGGGAAATTTACCGAAGACGTAACAGCAGATGAAATTTCTTCTTACGGAGGAGTAGGAGTTCGGGCCAGGCCCGGAGGGGTATACTTTATGGGTACCATTGAAACAGCCTATAAGGCTTGCTTATACAGCCGTACCGCTTCTAAGATACTCCTTTTACTAACAGAACTTCCAGTTGAAACAATAGATGACCTGTATTCAGGACTAAGAAAATTCGATTTCACCAATCAACTCTCCCTTGCAAACACCTTTGCAGTAGAAGCAACAGTTCGGAACAAGTCTTTTCCTGCTCCTAACTACACAGCGCTGAAAACAAAGGACGCAATTGCTGACTCCATGCGGGACAAGCTCGGTATGCGTCCAAGTGTTAATGCAAAAGCTCCGGACCTTCTTTTCCATATTCATGTAGAAAACGAACGGGCTTTATTCTACCTTGATCTCTCAGGTGAGTCGTTGTTCAAAAGGGGCTATAGGAAAGAGCTGACAGAAGCACCGCTGAAGGAAACAACAGCAGCTGCAATACTCATACGTGCAGGGTGGAAAGAGATTGCCGAAAACGGGGGGAGCCTTTTAGACCCAATGTGCGGCAGCGGGACCTTTTCAATTGAAGCTGCTTTAATGGGACTTAATATTGCTCCAGGTTTATTGCGGGAAAAGTTCGGGTTTGAAAACTGGAAATACCATGATGCTGAATTATGGAATTCTGTTCGGGAACAAGCATCGAACCAGGCGAAAAATCCAAAGCATGCTGATTTTACCATTTTGATGAGCGATGTTGATAAAAATGCTTTAAATGCTGCTCAGGCAAATGCAAAAAATGCAGGCATTAAAGAGGTTATCTCTGTACGGAAAAGTGATTTTCGTAACAGAACTCGATTTCCAGGGGTAAATCTTCAGGAAGGACTCATTGTTATTAACCCTCCCTATGGAGAACGCCTCCTTGAAGGAGAAGACCTTGCGAACCTCTATGCAGGAATTGGGAAAAGACTTGCAGAGGATTATAAAGGATGGAAAGCAGCAATTCTTGCACCTGAAGAGGACTTTGTCCGTGCCCTTGGCCTAAAAGTAACAAAAAAGAACCGGTTTATGAATGGCAAGATCCCGTGCAATCTCCTGCAAATTACTATTGACGAAGATAATACGTTCCTCCCTTTTACTGCTTCCAGAGCAGATAAAAAGGCGACCCGGGAAAGCAGAGAAATGTTCAGGAACAGGATCAAAAAAAACCTTGCAGATAAAGAAAAATGGGCAAAGGAAAAAGGCATTACCTGTTACCGCTTATACGATGCTGATATGCCCGAATACAATATGTCTGTAGACATCTATGAAGGCGGGTATTTACATGTTCAGGAATATGCACCGCCTAAATCTGTACCAAGAAGGACGAGCGAAAAACGTCTTTCCGATGCACTTACTGTCCTCAAAAAAGAACTTGATGTACCATCTGAAAAATGTGCTATTAAACAGAAAAAACCCCAAAAAGGCAAGAACCAATACGGAAAACAGGATTTTCAGGAAAACTTCATTACTGTTCACGAAGGGGGTCTTGCTTTTAAGGTTAACCTTTTTGACTACCTTGACACAGGCATCTTCCTTGACCATAGGCCGATGCGGAACAGGATACGCAGCATTGCAAGGGGTAAGTCTGTACTAAACCTTTTTTCTTACACCTGCACTGTATCTGTATATGCTGCAGCTGGGGGTGCAAAAAAGGCGGTCTCTGTAGACTCATCCAGGACCTATTTAGAGTGGGGGAAAGAGAATTTTTCTCTGAACAATATCCATCCGAGAGCTCATATTTTTCTGCGCGCAGACTGTACCGAATGGCTGAAAGATGAAGAATACTCCTACGATATTATTTTTTGCGATCCTCCTACCTTTTCCAATGCGAAAAACAGAGACCTCTTCGATGTCCAGAAGGACCACGCTCAGCTCATTACACTCTGCATGAAACGGCTGAACACTGGAGGGACGCTCTATTTTTCCACCAATTTCCGGAGGTTTACTATGGATGATGATATTTCCACTCGGTTTGCTGTTAAAGATATTACAGAAGAAACAACACCATACGATTTTCAAGGAAGCAAGCGCACACACCAGTGTTATGAAATTACCAGGCATTAATACACCTTTGCTCAAACCCGAGGAGCTATAATGAGAATCACATGCGATACACACACGCACACAGTTGCATCAGGACACGCTTACTCCACTGTGGATGAGATAGCCAGAGAGGCCGGAGAAAAAAAGCTGGAAGCTGTTGCAATAACCGACCATATGACAAGCATGCCGGGAAGCCCGCATATCTACCATTTTTACAACCTTAGGGTGCTGCCGCGGAAAATGTATGGGGTAACAGTACTGCGGGGCGCAGAAGCAAACATAATGGATGAGCACGGAAAAGTGGATGTTGACCATGAGGTCTGTGAGAACCTTGACATTGTCATTGCATCCTTCCATCCCCCTACTTTTATTTATTCCACACAGGAGGTTCACACGCAAGCACTCCTAGGGGCTATTGCAAATCCTCTTGTACAGATAATCGGACACCCTGAAGACCTGCGGTACGAATTTGATATTCCAAAAGTTGTCAAAGCAGCTGCAGACACAGGCACTGTAATAGAAGTGAACAATTCATCCCTCTTACCCACAAGCTTCAGAAAAGGCGGTCATACCCAGTATGTAAGGATACTTAAGGAATGCCGAAAACAGGGAGTTTCTATAGCAATAGGATCTGATGCACATATTGCAGACCATGTGGGCAGGTTCTCCGAAGCATTGGACTTACTAATAGAAACAAGCTTTCCCCTAGAGCTTGTTGCAAACACCAGCCTGGAAAAGCTCTGCTCACACCTCTCGCTTAATCTTACCTGACACACGAAATGATCCCCCTGGAAACGGTCATCGAGTGATTTTCCGCAAGAAAAATAGTATCAAGATGACGGATTACGCGGATAGGTCTGTACGCTCATCGAGTATTTTTGCGTCCAGCAAAAATGTATCGAGATGAGCCTGGAGCAGCCTTAGCGGAGGTTTTCTTACGCAGCTAAAGCTGACAGTTGTTCAGCCCCCTCGATACACCGCCTGCGGCGCCACTCGGGGAGCGTTGTTGTGCAGACCGGACATCGAGTATTTTTGCGTCCAGCAAAAATGTATCGAGATG
>CAYRYS010000078.1:5625-16769 GCA_964428555.1 uncultured Spirochaetales bacterium | reverse complement strand
GGGACATGTTTTTGCAAGCATCCCGGGAAACAGACCCGGAAAAAAGAAAAAAGCTTCTGCGTTTTACTGTAGCAGGTGCAGGTTTTACAGGAATGGAGCTCGCAGGGGAATTCCTCGAATGGAAGCATGTTCTCGCAGAGGAGTTCCGCGTAAATGTTGAAGAGGTAAATGTACAAGTTGTGGAGATGCTCCCGCATGTACTGCCCATACTACCGGATAAGCTGCAAAAGAAAGCACAGAAGTACATGGAAAAGAAGGGCTGCGAATTTATTCTCGACAGCCCTATTATCCGTGCAGAAGAGGGAAAAATCCACACAAAAGACGGAACAGTAATAGAAACAAACACCTTCATCTGGACCTGCGGAGTACAAGGCTGTGAGTTCGCAGCAAACCTGGACCTCACTCTTGGAAAATGCTCAAACAAGCAGTGTAGTTATGCAACGGAACAAGGCACATGCGGAATAAAAGACTGTCAGTTTGTAAAAGAAGAACGCGAAATTGACGGCAAACGGGGTCGCCTCCTTGTAAACGATATGATGCAGTCTGTTGACTATGAACACGTCTACCTTATTGGAGATGTTATCTGGTACCAGATTGACGAGAAGGTTATCCCGCAAATTGTTGAGACAGCAATCCAAACAGCTGAAACAGCAGCAAAAAATATCATTGCTGACATAGAGAACAAAGAAAAGAAAAAGCATGAAGCAAGTTACCACGGATTCATGGTGTCCCTTGGAGGCAAATACGGAGTTGCCCATGTAATGGGCTTAAGCCTTACCGGTATTTTTGCAATGGGGATGAAACACATGATCAACATTCTCCACCTCTTTGGCGTTGCCGGGGTAAACGCGTCGTGGGGATATATCAAGCATGAGTTTTTGAATATTAAGCACAACCGCTCTTTTATACGCGGCCTGCTTTCAACAAAGGTGCCGGTGTACTGGGTTGCAGTACTCAGGGTCTTTCTTGGTGTCATGTGGCTCATCGAAGGTGTAAAAAAAGTATTTGACGGATGGCTGAATCCGGATAATATCTATATCATCGCTACAGAAGCTACATCCTCAGCAACTCCGGCAGAGGGTGCAGGAGAGCAGTCCTGGACAGCAGTTGAGCCGTTATTAGAAGAGCCGCTTTACATTTATGATTGGATGGTAGATGTAATAATTTCAAAAGCTCCCTTCTTTTTCCAGGCAACAGTAGTACTTGCTGAAATTGCAATAGGACTTGCATTAATCGCAGGGCTTTTCACATTCCTTGCTGCTCTAGCATCTATCGGTCTTTCAATTATGTTCACTATTTCTGCAATGGCGAGCAAAGAGATTTTCTGGTATATATTTGCTGCAATTCCAATGCTTGGAGGTGCAGGAAAAGGCTCAGGACTTGACCACTGGGTTATGCCCTTCTGTAAAAAGCTGTGGAATTCAACGCCAATTGCAAAAGCTACCTATTTGTACGTGGACGAACCGAAGAACGTAAAGAAAAAGAAAGGCAAATAATCGAATGCCTTCAATTTGGGCGGATTATCTGGATATTTCGGAAGAACTGGAGAAGGTCAAAGGCCTTCACCAGTCTCTTTCCGGTAATGAGTCCGGCAAACTACAGAGCATCCTCGAATATCTTTTCTCCAGCGACGGAAAGATGCTGCGTGCAGGATTTTGTATACTTTCTGCAAAATTCGGCAAAGGCTCGAGTGATCCCGTCCGCAGAGCTGCTGCAGCTATTGAGCTTATTCATCTTGCAACCCTTGTTCACGATGATATTATTGACGCATCCCCGACACGGAGAGGAAAACCCTCCCTCTTTGCCCTATTCTCACCAGCTAAGTCTGTTCTTGCTGGGGACTACCTATTAAGCAGAGCCTTTTTACTCATCTCCGAGCTTGTAAAACCGGACCAGAGTGTATATATGGCAAAGGCAGCAAGCGTAATATGTAAAGCGGAAATAAACCAGAGCCTTTCAGATAATGGCCACTTTCCAACAAAACGGGAATATTTTCGCAGGATTGCAGGAAAAACAGCTGCATTATTTGTCTTAAGCTTCCATGCAGGAGCTATTGAAGCGGAATGCTCAAGGGAAAATATCCAGAGACTTCGAAGAATCGGCTATAACCTAGGAATGGCATTCCAGATAACAGACGATATACTTGACTATGCAGGATCTGCTGACAAACTCGGCAAACCTGCAGGCAATGACCTCCGCCAGAAAATCTACACACTGCCTCTTATCTGCAGCTATGAAAAAGAACCCTCCCTGTTCCGGTCGCTTTTAACAAAACGCGGATATTCCAGGGGCAGGGTAAAACGGATAACCCAAAACATTAAAAAAACCAATGGCTTTGCTGAGGCAGAGCAGTTTGCGGAAAAATATACAAAGCGCGCGTTCAGGGAAATTTCAAAACTTCCAAATATCAAAGCAAAAGCAGACCTAAAGACCCTTTCAAAGCACCTTCTTGGACGTTCGTACTAACTCGAAAACATTATTTCTACTCTCTTTTATATTTTCCAAGCTGTCTGGTAAGATGGTTCAGCTCATATAGGGTGTCTTGAAATGTACTAACCTGTGTATTTACTGAATTCTCTATTGCTACAGAGGAATCTTCTGTAAAGGTTAATAACTCCTCAAAGAGCGAAGAAATCTTTTCAGAAAGCTCCATTCCTTCATTTATACGCTGGGTTTCTTCAGTTGAATGTATAATCAAGTTCTCAGAAGCGCCCTGGATCTGTTGTATCTTCTCCTTAATTTCCTTGGTAGATGTCATAGTACTGTCAGCTAGCCGTCTAATTTCTGTTGCAACAATCTCAAAATTTTTACCAGTTTCCCCTGCAGCAGACGCTTCCAGCTCCGCGTTAAATGCAATTATCTTTGTCTGGTCTGCAACTGCGTTTATCATGCTTACAATTTCCCATATACTATCAATGTGTTCATTCAAATTATTAATACCTGCAATAGTGCGCTTGCTTGTCTCGCGAATTTGCCGCATTTTATCCAGGCTTTCCTGCAGATGTACTACTCCTTCATTCAGAGATTCCATGGTTCTGTCTGAAACATTGCTTATTTCCTTCATGTCAATCTGTCCGGTTGCGCGCTTCTCGCCTGTAAGGACCATCAACGCATCTTGAAGCGTAGACGCAGTCTTCTGCATCTCATCCACCAGCATGGTTACCATGTCTCCCCGTTTTAGACGCTCATAATGAAAACAATTATTAGGCTTGTTCAAACCGTTAAATACTGCTATTGCCATAGACTCACAGTCATTATACCCGCAGGCACCGCAGTTTAAATAATCCTCTTTGGTGCGTTTATGGAGCTGTTTATACAGCTCGTCAAATTCCTCTTCCTTTGGAATTCTAACACCGGATCTTTCAGAGCGGTCCACATACCTGCGGTCATACAATCCTTTTTTCCAGTATTTTTTTATCTGACCCTTAAGACGATGTCTTCCCATCAAGGAAAATAGCCCTGCTTCAGTTCCCATCTGCTTCTTCCTTCCTTGTGCCCGCTGTGCTACAAAATATTCAATTTCATCCCTATTTGCATTTTGAAGACCTGTTGCTGTACCCCCATTGCATCCCAGTTCGCAGTTCAAACAATCAATCAACAACGGTGCATGGCCTGCTCCAATACTTTGCTTTAGGTTATCCAAGTATTTATATACGATGTCAGGTCCTTCGATTTTACGGGTAAACTCTCCTGCTCCTGCTATCTCCCGCTCCACTGTTTTTAACAGACCGCCAGGTGTTGAGAACAGTACAGCACGCTCTGGTTCAGGTCCATCCAAACCCCCGCATGGATATTTTTTCAAGTCTATTTTTTGCTTTGCAAAATGCTCCTTCAGAGAGACGTAGGTAACATTGAAATCTCCATACCCTGTTTCATCAAATTCTCTACGTTTTGCATAACAAGGGGAAATAACTGCAACTTTATGTTTTTTATATGAGGGATAATATTCTCTGATCATTTTTATTGTATGAATAATTGGACTGTCCGCAGGAGCAAGATAGTTGAGAAGCTCAGGCTTATAGAGCTCAAGGTATGTTACAATTGCCGGACACGGCTGGGCTATAACTGCTTTCCCTGGGTTCTGTTTCATTTTTTTAATATATGAGTAAACAGTGAGCTCCGCACCGAAGGAAACATCAAAAACCGCTTTTACTCCGCTTTTCTTTAACCAGCCTACAAGGTTTTTATACATATCCGGAAAGACAGCTGCCGCTGCCGGAGATAGTACTGCAACTACCGGTTCCCCGGTCTCAAGGGAGCTGAGAAACTCTGATGTATTATCAATGCCTTTCCTTGCATCGTGGGTACACGCGTGAATACAGGATCCGCAGCCAATACAGAGTTCCTGATTAACAGTCACATGGTCACTGCTTCCATCATTACAGAACTTCACTGGACAGGCATCAATACAGGCATGACAGTTCACACATTTATCAGCATCTACTTCGATAATCTTCTTTAGGCCTACATCCATACATATTTCTCCTAGTTTCCATACATGTTTATGTATAAAGTATCGGATAAACATACGAAACAATGCAAGAATTGTCCCAAAATTTGCTTTCATTACAGGATAGAGTTACCTTATAAAAAATGGTAAAAAGGATGTACACGTGAAAGGCTTCTCACTTCTGTTCCCAAGCAATGCAAAAAAGAAAAGCATTGGAACAAATCCGGCTACCTGGCAGGACCTTGATCTAGACTTTACAGTAAAAGTACTTGCAGGCTCCCAGGAAGGAGGAATAAACCGAAAATACCTGCCCATGTTTACTGATATTTTGTCAAACCTGATGCTTGAAACAGCCGCAATTCAGTATAGGCAGGAGATCCTTAGGGACATACTCTCAAATGAACAACTGGAAAAAGCATTTTCCGAGGTACTGCCCAAAATTGAGACATTGAACCAATACTATACTGCAGCACCGGGCGAAGCTGTGTTATACCAAGTAACCAGGCGGCTTGGAGAATTGGAAACCTATATTGACTGTATTGAATCTTTAGCTAACGCTTTTTTGCGGAAAAACCCTGTATCCGAGGGACTTTCTCAGCTGGAAAACATGGTACAGGAAATCCGGGAGGATGATGTATACATCCAAATGAAGACACAGCTTCCTGACTTAATAAATAAAGTCAGGGGAGTAAAGAGCATCACCATCGGGATTAATCTTGACCACAACCTTAAACCGGTTGAAGCTACACTCATAAATGTTAACAAGCGGCAATTTTCCGGAAAAGCAGATACCCTTGTTGCCAAGCTCTTTGGACAGGTAAAGGGTGAATGGACCGGTATTGCGCCGCTGCGGTCAACTGCAATGACAGCTCCAGCAACTGGGGAAGCAAGAGAAAGAAAGCTCATGACTCCCCTGTTCCGGGACTTAGCAGATGTAATGGACAAAACGGCAAAACCGGTTGCACAGGAGCTGAAAAATTATCTAGGAGTACAAACCGGCGCAATAGCAGGCCTTGCAAAGGGACTTCCCTTTTATCTTGCCGCAGTTTCCCTGTTTCGGAAACTGGAGTCATCCGGAATGCCGGTGTGTATCCCTGAAATTAGTGATAACAGGTCCCCGGAGACAGTGGTAACCTCTGCATATAACATTAACCTATTTCTCAGAGAATTGAGCGAGAACAGTACAACAAACATTGTGCCGAACACTATGGATATTGGAAAAGAAGGAAGGATTATCATACTTACCGGTCCGAACCAAGGCGGAAAGACCACCTTTACACAAGCGGTTGGTCTAATACAGGTTTTTGCCCAAACCGGGCTATTCGTGCCTGCTGAGTCTGCTGCTGTCTGTATTGCAGATAAGGTGCTTACCCACTTCCCTGCTTTGGAAGCTCCTTCAGAACAAAAAGGCAGGCTCGGCGAAGAAGCAAGCAGGTTCAGAGAGATCTTTTCGGAATTGACCCCTATGACCCTTCTACTGCTTAACGAGCCCTTTACCTCTACCAGCTCAGGGGAAAGTGTTTACCTTGCAAAGGACATTATCAGCATTCTTAAAGAAATTGACTGCAGATGCGTTTTTGCAACCCACCTCCACGAGCTTGCAGCAGATGCAGAGGTCCTTTCTCAAGAAAGTACGGACCAGGGAAGAGCCAGGTCATTTGTATCCATTGCAGAAGAGGATGCAGAAGGGGTGAACAGAACATACCGGATTATTGAAGCACCGCCGCGGGGAAAAAGTTATGCCCAGGAGGTTGCACGGCACCATGGTATTGGTTACGACCAGCTGAAGGAACTCTTAAGAAAGAGAAACCTGCTGCATTAACGAAAGCGCACTCTGAAGTTCACCGGATTTTCCAAGGAAAGCACACGGACAACAGGAATAGAATAGGTAATGGTATTTCCATTTCTTTCTCCCCCTTGGTGAGAAAGTATCTCTCCCTCAAAGCTTACAGTAATCTGAAGGACTGATGATGCAAGAAGGGGCGAAAGATCCCCCTGGTCCAGATACTCCTCAAGTGCAAATGCAAGAATTTCCCTGTATTCATCTTCAGAGACCGGATATTCCTCACTCGGCCCAAGACTTAAATACACTGGGGATTCATATAGAGGAGACAGTCTGGCAATGTCATCAAAATTTCCTCTGTTTATTATTATTTCAATTGTCTTGCTATCCTCATCCTCAGAATAGGATATAACAGGATTCTCAGGGTCAGATTCTATACTGCTGAACACTTCTGTGATATTATCAAAGCTTACATTCATTGAAAGCCCGCTAATCCCGGAGGTTGAAACTGATTCAAGGCGCACTCCTTCTGTCTCAGCAAATACCCGGCGTATCTGAGCTTGGTCAAAAAGGTTTTCCATTTCATACTCTCCGGAAAATCCGAGAGTGAGGTCATATATATACTGAACCAGTGCTTCATTCAAGTTTACTTGCAATGAGGCGTTCCCTGAAAGGTCTTCCCTGAGCAGCATCTCCTGCTCTACAGTACAGGAAAAGAAGAACAGAATAAGTAATATGCTGTATACTGCGTGTTTTTTCATCATCCATAATCCTTTGCATTAGCGTACGTATCTCCGTTTAAACTTACACCAAAAGTATATAGTTTCAAGGATAATTAGAAAATACCTGATTTTTCATCTGCAGAAAAAACAAAAATATGCTATGATCTTGCATACACAAAGGAGGATGACATGAAAGGCGTAATTGTTGCAGCAGGATACGGTACCAGGTTCCTACCGGTAACCAAGACAATTCCAAAGGAAATGCTGCCTTTGATTAACATTCCAAGTATTGATTTCATTATCGAAGAATTTATTAAATCAGGCATTAAGGATATTATCATTATTACTTCCAGACGCAAAAAAGTACTGGAAGATTATCTGGATAGAGAAGTTGAGCTTGAAAGTGTTTTTACTTCCCAGGGAGCAGAGGCAAAACTCGCGAAAATTAAGCCTTTTGACGCGAACTTTACCTTTGTCCGTCAAAGAGAAATGCGGGGTACAGGACACGCGATGCTTCAAGTCCGCCCTTTTATCGGCAATGAACCCTTTATTGTCGCGTATCCCGATGACATTGTGTTCTCAGAAAAGCCCTTAACATTGCAGCTGATTGAAACATACACAAAGACAGGATGTTCAGTTCTTGCCACGATTCATGATCCGCCGAATATTAACAGATACGGAGTTCTAGATTTACAGGATGACAACCTTCATGTAAAAAGCCTTGTGGAAAAGCCTGATGCCGGGAAAGAACCGAGCAAAGAAGCCTCTATAGGAAGATACCTCTACACTCCTGAGCTCCTGGACCTCTTGGCAGAGGGATGGAAAAAACACACTTCAGGTGAATACTACCCAACTGATGCGCTCCAAAAACTGATGGACCAGAACAAGATTGTTTATAAACGCCTTGACGGCAGACGCCTAGACACAGGAGAACCTGGAGGCTACCTTAGGGCTTTAATCGCCTACGCGAAAGAAGTACCGGAATACCGCAAAATACTGGAAGAGGAGCTGGCTGGGGAGTGATTATCCCACAGCCTTGCTAAATCTACGCTCCCCGAGTGATTCAGCGCAGCTGAATTGTATCGAGGGGCCGGAATAACAGCCAGCTCTACTGCCTATATTAATCCAGGCGCTATCATTTCTCCCTCACTCGATGACCGGATAGCGCAACAACGCTCCTCGAGTGATTCCGCTCCTGCGGAATCGTATCGAGAGGACGGAATAACAGCCAGCTCTGCTGCCCATATTAATCCAGGCGCTATCATTTCTCCCTCACTCGATGTACGGGCAGGTTGAAAACTAAAAATTAATATTTAGCCCTTTAAGATAAAGCGTTCCAGAAACATCCCTGTCCTGCAGACCGGACTCCTCAATTGCCTGTATTACTGCTTCCTGCATCATCCCATTAAGCGCACCTTGGATAAGGCCGTCCATTGGACCATCCACAAGCAACTGTTGTTCAAGATGAATTTCCATAAAATTCGCAGAAGAATAGTCCACCATAGTATCCGCGGATGCGGTCACACAAAGACTTCCCCCTGCTGGTACTGTGGACATAACCCTCACTGCGCTGGTAGACTGACTCGAGCCAACAGAAAAAGCAGTAGATCCATTGCTAGTAGTATATTGAAAAGGGTTACCCCCTGACTGCATTGCTATCATACTGTTAGCATTCGCTGTTGCTTCCATCTGCGCCATCTGCCTATTCCTTGCTCTGCTGAAACCGTATCCGTATATCGGCAGCATCTGTTGGGTAGTTTCTGCTCCATCCTGTGAGAACACAATGGAAAAATCTGCTTCAATACTAATTGCTTGGGCCCATAGACTAGGGACAAATACGCACCATATAACAATGGGTAATATCATTTTTTTCATACTATCCTCCATACTTTGTTTAACATTGTTCAGTTTGCCTTAAAATCAATTATATATAACTTATGTATAAAGAGAGCAATAAGAAATTGCAAGGTTTTTTTATATTAATTATCAATAAAAATTATGGTTTTAACTAATAACTTGCATATTGTAATGCAAGAGCTCTATAACTCTCCGCCTCTTCAAGCCTGCCCCGTTTTTCTGCTCCTGTTGCATAAATTCTGAGCTTTTTCGCGAGCACCCGGGATGCCTCTTCAAGACGAGGAGGGGTAAATGCCTTTTTATCCACTAGCTCTTTTAGCGCATTTATCCGAAATATCTCTATCTGACCGTGTTTTTCAGACAGCTGGTCCCAGTCTCCTGCACGCTTAATTATGAGCTTTTTATCAATATATCCAATCTGCTCCGTATTACAGATACGCAGCCAAAGCTCATAGTCTTCTGCAACCTCAAGGTCTTCCCTGAACCCCCTGTACTCTTCATACAAAGCCTTTTCCAGCATTACAGTAGAGGGCCCGATTATGCACTTCCATAAAGCATCGGAAAAGACATCACCCTGGCGCTTATGTTTCTGCCCCTTCTGTGAAACCTCTTTACCCTCGCGCAGCCAAAGCTCTCTAGTGTGGCAGATTCTGTACTCCGGATTTTCCAGAATATATGCGGTCTGCTCTTCCAGCTTTTCAGGCTGCCACAGGTCGTCTGAATCGAGAAATGCGATCCAATTACCGCTGGCATGGAAGACCCCAATGTTTCTTGTTTTTCCCGGATAACCCGAATGCTCAGTTCTAATATAGGTAATGTCCTTAGAGTCAGCCAGATAGGGCGAGACCTCCTCAGATCCGTCATCAATTACCATTATTTCATAAGGCCTTTTGCTCTGGGAAAGCACTGAATTTACCGCCTCCTGTGCAAGATGCGGTCTGTTATACACAGGAATTATGACTGATACCTGTATTCCCTTATCTGTATTTTCTTTCACTCAGTTAAATCCTTTGAAGTTTTGCTATAAAGGTATATATTAGTACATAGAACATGATGAAAAAAGCCCTATTTACCACAGTAATAAGTATTCTCCTATTCTTTAGCTGCGATCCAATGGATTACTTTGGAGGCTACCGGGGAACTAATCTAATAGCAAGCTCAGGCTTTGGTTCAGGAAATTGGATAAGAGCAATTGAAGATGATAACTACTTCCGGTTTGAAGATGCCTCTGCGGATGCTGGAGACACCTCAGCACTTCCCGATGGTGCTATAGTCTACAGACTAGAAATCCCGAACCTTTTTCCAAACGGAGACTTTGAATCAACAGCAGATGGAGCGCTTCCTGCACAATGGGCTCGATCCGATGTAAGTAACCCGGATACAGCCCAAGTGATAGCAGATCCTGAATATCCGATAAACGGCAATGTTTTTTACATGGATATTAATAATCCAGATTCCAGAGTTGAAGCAGCATTGCATTCTGTGCTTACAGACAGTCTTTCAGCAGAGGGATTATACACCTTCCGGTTCGATTATAGAACTCAGTTGAAAATGGCATGTTCCTACACAGCACATGACCTTGGCCACCAGTACAGGGAGATATACTTGCCTTTCGGCGGCCCGGCAGGCGCAAGTCCGAATACAGGAGAAGAGTATACACCAAACGTTTTCCCTCCCCAAACCATGCTGGCGGAACAGGAAGTAAGCCTTGAAGTGCCTGTTGCGACAAATACTGACTACTGGTTTTCTTTCGGCCTTTTCGGCGGTACTGATGACAGCGGTGAGGCTCAGGATACATATATTGATAATTTCCAGGTATTCAGGACTGATCTTGATTACTGGCTGGAACTCCACTTAACAACTGACAATCTTTCAGAGGAACCAGTTATTTCTGGGAACTATAGGTTCAGAGTATACGTGAAAGATGATCCAACCTCTGGAACAAACAACCGCTTTACAGCAAATGAAGTTACCCTATCCATTTTCGGAAACGGCGGAGCATCCGGTACTAAAACAATTAGAGAGGTATTTAACAGGGAAGAGTCATGGTCAGACTGGACTGAAATCGTTGTTGATCTGCCCAAGGCTCAGCTCACAGAGAGCGATACAGAAACAGTCCTGCTCCTACGCATAGCCCCTGGAGACCAGGAAAATACGCTAAACATGCGGCCTGGGAGCATACTCATTGCAGACCCAAGCTTAGAGCTCTTTCCTGACGGCCTGCCTGAGGAATAACAGCCAGCCTTGCTGCGAAAATAATCTCCGCTGAGGCTGCTCCAGGCCCATCTCGATACCCTTCGACTCCGCTCAGGGACCGCCCTTCGATGCTTCG
>CAYRYS010000078.1:0-5525 GCA_964428555.1 uncultured Spirochaetales bacterium | reverse complement strand
CAGGCCCATCTCGATACCCTTCGACTCCGCTCAGGGACCGCCCTTCGATGCTTCGGCTACGCTCAGCACGGCGCTCCGCTCAGGGACCGCCTCTTTTCCTTACGGAAAATCATTCGATTAGCCTAGGTTACTTCACCACAAGCACCTTCCGTATTTCATCCATATCAGGGCCTACGACACGGATAAAGTAGAGTCCCCGGGCAACTACTTGGCCGCTCATATTTGTGCCGTCCCAGTGGTAAACATACCTGCCAGCTGCCTGGCGTCCTCTATGGAGCACTTGTACCAGGTTTCCATCCAGAGTAAAGACCTGCGCTGTTACCATCCCTGAGCGTTCCAGCTCATAGGTAATGCTTGTCCGCTCGTTCTGCAGAGGATAGATAACATTATTGCTTATTGTCACCCCGCCGCGCTGTTCTGTCAGTCCGGCAATCGGAATTGTCCACAAGTCAAATTCCCTTGGATCTTCCGGGTCTGTTGAACGGGCACAGAAGAGACTGCCTATGCGAAGTACAAATTCAACCTCAGTACCCGGTGCTATCTCAGGGTCGCTTGCAGGAATAACAAAGTCCCGTATTGCACCTGTGCTTCTAAAGGCACGGACAATTCTGGCATCTGTGTTCGGCTGCGGTGTTATTCCCCGGATAAGCTGGGGCAGCCAAAAATCATCTTGAACAAACTCTTCAGGTGGAGCGACATCGAAGAACAACTGTACAACATTGTCCTCATGACTTTCCGCATTTATCCGTGTTTCCACTGTTATATCATTATCAGACAGCCGCTCTGTTCCGTCAAAGTTCCGAACAACACCGTCCTGGCCGCCATAGATACTGGTAAGCTCAGTTCCATCGCTTGCCCATAATGCCTCGACCAAACCAAGACCAACATCTGTTATCCTATGCACCTCTGTTTCGAGCATAACATTTGCCGGCAGGTCATAGACAGAATTTGCTATTCCTTCAATGAGCCCTTCTATCGCATAGTCTCCTGTAATCGGAGAATCAAGGATAAAGAAAGCCTCTTCTACACCGTCAGCCGGATCATCCATTACTTCTATAGAAGTAATGGTATATCCATCAGTAACTGAAAAGTCATTCGCGTCTATTGTCTGTCTAGGCTGTACTTCACTGCCGAACACAGGTTCTGTAAACTGCACATATACACGGTTCGAGCCGACAACCGCAAGAGCAGTCTCTATTTCAGGGGATATTTTTTCCAGACAGAGGAAGTTGGTTGTTGTTGAAGGCAGAAGATTACCTGCAAGATCAGTTACCATACCTACAGACTGGTCGTACTGGAAAAACATCTGAGACCTAATACCCCAGGAATACCCTGCGTCTTTCAGTGTGAGTGTAAAATACTGGTCATCCCGCACATTCAGGGCACCGAAAAGCTCTGAGTTTACAGCAGTGCTATAGGTGGCATTATTTTCTGTGGTTGAGCTGCTGCCTACTTCTCCTATACTAACCGCTGAATCAATTGAGACAATAGAAGAATCCCGGATTCCCCCTTCCAGGGTATCTGGATGGTCATTAATAAAGTCCCATGTATCAAAGTCCTCCGAATCATCGAGCACATGGAATTCGATTCTGTCGATTATACCGTTCGCGTTTGAGTCAGCAGTAATTGCTTCATAATACCCCTCTTCCACATATGGCCCGAATGCAGGGGGATCTAAATCCCAGCCAGTTTGCCAGGAATTTGATATGCTATCAATAACAACATTTGTTTCCGTACTCCCATTGTATACAGAGTAATTACTGCTCGGCTCAATTGGATTTCCATCTATATCAGTAAGGAAATTATTTGCAAGCACAGTTACAGCTTGTCCGTCAGGGTTTGTTGCTTCAGAAATATACCCATTCCACACCCTGTCAGGAGAAGAATCATTTGCATCATAGCCTACAGCGTAGACTGTCAGAGTTCTGGCATCAGTACCGGTTGTTAGGTTTTCCGGGTCTGTTCTATACAGAGAATCTACTTGACCTGAACCGAGCCTGTTCCCGGACAAAAAAGTTCCGCTATAAGAAAGAAACCCTGTCAGTGTCACAGTCCCTGAACCGGACAGTTCACCGCCGTATTCTCCTGCATTACTAAAACTTGCCTGGCTTTGAATATTCCTGTCTGTACTGTCAGCAGCGCCGAGCCCGCCAACAAGCATTGGCTCTGAGTATTCAATATGCAGGTAATTTCTTCCATCGTGGGCAGTGTAATTTTCAGGATTCACATCAGGCTGCTGTTCGTGTGCGCTCTGTCCTGCTTGCACGGATATTAATACAGGACTGCATTCATCTGTTGTTTGGTCATAAACACTGAATCCATTTTCATTATAATTTATTGCAAGGTCTTTCCCTGCAGCACCGAAAAACATTCCCTTTAATACAGAAATATCCGGTATAATATTCTGGTGGTCAGCGTTTCTATCTGTGCTGGTTGCTCCGCCGGCAGAAGAACCGGTTGCGTCTGTGTTCCAGGTTGCTGTTGCCTCATCTATCTGCAGGTAAAAAGTTGCCAAATCCCCTGCTCCGTCTGTGGAGGTTGTACAATCAGCATCCGTAAAAGAACCGGTAAAAGCAATTGCCCCGTTATTCAGCCGGACCTGTCCGGTGCGCGCAGATATTTCATTATTTGAATTCTCAACTGCTTCAGAAAATGTCACCCGGATTACATTGTCATATACTGTTTCAGCCGAAGCTATTTGCGGTGCTGTGAAATCCCAGGTGCCTGAATTGCCTCCTGCATCAGTAATATTATTGTTCGTATGGCTCTCTCCGGAAAAACCCGGAGTCAGTGGTTCAGATGCTGCTATATACCCGCCAGATGCTTCTGAGTTTTCTACACTCATGTTAAAAGCAACAGCATAGGGCAGTCCCCAAGGGGTGTTTGTTAATGGGTCTGATGATGAATTGTCCTGTACAGCAATTGTCCAGGCACCTGTTCCTGTCATATCAGTTCCATTGTTGTAGAAGTTGCCGCCGACATTAATACCAGCACCTGCAAGGTCAGCAAAGCCTGCGTTTGTGGCTGTAGAGAAGTCACCTGTTGTTCCATTGTATGTACCCCCTGCTGGATAGTAAACAAAACTCCCTGCATCAGGATATGCCCATTCATTGGAAGCATCCTCTCTGTCAGGGTCATCCACATCATACCCAGGTATTGCCTGGTTCCCGAATATAACAAAATCTGAACCAGTACTTAGGGTCACATTATTGGTACCAAGGTCCAAGGTACCTCTGTAAAAGATCAAATTATCCCCTAAGGTCATATTGTTCTGAAGCACAATGGTAGAACCAGGTGCATCGATGTATAAGTCCTGATAGCTCAGGTTTGCAGCAGCTCCTGCGGAAAGGTTTCCGCAGCCAAGAAGACGGATGTGGGTAAATGGGTCAGAGTTTCCCACACCTGCAGAAAAATTCAATCCGCCTGTGCCTGAATCAAAGACCAGATACATACCGCCGAAGTCATTCACTGTTTCTGTAAAGCTAATGTCTCCTGCTCCAGCGCCTGTGTTTATAGAAAAAATTCCAGGCACAGTTAATGTGTCCGCGAAAGAAACATTGTCATTCGTTGTCGCAATGTCAGCAGAAATGGTCACAGAAGCAGAACCGCTCGTACTGGACTGGGAAAACGGACCGTCGAGGTCTATCTCTGGGGCAGTATCCGAGGCGTCCACAGTGTCCGGTATATTTAGAGACCCGCTTAAATCAATGGACACACCGCCTCCTGCAGCAGCTGCTGCTGAGTTAATCCCTGCGTTTACAGAAACATTGTTAAGGGAGGAGACAGAACCTAAATCCATGCCGACTGCTTCTCCCAGTGTTACCAGACCGTTGAAAGCTGTGGTTCCTGTACCGTTTTGCTGCCTTATTGAGCCTGTGTTCAAAGCAGTGGAAAAGGTCACATTCCCGGCAGATACAATATCGAGAAATCCGATATCATTTGTACCGCCTACAATTCCGGGAAAGGTAATATTCCCGCTTCCTGCTGTTATCTCAAGGTCTTCCGCAAAATCTGTAGTACCATTGAGTGTTGCCTGGAACCTGACATTCGCGCCTGTACTGTCCACAGTGTTGAATACAACCGCGTGGCTGTCAGTAAGGGTTACCTGGTTAGTAAAATCAATCTGGCCGTCTTTTGTGGATATGTCTCCTGCAGTCTGAACTGTTCCGCCGCCGTTCTGTAAAAAGGAGCCGTCCAAGGTAAAGTCAGCGCCTGGAGCAATATCCAGAAGAGAAGAATTGGTCACTGAAAAGCCGCCTGTGCCTGTTGCAGTAACAGTATTGTTGAGAGTAAAATTCGTGCCGTTCAAATCTATTCCCGCAGCGCCATTGGTGTTCAAAGCTGCAAACCTGCTTGTACCGCTCCCTGCTGTCTGGGCCAGAGAGGCAGCAGTAATGTTTCCTGTATCCGCTGTAGCACCTGTATTTCCCGCAACATTGTTCGCGCTGTTTATGGTAACCGCGCCGAGGCGGTTATTAGAACCAACAGGGTTCGGAATTACAATGTTTCCATTCCCTGCTGTAAGCCCCAGGGTGCTCGCGCTTGCACTGTCAATGTTATCGTAAAACAGGATGTTTCCCTCGTCAGGAGAAGCGCCTGTGGAAATTACTATGTTGGCATCAACCTCTACTCTATTTCCATTAACATCAATATTCGCTTCACTGGATGTAAGGTTTGCTCCCAGAAAAATAACATCTATTGCATCAAAGTCGATCTCCCCTGTACCTGAATTCACAGAAGCGTTTATATCCAGATCATCTCCCGCGCCCCCTGCGTTCAAGCTAACATTACCACCTCCAGTTGCAGTCACACCATTTGTGCTTACAGTAATAGTACCGTTTGTTGTCTGCACATTAATTTCGCCTGCTGTACTCTGCTGGGCCCGGGTAATCTCGATTGCTGTGGATTCCGCGATCTGAATATTATTTGAATTTGAATTTATACTATCTAACTCTGCTACCGCGGTTTCAATAGCATCACCGCTTCCTGTACCGCTGTTAGAACGGACCACTAGGTTTGCCGAGTCAGCGTCTATATCCGGAGCAGTAACATCTCCAGCATCTACTACTGCGCCGCTCGTTGTTGTAAGGGAAATGTTCCCTGTTGTTGTAGAAACAAGAGAGGAAATAGTGATGTCTTCATCAGCATCTATTGTAATTGTTCCAGAACCCGCGTTTATTACAGTATCAGTGGTAGTGTTATCAGCCATGGTGACAGCTCCGCCTGTAGTGTTTACATCACTGTCATTGTCAGCTGTAACTGTAATATTCCCATTGTTCGAGGTTATGTCCCCATCCACACCGAACAGGACATCATCATCCGCCCTTAAGGTGATATTTCCACCGCTTGAAGTAACAGGATCATTCACTTCAAGTGAAGCATCCGATCCTACCACTATCTGAATATTCGAGGCACTCCCTGTGGTAACTCCGCCTAGAGCATTTACAATACTAGTAAGCCCGGATGCAGAAATTGTTATTCCCCCTGCAGTTGTGTTTACAATGCTCCGTATTGTTAATCCATCT
>CAYRYS010000077.1:0-16993 GCA_964428555.1 uncultured Spirochaetales bacterium | reverse complement strand
AAGGGACATTTTTATTGGCTATAGCGAGTGATCATCTTTTGGATTCATTTTCCTTTTGATGATGTATCTCGCTTTTTTTTGTATAACAGGTGGTCATGGAAGGGTATTGAGAAGAGACTGTAACTGCTGCCGTTTTTCAGCATATAAGCTAGGAAATTATTAAGCTATTTATCTCTACCCTGTAAACTTATATACTCCGAAACTAATTATAGATCTATGACTTTCAGGAAAATGGAGAGCTTAAGTCATAAAAATGCCTTAAGAAAGTTGTTATATACTTCAAATGGCTTAGAAAATCATGTAAAGTATAAACTTATGAATTTTGCTGTTACTTCAAAACAGGTTTTTCTTTTCATATACTTTATCTCCATTATCGCCATAGGCACGTATCTTTTGGCGCTTCCAGTTTCCTGGGGTGGAGATGGCGACCTTGCAATAATCGACGCGCTATTTACCTCCGTTTCTGCTGTTTGTGTGACAGGGCTCATTGTCGTTGATACAGCTGAATATACAATGGTTGGGAAAATATTTATATTGCTACTCATTCAGACAGGAGGTTTGGGTATCATTACCATATCTACCCTAAGCGTAACTGTTCCTGGAAAGAAGCTATCTCTTGTAAGCCAAAAGATTATTAAAGAATATTTCATAGATACACTTGAACACGACCCACTGATTATTGTACGGAAGATCATTCTCTTTACTTTTATCATGGAGTTTTTGGGCTTTATAGCTCTTTTTATCGGCTTCACGCTGTCTGGTTCAGAGAACCCATTATTTCAATCTATATTTCATTCTATTTCCGCTTTTTGTAATGCCGGGTTTTCCACTTTTTCTGATAATTTAGAGGCTTGGAGAATGAATGTGTACATAACAATCCCTGTAATGATCCTGATAATAACAGGTGGTCTCGGATTTGTTGTAGTACAAGATATATTAAAAAAAATGTTTACAAAAAAACATAGAATTATTATTCATTCAAAAATTGTGATTACAATGACCCTTATTTTAATCATTACTGGGACTTTCAGTTATTTCTTACTTGAGATGTTTGTTACCTCTCCACATGGAATAAATAGTGTATCAATCCATGACGCGTTATTTCAGTCTGTGACAACTAGAACTGCAGGGTTTAATACTGTATCGCAGGGTGAACTTTCTCTTCCCTCTAAATTCATATCCTTGCTGCTTATGTTCATCGGAGGATCGCCTGGTTCTATAGCAGGTGGAGTAAAAACTGCTACATTCTTTTTGATAATATGGATGATAATCCGCGGTCCGGATAAATATGGGAACCTACGGTATTGGAAACAACAAATACCTGAGCGGATAGTGCATAAGGCTCACCAATTTATATTACGTGCTTTCGGAATACTATTTGTATGTATCTTCTCTCTCTGTGTTACAGAAACAATCGCAGGCAAACAATTCTCTTTCATAGAGATGGTCTTTGAGTCTTTTTCTGCTTTTGCGACCGTTGGACTTTCCCTTGGAATAACAGGGAGTCTAAGCTTTTTTGGTAAAATAGCGGTAATTATTACCATGTTTGCCGGAAGGGTTGGGCTTATCTCAATGGCAATGCCGCTGCCTGTTCATTATACAGAGAGTTATATCGATTATCCTGAGGAGGAGGTTTTAATAGGCTAATGAGACAATACGCGATTATTGGATTAAGTAAATTTGGAAAACGTATGCTCGAAGAGCTGAGGCCTATGAATGTAGAAGTTCTTATTGTAGATAAGGACAGCCAGACAATTGAGCAGTATAAATCTATGGCAACCACTGCCTATATTGCAGATGCGCTGAATCGATCTGCTATTGAGAAGATTATCCCGAATACTCTCGATGCCGCAGTTATTGACTTTGGAGGAAAAATTGAAGTGTCAATTCTCGTTACAAATTATCTCAAGAAAATCGGGATTCCTGAGATAATAGCAATTGCTGAAACAGATGAACAAGGTGAGATTCTTGAGCTTGTTGGTGCTACACAAATAGTTTTCCCGAATCGTGAGGCGGCAAAACGTATTACACCTATTCTTGTATCTTCCCATTTGTTTAATTATTTGCCCATCAGTGCAGGACTGGTGATTGCGGAAATAAAAGTACCGAAGGAATATATAGGGAAGACAGTTGTAGAAGCAAGTTTGCGGAAAAAGCATGGAGTTAATGTTATAGCTATTAGGAAACAGAATGCAAGTGACTATGAGTTCTTCTCTCCTGAATACAGCTTTAAGGGCGATGATGTGTTTCTCGCAGTTGGTAAAGAGTATGATATTAATACCTTCTCAGATGCTGATATGACCTTGAAAAGAAACGGACTTTCCGGTATATTTCTGAATCTCTTTTCTAAAAGAAAGTAGAAAACACATGATAAACACAGAAAATAAAACAAGAACCTTAGCAACAACTGGAATTACTCTTATATCGCTTTATATCGCATCGCAGATGCTTTCGGATATTTCAAGTCTGAAGATCGCACTTTTGTCCGGATTTAGTGTTGATGCCGGAACTTTTATCTATCCCATAACATTTACACTTCGTGACATGGTACACAAGCGGCTTGGCAAAAAGGCTGCCCGTACTGTTATATTATTGGCAGGGGGGATCAACCTCTTTATGGCCGCCTTTCTTCAGTTCGCTGCCTGGCTTCCTCAAGACCCTTCCTGGGGGTTGGGACTAGAGTTTTCTGCGATATTAGGGCCAGTTTGGAGAATCGTAATTGCAAGCATTGCTGCTGAAATAATATCTGAGTTGATAGATACTGAGGTATACCATCTTTGGGTTACAAAGGTTACACGAAAATACCAATGGCTTAGAGTTTTAATCAGTAATACAGTCAGTGTGCCTATAGATAGTTTAATATTCTGTTGGGGAGCATTTGGATGGGTACTGCCTGCAGCAGTTGTGTGGTCAATTTTTCTTTCCAATGTGATTATTAAAGGGATTGTAACTATTATAAGTATTCCTGGGATTTATTTGGTGAAAGAAGAAACAGAAGGCCAGAAATATTGATTTTAATCACAAATATAAATATTGTTTGACAACCGGCTATACCTGTATTAAGATGGTTATCAATAAGATAAATCTATATGGAGGGTTATTAAATGGCCACAGTAGACTTGAGAAACATCTCAAAAATTTATGATGGTAATGTCAAAGCCGTTGACAAGGCTAATTTTACTATCAATGACCAGGAATTTGTAGTACTGGTTGGTCCTTCTGGTTGTGGAAAGTCAACCACATTAAGAATGGTCGCTGGTCTTGAAGACATCAGCGAAGGTGAACTTTTTATTGACGGAGAAAAAGTGAATGAAACTCCGCCAAAAGACAGAGACATTGCAATGGTTTTCCAGAACTATGCACTGTATCCGCACATGTCAGTATATGACAACATGGCATTCGGTCTGAAAATTCGGAAATATCCGAAAGCTGAGATTGAAAACCGTGTAAAAGAAGCTGCACAGATTCTTGACATAGAACAGCTTCTTGAAAGAAAGCCAAAAGCTCTCTCTGGTGGACAGAGACAGCGTGTTGCTGTAGGACGTGCGATTGTCCGTAAGCCAAAGGTTTTCCTTTTCGATGAACCTCTTTCTAATCTTGACGCAAAGCTCCGTGTACAGATGAGAGCTGAGATTTCTGCACTGCATACAAGACTGCAGGCAACTATGATCTATGTAACTCATGACCAGGTAGAAGCGATGACCATGGGTGACAAGATTGTTGTAATGAAAGACGGATATATCCAGCAGATTGGTAGTCCGCTTACATTGTACAACCACCCATTAAACAGATTCGTTGCCGGATTCATCGGTTCTCCACCAATGAACATCCTTTCTGGTGATGTAACTGAAGAAAACGGAAATATTCTTGTTGATGAAGGTGACTTCGTACTTACAGCAGACAAAAAATGGACCGAGCTCTTGAAACCATATGTAGGAAAGAAAGTACTCTTCGGTGTTCGTCCTGAAGACCTGCTGTACAGAGAAAAAGAGCAGGAAGAGAACAATTTAAAGACTACTGTAGAAGTTGTTGAGCCTCTTGGTGCGGAAATTCATCTGTATGTTTCTACAAAGAACCATCAGCTGGTTGTACGTACTCCACCAACAATCGACTTTAGAGTTGGTGATGAAGCTAATTTCGAGCCGGATCTGACAAAGGTTCACTTTTTCGACGGTGAAACTGAAAGAAGTCTCGTTGCTGACGAAATTGAATCAGGAAACCTCCAAGCATAAATCTTTATAATGAAGCTAAAATAAAAGGTCGCCTTTAAAGGCGGCCTTTTATTTTCTCTGAGAATGTTAATGAATAAATACCCTAGGAAATTATAAACTACATATTGACCTACTGTACTGAACGGTATATATTATGTACCGAAAGGTACAATATGGGGAAGAGAGAAAAAATACTTGAAACAGCATTGCACTTATTCTCGAGCAGAGGGTACGATGCTGTAGGGATCCAAGAAGTTGCCGACAAAGCCGGTATAGGCAAGCCGACTATCTACCATTATTTTGGTAATAAAAAGGGTGTTCTATCATCTTTGGTCCAGTATTATATACAAGACTTCCTTAGTGATTTACAAAGAACTGCTGAGTATCATGGTGATGCTACTTGGACTCTTACAAGGGTAGCCGAATATTTCTTTGTATTCACTGAAAAATATCCAACATTTTTTCGGTTAATGCTTTCGTTAAGCCTAGAAGCCCCTGAGAGTACAGGATACTCAATTATTCGTCCGTATATAGTGCAGGAGCAGCGAATACTTTTGGATATGTTCATACGAATGGCAGAGCAGCATGGGAATATGAAGGGGAGGGAAAAACAGTATGCTTTTTCTTTTATTGGTATTCTTAATGTGTACTGCGAACTGCTACTTCAGGAAGAGCTAACTATAGATCAGAAGATGCTGCATATGGTGGTACACCAATTTATGCATGGTATCTTTTCATAAATATATTGAGAAATATATCCAGTCATTAGAGTAAGGAGAATAAAATGAATCATTGGGCAACAGAATCTGTTTTTTATCACATTTATCCATTGGGATTATGCGGCGCGCCACGTGAAAATGATTTTCATTCAGAGCCGGTCAACCGCTTAGAGCGTGTAAAGGAAATGATCCCGTACCTTGAGGAGATGGGGATTAATGCAGTCTATATTGGGCCCCATTTTGAATCAAAACAGCATGGATACGACACTGTGGATTATTTCAAGGTTGACAGAAGGTTAGGAACAAACCAGCTGCTTCGTGAAGTTGTCGAATACCTGCACAATGCAGGTATTCATGTAATCTTCGATGCTGTTTTTAACCATGTCGGCAGAGACTTCGGACTATTTCAGGATGTAAAACAAAATAGAGAGGCATCTCAATACAAACACTGGTTCAAAGGCTTGGATTTTTCCGGCTCAAATCCATGTAATGACGGGTTTGACTATGAGACATGGGACGGCCATTATGAACTGGTTAAACTTGATTTAACACAGCAGGATGTAAGAAATTACATTCTCAGCGTTGCAGACCAGTGGATTAGAGAGTTCGATATTGACGGACTGCGTCTAGATGCTGCAGATGTTATGGATAAGAGCTTTCTTGCACAGCTGACAGATTTTACAAAAGCAAAAAAAGAAGATTTCTGGATGGTTGGCGAGGTAGTTCACGGGGATTACAGCCAGTGGATTCAGCATGGAAAGCTGGATTCTGTGACAAATTATGAATGCTATAAGGGGCTTTACTCCAGCCATAATGATAAAAACTTTCATGAGATTGCATACTCCTTAAAGCGCCAGTTCGGGGAGGGAGGAATTTACCAGGATTTTCCTCTGTATAATTTTGTCGATAATCATGATGTTGACAGGGTTGCATCCACATTGACTGAGGAACATAGCCTTTACACCTTGTACGGCCTGTTGTTTACCATACCCGGTGTACCGTCGATCTATTACGGAAGTGAATGGGGTATTCAGGGAAAGCGTGATAACTGGGGAGATTCACAGCTTAGGCCAAGTATTGACCCTGAACAGCTGCGGAAAGCTGCTGATAATTCCGACCTCTTTAATGAAATAAAGCGGCTTATAGAACTGCGGCTTAAGACCCTGCCTCTGTTAATCGGGAGCTATAGGGAAATCCTTGTGGAACAAACAGCAATTGTGTTTGAGCGGAAATGGGACAATGAGACTGTCATTGTAGCAGTAAATGCAGGTGGAGAAAAAACGAGCCTTGCAGCTGATCAAAAGTATTCCCAGCGTTTTGACATCCTGAATAACGAGGATCTGGGAGCTGGTTCTGAAATTGAGGTGTATCCCCATTGGCTGAGAATACTGAAAGTTAGTTAATAGAATAAAAGTCCTGCTTATTTATGCTGCTTGGATAGGTACTGGTATCTGAGAAAAGATGGATATATTATGCGGTTTCCGGGTTTTCGGGACTGCTCATGGAGAATCCAGTTTTCTGTAGATGTCTGCCAAGCAGCTCAGCAGTTACTATAATGAGTGGAATTGAAACTGCATACCTGAGTAGGGTGAATTGAAGACCCAAAAAGGATGCTTCAAAGAGTGTCATTGGGATCCTGCACACAGCAGCTGAACCTAAGTAAGAAAAAACAATCCGCAAATTAGCCCCTTTTTTGTAAAGAGAGTAGGCAATTGGAAATGCGAGGTATAATCCTCCCACTGTTGTTCCAGCTAGTAGAAATACCCACAGATGGGCAATAAGGCCTGAGTTTTCGCCAAGGTGTTTTTCAATCTTTTTTCTTGGTACCCATACTTCAAACAAGCCGATTAAGATAAAAGCAAAGGGAACAATACGAGCCATGTCCCACAAAAAGCTGAGAAAATGCTCTCCTGCTGTTAAACCGAATGAAAATTGTATGAGATATGAAAAAAAGAGGAATAAAAGAAAAATGAAAAAGACTATTAGTTGAATAACTCTAGATAAGCTCACAATATTTCTCCAAAATATAGCCCTGTTATTAAGGCAATGGTAATGGCAATGCAAAATGCTACTATATTTCGTAGGATAGTAATCTTTATTCCAAGATATTCTTTTTCAATTGGAAATGTGAGTACACCTACCATCATTAAGGTTGTTGTGAAAGCGGATAGGAGGAAATAGGATGAACCTGCTTCGCGCAGAACACCTGCTAATGGAAATGCCACAAACCCAGGGAGAAATATAATTGATCCTACTACTGCTGCAGCAAATGCTCCGAAAAAACCGCTGTTTTTCTGGAGAAATGCTGCAATCGCTTCTTCTGATAAAACCGAGAGAGACAGAGACGTAAGCATAAGGAGCAGGCCGAAGGCTGGCGCAATGGATGTGAATTTCTTCCATGCTGCCAGTAAGGCCTGCTTTGTTTAGTTTTTGTCTGCAAAGAAAGATACTAACAGACAAATTCCGGAAATAATTATCAGGGCATACATGCCTTACTATACAATAGTTCCGCCATTAATGGATAGGGTAATTTCTTCAACCGGGATATCTCCGGAGGCTATAGAAACTGCTTTCTGGGCAATTGCGGACAGACCGCCGCAGCATGGTACTTCCATCCGTAAAACAGTAATGCTCTTAATCTTTGATTCATCGATTAGATGTACCAGTTTTTGCAGATACATATCTGTTCCTGAATCGAGTTTCGGGCATGCAATTGCAAGTTTCTTTCCAGCTAAAAAGCGGGTGTGGAGCTCAGGAGATGCAAAAGCAGTGCAGTCTGCAGCAAGGAGCAGGTCACAACCATTGAACATTGCTGACTGAGGTAAAATAAGATGCAGCTGGATCGGCCATTGGGAGAGAGCGCTTTCCTGTTTCTGTACCGTCGAGCCCTGGGGCTCGCTGTTTGCGGCATTTGGTGGAAGGTTCCCCGCCATGCTTCCAGGGCATCCGGAAAAAACCGGGGTATCTGCTTGGGCATTGTTATCTTCAATATTCGGGATGGAAAAGATACATGATGCTCTACCGAATGGCTGTAACATTGGTTACATGTAATGGAGATGTTTAGAAAAATGAAGATAGTATGCTCCGCCTTAAGCCGTCAAAAATGCAGAATATATCCGGCGGGACTGGCGTTCCGAACCAGCGTACTTCAAAATGAAGGTGAGACCCTGTGGACCTTCCTGTGCTGCCTACGCTTCCGACGGAGAAGCCTTTAATAATAAATGATCCGCTTGCGACATGAAGCTCTGACATATGGCCGTACACTGTTGAGAATCCAAGCCAGTGTTCTATTACAGCATAATTGCCGAGTACATCAGACCATCCTGCAGTACTGACAAAACCGCTTTTCGAGGCTCTAACTATTACGCCTGTATCAGCTGCTATATCAATGCCTGGATGGAATTCAAGTGATGGAAACAGAACCTGATCAGGGGCAGTCCGGAAAAAATAGGGAGAAGTGGTAATACCGTGGACAGGATAAATGAAGGGGGGAATGATCAAGTAATAAAGTATGATTCCCAGAGCTGCAGGCAGAATCCACTTACGGATCATTTGAACAAGAGACAGGTTCTCTCTTCCTTTAAGAAGTGCATCAAGCTCTCTTTCCAGCTTTTTGTGTTTTTTTAGCTGTTTTTTGAGGTCCATTCTAGTAGCTGCCGTATTCACAGCCTGCATACGAACCGGAAAGTTTTGTGAATAACTTGCGTTTTTTTTCGCTGCCTGTGAGCATATAGCTGTTCCGTTTTTCATACATCGGTATTTACCTCAACTTTGTGTTGTTTCTTGCTCGATCTGTGCTGGAGCAGAATGCCCGAAAGAATTATGACAAGTCCTAGTAAAGATGTCCAGTACAGCGGCTCTTTTAAGACTATATTGATCCAAACCAGGGAGAGAAAAGGACTTATATAGACAAGGTTGCTAAGCAGTGTTTTTTGATGTGCACCTTTTAAGGCAGTTATCCAGAGCGCAAAGGTTATACCCATTTCAAACAACCCAATGTATATGCTCCCTGCTATGCCGTAGAGAGAAGGGACCTGAAATCCTCCGGAAAGTAAGAGAAAAATACCCATGTAGAAGCTTCCGAACAGAAAGTTCCAGAATAGCCTGTCTAACGGCTGCATAGGGTCGAAGTTATTAGCAAACCAATATAAGGCCCAAATAAGTGCAGAGGAAAGTGCTGCAGCAATTCCTAGGGGAGAACTGAATTGATACCCGGAAATATTCGGTCCGGCTGCAACAAGTACAACCCCCGCGATAGATAAAAGGAATGCAAAAATACTGCCGATTTTAGGTGCTTGCCTGTCCTGTATGAGAAAAATTACCGCAAGCAGCAGGGGCCATGCATAGTTTAAGACAAGTGCTTCTTGAGCAAGGAGTTGGTCATAGGCGAAAAAGAGGATGCTGTAATATAATAAAGGGTTTAACAGTCCGTAGGCTGCTGATGGCAGCAGTGATCTGAATTTTGGAACATGAAACCCTGTATATCCTTTGCGGAAAAAGCCGATAATTGCCAATACAGCAGTACTTGCCAGTGAGGAATAAAAGACCGTTTGTAACGGTCCTAAGTAGCGGAGTGTTAATTTGAAAGCAGTTCCTGCAGTTGACCAGAGAAGTATTGCAGCAAGACCTGTCAGTAGCGCTTTTTTATTGTCCATTCTGTTTTGTAGTGTATGCAAAATAGGGTAAACAGTCAAAGTGATTTTTGCCCGTACAATTAGTCGGATATTGCTATCTTGACCATTAGCATAAAATAGGGATAGTGTTTATATTACGTATCCGGACTGCGGAGAATTGTAAATGTCATCTATAAATAAGAAGAACCCGTGCTTTGATTGTCTTTCTACTCCTTGCTGTACAATGCTGCCGGTTTTTTCACCTGAAATCAATTCGAGGTCAGACCTTGAGCAGATAGCACTTCTTTTACAGATGGATGGTTTCTCGATAGGCTTGTATGATTCAGGAAAATGGATGGTATACTCAAAAAGGCTGTGTAGGCATTTTGATTCCGGATCAGGATTATGCAGTATTCATGGGCAGACACAAAGGCCTGAGATATGCGGCCTTTACAGCTCAAAAGACTGCTGGTATACAAGTGAATTAGCCAATGGACTTTCCCTGCGTTTTATTCATCTTGACTATCAACGGCTGCTTTGGCTTATGAATAGCTGCTCATACGATTATTCTGGAGAAATTGCCGGTGTTCCGGATTGGGACCAGATGCTTTCTGTTTTTCAGGAAGAACTGCCATTCTGCGGAACCGCAAAAATAGCACACATGCATAAAGAAAAGGTGCTGCTTTCATTTCCCCTCTCCTTAACTGCATCCGATACATGGGTAGACAGAGTCAAGTTCCGCCTTTGTTTCAGCGGCGTCTCCTTGGCCTTGGAAGGAGGTTGTGTCTCGCTATTGCTTGCAGGTTTGAAACCAAAAGATCTGCTTGCGCTACCGGAGAATATTCCCTATCTGAAAAGGAATAACCCTGTGCAGGTAGTTTCTTATTTGGAATTTCTTACATTTGAGCAATTTTATCATAAAAATCGGCAGCTATTCGATATAAAAACAATCACAGATTATTTTTTCTCCTTTTTCCCGGAAAAGCCAGACCCTGGTGCTCCTGAGCTTGTCAGCTAAGGTACAGCCTGTATTGCTAAAATTCACCTAAGCATTGATAAAAGCTCATATCCGGTTTTGTACATGAGATATATAGGTTTATAATTAGTTCTGTATATTACGGTAATAAGGAGAGTAGGTATGGAAAAGCGTCAGCTCGGTGAAACGGATATGGAGCTAAGTATAATGGGGTATGGTGGATTCCATTTAGTTGAGATTGATTCAGGAGAAGCTGCATCCCTGTTGAACACCTATCTTGACCATGGAGGGAATTATATTGAAACTGCCCCGAGCTATGGAGAGGGATTTTCTGAGACGAAAATTGGAAGGGCTGTTTCCCATAGACGCGATGAATACTACTTAGCAACAAAATGTCATATCCGCGATGCTGACGGTGCAGCCGTCTTGTTGGATGAAAGCCTCAAACGCCTGAAAACCGACTATGTGGATGTTCTTTTTGTTCATGCACTTCAAACAGAGGATGAGCTCGATCAAGTTATCGGCAGCAATGGAGCTCTTCGAGCAATAGAAAAAGCAAAGGTTGATGGTAAGGTCCGGTATGTTGCTGTTAGTTCCCACGGAAGACCCAGGACACTTTTTAAGGCATTGAAGGAATATCCTTTTGACCTATTTATGACTGGGATTAATTACTATGATTATTGCAATTACCCTGAACTGTACACTGATGTATTACCATGGGCAAAGCAAAACGGCATAGGGGTTCTCGGCATGAAATCCCTTGCAGACGGTTTTTTGTATCAGTCTTTTATTGAAGGTATCCGTTTTGCACTGTCTCAGCCTATTGTTTCGCTTGTGTTAGGGGTGAATAACAGAGAGCAGCTTGAAAAAGACCTTGCCCTTATGGAAGAGTTTCACGAGGTTGACCAGAACTATATTGATGAGCTTCTAAAAAAAGCGCCCGAGCTTGGAACCTATGTCTGTAGGCAGTGCGGAGAGTGCAAGACAGCGGAATTTGATCCTTCTAAGATATTTGCACTTGAAGGTGTGTTTGACAGACAAATGGATGATCATAAAGTAGGTGATACTGCGCGGTATGCACTCAGAGAACGCTTGAAACACTGGTTTGCTCAGCAGGATGAACCAGTTAGCGAGTATTCACAGCTTTCAAAAAGAGTAGATCCATATGCTGATTATTCGAACTTCAATAGGCTCTGTCCGTATAATATAGATATTGATAGAAAACTAAAAATAGCTCATGAAAAGCTTGGAGACGATGGTTTTATCTATTAAAGGAGTTGGAGATTTAGATAAAATTGAATACTGTTATTAATACTAACACTGCAGTGAAGAAAATGCTCATTAGGGTGGTTAACATAGTAAATCTCTTATCCATGCTTTTAAAGCGCTCATCGATCTGTTTTTGCATGCTTTCAAAGCGGTTATCCATTTGTTTTTGCATGCTTTCAAAGCGGTTATCCATTTGTTTTTGTAAGCTTTCAAAGCGGTTATCCATTTGTTTTTGTAAGCTTTCAAAGCGGGTATCCATCTCTATAAACCGTGTTTCCATTTTTTCAATAAGATTTTGAATATCTTTGTGAATAACTTGGATAGAGCCTTCAAAACTGGACTTTTCTACCATGTTTTGGGTTAATAACAAGATATACCGATGTAAAGATTTTTCATCCTTTACTTGAACAGCATTCGCAAGTTCTTCTTCGAGGATTTGGGAGTAGGATTCCATATTCATCTCCATATAAAAATAATACTATGAAGAGCAGGTGACTTCAAGTATAATTACTCTTCACTTATAATATCTCGTATATGTTTTTCCTGCTTCAGCTAATCTATTAAGAGATGAAAAAAAGTACAAAATAGGTGATGAGTACGCAAACAGTAAAGGGAATTATGATATCCTTTCGAAAGTACCCTACAATAAAAGCAGAGAGTACCCCAGTAATTCCAGCTATTGGGAGCTCCGGTGTTGCTGTGAGCACTCCAGGGAAGAGAAGTGCCCCAAGCGCGGTAATGGGTATGTATGAAAGAAACTGCCTTAGTTTCGGCGGCAGCTTTTCAATATCAAGTGCAAGGAAGGGCACCATTCTTGGAATATAGGTTACAACAGCCATTCCAATAATTATAAGGGGTATACTCATCTGGTCTCCTTCTTTTCCGAAATACTAGTGCCCAATGCAGAAGCACCGATCATTGCGATAACAAAACCCCACCCTGAGGGTAATGCCAAGAGGTCTGAAGTAATCCAGTTTAGAACGCCTGATGTAATGAATAGGACGATGAACCTCCCCCCTGTTTTCAGGTATGGCAGTGATAGGGCAGCAAACAATCCGTATAGACCTACTGAAAGTGCGGATTGAAGAGCACTGCTGAAAAACCCGCCGATAAGATATCCTGCAATAGTACCTGCTACCCATGCAGTATACGCTCCTGCTTCCAGTGCTGCCATAAACGGGAAGGAAAGCGTTCTATCAACAGCAGATTGAACAGCAAAGGTCTCATCAGTTACACCGAAGGCTGTAATGAGGCGCTGAAGCTTTGAGGAAAATGCGATTTTATGGGAAAGAGAGGCACTCATTAAAAAGTGTCTTAAGTTCAAAAAGAACACAGCAATGATAATCTGCCATCCAGCTGTTGCAGCAACAAAAAGGTGGAGCGCTGCAAATTGGGCAGCACCGGCAAAAACTGCAAGAGACATAACTGTACCCTCAAGCGCAGTAATTCCGACATTATTCCCAAGTATGCCGAATGCAACTGCTACCGGAAAATATCCTGCCATTATTGGCAGGCTGTACTGGAGACCGGAGATTAACTCTTTTGATACAGGTACTTTTTGTGTGCCCATCATGTCTAATAAAAGCAGGAACGTAAAAAAAGATCAAGAACAGAAAAATAAAAAAAACCGGAGCAAAGTACTCCGGTTTTGATTGTAACAGATAGCTCTATTGAATTTTCTCCCTTTTTGTATATTTTGTGTGAAGAAGATGATGAGATTTCTCTCCAAGGGGTTTTCCAAGGAAGAGCTCATACAGCTTTTGGATGTCAGGATTTTCATGGGACTTCCGCAGTTCTTTTTCTTCATCCTCATGATATATCGCTGCAATGCGCTTTTCTCTAACAGAATTGTCAGTAAACCGTGGTTGTCCGCCGCCGCCGATACAGCCTCCGGGGCATGTCATCACTTCAACAAAATGGTAGTCTGCTTTCCCCTGTTTTACTGCTTCAAGAACTTTCCTTGCATTCTGAAGGCCATGTGCAACCGCAACTTTCAGCTCTGCTCCTTCCAGGAATTTCCAGTCCCCTTTTGCTCCTTTTATCGGCAAAATTGCTTCTTTGACTCCATTGAGACCTGCAATGTCGGTAATATGCATGTTCTCCATCGGAAGTTGTGATTGTGTAACGATCTCGTAAGCTGTGCGCACTGCTGCTTCCATTACACCCCCGGTATTCGCAAAAATGTCAGCTGCACCGGAGGAGAGTCCAAGGGGTGCGTCCATTTTGTCATCCTGCAGAGCGTCGAAATCGATGCCTCCTTGGAGGATCATTTCCCCAAGCTCCCGGGTGGTAAGGACATAGTCAACGTCCTGAACACCGGAATCATTCATTTCCGGCCGCTGGGCTTCGTATTTTTTTGCTGTACACGGCATAACAGACACCACTATAATATCTTCCGGCTTTTTCCCGACTTGCTGGGCATAGAAGGTCTTTGCAACTGACCCAAACATCTGCTGAGGGGACTTGCAGGTTGAAAGGTTTGGAAGGAATTCAGGGTAATAGTATTCTGCAAACTTTATCCATCCTGGGGAACAGGAAGTAAACATTGGCAGGGGAACATCCTCTTTATCCACAAGCGCTTTTTTTAGGCGTGTTAAGAGCTCAGTACCTTCTTCCATAATAGTAAGGTCTGCGGTGAAGTTTGTATCAAATACTGCGTCAAAACCAAGTTCCCGCAATGCTGATACCATTTTACCGGTTACAAGGGTACCTGGTTCGTAGCCAAAGCATTCACCGAGTGCTGCCCGGATTGCTGGTGCAGTTTGCACGACTACGAATTTTTCATCATTTTCCAGTTCTTTCCAGATTGGGTTAATGTGGTCAACTTCAGTTATTGCTCCTACCGGACACACAGCTGCGCATTGGCCGCACTGGACACAGGCTACCGTATCCAGATCTGATGCAAATGCTGGGCCGATTACAGTATCAAAACCTCTCCCCTGGGGAAAGAGTGCGCCTATGCCCTGTATCTCATTACATGCGGTTACACAGCGTCTGCATTTAATGCATTTACCCGCATCCCGAACAAGTGCTGGAGTAGAGTTGTCCTGGTATTCTGCAGGTTTTGCGCCTTCGTATCTCACTTGCCGTATTCCCATTTCCCTGGCAATCTCCCGTAACTCACAGTCTTCCGAGCGTTCACAGGTCTGGCAGTCGCCGCAGTGTTCTGAGAGCAGGAGCTCTATTACAGTACGTCGCGCTTCTCTGACCCGGAGATTGTTAGTATGGATTACCATGCCTTCTCCAACCGGGGTGGAACATGCTGCAGGCAGGTTTCTTGCTCCCTCTACTTCTACCAGGCAAACCCTGCAAGCACCAAGCGCTGGGTAGCCTTCTAGGTAACAGAGGGTAGGAATACGTATTCCTGCCTGTTTTGCTGCTTCTAATATTGTTGTTCCTTCCTGAACATCAAGCTTTTTATTATTTATTGTAATATTCATAACTTACCTCACTTCCCGTAATCGCATCTGAGACATCGCTTTGCCTGACGAAGCGCCACTGCTTCTGTCCAGGACTTTTCAACTTCATCAAAGTTATTTCTCCGCCGCTCCACCGAGGTTACCGGTATTTTCTCTCTGATATACGGTGCCGGTTCAGCGTCAGGATCGTACGCTGTGTCATTCTCTTTTTCTTCTCTCCAGAATGGATCAGATTCTCCGTATAGATACTGGTCTATTCCCACTGCTGCTGCTTCACCCATTCCGATAGCTTCTACAACTGATGACGGACCGGTTACAACATCGCCGCCTGCAAATATCCAAGGCACTGTTGTCTGTCCAGTGACAGGATCCGCTTTTACCTGGCTGCCCCAAAGAAGTTTCAGGTCCTCTTCCTTTGTAATTCTAACTGAGTCATCTTCAGGGTCCCAATGTGTTTTGAAGACCTTCGGTTCCAGGGTTTGTCCAATTGCAAAAATAATCTGGTCTGCTTTCAGATCGAAGAGGTCCTCTTTTTGGGCGTTTGGCCTTCTCCTTCCGGACCTGTCAAACTCTCCAAGCTTGACCTTTGCACAGCGCAGACCAACAGCTTTTCCGTTTTCCGTAATTATTTCAGCCGGACTGGTGAGTACCTTTAAATCGATTCCTTCTGCGATTGATTCTTCGATCTCTTCAGTGTATGCAGGCATTTCCTCACGTGTTCTTCTGTACACTATTGTCACAGTTTCGGCTCCAAGGCGTATTGCAGTTCTGGCTGCATCGGTAGCTGCGTTACCTCCGCCGATTACAATTACATTCTTTCCCACAGGCACTGATCCTTTCAGGTTATACTGTTTAAGAAATGCAAGTGCTTCTGTCACACCTTCAGCATCGTTTCCAGGAAGGTTCACATGTATACCTTCCGGAGATCCGATTCCAATAAATACTGCTTCATAGCCATCCTCACGGAGCTGTTTTAGTGTAAAGTCCTTTCCTAAACGCTGACCGTCAACAATGTCTACGCCAAGGTTTTCGATCATCCTGATTTCCCGAGCAAGTGTTTCTCTTGGCAGCCTGTATGCAGGAATTGCCTGTACAAGCATTCCGCCCGGACGGGGCTCTGCTTCGAAGATCTTTGGTTTGTAACCGAGTCTGGCCAAGAAATAGGCGCAAGAAAGACCCGCAGGGCCTGCTCCGATTACTGCTATTTTCCGCTTTGCCTTTTCTGGATCATCCTTTGCTTCAGGAACCTGGAGTGTAATTTCCTGGTCTACCATGAACCGCTTAATACCCCGTACAGATACCGGGTTGTCAAGACTTGACCGTCTGCACCGGTCTTCACAGGTGTGAAAGCACACGCGTGCACAAACAGCTGCAAATGGATTACGTTCTCTGTGCAGCAGTAGTGCTTCTGAGTAACGCTTTTCGCCTACCAATGAAACAAATCCAGGTACATCTACGCCTGCAGGACACGCGCTCTGACAAGGAGCACGGACAAGCCCTGGGCAAATACCTGCTTCACAGTGTTTATGAAGAATGTGGTCAATATATTCGTGCCTGAAGTGCCGGATAGTTGAAAGTACCGGGTTTGGTGCAGTCTGCCCAAGTCCGCAGAGTGCTGTCTGCTGGATCTGTTCGCCCAGTATTTCGAGTTTCTCAAGGTCTGCAAGTTCTCCTCTGCCTTCGGTAATTTTATTAAGAATTTCGAGCATACGCAGGGTACCTACACGGCAGGGAGTACATTTTCCGCAGGACTCTTCCTGGACAAATTCAAGGAAAAACCGTGCCA
>CAYRYS010000076.1:0-17165 GCA_964428555.1 uncultured Spirochaetales bacterium | reverse complement strand
GAATGCCATTCACGCGCTCTAGCCAACTGAGCTACACCCCCATCCTTGCGTATGAAATATTACGCCCTTGGCTCCCTTCTGTCAAGTCAAGAAAATCAATTCAATATTGCTATACTGCGTTGTTCATACTTACGGGTTTGCAGTTCTCAGGGGGCTATATCTATGATAAGATAATTATATTTTGTAAAATATCAAAAAGACAAAACAGGTAAGGCCGTTAATGAACCAGATAACTGAATTAGAGAAGCGTATACGAGAGAGATATCAACACAGTAATGCGACCTTTATTTTCCCTTCCGAAGTAGTTGCAGCCTCTTGGAGGGCTTGTATATCCGGGGGCTTTGGCAAAGCTATTTGGAGTGACCGCTTTATTTCCTGGGACAAGTTCAAGGAAATTGTGTTTTCCCAGGAACAGGAAAAAGAACCGGTAAATACTATTGTCCGTACCCTGTATGTGCTTGATCTCTTACAGAAAAACAGAGATGGGCAGCACTTAAAGCGGATAGTTCCAATCGGGGCTTCTGCTTCTCCGGGAATTACCGCCTTTGTACGGAGGCTGCTTCCTTTGTACAAAGCAATTGAACTGGCTATCCTCCCGCAAGCCCATAAATTGGATCCCCCCTTAGCTGAAGATTTGGAATATCTAACAGAGGATTATCAAAAGTTCCTCGATAAAAACGGATTTTTTGAGCCATCGAGCCTGGATATTGTACCAAAAGATATAACAGACAGAGAGTATGTATGTATATTTCCGGAAGTAATTGAAGATTTTGATGAATATGAAAATGAACTACGCAGGTTCCCTGGTTTTCAAACAATTACAACAGAAATCAGGGAAAAGGTATGGTTTCATCAATATACCACAGCAGTACAGGAAATTGATTCAGTACTGACGAGAATTGAAGAGCTGTTGGATAATGGTGTACCGTATCAAAATATTGCTGTAACTTGTGCTTCACCTGAGTCATTGGAATATCTTCTGCAGAAAGCGGACTTGCGAGAAGTACCGCTTACAAACAGACAGGGGAAAAGTGCCCTTGAGTATCCAGGGGGAAAACTGTTTTCACTCATATCATCCTGCAGGCCGGATGATATGTCCTTTGCAAACCTCAGAGATTTTCTTTTGTATCAGGGTATACCCTGGGAAAATACGGCAAAGCACAAGCTCCTCCTCTCAGAGTGTGTCAGATCTCACTGGATCGGCAATTACCGTGGAGACGACCCCCTGCTTTCGCGGCTTGGAAAAATTACATTGCAGGATGCGGATGAGCAGGAGAAGTTAAAAACAGCAGTAGACTATCTTGCCGGGCTTTTCAAGGCAGTACGGGGTATACACCAGGCGCCGGACTTTACTGTGTTAAAAAAGCGGCTTTCAGCTTTTATTAATACTTATCTTCGTTTTTATTCAGCGGAAAAGATATCCCAGCTAGTTATCGAGTACTCACTATATTTTGCAGGAAAACTTGCAGAGGAAGCTGAAAAGTTACGCGCTTTGAAAATTACAAACCCTTTTTCTGTTTGGATTTCATTGTTAAAAGACAGTATTTACGTACCAAGGGATCTTCTTTCAGGAATTCCGGTGTATCCGTATAAAGTTTCTGCAGGGATAAATGTGGACTATCATTTTGTAGTGTCTCTTACCCAGGGAGCAGTAAAAGCAGTGAAAAAGCGGTTTCCCTTTCTCCATGATGATCAGGAAGCTGCTCTTGGGCTGGAGCCGAATAACATGACAGATCAGTTCCTTGAATTATATGCGCTTTCCGGAAAAGAAGTCACAATTTCAGGCAGTGAGCGGGGTTTTCATGGGACTTCCCTTGTTCCCGGCTATTTTCTAAAAAACGCATCAGTATCCAAAGTGTCCTCTGAAAATACCGAAGCTAAAGATCTGTATGATGCAGAATACCCTCTCTGGGCCGGCTCAGCAGGATCGATTATGAAAAAAACATATAAAAGGCAAGCTGAGGGGTTTCGATTCTTTCAGGGTCGGGGAAAGCTCTCGAAGGAAGATGATTTTACCCTGTCCCCTGTGGAAGACAAAAAAGCTGCTGAAGCTTTGACAGCTGACCGGAAATTTGTTCAGGAGAAGAAAATATCAGCTACACAGCTAGGTCTGTATGCTAAATGTCCATTTTCCTACTTCCTTCAATATTATTGGGGGCTTGAGGAAAGGGATTTTACACCGATTATTCAGGACCATCCCTTTATTGGGCTTTTGCAGCATGCAGCAGTGCAGCGTTTCTTCCGGTCTTTTCAGGAAGGGCCTGAGAAGCGTTTTAGGAAGATGGATCTGCCGCAATATAAGGAGAAAATGAGAACAATCGTATCCTCCCTGTTTCTTGAATTTGAGGAGCAGGGAAAGAATCTGCCTCGAGTGCCGTGGAATATTCTGGAAGAGCAGTGCAAAAAAGACTGCATGGAATTTCTCGAATTAGAAGCAGCGACCTTTCCGGATTTTCGTCATGTTTATGAAGAGAAAGGAGCAGAAGCCCCAATTGCAGGTACAGAATATAAGTACTCAGGCAGGATGGACAGGGTCGCAGAAGGAAAGTCCGGTAAGATCATTATTGATTATAAAAAGGGAAAGATAAGTAAAAAACAGTTTCAGTATACAGAGAAAAACCCTGCTTTTCAGGCCCCTTTGTATATTATCCTTGGAAAGATGGAAAACTGGAAAATCGACTCAGTCTACTATTATTCCTTTAAAGAAAGCAAATATGTAAAGATATATGACCTAAAAAAGGATGAGGATGAGCTTACAGCAGTTCAATCCATGATCGATGATACTGCTGCAGAGCTTGCAGAAAAAAGAGACTCCTTGGATTTTTCCTTACCCGAGGATTTTGAGTGCAACAGCTGTGACTTCCGTGCAGTTTGCAGGGAAAAATATGTCTTACGTGAGAGATAGGAGCAGATGAATATGGAGCTTGATGCATATCAGAAACAGGCAATAGAGGAAACAAGAAACGCAATAGTTGCTGCAGGAGCGGGATCCGGGAAGACCCGTGTGCTTACAGAACGGTATGCATACCTTGTACGGAAGAAAGATGTCGGTGTTGAGAACATTCTTACACTTACATTTACTAAAAAAGCAGCAGCTGAGATGTATGAGCGTATCTACAAAGCCTTGGAAAAGTATGCACATGAACCGAATGTGGCAAACAAACTTGCTCAATTTGAGAATGCTCAGATTTCAACTATCGACAGTTTTTGCGGCCAGATTACACGGAACAGACCTGAGTATTATGGTCTTGCACCTGACTTTTCAGTGGACAATGAAGCAGCAAAAGAAATATGCATTAATGCTGCATATAGCGTTATAAAAAAGAACATAAATAAGCCAGGGGTTTTTCAGTTTGTCTCTGAATTCGGGTTTGAAAATGTGTGGAAATCCGGACTTGTTCCTTACGGGCTGTCCCACTTATCTCTTGGCAAACCGGTTGATTTTTCAGAGAAATACAACCTGCAAAAAAAGGCATTCATAAAAGAAGCAGAGAAGTTAATTTCCTCAATGGAGGAAATAGCAGAACGGCTTTCCCGAATACAAAGAGAGAAATATGCAGTAACAGAAAAAATATGTGATATATTTCAAAAGGGATTGTCTTTTACTGAAATGTTAGATACTCAGGACTATGCAGCTATTTATGATTCTGCGAAAGCAATCAGCAAAATACGGAAAAGTGCTGGAGGATCTGCAAACGCAAAGCTTGCAAAAGAGCTCCTTCTTGAATGGTCTGAAGAGGTTGATGAAGCCAAGCTTCAAGTATTTCTTACTTTACAGGAATTGGATAAGATACAGGATGTATTTTCCATGCTTACTGATTATCAGGAACAAGTACTGTCAGCTAAACGGGAGCAGGGGGTAGTAACTTTTACTGATGTTGCTCATATGAGTATAGATATTTTGCTCCGCGACAAAGGGCTGCGGGAGTTTTATAAAGAGCGCTTTCAGTACATTATGATCGATGAATTTCAGGACAATAATGAGGACCAAAAAGCGCTTCTTTATTTGCTTGCTGAAAAAAAAGGTCTGTATAGTGAGGGTATTCCCAAAGCAGAGGACTTAGAACCAGGGAAGCTCTTTTTTGTGGGAGATGAAAAACAGTCAATATATCTATTCCGCGGTGCCGATGTTTCCTGTTTTAAAAACCTTGAGACAGAACTGAGCAGCAACGGTGCAGGATGCAGGTTAACCCTTCCAACAAATTACCGCAGTAGCCCTGCACTTGTAGACTTCTTTAATTCATGTTTTGCTGGCGTACTTGAAGGTGCGCAGGAAGACTATGAAGCAGTGTTCGAGAAAATAGAAAAAGGGAAAGAAAAGACACTGGGGACTGCGTGTATTCATCTGTTGTATCAACCGTATAAGGAGAAGGAAGATGAAGATTCCCTTGATAGCTTGGATACAGAGGCTTTTACTGTAGCTAAGTATATCCATGATTCGGTGAAAAGCGGCACTATGATGAAAACTGGAAAAGATGGTGAACAACCTGTTTCGTACGAGGATTTTGCAATTCTCATGCGTTCAACCAGCAGCCAAAACTATTTTGAAAAATATCTTCGTCTCTTTAATATACCTTATTCTGCAGAAAGCATGCGCACCCTCTTTCTCGAACCTCCGGTAAATGATTTTTATAATGTGTTACAAACTGTAATGTATCCGCACGATATTACCGCATATGCCGCTTTTCTCCGCTCTCCCCTTGTTAATATGTCGGATCCTGGTATCACTGAAGTACTAATGAATGAAGAAACCGCTTTTGAACAAAAAGGGATAACAGAAGAGAATGAAGAGGCTTATAACAGGGCAGCTAATCTCGCAGCAGTCTTTTCTCAGGCGATTGATACACAGCCGCTTGCAGCTCTAGTGGATCTTTTCTGGTATGACTATGGATACCGGTATTTTGTATTGAAAAACCGCCGTTTCCATGGGTATAGAGAATATTACGATTATCTCTCAGAACTTGCAAGAAAGGCGGATGAGGCTGGAAAAACTGTAGCTGAATTCCTCGATTTTCTGAGGGAGAACCTTGGAAAATTTGAAAAGATTGAAGAACTTGAGGTTTTAAAAAAACAGAATCCCGGTGTTACGATAATGACAGTCCATAAATCCAAGGGGCTTCAGTTTCCAGTTGTAATTATTGCAGGTATGGGGAATACAGGGAGTAAGAAGGATGGAGATCTTTTCTATCCTTCAAATGAGTTCGGGGTTACATTTGAAATACGTAGACCTGTTAAGATAAAGGGAAAAAATGCAGGAAATATAATTTATACTCGGGAAAAAGAAGAAAAAAATAAGCGACTGGATGCTGAGCTCAAACGGCTTTTATATGTTGCTGCTACACGGGCAGAGGACCACCTTGTTTTTTCAGGGTATCACCATAGGAATAATCAGAGATCCATGAACTGCATGCTCAACCTATTATTCAAAGGGCTGAATATTCCTGCTGCAGAAGCAGAGTCCGCCTTAGCCGAGTGCTCTGATATTTCATCGGATATTATCCCGCCTGTGCCTATGGCTGATTATTATCGATTAATACAGAATACTCCTTCCGGGCCTAAGGTTGTAACAGAAAATGTATATACAGAAACTCAAGTAATACAGCGTGACTTTGAAGTTTTCCGAGTTACACCGAACAGCCTTAATACCTGGTATAATTCCAATTCTGGAAGGGAACACCCGCATCCTGTTGCGCTGCCGGGTTTGGAATCTGACAGGATTATTGAAAAAACTGAAAGCGGAGCTTCTGTGTTCGGAGAGCTTTGTCACTGGTATATTCAGAAAAGGTTTTCTTCCTTACGCTTACCCTCGGGACTGCTGCAGGATTTTTCGGAAAAAGATGCTGCTGTATTTAAACAAGAGGCACAAAAACTTGCAGACTCATTTTTCCGCAGCAGCTTTTGGAAGGAAATGAAAAGTGCAGATTCGATTTACAGTGAGCGGGAGTTTTCATCTCTAATAAAGGTTGGACAGAAAGAATATTTTGTAAACGGTCAATTTGATCTTTTTTGTATGTTTCACGATACGGTAGTTATAATCGACTTTAAAACAGATAGAAATATTGTTTCCGGGGAGTATGATGTTCAACTCGCTTTTTATAAAAAGGCAGCACAGGAGCTTTCCGCTCTTCCTGTCGAAACCTATTTATGGTATCTTCGATCTAACGAAGCGGTGAAGAATGCGTCTTCGCCACAGCCTGCTGAGGTACTTGAAAAGTTTCACACCAGTAATTGTATAAAAAAAGTATAAGAAAATTAAACATATTACATTGGAGGCAGAATGGATAAAAAGCACCCGGTATATAAGGGGTATGTATCGCATGCTGTTGCTGATATGGTTGAGATCCCTGATAATCCAATCCATGATATTGAACTGGTTGATGATGTGCTCACCAGTGCAATTGGTTTTCTACACGAAAACAAACAAACCGATAATTTCCGCCTGCTTTTTTTCATCCCATTGACTCAGGCTTATCAGCTGGATGATTTTTTTCGCGACTTTTCTCCGAAAAAATTAAAGTATCGCATCTGCGCATTAGGCGATCCTGAGATTCCTCATCCTGAAAGTATGGATATTGATACGTTCATAGATTTCCGCGCTTCCCGAATGACGGAGAATGAAGTGCAGTTTATTCTGAATAAGGCTGTTTCCCTTTTTCAAAAGGAGGAAGAAAGTGAGCAAAAAGACAATCAAAATATGACTGCCCTCCTAGACACATATAATGACCAGGAATCATTGATTAATATAGGAAGGCTGCTGTCAATTGAAAAGGACTCTGATAAACTGCTTCGTACAATCCTGTATCTTAGTAAAAAGATTACAGGCGCAGATGCAGGAAGCATCTTCCTTATTCAGGACTACGGGGAAGGAACACAAAGACTTCGTTTTAAGTATTCCCATACTTTTTCTAAGAATCTGGCCTATGAAGAGTTCACTCTGCCTTTGGACTCTAGTTCAATTGCCGGATATGTCGCAGTTACTGGTATAACCTTGAATATTCCGAATGTCTATGAGCTTACCGAGGAAGATCCTGTACATTTTAACCCAAGCTTTGATATGGCACATGGGTATGTAACAAAGTCTATGCTTATTGTACCAATGCGGAACCATGAAGGAGCAATACTCGGTGTTATCCAGCTTATTAACAGCAAAGAATGTATGGACAGTTCTAGTGCATATTCAGGAAACGAGGCTTTCGAGATCTATCTTGAGACTCCGGAGGATTTTCAGAACCATGTAGTACCTTTTGATAAGCGGTATGAAGCACTTATGGAAGCGGTTGCAAGCCAGGCAGCAATAGCAATTGAGAATAACCGGATGCTCAAACAAATAGAAGAGCAGTTTGAAGCTTTTGTAACAGCAAGTGTTGGAGCCATAGAATCTAGAGATCCGGCTACGTCTGGCCATTCCACCCGTGTTGCGCAGGTGAGTGTTAATATTGCGAAAGCAATAAATGCATGTAAAAAAGGCAGCTTTAAAAAGATACGCTTTTCAGAGAGCCAGCTAAAGGAGCTCCGTTATGCCGGGTTGCTCCATGATTTTGGCAAAGTTTATATTGACCCTGCAATTTTCTTAAAAGCAAAGAAGCTGTATGCACATGAGTTTAATTACCTTATTCTCCGCTTAGAGTATTTATTAAAGGCTTGTGAACTGGAAGCAGCAAAGCGGGAGCTTGAGAGTATTGATTCAGAGGCAGCGCGGAACGAAAGCGAAAAAATCAGGCAGGAGTTTTACTATCGAAAAGAGCTGATTGAGAAGATAATTGAGGATGTTACAAAACTGAATGAACCGCGGGTAACTGTTGAAGACCCGCAGAGACTCATAGATTCAATTTTAAAAAATGCAGAGCTGTTGAAGTATTCTGATCCAAAGGGCACGGAAATACCCCTCCTTACAGAAAAAGAAGTGAAAAGCTTGAAAATACCGCGGGGAAGCCTAACACCTGAAGAACGGGAAATTATTGAAAGCCATGTTGTGCATACCTATTCCTTTGTGAGCAAGATACCATGGCCGGATGAGTATAGAGAAATTCCTGAAATTGCAGGCAAGCACCATGAGATGCTTGATGGGTCCGGGTATCCTAATAAACTCAAAGGTATTGAACAGATCCCCCTTCAGGCACGGATTATGGCGGTAGCTGATGTATACGATGCCTTAAGCGCTACTGATAGACCGTATAAAAAGGCAATACCATTTCAACGGGTAGTGAGCATACTTAAAGAAGAAGCAGAGCGGGGTAGACTCGATAAAGATGTCGTAGACCTATTTATTAACTGCAGAATCTATGAGATGCCTGAAAAGATTGATGAGTAACACTGTTCTGTGGTACACTGCATTCTATGAATGAATCTGAAATATCTTCTGTAAATACTGATAAAAAATTAGTAGAGGCGCGGAAAACAGCAGGGCTTCTGCTTAGGGAATTGAAACGGGTAATTCTTGGTAAAGACGAGTTTCTGCTTGAGCTTTTGACAGCCTTTCTTTCGGGGGGCCATGTTCTTCTGGAGGATGTCCCCGGCCTCGGAAAAACCACAGTTGCCCATACCTTGGCAATGTGTATTTCCGGCAATACGGAGACGGAAATGCTTTTCCGGCGGATCCAATTTACTCCGGATCTGCTTCCCTATGATATAACAGGGGTTGATATTTTTGACCCTGATACAAGGGACTTTGTATTCAGACCCGGTCCTGTATTTACCAATATTCTGCTTGCAGATGAATTGAACCGGACAACCCCAAAGGTGCAGTCAGCATTATTGGAGGTTATGGCAGAAGGGCAGGTAACAGTAGGCAGGCGCACATATAAAATGGAGCCTCCGTTTTTTGTCATTGCAACCCAAAACCCAATTGAAATAGAGGGCACCTATACCCTGCCCATTGCTCAGCTTGACCGGTTTCTTATGCGCCTTGAAATAGGGTATCCGGATTTTGATCATGAGGTTGCTATTGTAAACCAAGACCCTTCGCATACAGTTATGCCTGAGATAAATCCGGTATGTACAGCAGAGGAAGTCACACATGCGATTAATGCTTCAAAAGAAGTTTTTTGTAGTCAATCTCTAGTTAAAGCTGCAGTTGGTATTTCCTCTGAAACAAGAAAACACCGTGCAATAGAATACGGAGTTTCTCCCAGAGGGTCTTTAATGCTGGTAAAGGCTGCAAAGACATATGCTATGCTCAAGGACAGAGACTTTGTGAGTGAGCAGGATATTATTGATATAGCCCCATTGGTTCTTTCCCATAGATTAAAAGTAAAGGACTTACGGACAGACAGAAAAAAACTAATTCGGGAGGTTTCCCTTGCACAGATCGAGAAATACGGGGAATAGTTCCGAGTACAGGCTTTCACCTGTATTTATTACACCCCAAGGTACTGCTTTTTTTTTGTCTCAATTCTTCTGCTGATTACAGGGTTCTTCAGGCAGGAGCTTGCAGCAATTCTCCTCGGCAGCGGAGTAGCCCTTCTTGTTGCATATAGTTATATCTCATTCATCATTAACTGGATTATATTTTCTTTTCATATGGGCAATGTCAAAGAGGTGATAAAAATCCGCCTTCATCCTCAATCAGTATATGTGCATGATGAAGCAGTGCTTGAGTCATCAGCCAAGTTACCTGGGTTTATGTTTCCGGGTACTTTTTCTGTATTAGCCGAAGAACTGACATTTGCAGATACAAAAAGAACGCTGCGAATTACTAATGAGCTGAAGCCGGGGAGGAACACTGTTACCACAGCTTTTACACCACAGCTGCGCGGTGAATATTCAGCAAATGAGCTTATCCTGAGTGTGAGCAGCCCAGCCGGGCTTACCAGGGTAGATATACGCTTTTTTATGCCTGTGGTTTTAAATGTGATGCCCCGATTAGAGCAGAGGTACATCCAGCTGCCTGACCCAGGGACAGGCGGGAATGTGCGTCCCCAGCGGAAAAACCTAACACGAAACGATGAATTGTATGAGGTAAGAAAGTACTTTCCAGGGGATGATATCCGCAGGATTAATTGGAAGCTGTTTGCCCATGTAGGGGAGCTCTTTCTTCGAATTGGCGAGGAGGATCCGCCGCCGGAAGCAAAAGTTCTCTGTGTATTGGACCTTCGCTTTCTTATGCAGTGGTATCCTCCGAATAAGCGGGCATCGGCTGAAGACAGGATAGTGCTATTCTTTGCTGAACTTCTTATGCAGTTTGAAGAACAGGGGATGGATGTCTCTGCCCAGCTATTAACAGGAGAGGCTCCGGTGGCTATTTCTCAAGAAGGCACCCGGGGGCTTATGGAAGCACTTTCCGGGATTACCGCAAAGCTACAAAATACAACCAAGGAAGATTTCTCTAAGGACGCTGATAGGGTAGTAATTGTAAGTACTCCTTCAAAGCATGAAGAATACTTTCTCCCCTGCAGGCTGGGAAAACGGAAATCCGGGGATCTTCTTTTTCCGGTTAATCTTAGGAATGAAGAAACGGAGAATTGGATTAAAAAACTGTTTTTTCCGGAGGATGAAAGACTGGCACAAGTTGCAATGAAACCTTTTGCCAATGCTGCATCGGAAGCAGTATCCTCTGTAAATAGGAGGTATCCCGGGCTGTCAGCGCGGGTTGTGCACGACAGTATAAAGGAAAATGAAGATGGCTGAAATTAATACTAGAAAATACTCTTCAGTTCTCTCAAAAGCTGTATTGATCCTGCGCGTTGTCTCAGGGCTCATGCTTTCATTTCATTTCTTTTTGCAGGTAAGGGAAGTTGCGCATCCTTGGTTCTTCTTTCCTCTGCTTATTGCTTTATACTGTGCAGCTTTTTTGCTTTATAAATCCGGACTTAGAAGTCTTTTTACAGTTCTCCTCCTGGTATTTTCTCCAATACTACTCTATGGTCTTTTCTCCGGTATTTCAGGATTTGCAAGGATACTGATCAACCTTCCTGAAGCAGATTACACAGGGGCATTCTTTTCTATGAATCTCTTTGTTACAGCCTTGCCTGCTGTCTTGCTGCCATTAGTCTTTTATACCGGGCTGAGGCATCCTGGATTCCGTGTTTATGAAGGGCTTTTGTATATTCTCATGTTTTTTCTGCTTTCCTGGGGGCAGGCGAGGTATCAATTGACTATGTATGCCCAGCCCTCTCATTTTGCAGCTGCTGTGCTGATGTTTTTTCTTATTCAGCTGTTTTTGTTTTCTCTATATGCTTTGGCTGGAATACGCGGAAAAGACCCGAAAAAACTTGAACCGCGGCGCCTTTTTCCATTGCTTCTTCTTCTCCTTCCTCTGCTTCTTTTTGTTTTTTATCAGGCCCTCTCTTTATATGCAGAGGGTTCGGTTGCTGCTGGGGGGGGACTTTTACGCCAAAATATGTTCAGGTTTGACTTTTCTCAATACGTGACATTAGAAAGTGAAATATCTCTGAATGATGATCTTGTCCTTCTTGTACGCAAAGAGGGAGCAGAAGACAGGGTGCTTCTAAGAAGATATATACTTTCCGGTTATACCGGGGAACAAGGCTTTCATTTAGATGAAGAGGTGAATCGGGAGCCTACAGAGGTGGAGCAGCGGATTGTTGATATTCCGGACCCTGAATATATTAATAGAGAACCGGTTGAACAGGAAATCTATGTGGTGAATTTCGATCCTACCTCTTTGGTTGCAATGAACTATCCTACAAGGGTAACACCCTACAGGACCTGGGACGAGGCTTCCTTCCTGCGGATTTACCGCGTTCTTTCTATGGTATCAAATGCAAGGATTTACGATCTTGCTGGTATTAGAGAACCGGATCTGACTGAGGATGAGCTTGAATACTATACCCGTTTTGATGGAAATAATGAAATACATGATTTGGCATTGGATCTGACTGAAAATGTTACAACCTACCTCGGTGCTGTGCTGCGCATACGGAACTACCTAAAGGATAATTATCTCTACTCTTTGAATCCGGGAACAGCTCCCGATGGTGACCAGCTAGGGCATTTTCTTTTTGAGAGTCAGAAAGGGTACTGCTCATATTTTGCCTTTGCAATGACTCTTATGCTTAGGAGCTTAGATATCCCGGCCCGTGTTGCTGTAGGATTTTTCATGGATCCGGACTCTGAAGTCCTGCATTTCTATCCGGTCCGTGCGGATATGGCTCATGCGTGGGTAGAGGTATATTTTAACGAATATGGGTGGATAGAGTTTGACCCCACTTCCACTACACTGGCACCTGGAGAGAACATTAGATTCGGTGGACCATTGGAAATGGATGAGTTCTCTTCTCTTATTGAAGAAATCCTGGACAACCAGGATGAGCTTGAAATTGAAGACAGTGAAGAAGCTGATGAGCCAGGTCCTGGATTTTTTGAACAGGTGGTACAGAGTGCCAGAGAGGCTGCAGAGTATTGGTATATCATTATTCCCGTAATGTTAGCCCTTTTTTATGCCTGTCTCCGGGGGATGCATAGACTTCTCCTTAGTATTGAAAAGCGGCCCAGGAAAAGAGTGATAAAGTATTATTATCATAGCCTGCGCCTCCTTGCAGCACTTGGCAATCAGCGGAACCTTTATGAATCGCGCGAAGAATATGCCCTGCGCGTGGAAGAGGAGCAGATTAGATTGCTTTCTCTGTCAAACCTCTTTGTTCGTGCTCAGTATGCAAAGCATTTTACAGAACATGAGGCAGCTCTATTGAAATCTGTATACACTCAGTTCTTACGTTCATATAAAAAGAAATATTCTTGGTATATCCGTCTTTTGGGGAATGTAAATCCTGTACCGTATATGAGGAGAAAGTTGTGAAAAAAACTGCTTTAATTTTTTTTACTATTGTGCTTGTTTTCTCAGTAGGGACCCAAGAGGAAGAGGGTACCCCAAACTGGTATCTCCAACAAGGGCGGCGTGCAATAGATAATGAAAACTATGAATACGCGGTTCGTATTTTAGAAGAAGGAAAGAGTGAGTTCCCCGGATTTTCAGAAATAGCAATACTCCTTGGGGATCTGTATGATGATCAAGAGCTCTACAGCTTGGCAATAGAAGAGTACCTCCTTGCAGAACAGTGGGGAAGGAACGATTTTACTCTTCTTATGAAGATTGCCACAACTTACGGGTTCTTGAACATGGAAGAAGAGTCAATTGCATACCTAGAACGTCTTTTGGTACGTTTTCCGGATAATACCCAAGTGATTGGCGACCTTGGATGGATGTACTTTAAGACCCACCGGCTCGGGCAGGGGGAAGCTCTGCTCTCGGATGCTTTAGACAGACTTGGCTTCTCGCGCAGTCTTGCAATGACCCTTGCTACTATCTATGCAGATATGTATGAATACGATCTTTCCAAAGAATACTACCTTCTATCAATAGAGGATGCCATAGATTCCGGTGCTTCTGTTTTTGCCTCTGTTGCGCTATACAACCTTTCTTTGCTTGAGCAGGCGTACTACCGGTTTTCTGAGGCACTCGAATATACTGAACGCTCAATTGCACAGGAGGAGCGTTCCTCCGGGCATATCGCGCGTGGTGAAATCTTTGAAATGCGGATGGATTTTCAAACTGCATTCGAGGAATATAATGCAGCTGTGCCTTTAGATGATACGCCCCTTTCAAAAATCCATCTTGCGTGGCTTCATGAAGGGTTTGGAATGACAGATGCCGCCTTTTCCTATGCTGATGAAGTCTACGAGGCAAGCGACATGTCCTGGATGTATTATTTCGGTACAGATACTGATAGATTTTATATGGAGCGCCATGAGTTATACCGGGACCTTTACGAAAATAGGTATTTTGAATCCCTATACCGCCCTTCGTCCAGCATGATCGATCATTTTCTACGGGTTTTTAATATTATACAGTTTAAGGTACTCTCTATCTATCATGGATATTTATATTCAAATTATTGCTATACAGTGGGAAGCGATTATTTAGCAGAAGGCAGTGAGCTGAATGGGAATTGGACCCTATTTGAGGGCCTTACGGATTTTCCTGCTGCAGCGAATCGTTTTCTCACCAGAGCACAAGAGCGTGAGCTTGCCATTATTCCTGCATCCCGTCCATATTATCTGTTTGAGCGGGGCAGGCTCTTTCAGGACACGGAACTATTGCGGCAATCTGTAGCTGAGTTTGACCCTGAGTGGGAAGCCCAGTTTATGACTGATGCTCTTATTGAGCTCGCACAAATATTTCAGGACCGTGGCGAAACTGAGGCGGCAATACGCGCAGTAAACAGGATCTTTGAGATAAATCCCGGGGTGCTTCGAACAAACGGCCTTGGTTTAACGGTAGATCTTAATATCCAGGCACTTCAGGGAAATCCGGAAGCGGTTTCTCTGCTTTTTGCCAGATATTTAACTGCTTATGGGCTGCATATTGAATCTACCCGGGAATACCCTGATATCCGCTATTCACTGGTAATTGGACTTACTGAAGCAGATACTGCGTTTGTCCGCTGTGTTGATAGGGAAAGCGGAGGAAATCTGTTTTCCCAGTCAATTCCAATGAACGGGGCGAGTCCTGAAACTATTTATGATATATCTACTATTATTATTGAAAATCTCTATTCTCTTCATTAACTTATCTAGTAGGCTGTAAGTCTTACAATTTTAGATAAGCTTGGTGTAACAAATAATGAGTGAAAATTTTACAATATATAAATCAGAACAATTCCCGGAACTCCCCAAGGAAGTCCTGGAAGATCCGAATATACAGATTAAGAGTTTAAACGGAAACACAGAGCTTCCCCTCCAGGCAGATCCAATGACAGCATATCTACTGGATTACCGGTATCTCCTGAAACATAGCGAAAAAATGGGTGCAGTGAATTCCGGGTCTGTAATTCTTTGGAACCCTGAACTGAAAAATGGGACTAACGAAGACCAGGATAGGGTAATCTTTCAACAGATTATCGGTATACAGAATACCCAGTCCTTCCTGTATATGATCAAAAACTTTTACAAGCAGAAACTTTTGGAAAAGCAGCTTGAAGAAGAACGAGTACGCGTACAGGAACAGGAAGGGATTAAGCGGGAACTTTTAAATGTTGGTATTGCATTGTCTGTTATGAAAGACAATGATCAGCTCCTAGAATTCATTTTAAGAAAAATACGGGAATTAACAAGCGCTGATGCAGGCAGCTTGTATCTGGTAGAATATGATGAAGACTCAGGTGAGAAGTACCTACATTTCAAATTTGCACAGAACGATTCCATTGATACGGATTTTAGTGATTTCAGAATGCCCTTCAATACAGAGTCTATTGCAGGATATGTTGCTGAAACAGGAGAGATTCTTAATACTCCGGATGCGTATGAGATTTCTGAGGAAGCTCAATATTCATTTAATAAGGCTTTTGATACTGCAAACGGATACAGGACCAAGAGCCTGCTTACTGTACCTATGGTTGACCATTCAGGAACAGTTATCGGCGTTATTCAGCTGATAAACCGTAAGGTTAATTCAATGCTCATGCTTGCTACCCAAGGAACTATGGAAGACTTTATCCAGCCCTTTGACAAGGACAATGAATCCATTGTTATTTCACTTGCTTCTCAGGCTGCTGTGTCCTTAGAGAATAATAGACTCTATAATGAGATAGAGACCCTTTTCGAAGGTTTTGTACGGGCTTCGATACACGCCATTGAATCCAGGGATCCGACTACCAGCGGCCATTCAAACAGGGTTGCCCAGTACACGGTTTCTCTCTCCCAAAGGGTCAGCCTAATTAATGATGGTAAGTTTAAAAATATTTCTTTTACCAGAGAGCAGCTGAAAGAGATACGGTATGCAAGCCTGCTTCATGACTTTGGAAAGGTGGGTGTCAGGGAGCATGTTTTGGTAAAAGCAAATAAGCTCTATCCAAAGCAGTATGATCTAATAAGAAACCGCTTTTCTGAAATACAGCGAACAATTGAGCTAGATTCAATGAAAAAACGGTTCAGCATTCTCATGCGTGAAGGAAGAGATGGGTACCTCAAAAAAAGAAAAGAGCTCTATACTGAAGAAAAAGAAAAGCTTGGGAAACTGAAAGAATATCTGCATGTTATTGAACATGCAAATGAACCCCGGCTTCTTGATGAGAATCCGTCAAAAATTCTGGATGAATTGATTACAAACTACTATACTGACGTGCTTGGAGAACAACAGCCGTATTTGACTCAGGAAGAGTATAAAATGCTGAAAATTAAGAAAGGGTCTTTAAGTGATGAAGAGCGTAATGAAATTGAATCTCATGTTACCCATACATTTGAATTTTTAAGTAAGATTCCCTGGTCAGAGAACATGAAAAATGTACCGCGGATTGCCAGATGGCACCATGAAAAGCTCAATGGAGACGGCTATCCTGACGGCATAACAAGAGAACAAATACCAATACAGAGTAAGATCATGGCTATTTGTGATATATTCGATGCCTTGACAGCCAGAGACAGGCCCTATAAAAAAGCGGTACCTGTAAACAGAGCTCTTGATATACTCCAGTTTGAAGTAGAAGCGGACCACCTGGATAAAGATCTGGTGGATCTTTTCATCGGCGCCCGCCTTTATGACTTTGACGAGGAGCTTTAGCTAATAGCTATTGTTCTTTCTTCATTACTACAAGGGTAATATCGTCTGTAAATTTCCCCTTATGTTTAACTAAGTCTCCCTCTTTTGCGAACTCTTCAAGGGACTCAATAATTCTGTCAATAATTGTCTGAGACCTCATACCAGCATGCTGTTTCATAATGGTTTTTACCCGGTCAAGCCCATATTGGTGTCCGTACTTGTCTTTTGCTTCAATTACTCCGTCAGAATAGAGAACCAGTATATCACCCTCTTGGACATCGAAGGAGCCTACTGACATCTTTGCAGTAATAAGCGGAGACAATCCGAGAAAACCGGTTCGGTTTGTCATCTCCTTAAGCTCAATTACGGTATCTGCGTTCTTTTTATAAAGCAATGCAATTTCATGTGTGCCTGAGTGCGCTACCTGGCCGTTTGTTTCCTTTAGATAGTTTTGGGTCATAAACTTATCGCTGCCTATACGGTCTTTGTTTATTGTACACAGGGCCTGGTTTACTGTTTCGTAAATCTCATCAATCTTCAGCTCTGTTCCAAGGCGTTCTGATGCCCGAATTGCACCGTGAAAGGCTGCCTGCTGTGTGAGGGCCATCATACCAGTTGGCAGACCATGGCCGGAAACATCTCCTATTCCCAGGTAATTGCCGAACTTTGT
>CAYRYS010000075.1:15165-17384 GCA_964428555.1 uncultured Spirochaetales bacterium | reverse complement strand
AATCAACCAGGCTTATCCTGGCACGACCTGAGCGGAGCCGAAGTGCCGAAGGGTACCGAGATGAAAGAGAAATCTTAAAGCCTGATCAGAAAATCTCTAAAGAATAACCAACCTCAATATACGGTCTAATTCTTGTATGTTCCCAAAAGTCGTCTCGCTCAGGATCATAAAACATGGTGTTTTCAATCATACCGAGCATAAAATTAAAAATAAAATTATTCCAATAGATCCCGATCGTGGGAACAATTCCAATATTTAAAGATAAGGCTGTCCGCGTTTTATCAAAAAAGATAAGCTTTATTCCTCCTATTAATGGTGGAGGCACATTTCTCATAGCTCCAACCCAACATCCAAGAGAAAAAATTGCATTGAACCGATATACATATCCAAGTGAGATTGTTGAATATGCTGGATTTTGGGGAAATGATGTCTGAAAATCAAATACCCTTTCATCAATAAGTGATCCAAATTGAAAATCTATGTAATTATTTTCCGAATATAGTAATGAGCATACACAAACTGCTAAAATGACAAGTATCCAAATTCTCACTTCATTTCCCCTAACAGAAATTTATTACGGCATTATCCATGAAATACGACCTGAATGCCACCCATATTCATCAAAGGTACCACGGAAATCATTTGACTGGTTACCATGTGAAGCATTACCAATAATTTGATGCACTAGCCAATGCTCTGAACGGATATTACTAATTTTCGGAAACCATCCATATTTCATATTTCCACTGGCTTCGGTATATGTACTAACAAGCTCATGTCTATCTGGAATTCCATTGTTATTACTATCATTCCAAATGTTAGAGTCACTTCTCAGAGGAGTTACCTCATCTTGGTATTCAGTAGCTGACATCATTCCACCTCCGATTGGATTGGCTGCCATATCAGAAATAAAACAACCAGCCCACGACCACGACCCCCAGGGTAATCTTACATATCGTGAATAGAATTGAAGATAGTATACCCCATTCAATTGTAGCTCAAGATAACCTCGGTTTTGTACAGTTTGTTCAATAGTACTTATATCATCATCTTCATCTATATAAATACAGACTCTGCTCACCGGATTACCATTCACATCTATGCCATCTAATTCTCCTTGAATTAGATATTGGTCATAGTCCGCTCCAATAGTCTCCTGCATAAACTCTTCAATAACTTGAATTAATTCTAGGTTGTACTCCTCAGTCGTCTGATTTAATCCTCGAGAGTACGCATCAATTTCAAATTGGTTTACAAGATTGACAAAATCTGGCTCTAATGATTCTAGGAATTCTTGTTCTTCTGTAGATACCACATTACCATTTTCTAAAACAGTTGAATTTGATTGATTTAGGTTATCGCAAGAAGCAAGAAGCAAGAAGCAAGAAGCAAGACAGATAGATTACTTTTTAATACAATTTTCATTTTTAGTATCTCCTTTATATAATAATTTTAAAGTATTATATAAAGGAGTTATTATGTTGTCAACTTTTTCTTATCTTCCTTTTACTATTATTTTGAACAAGCTGTGGTTTCCATTGCTGTTCGCTTTTTATTCGACGGCAGGTTTAGTATAACAGATACAATCTACGCGGATATTGATACAGGACTTGGAGGACTCTTTGTAATTGGCTCCAGTGCTGCCTTTCTTGGAAGTATGGGGTTCGGTGTTGCCTTTGAACTGCCGAACAACCTGATAATCAGGCCGTATGCTGGTATGGACTTTACCCCAAACCCTTATTATTCAGTTTTTGATCAATACAGTGCTGAGTTCGTTATCTGGTTTCACGGCGGTGTTGGTTTTGTTATACCGCAATAAGGTTTTTTTACAGTTTCCAATAAAGCAGATTCTTGAACCTGTCGAAAGGACCGCTGCGGAGTTTAGTCTACGCAGCAAAAGCTGGCGGTTTCTCCATCTCTAATCCGCGAAATATGATCCCATCCGTAGTTTAAAATTGTTCCAATGCAAAACTACGGCATGCGCGGCGAATGTGTGCGGATTGTCTATAATTTTCTATTCTTGCCATGTAATAGAGTCCTAGTTATCTATTTTTTCATAACTAGTTGATGGTTTCACGGAAGCAAGAGTATACCGCAGACCCTCCGCTCTCCTGCCGCGTCCTTGCCGTAGTAATATTCTATATGATAATTATGCTAACCATTCAACTTGCTCTGGGGACCTAATTAATGGTTTCAGACCTCTATTGCGACTTTGCGAC
>CAYRYS010000075.1:0-15065 GCA_964428555.1 uncultured Spirochaetales bacterium | reverse complement strand
ATTGCCAAAAGAAAATAGAGAAAGACAATCGGCTTGTCCCAGCTCTTTGTGCCTTCCTTCACCTCTCCCCGCTGGTTCGCGAGATCCGGCACTCTTGTAATAAGCAGGTATGCGCTGAGCACAGATCCGGCAATATATACTCCAATATAAATCCAAGCCCGAAGAACTGCGAAACTTCCTGCAGCAAGAAAGAAAGACACCGCAGTAATAATTATCCATCGAAAAGGCGAAGTAACTGCAACAGGTACAGACTCCCCATTTCCGCACAGTAGGAATACGTAGCAAGAGCAGGATCATCGGGCAGATACCCATGGGAAGATACCTGGGATGTAAGGTACACCAATATTTGGGACCAGGATGATGGAAATGGCGGATTAGCTGGAGCCGCTTCTTATATGCCGAATGCTTTCGGAATCTACAACATGATTGGAAACGCATGGGAATGGTGCAATGACAGGCATAATGAAGATAGTTACAACCAAGCACAAACTGATCCCACAGGCCCAGAAACAGGAAGCAGCCATGTTATCCGTGGCGGAGCGTGGACTACTGATGCATATTCTACCCGAGTAGGCAGACAACATTTCAGGACCCCTGGAATGGGAGACGGTACAACAAGCTTCCGCCAGGTACGAAGGGAGTAATTAGACTGTTATTTCAGATAATTTTTTTATATCATCAATGGAAATAGAGATAAGCTGGTTCATTACGTCTTCAGAGGACAACCAAGGTACTGTAGCTCAAAATTCAATTGCTTTTTTTGTTGCAATTCCCCGTATTTTCATCTACCCTGAATAAACATTCAATAAAAGGTATTGCTTAATGAACATACTCATTGCAGGCGGTTTTGGTCACCTTGGTCAGGAAGTAGTAAAAACCGCGGTAAAAGCGGGACATAATGTAACCGCTCTAGACAGAAGCGTTCGGGAACTCGGCTTCTCCGGTTTCAAACCTATACAGGCAGATGTTACCAACCCCGCTGAGCTTGCAGGTACTTGCGAAAGCCAGGACATCATCATCTCCACAGTTGGGCTTACAGTGAGCAGCAGGACAGTCACACATTACGATGTTGATCTTGCAGGGAATCTGAACCTTCTGGAAGAAGCGCAAAGAGCCGGTGTCCCGAAATTTGTGTATGTTTCTGTTATACATGCAGACTCCGATCCCAGTGTTCCAATGCTTGACGCGAAAAACCGGTTTGAACAAGCATTATTAAAAAGCGGAATCGATTATCTTATTTTCAGACCAACAGGCTATTTCTACGATATTGCAAAGGTCTTCCAACCAATGGTCAAAAAAGGCAAAGTAACTCTCTTAAAAGGGAACAGTGTTAGGGCAAACGTTATTGCAACTTCGGACTTTGCTCAATTCATACTCCACCATATTGAAGAAAAAAACAAGACCTTTGAGGTGGGCGGAAAAGAAGTGTATACCTACCAGGAAATCGCAGACATCTTCTTTCAAGCTGCCGGAAAGCAGAAGAATATTTCCTATGCTCCGGCATTTCTTTTTGACATACTCAGCATTATTGCTAAAGCCGCCAATTCCGGAAAATACGCGAACATAAAATTCGGAAAATGGACACTGCTTAATGACATGGAAGCGGAGATACAAACAGGAGAAAAGAGTTTTCAAGAATATGTTACATCTTTATATTCCCACAAGGAGGAGCCATGTTAATCTACTTATTTCTTACTGCAGCAGTTATATCTGCAGCAGGGTTTTATAGATTTGTGTATTTTCTTTCTATAGGTTACAGCTTTTCCATTACCGGACTGACTATCGCCATTACGCTCTTACATTTTGAAGCCCTGGCACCTGCTGTCATTCCAATACTTGCCTTTGTTTTCATCTATTCAGTGAGACTCGGGGTGTTCATTCTTCTTCGGGAAATAAATAGCGGAAGCTATAAAAAAGTACTGGGCAAGGTAAATGAAAAATATGAAAGGATACCAATCTTTGTAAAGGCCTTTATCTGGATATTCTGCGTAGTGCTTTATGTCATGCAAGTCTCACCTCTTTTTTTCAGGCTGCAAAACAATATGGCTTCCAGCTACCCACTCTGGCTCTCTGCTGGTACTGTAATTGTAGCACTGGGTCTTGTTATTCAAACAATAGCTGATGCACAGAAAAACGCGGCAAAGAAAAAAGCTCCTGACAGGTTTGTTGACTCAGGGCTGTTCCGCATTTCCCGGTGTCCGAACTACTTTGGAGAAGCGCTCGTGTGGACAGGCGTTTTTCTTTCTTCTGCTCCCTGCCTGCGCGGATGGTTCCAGATTGTCTTTGCTGTAACCGGGTACATTGGAATTATCTATATTATGTTCGGTTCTGCCAGGAGACTAGAAATACGGCAGAACAAGCGCTACGGAGAAAACCCGGAATATCAGTACTATAAAAAGACCACACCAGTGCTTATTCCAGGAATTCCCTTATACTCAATTGCAGATTGGAAGTGGCTTTTTGTGTAAAATACCGTTGCTATAACGTGGATTGGATAGTTTCGAATATCTCTTTCGTCTTCTCTCTGCTTGAAAAAATAAAGGTTCCTGTGTCAGCAGAAAAGTAATGCCGAAATCCTTCATGTTTAATTGAAAACCAATGGGCTAGACCATTTTTTCCAACGTTGCCTTCCCATTCCAGATTATCTTTAGAAACAGGCAGGACTATTTGCTTTATAGTGTTGTGCTTATAATAACTAAACACAACCGTATTGTCATTTTTAATAAACAGTACTCCCGATTCTTCCCAGGGATAAAGCTTTAAAAGTTTATTAAAGCGTTCTTTTGACGCGTATCTAATTGGATAATACATAAACTTCGAATGTTCAGACTTCCTGATTATCCTATCATTTCTGCGTTTACGCTCTATCGTAAGTAAGTACAAAATTCCCAATACTACAACTGCTGTGACAGCAGCTGGGATAATAAACATAAGAAACAGAACAAAATAGAGCACTGCTCACTCCTTATTCTTCATAGTATTTCCCCATAAGGGATCGTTTCCAAAATGATTCCTCCAAAACTCTTCAGGTGAAAGGTGTTTTTCTACTTCTTCCCTGGTAAAAGAGTATTGGTAATTATTGCAGTACTCCAGTATGACTTTGTAAGCATCGTTCAGCTGCTCTGTTTTCCTCTTACTCTCTGCCGGATCCATTTCGCACACATCCGGGTGAAATGCTTTTATCAATTTTTTATATTTATTTTTTATACACGTAAGGGTCTCTGTTTCATGAAGCCCGAGTATTTTTCTTGCATTTGTAATTCGGTCATATTTTTCCATAACAGATATTTTAATATTATATCCATTCTTACGCAACCATGGCAGAGAACTAAAACTACCGTATTTCTTATAGTTACGAGCTACACAGAGCATTAATGAAACCGCCTTCTTGTGGACAGGAGCATAATGTTTTTCAACACAACCGTGTTTTCTGCCTCTAACCACTTTTTCTGAAACCCCGGCTCTCCGACTAAGGTTGCAATAGAAGCGATTGTCTTTAAATGCAGCACACGCTTATCCTGGGGGCCTCCGAGAAGAAAAACAGCTTTTACTTCATTCTCTGTTTCAGTGAAGACAACCCCCTGTTTTGCCCTGACAATTGTCATGAACATCGTCTCATCATCATCTGTAATAATATGGGGGATGGCGAGAAAGTCGGAAATTGCCGTATTTGAGACCTCCTGGCGCTCTTTGAACCGGGAAATCACCTCTTCAGTATCCAGTCCAGTTTGTTTTGCAATATCCGGTGCACTTATCTCTAAAAGTGTATCAAAATCAATTTTTTTTTCAACATCTACTACCTTCGCATTGTGTACAAGATGATCAAACTGGTCCTGCTCAATGTTTTCACGGCTCACAAGTATCTCCCGGAGCTCATCCTCCATGGTATTGCCCATAATCCGCTTGTCCACAATCCGCTTGAGCATATGAAGCAGGGCAAACTCCTTCTGATTTTTGCGTCGTCCGTAAAAGAAATAGATACAGAAGCTGAGAAAGAGGAAAGCGAGGCTTATTTCCATTGCAGCCTTACCAAGGTCTACAATGAAAAAAGAAAACAGGATAATGCTGAAAATCTGAAGCCATGGATACAAGGGGGCTTTAAAACTCGGCTTATAATTTTTCAAACCGCTCTCTCTAAGGATGACAACTGCCAGGTTTGTCAGCACATAGGAGGTAAGAATAACTGTGGACGCAACTTTTACCAGTATCTCCAAAGGAAGAAGCAGAGAAAGGAAGATGATAATTCCTGTTATAGTGATAGCAATTACCGGAGTGTTAAAGCGCCCATGAACAATAGCAACAAAATCCGGGAGAAGGTTATCACGGCTTAAGGCCATGGGATACCTAGAGGCTGACATAATTCCCGCATTTGCTGTAGTGAAAAACGCAAGGGTGGATGCAATAATAATAGCAAAGTACCCCGGCCCTCCGAGAATATTCTGCGCAGAATCTGCAACAGGAGTAAGGGAGGCGGCAAAAGCTTCAGGATCCAAGGTTCCTGTTATCACAAAGGTTATAAGTCCATACAGAGCAGTAACAACTACTATAGATGAAATAATTCCAAGGGGTATGTTTCGTTTCGGATTATCCACTTCTTCAGATACATTCGCTACTTTTAGAAGGCCTCCGAAAGAGATAAACACAAATCCGGATGTGATTAATATTTGGTTAAAACCACTGTCTGTAATGCCCGAAAAATTGCTAAAATTAACTTGAGGCAGCCCAAATAGTATGTAAGCAGCCATGAGCGAGAGCAATCCCACAACCATTGTTATTTGAAATGCAGCAGCTTCCTTAACACCAATAATATTTATGGTCATAAAAAAAAGCACTAGAAAGAAACCTGAAGTAAGTATAGGAAAACCTGTGTACAGGTAGATAATCTTAGCAATACCAAAGACAGCAAAAGCACTTTTTAAAGACAGGGCAAACCAGCCAAGGAATCCTGAAATGGTGCCAAGCATTGGGCCGAATGTCTTATTAACAAAAAAGTAGTCTCCCCCTGCTTTCGGCATTGCCGTTGAAAGCTCGATAAGGCTGAAAATTCCAAGCAGCCCCATAACACCTGCAAGAATGTAGGAAATAAAAACAGCAGGGCCTGCGAGTGAAAAAGCCATACCTGGAAGAATAAAAATACCGGAACTGATCATAGCACCTGAAGCAATACTAAAGACACCGAAAAATGAGATACCCTTTTTTAAGTGCATTCATACCCCCTCTTCCTGTTTATGTAACTATAGCCTGAATCACGCGGTACTTCGAGTATTTTTTGGGCAAAATACCAACCACATTCTTTACTTTTTTAGTGTTTTTATCTTCAGTATAATAAAGCTTCCGGTTATTCCCGCAGCAATTACAACTACCCTGAGTACAGTGCCTTCTAAAAAGAAAATAAGTGATACAGATATCATAGTCCAGGTAGACAATAGCGCAAATCCCTTCGCTCTTATTGTCATGGCTTTATATTTTCGAAAAGTCTTAATGTAGTTGCCGAAAATTCGGTGCTCTATAAGCCAGTTATACAAGCGGTCAGATCCCCGTACATAGCACCCTGCAGCAAGAAGCAGAAAGGGGGTTGTTGGAAGTCCGGGAAGAAGGACCCCAATAAACCCCAATGCTACAAATACGCTTCCTAATACTATAAATCCTAATTTCAACATATTACTTATCTTTTCCCTGAGTAACTGTATCAACAATATAATATGTTTACCAAGGAATTGGAAGTGTAATATACATTACACTGCAACGCCCTAACATTTACCGCTTTTCTACAATATCCTTGAGCAAAGCTTCAATTCTATCCGCAAGAGAACCTGGACTTTCATTTTCCACAAACTCCATATTGGAAAAGCCTTTTGCAAGCTTTTGGATCTGCTTATCTATAAAGTCAAGCTTTTGCGCAAGAAGAACCCTGTCTCCTGTTTCCCAGTATTCCCCTTCATCAGTAACAGACAGATTTGAGATGTATCGTTTTTGGATATACCGGAGCAGCTTGATTATTGCGATATGCGCATCTGGTGAAGTATATTGGGTCTTCACAAATACAGACTGCTGGTCAGGGGGAATGATATCTTCCATTGTCATTTGCAAGGGTGTACGGAGTCTGCCCTTGTTGTCAAAAGTGAAGATGAGGGACTCACACCCTGGAGCAATGGTGATGACAAGTCCCTTCAATGGCATATGTCCAACAATACCCTTGTCTTCAAGCTTCGCTGTATTCGGTTTTGAAAGGTCCTCGTCAATACGAACATAGTGCCAGCCCATGTCTTTACAGATGTCTTCCATTTCATCACAAAATATTGGCATATCAGATATTCTATTTAGACTGCCTTTAAAATGAATCGTAACTCCCATATTACTTCCCCCCTAAAATGCTGCTCCAGGAAATTATTGGTTTTTTATTAAGACAACACTTTTTGTATTTTTTTCCGCTTCCGCACGGACAGGGCTCATTTCTTCCGACCTTCTCAACATACATATCAGACACAGGCTCCGCCTCTGAAAAAGAAGTACGCTTTTTACAAGAATTTCCCGCTTCTTTCCATTTTTTATACGCTGCATTTATTTCGATATGACGTTTCTTAAGAATTTCGCTCAGTCCCAGCTTGTCTTGGACCACCTGGATTAAATCTATTGCTTCCTGGCATGTTTCATACACATCGGAAAAGGCATGGCAGATCTCGCCAGTTGCAAAATCCATTTCATACCCAAGAAAGGTATCGCATTCCCCGCGTTTTGTATAATAGCTTACATGCAGTCCAACGCGGGTACAATCATCACCCTGGTCCACAAAATATGAATCTTCCAGAATTATGTCATTATCCCCATGCCAAAAGACGATTTCATCACCCTTTGGATAAAGTTTCTTAAAACTTACCTGGTCTCCTTGCCCAAAGTCATCCACAGAAAAATCCTTCGGCATAACAAGGGTCAGGTCTGTCTGCAGGTAGAATTGCTTTTCGAAACCGAGCCAGTCATCTTCTGTTAAAAGGCTTGCAAACTCTTCTATGAAATCATCAGAAGCTTGCTGCTTATCACATTCTACTGCCCGCTTGTCCAGGTTTACTGTCAGAGAAAAAGGATTACCCCCTGTTTCATTGTGAAACGTTACTGTAACCTGGCCATGGGAATGGTTCGGATTCGGATCTGAATGGATCTCTCCTGCATAGTCAACTCCCATCCACTGAAAGCAAACCTTGTTTCCCTGTACTATTCGTTCTTTTTGTCCAGTCATTATTATCTCCTTATAAGCACCGCTTCTATTAGGCGGCTTTACTTATAAGATCTCATTATTATTCCTCCTGCTTCAAAAAAAAGCAACTTTTTTATGTATTTACAGAAAACCAAGACCACTATTCACTGAATTACTAATACCTGTATTCAAAGCCGAGGAACCCGCTGCCGGATAATAGAAACAGGGTATTCGAATAGGGTATATCAGATACAGAGCTGCCTGTGTCGTCTGTGTCAGATGCTGGGTCGTCACCATACCAGTCCTGGCGCTGCGTCCCAGTCTCGTAGAGCCATAAAATACTGCCGGATACGCTAAAAACCGGGGTAAAACGTGCATCCTCTATAAAGCGGTACCTGAATCCTAAGTCTGCAGATGCACCTCCGCCAAAGGCTGTACCTACAGCTGTTTTGTTACGAAGAACATGGTCATCTAAGTCTCTACTAAAACTAGCAAGAGCACATAATTCCAGAGAGAGGCTTACTTTAGTTATTGGTTGAGCGACAAACCTATACCCTATATACGGAATATAGTAATCTATTTCATAATCAAGCACGGTTTCATTCGGAAGTGTAACCTTCCTAATCCCTCCCTCTTGGGTGTATTGTAGTGCTTCTCCGCCTATTACGTCCTGCCGAAGAAAAGCGAGATTTATACCAGCTTGCAGTGTATGGGAAAATCCGCTTATTTCAATGATATCAAGACCGATTCCCGCATCTATCCAGATCAATCTTGAGCTGCTTCCTGAGTGGGAGTAGCTGAAGCCGAGCCGGTTTCCGTATTCATCCTGATACCAGTCCTCATCTTCCATTGAAGAAACAGGATTGATTACATTGGTATAGACTTGAGCAAAGAGTCTGAAAGGTAATGCAGTGTTGAAGAGAAAGTCCAAGCTGCCCCCTGCGTATACTCCATCCACAGGAAACCTCAACCTACTTCCCCACAGCAAGGAATCTGATTCATTTACTTTGCCGGAGATCCTGTATTCAGTATATCCGTATATGTATCTCCCTTCTCCTGCTGTAAAAGTCCGGAACGCAGATTTGTTTTCTGCAGCCCCAGTACCTGCCAGAACAGCAATAAGGAGCAAACTAATCAAGTATTTGTGCATAGGTTCCTCTCTTTCAGTGCAATAAGCGATAGTGTCCTTTTAAAGGATATTACCTCCCATTAAAATAAGCAACATAAGGTGAAAAAAGAACAGTTTTTAAAGGATTAATAAAAAAAACCCGCACCTATGAATGATGCGGGCACATTATTTGAAATCTAATAGACCTATTCGGATTCCGGCAATTGCCGTACTTCAAAGTCCCGAAAGCGTATCCCAGGACCAAGTGTACGGAAACCTATCTGCACTCCTTCTTCTACAGAAAACCAAGTCCTGTATCGGATCTTTTCTTCCCCGTTTACTGCTACTGCAATGTACTCTTCAGCAGGGTCGTATAGTATTTCTATATGGAGGTACTCGTTTATCGGTTCAGGGATGATAGCATCCATTACCCTCTCCATGAGTATGGCATTGTCAGAACGATACAACTGGAGATAGGTAAGCTCATCACCATAGACCTCAGGGTCTCTGGTAAGCCATACTAGTAATGAATCGCCCAGACCCCAGCCTGCCCTGCGGTCATGATCATTTACAAAAATGTGGAGCCCAAGACCGACCCATCCTTCGCCGTCAGCCCGGGCATCAAATGAGTACAGTGTGGGTTCGGTCTCCTGCTCCAGAGGCAAAAGGAGTTTTGCGAAATACTGTCCCGGGTCAGTCTGCTCCGCAATTCCATCATAAAGTTCCCAGATGCCCATCTGCACCTGTGCCTCTTCAAACCCGCTGTGAACAACTTCGGTAAACGCAGGCCGCATTGTTTCCATTGTGCCTGCACGTGCTATTGCGATATTGCTCCCTTGGCCTGATAGCGCAGCGTTCCTGCTTTCAAGGTCTGCTATCTCTTCCTGCAGAGATTGTATTGTCTCTCTTAAGGCAGCAAGCTCAGATCCAGGTTCCGCATTTACAGTACTCTGGCGCAATTCTTCTATCTCAGAGCCCAATGACGCAATTTCATTATTGAGTTCCTGTTTCTGGGCTGTTAAGGTTTCTATTCTATCCTGAAGAAGAGATATCTGATCGTTAAGGTTCTCATTCTGTGTTTCTAATGTTTCTACTGTTTCATTCAGCTCTTGGTTCGATTCCTGTAATGTCTGAATAGTTGCAAGCAGTTCTGACTCTCCATCAGACTCTTCTTGCTGGGTTTCCTCCGTGGGCTCCTCTGTTTCTGAGGATTCAGATGATGATTCTCCTGCAGATTCGGATTGTGCGGCTTGCAGCTGCTGCTGTGCCTGAGAGAGCTGTGCCTGCAGAGAAGCTATCTGTTCCTGTAGGTCCTCTTTTTCTGATGCAAGACTTGAGACTCTATCCTGAAGGTCTGATATGCGGGATGTAAGCTGAGCAACGTCTTCTTCTGTGTATTCAGATTCGCCGGCAGTAATACCAAGCCTGGTAAGTATTGTGCTAGTGTCCTCAATTTTTTGATACTCCCCAACCTGGGACAAGGTGTAATCGCTGTTTACCTGAAAGGTAGCAGAATAGAATTCACCGCCGACTAGTATACCATGGAACTGCAGGTTGCCTGCTTCCGTCATACGAATAGTAGCAAATTCAAGGCTCACGTTTTCTGCAAAATAGTCTTCTTGTGTATCTTCTACTTCAGCAATTGCCCAAACATTTGACTCCTGATTCTCGTTCGTAAGCCAGAGACTTATTTCTTCTCCGTTTATGGTTATCGACCTAATATACATTTCATTCGGTCCTGCAATAGATACCCTGGAATTGGAGAAATCGAAATCGGTTATACTGGTTACATTCTGAAGCAAAGGGGATGAAACAACAGCAGCTCCGCTGGAATCAGCTTGTATACTGCCTTCTGATTCAGAATCAGAAGAGGATGTATCATCATTTGGTCCCTGGCTGCTTTCGCTCTCGGTTCCAGCTTCCGACTCATTCTCAGCTTCTTCGCTTTCCAGTGTAGAAGAAGGCTCACTCTCATCAGTTTCTGAGCTCTGCCCAATAATAAAAAATGGAAAAGCAAGAAATATTATTAGTATCAGAATAAATCTAGAGTATTTCATTAATACAACTCCTCTTTTATTGTTTCGGATAAAAGCTGAAACAGATTAAGCATTTCCGAAAAATTAATAAAAAAAAAAGCTGCTCCCAGAATAATCTGAAAGCAGCTTGCTATAATGGTAAGATCTCTTATTACTTATTGGATCCCATAGTAAGCCCGGCAATAAAATATCTTTGCAGAAAAATAAATATTAGAATTGTCGGTAGAGTTGCAGTTAAGGAACCGGCAATAATAACCGTCCAGTCCATAATATACTGACCCTGAAGCAACGCAAGTCCTGCTGTAACAGGAAGCAATGTTTCAGACCGCAACAGTACAATTGCCCAGAGATAATCATTGAATATCCAAGTAAACTCCAGGGTTGCAAGAGCAGCAAACGCCGGAAGAATAAGCGGAATCATAATTTGTGCATAAATGCGCAGCTCAGAACAACCGTCAATTCTCGCAGCCTCAAATATCTGCGGCGGTACTGTTATCATGTAGTTCCTCAGAACAAAGGTACAGAAACCGATCTGGAATGCAGTATGAAACATGATAATTCCCATGTGCGTGTCATACAGGCCCATTGCGTCTGTTAATCGCACAACAGGGAGCATGAGGATCTGGAAGGGAAGCATCATACCGCCAACACAGAGAAAGTAAAAGAAATTCCGTCCTAAAAACTTAAACCGTACAAGAGCATAGGCAGAAAGAGAGGAAAGAAACAATGTTCCGATAATTGAAGGGATTGTTATAATAAAGCTGTTCGGAAGGTAATGATTCAGTCCGCCTCGATTCCACGCTTGTACAAAGCTATCTAGATTAATTTCCTCTGGAAAGGCAAGAAATCCCCTGGTCATTATATCTGCATTTGTTCTAAACGATGTTAGAATTGCAACAATGAAGGGCAAGAGCCATAACAGAGTCGCTCCCAATATCAAGATAAAAAGTAATATCCGTAGGGGAGACTTAAAAAAGTGTAATGTTTTATTCATTTTTGCCATATAATTCTCCTCCTACCCCTCTGCTTCTTCTTTCATTACGTGTCGCAGATATATCGCGATAAATACCAAACTGATGAAGAACAAGACAACCGCGATTGCTGCGCCGTAGCCCATCTTATAGTTATTGAATGCCTCAATATACATAAAGTTCGCAAGTACACTTGAAGAATTATGAGGGCCTCCTCTGGTCATTACATTTACTAAGTCGAATGCCCGGAGGGAGTCAATAATACTAATTACAATTACTATTACAGTAATAGGTGCAAGCTGGGGCAGAATAATGTGCCAAAAGACCTGTCTTGAGCTGGCTCCATCTACACGAGACGCGTCAACAAGCGACGGGTCCACACCCTGAAGTCCGGCAAGATATAAGATCATAACATATCCTACCTGCCGCCAAATCGCAACAGTGATAATAGCGCCGAGGACTATGTCTGAGTTACTCAACCAGCCTTGCGCAAGATTACCGAGACCGATTGCCCTGAGTACCGAGTTTATCAAACCGCTGGCAGGGTGATACAGCCAGGACCAGATAAGTCCGCAGACAACCAGTGAAAGAATCATTGGTGAATAAAAGCTTGCCTTAAATACTTTACCCAGTGGAATTGCGTTATTCAACGCCATTGCAACAAAGAGCCCAAGCACAACCGGAATTGTGATAAAACATAAAATCCAAACTAGGTTGTTTTGTAAAGAAATGAAGAAAACAGGATCCCGAAAAAGTCGTTCAAAATTCGCAAGCCCGATAAATTCAGGGGCAGAAAAGCCGTCCCAATTTGTCAGACTTAAGTAAAAGCTGTAAAGTGTCGGCCCAATTACCCATACAAAATAAATTAACATAGGAAGGGCTAAAAAAAGATACGGTGTAACTTTCTCGAGCAGCATCCTGGTTTGTTTGTTCATAGCCATATAAATGCTCCTCCTTTTCATAGAATTAGAAAAGGGCCTTCCGTTACCGGAGGGCCCTTATGGATCAAATCAGTTGAAGAGCATTACTCTTCGTCAAATAGTTCTGCACGGACCGCTTCGAGTCTGGCAAGGATTGATTCAATATCTTCCGGGTTGTCCCAGAACTCCATGAATCCGTTCATCCCTTCATCTGCCATTTCCGGGGTAGTATCACGGTCAAAGAATTGTGCTACAAAGTCAGCACCACTGATCATTTCAATACCTTCCTGTTGGGAAGCGGTAAAGAGTGATGTATCAACGCCACCATTTGTAGAGAGTCTGTTCATGTTACGAGCAGCAAGTTCCTGAGATTCAGCAGAGCCGAGCCACGCGAGGAAATCTTTCGCAACTTCTTCATGCTGCGCGTTTGCAGGAATAAAATATCCGTCAGTTGGTGCATCTTCACCAATCGGCATATCAGGATCAATAATCGGGAATCTGAAGAACGCAAGGTCAGATTCCATTTCATCTGGCAGTGAGTCACGGATAAAGTCACCCATTAGGTACATTGCTGCGTCCCCTGCAATAAAGAACTGTAGAGCTTCCTGCCATGAGTATGCAGCAGGGTTTTCGATAAAATTGCCGTCTTCAATCATAGGTGCCCAGTAGTCAGTAAAAAGCTGGAGAACTCTTGGATCCTCATAGCTTTCATTTCCGAGCATAAGATCAATGTGGAAATCTGGACCGTTAACACGCATGTTCAGATAGTCAAACCAAGCAGCTGCTGTCCAGCGGTATTTTGTTCCGATAGTAAAAGGAACAATGTCCTGGCTCTTAAGCGTTTCACAAACTTCAAGAAGTTCTTCCCAAGTTTCCGGTTCTTCTTCTATACCTGCTTCTTCAAATACTGAAGGTCTGTAGTAAACTGCCCACCAGTACCAGCTTGTCGGCAGAAAATACTGGCTTCCGTCTACAGTTGAGAGTGCACGGAAACCACGAGGATAGGATTCATTCCAGCCTTCACGTTCCCAAACATCAGAGATGTCCATAACAAGGCCGCGGTCAATAAAAAAGCGTGCCCTGTTTCCGGCAAACCAAGTTACTACATCCGGAGGAGTAGAAGCCGTTAGATATGCGCGGATTGCCTGCTTGAAGTCTTCGTGTGCAACTACAGAATGAACAACTTCAACATTCGGATTTCTTTCTTCGAAAATCCGTACCATTTCAATGTCCATTTCCCGTGGTGCAGGATCTGAGTGCATTGAGTTGTAGATAAGAATCTGTGATTCTTCGCCGGCTTCCATGTCAGCACCATCTTCCTGACCGCCGTTCGCGAAAACCATGCCTGCTGTAAAAAGAACCAGCATTAAAATAGGTAATAGTTTTTTCATATGGTTTTTTACCCCCTAAAATTTAGTTATCAAACCATTCGTAATTTTATAAGGAGAAACTCTCCTTAAGGTTGTGTTTTCTCTTGAATTAAAGAGTCTTTATTTACTCCATGTAACTAACACAACTGTAAGTATTATACCCTGTATAGAACACACGTCAACTAAAATCTGATATGTTTTCTAAAATTAAACCGGTTTTATGGAAAATAATTTGAATTAGCTCGGGAGAATTCTTGTTGTTTCTCTAAATAATAACGTTTTTCCTAAGTGTTTCCAGTAATTTTTCTTTTCCGCACCCAATTCAGTATTTCCATAAAAATGAATAGAAATTACAATCAGAAGCGAAAGCGTTGAAGCCGTGTTATTTTCTTACTTTCCGTAACTAAATAACACGGCTTGCTTTCAGCCCATACGCTCCTGTTATCTATACTGCTTATCAACCGTCCACCCAGGAATCCCTACAATTTTTTTAATACGCATTTTATACCTCTTGTTCTGGAAGCGCCTGAGAAAACAGCACTCTTTCCAGTATTCCGGAAGATTAGGTTCAATTTTCAAATGATCATAGAACGGCTGCACGCCGAACATGTATCTCTGAATACATACCAGTGCCCATGAAGCGCTCCCTGTGAGCCAGGTATTTCGTGCTAACCCAAACTGAGGGTGTTCATCCCCAAGCACATTTTGAGGGAATACGTAAGGTTCACATTCGTATCGTTCTATCATTTCATTTTTCGAAGCAGGATTAATTGCCTGGAAATATCTGTATGCACGTTCGATATTTCCTGCTTCCAAATTAGCTATTACCATCCATGGATTTGCGTGCATAAATATTCCTCCGTTTTCCTTTGCCCCCGGAGGATATGATGAAACCCCGCCAATACTTCTGTCATAACAGTCATATCCGGGCCAGCTGAGTTTACAGCCGAATTCAGTTGCAAGCAGTTTATCTACTGAATCCAGAGCGACTTTCGCCTGATAGTCACTGGCGAATCCGCAGATAACAGGCCAGGATTGAGCATTCGCGTAAATCTTTCCCTTACTATTATTTACAGACCCAATAGGCTTTCCAGCCTCGTCAAAATAGCGGATAAACCACTTACCGTCCCAGGCTGTTTCCTGTACAGTATATGACATATCAATATATTGCTGAGAACAAAAGCCTGTGTAATCATAATCATCAATTTTTCTGAACAGGTCCTCTGCTTCCTTCAGTACAAAACCGTATAAACATGCGGTAAATACCGACTCAGCACCAGATGAAAGATTCACCGTATCGTTCCAGTCAGCGAACCCAAGAAGCGGCAGTCCATGAGTACCTAAGTGAGTCGCAGTAAATTGAAGCGCGCATTTCATATGAGTAATAACTGAGGATTTTTCATCAGAGTCATAGTAAGCTATTGGTTCCTCTAAAATCCCAATATCATTGGTTTCTTTTACATACCAG
>CAYRYS010000074.1:0-17595 GCA_964428555.1 uncultured Spirochaetales bacterium | reverse complement strand
AGTCCTGCGGGGAGTACTACTCTGACCTTGAAATTGAAAACAAGCTGATTGTAGAAATAAAAGCTGTGCAGGGTTTTGACGCGAACATGGAAGCCCAGATTCTGAACTATATGCGGCTTTCACACTGCAGGGTTGGTTACCTTATCAACTTCAGAAATGCCAAGGTCCAATACAAACGCTTTGTCCGCCTATTAGATGACTAACTTTCAAAAAGGGCACTGGAAGCAAACTCCGGTGCCCTTTCCGTTTATCCGCGTAATCCGGTTAATCCGGTGTTAAGAACTCAGACCACTTAAAACACCGGATGTGGAAGATGTTCCGGATTGGGGATGCGGATATTGTGTAATACTGATTTATTTCCGTGTAATACCGAAGTATTTATGGAAGGCGTGATAAATAAGATCATACTTCATGGAAACAAATTACTAGTCAAATAAACCGCGCTCTCTGCTGCGCAACCGTAAGGTTGGCCGTAGTTTCTAATGGGAGAAATGCAGGCGCTGTAATCATTTCCTTTCGTGACTTTTCGTGCCTTTCGTGGTTACAAAAAACACAGTAAATTGCTTTGTCAGCAAAACTCTGCTATATTTTCATTATGGCATCCGGGCATGATATTCGGTATAAATGGCTGTTTTCTCACCCCGCGTTCATGCAGCGCTTATTGCAGTCCTTTGTGCACGAGAATTTCGTGGAGGACCTGGACTTTTCTACATTAAAGCGTGTAGATAAGAGCTTTGTGACTGAAAGCTTCAAAGAAAAAGAGTCTGACATCATTTATACAATTAAGTTTAAAGAAAGCATTATTTATATATTTCTGCTGCTGGAGTTCCAGTCAACAGTGGATAAGAACATGTCTATTAGGTTTGTACGGTACATAACAGAGCTCTATGAAAGTTTTCAAGTAAAAACAGAATCAGGCAAGCTTCCCGCAGTGTTTCCGATTTTACTCTACAACGGGGACGCGAAGTGGACAGCACCCTTTCGGTTTGAAGAACGGGTAGAGCAGAGCATACCCAAGGGCTTTATACCTCATTTCAGGTACTTTCCAATACTGGTAAATGAAATACCAAAAAGCACGTTGCAGAGACTGCAAAACGCACTGTCAGCTGTCTTCTACATTGAGAACCTAAAGCCCGCGGATCTTGAAGTAGAACTTGATAATTTCTTTAAAGTGATCCAAAATGAAGACATAGAGCTGTTGAATGTATTAAGCTCCTGGTTCAATAACTACTTGGAGAGCATTGAGAAACGGAAAGACTTCTTTCCCATAGATGAGCATGAAGTAAAACACCGGTTTGATACAATAATGGAGGTGAAGAATATGTTTGCCACAACACTAAAAGAACACGATGAAAAACTGCGGCAGGAAGTTCGGCAGAAAACTATTCAAGAGAAAGCGAAAGAAGACGCAAAGCGGATGCTGAAAAGAGACTATGCAATTCAAGAAATTTCAGAAATAACCGGTCTTTCTATCGAAGAAATTGAAAAACTGAAGAAATAGCCTTAAAGAGAAGTGTCTCGTCGCGTCGTACTTCAAGAGCCTCAGCGCAAGCAAAGGCGCTAGGGTAGAATGAAATCAAATATTTGCTATTATCGGCCTGTACATTGAAACAAAAGAAAAGTCCTTAACAATAATCTCACACAGAGGCCACAGAGTTCACAGAGATGTCCTACGGCGCTGCTTCGCTGTTCAAGGATTTGCCTTGGTTTGAAACCGCAAGATAGGCCCACAGAGCTGCTTACTTCTCGTAGTCCCTGAAATGCTTTCTGGAAATTAAGAAAATAATAATCGGCCAGATAATCCAGTGGAGGAGAGTAATTATGTTCGCGTAATCCTCTGCTGAAATAAAGGGCGCGTAAAGCACAATGCCGCTTCCCTGAAAAGAGCTTTCAAATAAGATTAAATTTTCATTGCTCACCGGTTTCCATGAGGGGTTTGAAATTAATGATGCCACAGGTATATGGTAGCGTATGGATAAAATGACACTTGATACAATATTCCAGTCTTCAGGCCCTGGGTTCTGATGAGCTGTCAGCTCATCTGGATAGGCTGACAGTGCTTCATAGGAAGGCTCAATATTGTTCGGGTTTGTGAACACAAAAACTGACATAAAAAGGAGAAAGGCCACAATCCCTAAAAGTGGTTTTGGGGAAGTCATTGAACCTGTCAAGGAATCCCAAATCCAAAGTGCAGTCTTTTTTAGGCGGCTGCTCGCGGCAAAAAGCGTGTCAATTACTGGGTTTTTGCTTTTCTCTCTAGGCTGGTTCCTGAGCCATTTCCTCATCTCCTTGTGGATTTCATCAGCTGCTTCTTCAAACCCCTGGTTTACAAGGTTCCGTTCAATTGACCGGAATGTATGGCGCTGGAGGTTCGGGTCTCCGTTTAGCATAGCTATAAAGTCTTTTTTCTCTCCAGCGTGGAGGCCTTTTTGGTTTTGAAAACCCCACCAGGTAATATCAGCGAACCGCAGATCAAGGGGCTGGGGGTATTGGTTTTCATAAATAATTGAAGTCAGTTTCACAATAGTTGCCTGGTTCAGAATAATACCGCGCCTTTCTTGGTTCTCCTCTTTAGCCTTGAGAAACTGTGATAAAGGGGAGGGCTTTTTCTGTTTGCCCGAATATTTTTCTTTTTTCAGGTGTGTAAAAATATTATTTGAAACACTGAGTTCAAAAATTTCAGTGCCTGTTAAGTCCAAGTACCAGGGGACCCTTGCGCAAGTTTCCTTACTCTCATCGTTTATCGGTTTGGAGATGATCAGGCCCTTGGAAAACGTACTGTACCTGGCTGATATTCCGTTATACAGTGTATCGTTGTCAGTAGTGTGTTTTAGTATCTTTAAACCGGTAAGTGTTGTGCAGCCTCCGCATTGAAAGTTATTCATCGTTACATATAAGGCTGTTGCAGGTCCTGCTTCGGTATCAAGTAAATCAACACCATGAGCAACTGATGCGTCATTTAAATTAATACCCCCTGACTCGCATTTTACTGCAGAAAGGTCGATCCCTCCTCCAATCTTTGCTTTGCTAAAATCAATGCCGTCTGAAAAAACGGATACACATGGATCCTCTCCGGTTACCGCATAATCATGCCTCTCCAGCCAGGACTTGGATACGAATAGTCTTACATCGTTTCCAATTTCCGCGCTTTCCAGACTCAGTCCGGGCTTGTCATATGAGTTTTCATTATTTGGATTGACTATCACATCGAAGAGAAAGACATTGTTTTCAATTTTTGCGTGGGAAAGGTCAATGCAGTCGCTAACTGTAAGGGGGTCATGCTTGTACTCTTCTGCATGGTCCTGTTGCTGTTCGGGCTTGGTAAAACGGGAACCTTTGAATTCAATTTTCGCGGTCTTACAATGCTTACAATCAATTTTGCCTTTCACCGTCAAATTCTGAAAACGAATCAAATTTCCGGTCTCAATACCATTTGCCCGAATATCTCCTTCAATTAGTCCCCTCATTGGAGAGGGCATAATAAAAATTGCTGTACCTGACTTTACAAAGGTTAGATCAAGGTCTCCTGAAATTGAAACATTGCCGTTTACTATCAAGTGGTTTTGCTGAATTACTGCGCCGTAAAGGTTAAGTTTCTCTCCTATTATTATGTCTGAAATATTACAAAACGTATCAATTACCGCATAATTACCATCCAGAGCGCCTTTGATTGACAGAACGAATAACTCCATTCTCTCAGCAGTAACCCCGGAAAGTAAGAGCGATCCGTTAAGATTAAGGGTGTAGAGTACGAGGCTCTTACAAGTTAGAGAGGTTGCATTCAGGTCTTCCCCAGCCTCTGAAATTGAACAATCTTTCATAAAGAGATTACCCGTAATTACTGCTTGGGGTAACGCAATTTCATATTGAAAGGTTGAATCTATAATATCCATATTTCCTTCAATATTGATATTATTCATTTTGGTGGATTTTTGTAAAAACGTGCAGCTTATGATAGAAATATTACCAGTAAAAGATGCCCGCGAGAAATCAATTCCATTCTCAAACACACAATTCTCTAATACAAGGCCTCCCTCTATTTGCAGATTACTTAAGTCCAAGGTGTTTCGAAACCTGCAGTTCTTGATAAGCTCGATATCCGATATATTTGGAATATGATCGTCGATTACATATTTATTTTGAAGTGTGTTTCTGGAAATATCGTCCGCGCGAATGGTATCTAACTGAGTATAAGGGATGAGATTTTCAAAGCCATTATAGGGTTTTTGAAATTCCGGGGCCTCATTCAAGTCAGCTAAGGGCTCATCATCAATTATTTCTATCATACCATTGGCAGTTACGGCAAAGGTTGCAAAGAATATGCCATCCCCGTATAAAACTACTCCTTTGAGGAAGAACATATTATCTCTAGGTAGTTCAGCTTCTTTCAGTGGGTGTATTGCATTATTAAAGTCATCAACAGTCCCAAACAGTTCTTCTTTCCATTCTTTAATACTCCCCTTTAAGTACGGATCGTCCTTGTCCTCTATTACGATAAACGGTCCCTCATCTCCCCAGACATTTGCACAGAAGAAACGGGTATATTCAGCAGCCTCCTCAAAAGAGGTAATAAGATCGGTGCGGTAAATTTCTGAAATAATAGCTTCATTCAGGTCATGGATTGGGTTAGATGAAGTAGTCAGCGTTACAGTCTTTCCCGGTTTCCACAGTAATGTCACCCGTTCTTCCTTTCCCTTTATATTTGCGGTTATATCCAGTAGGTCCATGTCATAAAGAGGTAAGTACATCCTTTTAAACGACACGGGTTCGCTCAAAAGTGGACGTATTTGGCAGGAAATGTCTCTAAGTATTAGTTTCTGCTCGCTTTGGCAGACTTCAGGAACATTAGAACTTTGCTGGGTACCAACCTCTCCGACACTGGATGAATAGTAGGGATCAAAAAAGGGAAATGTGTAATTATCCAGACAGCTTGTGATCAAGGGACTGGAATCCAGAGTTATTTCTAAAGACCCGGCAAGCTTTGACTCTGTTTGTCCGAAAGACGCAGGCAGATACTCAGTGTAAACTTTTGCTGTAGAGGCATATAATGAACCATAATAAAACACGCATACCCGTACAACGATATAGTCATCCCGCTGATTAACAATGGTTAAGGGATTTTCGATCAATGCTTGTTCTATCTTAATCCGTGTCTCCGTGCTTACCGGCGAATAATAGACTGTTCTCGGTTCGCTTTGAAAACTGCCTGATTGAAAATGCCTTCTCGGGCTGTATTCTTCTGTTTCCTCGATTGACTCTATTGAGGCAGATAAAGACCACCGGATATATTCAAAAACAGTAATGCTGTTAATTTCTAGAATCGAGCGTTCATGATAATGGGCTACAAAAGAGAGTTCAGAATCCAAAGACCCGTTCAATAATATAACTTCCGCGGAAATAGCTCCTTGTTCGTTATCTGCAGCAATGTATAGGGCAAAAAGGGTCACGCTGATAGTCTCCGTTGTAATTGCAACCTTTAATAAAGTACAGGGTTCAGTTAGAAATGAAGGCTTGAACCCTGAGAGAATTGTGGCAGTGAAATCTTCTGCATCCAGAATCTCTTTTGTTTTTTCATTATTTTGCAGCAATTGTATACAATGTGCCTTAAAATCTTCAGACAAGGGAATTTCGTTTGTAATCATATAGGTTCCTAGGCTTTGATATGTGTTTATATATTGGAAAATGCTATATGTCAAATGGTTATTAAATTTGAATTAATTTATACCCAGTAAAAAATAGGGATTACGCGGAGTTTAGACGGATTACGTTCCACTTGTTCAGAAAGCGCAGTCTGGTTTCCAAGGAAAGTCCAGGGACCATCCAAATCCCCAATCCGCGTAATATGATCTAATCCGTAGTTAAAAAATGGGTAAACGCAAAACTCCGGAGGAGTACTCCGGAGTTACCAAGGCTTATGCGAATTCAGACAGTATGAAGCGTTTGTATTCAACGCTTTTGTTTTTGAAGTTGATCAGGTAGCCCACAGGCATCTTGGTAATATGCATGTAGTTGATTATCTGACTCATCATAGTTTCATTAAAGGCTTTAGCAGCCTTTACGTCAATTATGATTTTGTCGCAGATAATAAGGTCTGACTCAAACTCACCAAGAAATACCTCCCGATGAAACACATCATGCTTGGTATGTGTCTGGAACTCAATACCAAGGTAGTCAAATTCTACCTCCATTGCTTTGTGGTAGATCTTCTCCAAAAGACCTGGGCCTACACTTGAATGAACTGTGAAAGCAGCTCCCAACACTTTGTAAGAAAGTTCTTGATACAGCATACTGTACCTCCTTTTTTCTTTGGGAACTACTGGTTTCACTTTTTCAGTAGTCAAGACTGGACGGAGTCCACTTGCCTTGGTCTTTACTACTGAAAAATGGAACGTACAATGAAAAAGGAAGGAGGAAGACTTGCGTTCTCTTGTGCAGAGGCAGCAAACACATATAAAACTACGGATTACGCGGAGTTTAGACGGATTACGGTTCATGTATTCAGAAAGCAAAGCCTGGTTTCCAAGGAAAGTTCAGGGATAATCAAAATCTTCAATCCGCGGAATATGATCTAATCCGTAGTTAAAAAAAGAGGGAGGAATGCAAAACTCCGGGGTCAGCGTTCAGCACTATCGTCTCTGTGCCGGCAATTCGGAGCTATGAATAGGCGAACATTCGTTCAATGCTTGCCTTAGCTGCTTTACTTATTTCCGGGTCCAGGGTTACTTCGCCTGACATGCTTTCAAGACAGTTAAGCACCTTTTCCAAGGTATTCTTTTTCATGTTCGGGCAGACAATGTTCGAAGTAACAGGGTAAAACTCTTTTCCCGGATTGTCCTTTTTCAGGCGGTCTATCATTCCAATCTCTGTTCCAATGATAAACTCTTTGGTCCGAGACTCAGTTACATAGCGCTGCATTTGCCCTGTTGAAAGCGCACTGTCAGCAGCGTGTATAACATCCATTCTGCATTCAGGGTGAACAATTACTTCTGCCCCAGGGTGCTGTTCTCTGGCGTTTTGTACCATCTGTACTGTCATTTTGTCATGGGTCGGGCAGAATCCGTACCAGTTAATGACATTCCTCCCTGTATTATCAGCTACATAGGTGCCAAGGTTCTGATCAGGAACAAAGAGGATTGTGTCCTCCCTGGTAAAGGCTTGTTCTGCAATTTTTACTGCATTAGAGGAGGTACAGCAAATATTACTCTCTGCTTTCACCTCTGCTGTGGAGTTTACATAGCACATGACCTTTGCTCCCCGGTGCTTTGCCTTGAATTTCTTCAGCTGCTCTCCTGTTATCATGTCAGCCATGGGGCAGCCTGCGTCCTGTGCAGGAAGGAGCACAGTTTTTTCCGGGCTGATTATCTTCGCTGTCTCAGCCATAAAAGAGACTCCGCAGAACACGATTACATCCTCATTACATTTGCCTGCTTCAATGCTCAAACCGAGGGAGTCTCCTGTATAGTCCGCAACGTCCTGTATCTCAATTGGCTGGTAATTATGCGCTAAGATGACAGCCTTGTGTTTTTCTTTCAGTTCATTAATTCTTTGTATGAGTAAATTCTTTTCCATGTTACGCGCTCTTCTTTCTTATTGTTCCGCAGCCCAGGACCCTGTCATCCGCCTTCATGCCACAGAATATTTTCAATTTCAAATTCACTGGTATGGAGTTCTGATTCAGAACCGACAATTATCGCGTTATTTGTATCGTCAATTGCTACAACCTCAAAATAAAGTTTTAGGAATTAGGTAAAGTATGTTAAATATTAGAAAATAAGTCAAGAAAGGTCTGGCTATGTTTGTACATATTACGTTCTGCTACCTGCGAATATGGATAGCAGAAACAAATAGTAGTGCAGCTGCAAGCCAAATGAGCGCCTGAGTAAACATTATGTAATAGAAATGGAAGTTTTGAGAAAAGAAAATTAGAAAGCCTAAATTAATCGAAATGTGGAAGAGGATAGGGGTGAGTAATGACTGTCCGGTCTTTTCCATAATTACTGCAATGATAATTGATGCACTTATGGAAAAGACCACAAAATTTATCATGAACAATGTGCCGAGCGAGTAATATGCAATGTGCCAGAGCGCCCAGAAGAACCCTGTTAAAATTGCAGCTTTCAGCATGCCCATTTGCTTTTTTAATAGAGGATACAAGTACCCCCGCCATCCGAACTCTTCAAATACCGCACCGATACTCAACAGGCTGAAGGTTATGACAAAGCTGAAGAGGGAGTATCCCGGCGCCTGTACAATGCTGGCCCTAAATTCTAAAGCTTCCACAGTAAGGAAGGAGATAACCCCAATAATAAGGGGCGTAATAAACGCAGCAATGATAAGTACTGGAGCCTTGGGTATTGAAAATACCTCAGCTCCTGCAGGCCTGCTTTTATAAAAAAGAATCATTATTACAGCAGCACTGCCTGGTGCAAAAGATACAAGGGGAATATTCTGTACTGCCGGTATGCTTGTACGGAGTAATTCCAACAATCCGTAGAGAAGCAGGGAGATAAGAAAAAAAACGGCAGAGGAAAAGACGGCTTTTGTTTTCCCGGGTTTATCATCCATAATGGTATAGTACTTTCTCAGAGGCAGCTTTACAAGGAAAATCTCTCTGATAAAAGTATGCCAGCAGTCTTTAACTAGAGCATTGAACCAATGTCTGATCCGGATGTCGGGTACGCGAAGATTGTGCGTTTTATCTGTTCGGCTGTGAGTCCTGCTTCAATTGCGAGTGCGAATAGGTTGATTATTTCCTCTGCGTGAAACCCCAAAATATGCGCTCCGAGTATTTTCCCGGTTTGTTTATCAATAATTGTTTTAAACGCGGAAGGTGTAACACCGCTTTGACGTGCGGTATACCAGCTGGATGTGTCCTGGAAATTTACTCTGCAGTCAATCCTACGGTCCTTTGCCTCCTGCTCTGTCAGTCCCGCCATTGCAATTGGAGGGAAGGTGAATACCACAGATGCTGTACTGGCGAAATCCGGTACTTCACTGTTGCCTTCCAGCATGTTTTTCACAGCTGCTGCACCTTCGGCTGCTGCTACCGGCGTTAGGGGGATTCCGAAACTCGAAACATCTCCTGCTGCATAGAATTTTGGGTTTGATATGCTCTGAAGATACTTATTTACCAATACCCCCTCTTTTGTTGCTTTTACTCCGGTCTTTTCAAGGTCCAAATCAAGCACAGAAGGAACTCTGCCTGCTCCGTGGAACACTGCGTCAGCCTGGATAATCTCATCACCCTTCGGACTGGACGTATGTACGTCCAAGCCCTCTGTTGTTTTTTCTATCTTTGTTACTTTTGCGTTTACTTGAATATTAATATTTCGAAAGTATGACTCTTTAGATATCATTTCTACCAGAACACTGTCAAACTGTGCCAATGGTCTTGATGTCATTTCCAGAATAATTGGCTGTGCTCCGGCTCTGGCAGCAATGTGAGCAAATTCAAAAGAAATATAGCCGCCTCCAATGAAGACCGGTTTTTCAGGAAGCTCTTCTTGTTTGAGGAAGTCCCTTGAGTACAGCAGGTGCTCTTCTCCAGGAATATTCAGCTTCATGGGCTCTGACCCGGAAGCAATAAGAAAATGGTCCCCAGTAATGGCCGTACCGTCGACATCCAGGGTATAGCCTGAAACAAAGCTGGCTTTGCCTCGGAATATCTTGATATCCGCATGTTCAAATGCCTTTTGAATTTCATCTGACATAGGGGCTGTGAAGGTTCTTTTGTACTCCATCAGGTCCTTCCAGTTCAGTTTACCCGGCGCTTTTCCCATTCCTTTGTCCGCCATTCGGTTTGCCCGCTCTGAGAGTGCGGCCATCCCTGCAAGTACTTTTTTCGGGTCGCATCCGCGGTTCGGGCATGTTCCGCCTATATCGTCTTTCTCCACAACAGCTACTGACCATCCCGCCTTTTTAGCAGGAAAGGCAGCGCTGGTTGCAGCTACTCCTGTTCCGATGATAACTAAATCAAAATGATTGGTCTGTGACATGTTGATTCTCCTTTCTCTGGTAAAGGTACTAGTGCTGGTCATACCTTGGAAGCAGAATGGAAAATATGTGGGTTATTAGGATAGATCGGTCAGGTGTTTCGATTTTTGATACTGCCATAAAGCTTATTGGTTAATATGAGAATATTTTCAATAGCATTCAGGCCCTTGAAGCATAAAAAAGGACCGTTTCCGGTCCTCTTAATATGATATTTGGGTATGTTCTATTCTGATTCTCTCCTGCGCATGTCCTCAGGAAGGGGAGAAACAATTATCTCACGCACCTTATCTGAAAGCTCCTGGTTTTCCCAGTCCTTGTATGTTTCAAAGGGAATCGGCTCGTGGAAGATTACCTTTATATTTGCCCGGGAAATCTTTTTCTTTTCTTCATATACCTTGTAGCTGTCAATAATGGTAAAGGGAATAATGGATGCTTTTGCTCTTTTGGGCAGCTTAAAGGAGCCGGTGCGGAAACTGCCTACAGGCCTTCCTTTGCTCCGTGTGCCTTCAGGAAAAATGAGCATTGGGTATTCTTTTTTTACCTTTTCAACAGCTTTGTTCATGACCTCTACCGCGCTGCGCCTGCTTTTTCGGTCAAGAAAAACACAGCCGATCATCTTCATCCAAAGGTTCAAAAGCGGAATAAATGCAAGCTCCTTTTTTGCAACAAAACCGATGAGCCTGCCTGAATATCCGAGCAAAAGGGGTATGTCAGCATAGCTCTGGTGGTTTCCCACAAAGCAAATCTTGCCGTGTTTGGGAACATTCTCCTGATTCACTGCCTCTATTTTAGAACCCGCGCCAACGAGCATAGCCTTACCCCAGGTACTTACACAGGCTTGTGTGTACTTCTGGCGTACCTTCCTTCCAAAAGGGAATAGGAAGGGGTAGGGAATAAGGAATATCAAAGAGAGGATAAAGTAAAAAATTACATATAAAAAGAAAAGTGTTGTACCAATCATGGTGGAATAATACACGTTTTTTACAAAAATGGCAATAAAATGTTTTCTTATTACCATCTCATTCTGTATAATAACGGATACATGCGATTTATTATAATAATTTTACTCATAACTGTGCTTGTTTCTTGCCCCTATCCAATGCCGGAATTTGATAATCCGAATGATCCATTAGCATCCGGAGGGACAAGTGTAGATGACAGTGACGAAGAATATACTGTTACTGATCCAAACCTAGTGGCCTATTATCCCCTGGATTCGGATTTTCAGGATCACAGCGGGTATAACAATCACGGGACTCCTTCATCCCCCGCACCCATTTTTGTTACAGACAGAAGCGGGAGTGCTGCCTCAGCTGCTGCTTTTAATGGCTTAGATCAATACGCTGCTGTTTCTGATTCAGCTTCACTTAAGTGTGAGGTAATAACTGTGACCTGCTGGGCCCGCATCGAAGACTTTTCAATAAGCAGGCTTTTTGGAAAATGGCAGGGCGGGAATGTGTTTAACCTTGGTACAGACTTGAGTGACCAGATATGGTTTGAGGTGAATACAGACCAGGGGCAAGGGGCTGTGATATATACTGTGCCTGATCCGGGCTCTTACAGCACGAGTTGGCACCATATTGCAGGAAGGTATGACGGAAATGAGATACATATTTATATTGATGGTGTCCTGGTTCAGACTGCGCAGCACAGGGGAGTTCTGAACCAGGGAGAAGTTAATTTTGAGATTGCCAGGTGCGATACCGGAATGTTTACCGGTGTTCTCGATGAAGTCCGAATATTCAACTATGCCTTAAGTCAAGCAGAAATTCAGGCAGATATGAACCGTTAAAACCATATTTCACTTTTGCGTACAGATACCTCCCATTTAAGTGTTCTAAACTCGAGTAAAAAAGTATCTCCCTTTTTCATTGCCATGTGAATTGTTCCTTATTTTGTATAAAAGCTATTATACTCTCTTTCTCCCTTGTTATCGATTACTTTTTTCGCATATACTTGCAGTATGAAATTGACAAATACAAAAGCCTTTATAACCGGAGTGAGCCGGAAGCGCGGAATTGGATATGCTGTTGCAGAGCAGTTTCTCAAAGAGGGGGCGGATGTCTTTCTGCAAGGCTATCCGCAGTATGATGAAGATGTCCATGATGATAGGAACTCCAAAGAGGACCTGTTGGGGAAATTACGGGAAATCGGTCCAAGTGTTGAATATGCCGATGCCGATCTTTCGGGCAGGGAAGTTCCAAAGGAGCTCATGGAAAAGGCATATTCGGTTTTCGATGACATTGATATAATGGTTATGAATCATGCCTATTCCACAGAAGGTAAGCTGGAAGAATTAACTCCGGAAAATATAGATACTCATATGCAGGTAAATGTGCGCGCAATGCTTTTACTGTTAAAAGAGTGGAGTCTGAGAAGGCAGAAAAATGGTGGCAGTGTTATTCTGTTGACCAGTGGACAGCACATGGGGCCAATGACTGGAGAGCTCTCTTATGCAGCTTCAAAGGGTGCTATTCATCAGTTAACTAGGAGCCTGTCATCTCACTTTGGGCAGAGGAATATCCGGGTTAATGCAGTGAACCCCGGGCCTACTGATACGATCAATTACAAAGCAGGGTATCCGGAGCTATATAATGCTGTGTTGGAAAAAATGCCCTTTGGACGCTGGGGGGAGCCTGGTGATGCCGCGCGGCTTATTACCTGGCTTGCAAGCCAAGATGCGAAGTGGATAACAGGTCAGATAATTAACTCAGACGGCGGGTTTGAGTACTAGGGTTAGACCTCGTTTTCCATCTGCTTCTCCACAGAATACATCCATTGGTTCAGCAGTTTTTCCATTCTCTGGGTCTGCAGCTCCCGGATGTTTTTAAAAAGCCGCTTGTGGTCAAGGCCGTACTTCTCTTCTAAGGAGTGAACAAAGGCATTCTCCTCAGCATTGAACTCATTATCGCTTACAATTGCATCTGCTATCCACAGGTATACAATCTTCATCTTTGCAGGAGAGCGCTTCATTATTTGAATTGCTTGATCCAGATCCATCTCTTCCATATCTTCTTTTGTGGCGAGAAGATTGAATGCATGTCTATAAAACTCCCGCTGCTCTTCAATTTTAAAGATACCGTCAGCATTGTAGGCTTCATAGAGTATTCTAAGCAGAGCAACCCGCTCAGGTTTTGTCCAGAATTTTGAGAAGAATGTATGGCTCAGCTCTTGGAGCTGTCTGAATGCTGTCATCATAAATATCCTTATAGATAATCTTATAATAATTATATCCGGTTTTAGGTGAGAAGAAAATCAATTATTACAGTATATGGAGATATTCTAGGGCTTATACGCACTCAGCTGAGAATATCAGGTCAATTAGTTTTTTATCTGCTTCTCCGAAATCGTAAAAGTCGAATTCACATGGATCGACCCATCGTATCTCTTCGTGTTCAATGTTTTCAATATCTCCGATAAACGCATCTACTTCATAGCCGATTAAGCGGATTGCTTTTTCCTCGCCGAAGTGATCAACCGTGCCTACCTTGTGTCCGGGCTGAACAAACACTCCTAGTTCTTCGGCAATTTCACGGATTAAGGCATTTTCATTGGTTTCAGCTGTCTTTACTTTTCCACCTGGGAATTCCCATTTGCCTGGAAGAGAGCCGGTATAGCTCCTTTTTCCTATGAGGTATTTATTGTCTTTTTTAATAATTGCTGCTACTACATCTATCATCATTGTTCCTAATATATACTAAATTGAAGGCAGAATATACAGAATTCAGGAAATAAATGCAAGTAATTTGCAGAAAATAGCGTGAAAATACTAAAGGATTAATTGATGAGTAATTTTCCCATTGTATTTTCCGTGTTCTCTCTAAAGGCCTTGCTCTTTTCTGTTACACAGAATACCATTGGATAAAACCTGTCCCGGAGTTAGTATGCAGAAAATAGTGGTGAAATTCGGCGGATCAAACCTGAAAAATACGGACGATGTCGATAAGATCGTGTCGACTGTAAAGAAATATAACAGACCCCTGGTTATTGTAGTCTCTGCGTTTTATGGAATTACGAATTACCTTACTGAGAGTGTACGATTGGTCCCTGAAAATAAAGAAAAAATTAGGGACCTGACATCCTTTCTCACGGAAATGAAAGGGGAAATAATTGAAAAACACATTGTCAAAGGGGCTGCGCAGGACAGTGCTGCGGGGTACGTTGAAGAACGGTTAAAAAAACTTGAACAATATCTATTCGGTATTCATTATATAGAAGAAGTTCCTGAGTTTGTCCGGGACGTTGTACTAAGCTACGGCGAGCGGCTAAGCTCCATTGTGCTGACATCAATTCTCAAGGCAAAGGGTGTTGATGCTGTTGAAATGCTTCCTGAGGATCTGGGTCTTATCACTAACGGCGAGTACGGGAATGCTAGTGTGGACTTTGAAAAGAGTTCGGACAATGTATGGAAAAATCTCCGGGATGAGAGGACCTATGTTGTTCCAGGTTTTTACGGCATCTCTGAAAGCGGGAAAGTGACCCTTCTCGGCAGGGGCGGGAGCGATTATTCAGCTGCGTGTATTGCGAAGTGTATAAATGCAGAGTCTTTAGATATCTGGAAAGATGTTGACGGGTTTATGAGCGGTGATCCGAAAATTGTAGAGAACCCTGTACGGATTACAGACCTGACATATAAAGAAGCTGCAGAGCTTGCGTATTTCGGAGCCAGTATTCTGCATCCCAGGACTGTAGAACCGCTCATGGGTTCTGGTCTGGCAATCCGGATAATGAATATCACTGGTACTGAGAATGAAATAAAACCAATTACAACCATACTTGAGACCACTCGCAGCAATGAAAAGGGAATAAAGTCTGTCACCTATTCAGATGACTTCGGTCTTGTTAAAGTTGCAGGCCCCGGGGTAGGTATACACCACGGCATACTTGCCCGTGTGGCAACCAGGCTGGATGAAGAAAATATCAATATCAAATCTGTAGTTACAAGCCAGATATCCATTAATCTATATCTAAAGGATAATGATGTAGAACACGCCTACAGGGTTCTTTCGCAAATGAAGATCCCAACGGTTGAAGCGGTAATACAGGAAAAAGACCTCGCAATAATTGCTTTAGTAGGGGAGTCTCTTCTGGAAACTCCGGCAGTAACCCATAGAATGATCTCTTCTATGACTGAAAAGGGAATACACATGCATATTGTCTCTATCGGAGCTTCCGATGTAGCTGCATACTTTGTAGTGGATAGGGCGGATATGGAACAGGCAGTAAAAGAAGTGCATGCTGCCTTTTTTACTAGGCGCAAAATATAACTGATAAACCACTTTATAAATATTAACTGTAATACTGTGGTTATTTTTTTAAAAACACAGTAAAATATTTATATGTTTTTTCTATTCAATTGGATTGTTTTTCTCAACCTAATTGCAGCTACCGGCTCCTTCGCGTTATTTCTTTTCATTTTACCGCGTAGGAAAAAGCACGGAGGTTTTTACTTAACTGCAGTTTGTTTTTTTGTTGCTGTGTACAGCTTGTTTACTGCACTTGAATATGGAAGTACTGTTTTATTATTGCGCCGCATCTTCCTCAGGTTCAAGTATATCGGTCTTTCTGGGACAATCCTGTTCTTTGTGTTCTTTGCTGCCCGGTATTGCGGGAAAACAGTGTTTAACCGTCCTTTGAACCGTTTTCTCCTGACATTGCCTGCTGTTATACATGTTCTTGTAGCTTTTACCAACCATCTCCATTATCAGCTATGGTCTGATTTTATCGTAATAGGGGAGAATGCTTTAAATGTAGTATATGACTTTGGATGGTATTACTGGATTTTGATAGCGTGGATCGCAGCTATGACACTGTATTGGACATACCTGCTGCTGCGTACCGCATTTTCCAAAGCAAAGCTGCAAAAATCTCAAGCTGGCGGACTGCTCCTTGTTACTCTTTTCCCCTGGATCGGCAGCGGAATGTATATACTCGGGCTGACCCCTTTTGTCAAATTCGATACAACTCCAATCAGTCTGTTTCTCAGTGTAATTGCCCTGTATTGGGTATTAACTGACAAGGGACTTTTAGACCTTGTTCCAATTGCAAGGGACTTGGTTGTTGAAAATATGGAAGACGGGGTCCTTGTAATAGACAATGACCTACGCATTCTGGATATGAATGAGAGTGCTGCCCGTCTGTTCCAGCTAGACAGTAAAAAGTCTATTGGTGCATATGTGTCAATAATACAATGGGAGGAAGCCCGGAAAGTCATTGTACGCAAAGATTCAGGGATTGAACTGAATAGAGAAAACGCTGCTGGAATTCATGAGTACTATGAAATAGATGTGTACCCGATCCATTCCAAACCAAATAAACCAATGGGGTCTTTTACTGTAGTACGCGACATTACCGATAGAAAGCTGGCCCAGGAAAAGCTTTCTAAAACAAATCATGAGCTGCAAAATAAGATTTTCCAGATAGAAGGCTTGAAAGAGGAGCTGCTTGTACAAGCAAATCATGATTCTTTGACCGGCTTGTATAACCGCAGATACCTGGATGACACTATTGAACGGGAAATCGAGCAGAAAAAGCGTGAAGGCGGCAAATTTACCGTATGTATGTTGGACGTAGATTATTTTAAAGATATAAACGATAATTTCGGACATAAGGCTGGTGATATGGTCCTTCGAAGGTTGTCAGAGGTTATTTCTGACAACACGCGGAAGGGAGATATTCCCTGCAGGTTCGGGGGAGATGAAATTGTCCTAATATTTATGAACTCCGGGGCAAAGGAAGCAGCAAAGAAGCTGGAAGCAATACAGGGGAAATTTCAAACCGGCTTTAATGCAGGCATAGATACCGGTTTTCATACCACCTTTTCTGCAGGGGTTTCAGAATTTCCCAAGGATGCAACCGAATGGGAGCGCCTTCTGGTTGCAGCTGATTATGCCTTATATGAAGCAAAGCAGACTGGTAGAGATAAAATTGTCGTGTTTTCAGAAGCGGATATGTCAGAATCGTAACACTTAATCAATTAGTTCCAGGACAGCTGTTATTATTTTATGATCACTTACTAGGAATTCATTCCTTTTTGCCGGCTCAATGGTGCTTTCCTTGCACCGGAATTGGGTATTGATAAAAATCTGGTCAATCTGGAGTGGGATTGGTGTGTTATACGTACCTTGCTGTGTGTTTTCCAGAACGCGGGAATATTCCCTTACTATAACTTCCTGGGTCTTGGATTTTCTCCTTGAGTTGAAATCTCCGCAGATTACAGCAGGCAGACCTTGAGAATGGTCCCGTATTAACCCAACAAGCTGTAGAGCAGCGTTTTCATTCACTCGCTGGTTTTGATGATCAAGGTGTAAATTCACAATAAAAAACCGTCTCCCCATATACACATCAAAAAATATTGCCCAGAGGCAGTATCTGGGGATGTCTTTTCCCCAGGAACGGGAATCCGGCACATTCGGGGTATTTGAAAACCATTGTATTCCTTGTAATAGTGGTAGAAACCTGTCTTTTTTATAAAAAATGGGGTTTGAATTGGTTAGTTGTCCCACACCCGTTGGAGCAATGCTTTGATACTCACTGAGGCCTTGCTGAAGGTCCTGCAAGAATCTATTCGAATTTTGTATATCATACCCTTTTATAGTAACT
>CAYRYS010000073.1:0-18519 GCA_964428555.1 uncultured Spirochaetales bacterium | reverse complement strand
ACACCATAGTACTCAATGCAGCTGACCCAAGCGCGATGGTGAGCCATTCTTTCACACGGCTCTAGTTCAGGGGCATGGACATCAGAATTTCGGGAACCTGGTTCGCAGGCGCCGATGGATCGGAGTTGGGGTCCCTTGGGGAGAACTTCTTCATTACTGCTTCGGCAATCCTCAATTTTTAAAGGAGAATTACTATGGCAATTGTAACTGTTGAAAACGTTAAAAAAGATTACCACCTTGGGAAAACAACAATCCACGCGGTTCGGGGTGTGGACTTTGAAATACACGAAGGAGAATTCCTGTCCATTGTCGGTCCCTCGGGGTGTGGAAAAACAACCCTCTTAAATATTATAGGATGCATAGACAGGCCGACTGAAGGAAAGGTCTATTTCAAAGGTACTGATGTAGCCACACTGCCGGAAAACAAGGAAGCTGACATCCGGCTCGATCATATCGGGTTCATTTTCCAGGCATTCAACCTTGTTCCTGTCCTCACAGCACGGGAAAACATTGAATTCCCTATGATCCTTAATAAGAGAAGCAAAAAAGAGCGGGCAGAAACGATCGACCACCTTATAGAAATCCTTGGGCTTACAAAGTTTGCAAGCCATAAGCCTGATGAGCTCTCAGGGGGGCAACGCCAGAGGGTTGCGATTGCCAGGGCTTTGGTGAACAAGCCTGACCTTGTTATTGCTGATGAGCCCACTGCAAACCTCGACTCAGAAACAGGAAGCACGGTTGTTGAAGCAATGAAAAAGCTGAACGAAGAAGAGAATGTGACATTCATCTTCTCAACCCATAATCCGGAAGTAATGAAATACGCCCAGCGTGTTATCCGCTTAAAAGACGGGATGATAGAAAATATTGATCAGCGCGAAGCTGAAACATTAGGGTAAAGGGGGAAACAATGTTTTTTAAAATAGCCCTCCTGAACATAATAAAACACAAAAAGCAGAGTATTGTTATTCTTGTATCAGTTTGTATATCAGTAATTGTAATGGAACTTGTCACAGGTATGTTCAGCGGTATAAAAACTAACTTTTTTAATAACCTTCTCCAGGATTCAGGGCATATCCAGGTCCGGCCGGAAGGATGGGAAGACAGGATTGACCAGCACTCCCTTGATTATATGATCTCCGGTCCTGAGGAGATAATTGAGAACGAGCTTGCCAGGGATGAGATATCCGCGGCAGAGCCGATCATGCACTTTGGGGGTATGGTAATTAAGGATGAAAAAAACCTCACAATCGCTGGAGACGGAATACTTCCTGACACAGTGTATTATACAGACATCCGCGAGGGGATTGAACAAGGGGATTTCCTGACCGGAGAAGGGCAAATTCTACTCTCCACATCCATTGCCGAGCTTATGGAAATTGCAGTTGGAGACCCGGTGATAGTCCTGGTCCAGGATTCTTCAGGCAGCCCCTTTTACATGGAATTCTCTCTTCAGGGTTTGTTCAACTCAGGCTCACAGGAGACAGATAACAACTACTTCTATATTACCTACGGGGACAGTCAGGAGCTCCTCTACCTGGACAACCAGGCCAATGAAATCCGTATAAACCTTTCTAACCCGGAACTGGCAGGAGAGGTATCAGAATCTCTGGAGGAGCCCCTTGCAGATGAAGGAGCAGACCCTGTGCCTTGGAAAGAGGTCCACGGCAGTATGATCCAGATGCTGAACATGGCGGATGTGGGTATGCTCTTTGTGAATATATTAGTGATCATTGTAGTTGCAACTGTTATTACTAATTCAATCCTTATGACAATCTTTGAGCGGATAAGGGAATTCGGAACCCTCCGGGCAATCGGGATGAAGAAATATGAATTGTTCAGCCTAATTCTGACAGAGGGAAGCATACTCGGAGTAATCGGCGGTATTGCGGGACTGGCAATAGCCATTCCGATTGTGCTGTATTTCTCAACCTATGGGCTGGACATCGGACAGGCGTCTGAGTTTATCGGTTCAGGCAGGATCTATTACTTCTCCTGGCAGGCAGTCAGCTCTTTGGGCAATTTATTTTCAGGGATACTAGTTGCTGTACTCGGTTCAACCTATGCCGCATGGGCAGCTACCAGGAAGAGCCCTGTTGAATCACTGCGAGCGATTTAGCGGGAGAAAGGAGAAAATATGGAATTGTTTATTATTGGATGGAAAAACATATTTCGGAACAAAAGAAGGACTGCACTGAATATCGCGGCTCTTACCATCGGTATCTCTCTCATGATTATCGGAATCGGCTGGGTCAGGGGATATTTTGAAGGGCTCTACCAGGGCATGATTGACCTTGAGACCGGGCACATCCATGTAATGCACCAGGACTACAGAGAAGAAGCTAGACGACTGCCTTTAGACCTGAATATTCAAGATGCTGATGCCCTGCGCTCTGACCTGCTGGACATTGACGGAGTGGTTGAGGCAGGGGGACGCATCAATTTTTCCCTGCGCATCTCTAATGGAACAGAGTCCACCTTTGTCCAGGGAAGGGCTATTGAACCTGAGCGGGAGTCTTCTGTGACTATTTTAGATGAATACATTCAGGCGGGAGACTATCTTTCACCTGAAGATAACGGGGTCCTGGTCGGCGCTTCACTTGCCCAGAGGCTGAATGTGGAAGCAGGGGACATTGTCTTCTTAACAGCACGGGACAGACACGGGGTAGAAAATTTTATAGATGCCAGGGTTACTGGTATATATGAATACGGCTACCCTGCTGTGGATAACTATATGGTATTCCTTCCAATGACCTTTGCCCAAGGGTTCTTGAACATGGAAGGGATGATGACAAAACTCGTGATCCGCCTGGAAGAGGGGCTGCATGCTGAAGACAGGCTTGACGTGGTTGCCCAAGCCGCAGAGGAACACGGGTATAGGGCATACAACTGGAAGGACTTTGCCCAGGTCATGGTTTCTACTGTGCAGGCTGATACAGGCAGTTTTTACATTATTCTGGGAATACTGTTTCTCTTAATTATTATCGGCATACTAAACTCAATGTCCATGGCAGTCCAGGAGCGCACAGGAGAGATAAGCACACTCCGGGCAATCGGTATGCGGAAAACAAAGCTCTCCCTCATGTTCCTGTATGAAAGCATAAGCCTTGGAATTCTTGCATCGGTTATCGGAATAATTATTACCCTGCCTGTTGCTTACTGGCTCCAGGTCTATGGAATCGATGTATCAGGGTATCTGCCTGAGGACATTCCAATCCCATTCGGAGAAGCACTACGGAGCCTCTTTCTCTGGACTGACTTTCTCTACTGTGCCCTCGCTGGAATAGCAACCGCAGTACTGGGCAGTATATTCCCTGCACGCAGGGCAGCAAAAATGAACATAGCCCAGACCATGTCAGGCAGATAAGCCCCGCGCCGGGGCTTACTACGCCTGCCCTCCCCAGCACACGCTCCATCCCGTCGGTACCCTTCAGCTACGCTCAGGGACCGCCCTTCGATAGTTCGATACTTCGACTACGCTCAGCGCGAGCTACCCGGGGAGCGTGGTTGGCATCACTGTCTGAAGAATGAACCGAAGAAGCCTTCCGCGTTTTTTCTCAGGTCATCAAAGTTTTTGGAGAGCTCCCTTACAGACTTTGCAAGGGGATCCTGTGAGCGGTTTAGGTCTTCCTCATACTGTTTTGCAGCATCGCTCATGTCCTTGAAAAAGTCATCGGTTTCTTCATCCCTGTACATGTACTCGCCGTTAAGCACCTTGCCGTATGCCCCGGAGTCAATCCAGGTTTTCATTTCCGCAATCCTTAAGACAGGAAAAGGATGGGTCTGGCCCATTAGGTTCAGTATTTTATACACGCTGTCAACAACATCTCCCCCTGCTTCATACTCAGAAGCCTGAAGAAAAAAGTCATTCACATCCATCTCACCTATCTGCGCGCCGCCGGCAAGCTTCATCATAGTCTGGTAAAAAGCGTTCTGATCCTGCATTACCAGGATTCCTGCCCTGTCAGCAGTTAACTCACTCTTCCGGTCCCATTCTTTTAGCGCGGTAATAATTGCAAAAAGTGCAACCTGGCTTACGGGGATGTTGAATACCATAGTGGAAAGATTGATTAGCATGTACAGCAATGTTTTATACAAAGCATGACCGGATAAGCAGTGGCCCAGTTCATGACCGATTACACCAAGGAGTTCTTCATCTGAAAGACGCTCTAAGAGAGATGTGTTAAGCATAACAAAGGGCTTGTCAACGCCGATTGCCCCTGCATTCATAATAGGGTTTTGAGACACATACACCTCAGGCTGGTCTTTTACATCCAGCACAGCGCATGCTTCCTGCATCATTTTATATACCTTTGGAAACTGCCTTTCAGATGTACGCACTGCAGACGCCAATGCAAGAAGACGCACTGAACGCTCGTTTGTTGAACCCACAAGTTTTCTTACCAGCTCATCCAGCCCTGGGAGCCTTCGCAGGTTATTCAAAGCTGACCGGTCAGCTGGGTGCTCCCAGGTCCTAGGGCTAATATCCTTAAAATATTTCTTTACTTCCATTGTATTCCTCCACATAGTTTCATGCTTGAAACCCGGCTCTTATCATACTACAGCAGGTAGGGAATAACAATCTCTTACAGCAGTAATCGGTTTGTCAGCACACAACAAGAGGTACAGCAGGATTCTCCTCACTTCCCCTTACTTGGCAGGGTTAATAGAGACATCATAAATTAAAAGCTTATCCGGGCCCAGATAATTCTCAAACTGGATTGTCCGGGAAGACAGCCGCATTCCGCTTGGCAGGTTTTTAGCGTTTCCTGTTATACTTCCGCTGGTAAAAGGTGTCCGCTTTCCGTTGCTGCAGAAATAGGAAAGTCGGAGCTCTCCACCGAAGTTTCCAGTAATAGGATCTATCCGGAAATCGGAAAACGCGGAAACTTCAAGGTATTCATTCGGGTACGGAAAATCAGTGCCAAGAGATCCGGCTGCAACTAGTATGTTTTTCGAATCTCCTGTTATAGTTTCTAACCCGATATAACTGCCGTACTGGGCATCGCCGGCAATGTTTTTCACTTGTCCATCTTCAATTAATACAGATTCTCTTCTCACACTTCCGTATTTATCAAAAGAAAAGCATTCAGGAGAACCGTACAGGTTTGGCTTAAGAGTAATATTAATCCCGTCACTCTCTTCAGCTATTTCAATTAAGGGTTTTCCTATTTGCGCAGAAGATAGTTTCTCATAAACTTGTAACGCATCTACCTGGCTTCGATAAAAATCCATCAAGTCGCTAATTGCAGGCACAGATAAAACAACCGGAACATTTCCAAGGTCTTTCAGGAAACCTGCCTCTGCTCTGTCCTTGGTCTGGGAAACCTGTTTTTCTACCATATCCTTAAGCCTGCCCTGAAGTAAACCGGAAAAACTCATAGCTCCATAGAGCTCCACTTCCGGATTCTGGCCAGCCTTAAAGTGTGTAATAATTTCTGCCCATCCGGTAACACAGGTTTCGCTTATATCAGTGCCCGCAGAAGATAGTTTTCTTACACTCCTCTCATTGGAAAAAACCTCAAACGATGAAAGAACATCTTCTTCACAATTACTCAATATTTCCGAAACCGCATCCTTATACAATTGCGCAAGTTCCCCACTCGTCAAACACCGGCTTTCCCGTACCCCGCTGTCCTCTAGTGTAAACCCAGGATTCTGTACATATTTTGCTGTATCAACGGCTTTACGTATGTTCGCTTCTATTTCCTTCTCAGTCAGCTCAGGACCGAAGGCAGTATTTCCAAAGCCCATTAGCTCTGAATCATCTGTGCCGCACAGGAGAAACAATGTGTATTCCAAAGTGTTTTTCCTTCGTATCTGCTCCTGCTTCGTTCCTACAAAAAACCCTTCAATTGAGTTTTCATGCGTTTCAGTAAGGACCCATTGGAGGACAGATTCTTCTTTCTGTATAATGCTGCGGATTGTATCAATCATGTTTTATCCTATCCTCATCCGAGTTTTAATATATGGAGCTCCTGCTGAAACCTTAACTAGCTCTTTGTACCCCTTTCCGCAATAACCGAAACCGTAAAACTCTGCAGAATCTGAGACCATTGAGACAGCCCCGAGAACATCCGGAACAAAACCGGTAAGGAGCACCGGTGTTACCAGCTTTCCAGTAAGTTTTCCATCTATAATTTCTTTACCCAAAAGAGCAATAAGCTGGATTCCCCAGTTCTTCGGATCTTCCATCCCGGAGCGAAGCCCCTCAATTAAATAACCCTTTTTTACTGAAGCAATCATTTCATCCAGTGTATCATTTCCGGGTTCAATAAAGGTATTCGTCATCCTGGAGTATGCCTTCCGCTTATAGGATTCCCTCCTGCCGTTCCCGGTTGACTGCATGTTCAATGCAGAGGCAGAAAGCATGTCCCCTATTCCGGATATAAATATTCCTTTCTCAATAATCGCAGTACTGCCGGCAGGGGTCCCTTCATCATCAAAGGAATAGCTCCCGGTCTGATCAACAGCTGTTGGGCTGTCAGTAATACTCACCAGCCCGGATGCAACCGGTTTCCCAAAGTATTTGCCCGCCTTTGCTCTGCCCCGGAGGAACATATCCAGCTCAACACCATGACCAAAGGATTCGTGTGCTATTGTGCCAGCTATACCGGGATTGCAGATAACATCATATTCACCAGGCTCGGGAGAAACTGCATCTAAAAGCTCAACAGCCTCTGCTGCAATATGGGAAACAGCGTCACCCACCTCCTCCAGTATTTCCGGCCCTTTCCTTCCCGCAAAAGTTTTGTATGAATACCGCGGGACATCGCCTCTTTTTGCAATTACAAAAACAGCAGACTGACACCACGGGTAGCTCTGCTTCATAGTCCCCTTTTTTGTATAGAAGAATTTTGAAACTGATAGACCTTCAAAGACAACCTTTGCATTTACAATTTCTTCTTTACTTCTTTTCGCTGAATCATGGAGTGCGGTTAATTTTTCAAGTATCTCTGAAGGAGCTATATCTGCAGGAAGGAGCTCACAGCTGCCTTGGTAATCGATATCAGAATAGGGAACAGTATAGTCTTGAAACTCAATCGGGTCCTGAGATACTTCACCAAGCTCTTTGAAATCATCCAAAATCTTTTCCGCAGTATCTTCTAGGGTATCTTTTGAAATAGCGTTAAAAGAATATTCAAACACCCTCCCATCCTGAAGGGCACGCAATACAAAGCCCCGTTCCGACCACATACTCGGTTCAGCTGTCACTCCATAACTTGAGACCTGATACTTCATACCATAGGAGTCTGCTCCTAATACAGATACAGAGGAGTATTCCTTTTCTATGCTGTCTATTAGCGCGGTAATTACTTCACTCTTACTCTCAAGGTATTTTGAGTGTTCGAGTTTTATCATTCCCGAGCCTCGTGTTCTTGAGAAAACATCTTCTGAAGCTTCGTCAAATCACTGATAACTTCCTTGGAGATTGCCACCAGCTCCTGGTAGGCCTCTTCTGTAGCAGCTTTATCATCCTGTTGAACATATCCGACAATCTCACCGACTTTTCTATGAAGCTGCTCATGGTGGGAATCAAGCGAATGATACACTTCAGGATCGGATAGCGAATTACTGTCAATAGTCTGCATCCATTGTCCAAGCTCGCACTGTGTGTGGTCAACCAACTGGTCATCAGAAATTACATCTTCTCCGTCAATATACGCTCTAGTACGAGACAACCACGCGCGGTGCTTCAGAAAAGCGGAAGAAAAGTCCAAGCTTATCAGGCTCTCAGATTCACCCTTTTCTAGCACAAAACTATCAACCTGTCTAAGCAGTTTCATAAGAGAATCATTGTTCCGAATACTATAATCCGATATCTCAGTCACTGCCCGGTTTATCTCATGTGTACCTGTATCAATTTCATCCATTTTTTCTAAGTTTTTCTTGGATATCTCCTTAACATGAAGCAGTGCGTTAGTAATATCCTCAGCGCCTGTCTGCATTTCTTTAGACCCGGAGCGGATATTTTCAGAAATCTCCATAAGGGAATTCGTTGCAGTCAGCATTTCTTTACTTCCTGATGTCAGTTCCTCAGTACTTGATGATATCTCTGAAAAGGCATGAACAAAATCCATTACTTCTGTATTAATTTCTTCAAAGGAATTTCCGGTATTTAAAGAAGATTTCCTTGCGTCGTTAATTTTTTCAATGATGGATTTCAAACTAGTAGATATGTTTTTCGCGTTTGTTCCTGTAGATTCAGCAAGCTTCCGGATCTCGTCAGCTACAACAGCAAACCCTCTGCCTGCATCTCCTGCATGAGCTGCTTCAATTGCAGCATTCATTGCAAGCAGATTAGTCTGAGCTGAAACATTGTTTATTACTGAGATCATATCCAGCATGTCATCAATACTGTGACTAATCTCTGAAATAACATTGATAGTCTTTTGCACGTCCTCTCCGCCGGATTTGGTTATATTCACTAAACCGTCAGTAGCCTGGCGCTTTTCGTTTGCTATCCGCGAAACACTGGCAATCGACGCGTTCATCTCTTCGATTGAAGCAGAGGTTTGGGAAACAGCACTTGACTGGCTTTCTATCTGCTCAACCAGACTGCGGATATTAGCAAAGATCTGTTCAACAGCTGATGAAGATGTATTTATTTCAGATGAGAGTTCCGTTATTTGGGATTTCATGGCAGTAACATTTCCGCTTATTTGTGTGGTTGATGATAATGTTTCCTCCACATGCCAGGAAAGCTCTTTACTAATTTGCATTGAGCTGGAAGCAGTTTCCTTCACACCGGACACAATGGATTTAATATTCTCCACAGCCTTATTAAACTGAGCTGCAAGCGTACCGATAGAATCCGATGACTGAATATTTACCCTTTCCCGCAAGTCCCCTTCAGCAATCTGCTTTGATACATCGGCGAAAAGATTAAGCTGAGTAAAAAGTCTTTTTAATATAACAAAGCCGACAATTCCTAGCACAGCAAGAATTCCTACCAGCGAGATTACCAGCCGGATAAACGCATTATAAATGCTGTCAAGAACAGCTTCTTTTCTCTCTGTCTGGAGTTGGAGTACATGCTCTTCCAGCCACGCGAATGCCTCAATTGCAGGCCGGTCATTTACCGCAACAGCTGCAGCTGTTTCAGCAGGACCTGCACCCTCTTGAAACAATTGCCGCGCTCTATCAATAGACTCATAGTATTCATTAAACACAGAGCGAATTGTCTGCAAGCGTGTAAGCTCCTCATCACTTACTGAGGGCAGCTCTTCATACTCTTGTACATGTTCCAAAAATGCTTGATACTGATCATCTAGTGTATAAAGGTTTTCCTCATTCTGCGTTAGCAGATACTCCTGAATATAGTGAATCAGTCCTCCGTATCCAATATGATCTTCTATCTGAAACATAAGCAAGCTGCGCTGTTCGGCTTCCTCATAACCGGAAAACTCATTATTAATCTGTCCAAGGTTCATATTCTGAAATATGCCGATAAAAATAAATGATACTACACCTACAATGATAATCGTAAATATGCCGCTGCGCAGTATGGATTTCTGTTTTTTCATGTTCTTCCTCTGTACCAAATAAATAATTATATAATGAATTCTGTATATTCGTATAATAATGAATTTTACCAGAATATTCAAAAGGAATTGAAAGAAAGCAATTTTTTTTCAATTATTATCCGTAGAAAGGGAACATTTCTCTTTAGGCACTTGCATGAAAACAGCACTACCGCTAGTATTTACTTGAATCGAACACAAAGCATTTTAGTAATGCTTTAAGAAAGAATGGATTTCTTAGAAGGAGAAGACAGTGGTCTTACAAGGATTATCATTAACCATTATTGGTATGTCAGTTGTGTTTGTTTTTTTAACATTACTGATTGCTATCATGGTTCTCTTATCTGCCATAGTAAACCGGTTTTTCCCGGAAAAAGAGGAGCCGAAAAAAATAAAGTCAGGTAGAGACAATAACACAGAAATAGCGGTTGCAATAGCCGTAGTAAAAGCATGTAACAAATCTTAGCGAGGGAATAAATGAAAAAGCGGATTAATTTTATGATCACAGCCTTCCGTGACGGTTTTCAGTCTGTTTTCGGGGCCAGAGTATTTACCAAGGATTTCCTGCCTGCAGTAGAAGCTGCTTCAGAGGCTGGAATAAAACACTTTGAAGCAGGGGGAGGAGCACGGTTTCAATCTCTGTATTTTTACTGTAATGAAGATGCATTTACAATGATGGATCAGTTTCGGGAAACAGCAGGTCCGGATGCAGATCTGCAAACACTTGCGAGAGGGATCAATGTAGTAGGCTTGGACTCACAGCCAAGAGATATTATTAAGCTCCACTCAAAGCTCTTTGCAAAACACGGAATAACAACGATTCGTAACTTTGACGCCTTGAATGATGTAAACAATCTTATCTATTCAGGCCAATGTATTGTGGACGCGGGACTCCGTCATGAAATTTGTATTACTATGATGGAACTACCCCCTGGAGTAACCGGCGCACATGACCCGGACTTCTACACAGGGGTATTGCGGAAGATTCTGGACGCAGGAGTCCCGTTCGACTCCTTGTGTTTTAAAGATGCATCAGGAACTTCAGCTCCCGCCAAAGTCTTCGATACAATTAAGCAAGCAAGAAAACTGCTGGGGGATGATAAAAACATTGTGTTTCACACCCACGAGACAGCAGGGACTTCAGTTATCTCATACAAGTCAGCCTTAAAAGCAGGAGCAGACCAAATCGATCTCTCCTTACGGCCTGTTTCAGGCGGCACAGGCCAGCCTGACATAATTACAATGTGGCACGCCCTGCGGGGCAGTGAATTCGACCTGGGGATTGATATAAACAAGGTTATTGAAGCAGAAGAGGTTTTCAAAGAGTGTATGGCTGACTACTTCATTCCCCCTGAAGCAACAACCATTGAACCGCTCATTCCCTTTGCGCCAATGCCTGGAGGCGCGTTAACAGCAAACACACAGATGATGCGCGACAACGGCCTGCTCCATAAATACAGCGAGGTTGCAGCTGCAATGGGAGAAGCAGTAACCCGAGGCGGATTCGGGACATCTGTAACACCGGTATCGCAATTCTATTTTCAGCAGGCTTTCAACAATGTAATGCTCGGTTCATGGAAAAAAATTGCAGAAGGCTACGGGAAAATGCTTCTTGGATATTTTGGGAAAACTCCAGTAGAACCGGACTCTGAATTAATAGAACTAGCTCAAGACCAGCTGGGCTTAGAACCGACAAAGCGCTCTCCAATAGACATTAACGATGAAGATCCCAAAAAGGGAGCTGCTGCTGCAGAGGAAATGCTCAAACAGGCAAACCTTCCCATTACTGAGGAAAATATATTTATTGCAGCAACCTGCAAAGAAAAGGGCATTCTGTTTCTTCAGGGCAAGGCCAAAGCAAATGTACGAAAAATTGAGAAAGAAGAAAAGACAGCGCCTGAAACAGCAGAAGGATATACAGTTACTGTTAATGGAAAGTCTTACGGAGTAAAGATAGAAGGCGGCAAAGCAGTTGTTAATGGAAAAACTTACGATATCGCGGTAAAGTCCGGATTAGATGAAGCAGCAGGGACTGCAGCAGAAAAGAGCGTAGGGGGCACAACGGAAATCCATGACATGGAAGCTCCGATACCCGGGCTTGTGCTCAGAATTGAAGTAGCAGAAGGCGACGAGGTTGAAGAAGGTGAAACAGTAATGGTGCTTGAGTCAATGAAACAGGAAACACCGGTAACAGCAACTGTTGATGGAATTATTTCAAAGATTCCAGTAAGCCAAGGCGACCAGGTTACAGCCGGACAGCTTCTTGTAGCAATAGAAAAGGCGTAGAGAGGAAATACTATGAACATATTATCTTCATTACAGGACGTATGGCTCTCTACTGGAATTGTAAACTTTACCCTTGGTCAGGCTGTTATGATCTTAGTTGGTCTTGTTCTCATCTACCTAGCAATTGCAAAAGAATTCGAGCCGCTGCTTCTGCTCCCAATAGGCTTTGGCGGTATCTTAGCAAATGTGCCAACAGCAGGAATTGCAGAGTTGACTACAACAGTACTCGATCCTGCAACCCAGGAAATAGTGCACCATTTTGGCGGATTTATTGGTCAGATTTACGGCTTTGGTGTAGAAAGCGGACTGTTTCCTCTGCTCATCTTTATGGGTGTAGGCGCGTTAACAGATTTTGGTCCGCTTATCGCTGATCCGAAAACAGCACTCCTCGGAGCAGCAGCTCAAGCCGGAATTTTTACCACCCTTCTAGGCGCATTGGCTATGAGCCAATACCTAGGTTTTGATTTCACTATCGCAGACGCAGCATCAATAGGAATTATCGGAGGAGCAGACGGCCCTACTGCTATTTTTGTTTCATCCCAGCTCTCTCCTCACTTGCTTGGGGCAATTGCAGTTGCTGCTTACTCATACATGGCGCTTGTACCTATCATCCAGCCGCCTATTATGAAGCTCTTTACCTCTAAAAAGGAACGACAGATAAAAATGCACCAACTCCGTCATGTAACAAAAACAGAAAAGATTGTCTTCCCCTTGACTGTAGTTGGAATCTGTGTTCTTCTTCTGCCAAGCGCAACACCGCTGATCGGTGCATTAATGTTCGGAAACCTAATTAAAGAATCAGGGGTTACAGACAGAATTGCAAAAGCAGCACAAAACGAAATGATTAACCTCGTTACAATCCTCCTTGGTCTTGCAGTCGGATCCAAGCTTTCCGCTGACAAATTCCTCACCATAGAAACCCTTGGTATTCTCGCACTTGGACTCGCTGCCTTTGCAGTTGGTACTGCTACCGGCTTGGTCCTTGCAAAAATTATGAACTTCTTCACGAAAGAACCAATTAACCCGCTCATAGGGTCAGCAGGTGTATCTGCTGTGCCCATGGCTGCCAGAGTCGCAAACAAAGTAGGCTTAGAAGAAAACCCGAAAAACTACCTGCTCATGCATGCAATGGGACCAAATGTTGCCGGAGTAATCGGCTCTGCTGTTGCAGCAGGAGTACTTCTTGCAATTGTCGGATAATATTTGCTGCATCTAACAAACGCCCTGGAGAAATACCAATCCAGGGCGTTCTATGTTGACCAAGACAGATAGTTTTACTACTCTAGAATTATGAAACAAATAACAGTTTACTTATCAATGACCGGAATTCCAGGGTGGACATTTTCAGAAACGCAGAGAAAAAGGCTGGATTCAGAGCTGATTGAATGGAAGGTAGTACGTACAGAATCAAAGGAAGAATTCCTATTCGAACTGCCGGATACTGACATAGCCCTTATCTGGTATTTTAAGGAAGAGTGGTTCTCAGAAGCAAAAAAACTCAAAGCCCTTATATGTCCTGCTGCAGGGAGGGACTTTTTTCAAAAGATGAATATTCCGAAACATGTATCCCTCATAAGTTCCGGCTTCCACGGCGAGATTATGGCTGAAACAGTGCTTGGGATGATGCTGTCCCACGCAAGGGGAATAAGTACAGCAAATTCTCTCATAAAAGAACACCAGTGGCCCCGTGCAGAAATAGGAAAGAGAATGCGCAGGTTTCGCGGCTCCAAGATTACAATATTAGGGTTTGGAAATATCGGACAATGGGTTGCGAGGTTAGCAAAACCGTTCGGCCCTATTATCCGGGGAGTAAAGCGCACCAAGACCCCATTACCCAGCTTCTTAGCGCAGGAAGACAGTATTCACACAATGGAAGAACTGGACTCATTGCTCCCTGACACAGACCACCTAGTACTCGTTCTCCCGAAAGCAGCGGAAACTGATAATATCATAAACAATGACAGGCTTAGCCTGCTGCCTAAAGACAGCGCAATTTATAATATTGGCAGAGGAAACGCAGTAGACGAAGCTGCACTGGTTACAGCGCTTGCGGAACAGAGGATCAGCGCGGCATACATGGATGTATTTCACAAAGAACCGCTGCCAATGGATTCCCCGCTGCGGAAAGCACGGAATTGTTATATTTATCCCCACTCCTCCGCAATATCTCCGGACTACCTGGATCTATTCTTAGATGAGACAATACCGAAGATACGAGAGTTGGAACGAGGTCTCTGAGTAATCAGTCTTGGGGTCTCCATCCTTTTGCATAATCAGCATATGCTTTGTCGCTTTTCTGAATATGGGTTACCAGCCATTGTTTTAAAAACACTACCAACTCGGCATTCGCGCTTTTTTTCTGCCTGTCTATCTTTTCGTCGAAGGAGTCAATCTTCTCTATAAATTCCCGATGCTGGTCCTTGTGGCGTTTGATATAGGGATACCCCTTTTCTTCCATCATTTTCTCCTCATCTCCAAAGTGTTCTCTGGTATAGCGGATAAGTTTAATTATATAGGGGGTGAACTCTTCTATCGCCACCTTATTCCTGGTAGCCTCCCATACTTCATTTATAACATTTATCAATCCCTGGTGCTGGTTATCAATATATTCGTTTCCCACAGATAGGGATTCATTCCATTCTACTAATGCCATATTTCTCTCCTTTGGGTGCAAATAGACGGACATACCTATTGTAATCCAAGTCATAGTGTTTTCTCAACATTCAGAGAAAATTTTCTGTTTCCGCCGGACTAGGTGTCTACTTATGAAGTAGAGAATTTGCTTTTGACTGATAAATTGCACTTGCACGGTTCATCCGTGAAAGTTTCCGTGCAAGCAGTTTTGAAAGAAAGATTCCGTAATGAGGATACCTTTTTACAACAGAGATAAAGGCCCGTCTGGAAATCTTAATGAGCTTACCGGGACTTTCCGCGCGTACAGTTGCGCTTCTTCTATTGTTTAATAAAAATGACATTTCTCCCATAAAGATATCTGAAGGAATAAGGATCCCTACTTCCCTGCCTTGATGGAATACCTTAAACCTGCCGGATGAAATATAATAGAGAAAGTCGCTGCTCTCTCCTTCGCGAAATATCACGTCCCCGGGTTGGGTAAATACAATTTCCTCTGCAGCAAAGCCAAGAGGTGCTTCTTTAGAAACATGCTGGTCGTGCTTAACAATGAGTGTTGCTACATTGCCTTTCGAATTATAGGAAAGCCGAGATGAAAACATACTTGCCATCATTATCCCCCGTCCATGGAGAGACAAAGGATCCCTTGTCCGGAGTTTTTCTTTTAATGCGAGCACATTAAATCCCTTTCCCTCGTCCCGAATTACAAATTTCGATGCTTTCGGAGCAAGCTCCCATTCAAAAGTTACGCGCTTTGCTGAAACTTCCGGATCCTGACATTTTTTTTGTACAAGCTCAGTGATGCTTCCCCCATGGTTCAAGAATTCTGTTTTTTCATCATAAGTAATATTACAGTTCCCGTGCTCAATACCGTTTAGTATCAATTCTGTTAACGCAATAATTAAATTCATTTTTGCTTCATCCGAGATATATCCACGCTGGGCCATGGATGTAGCAGCAAGGCTGGCATATACTGGCACTGCAATTGGATCATTATCAATAATAAAAGAACCGGAAACCTTTTCCACAAGCTTGTCCGCAAGCTCCCATTGAAAAATGATCTGCCTGTTTTTATCTATGATATGTATATTCTTGATTAAGTGGGAGCCGAGCTTACTTCTTTCAATAAGAATGAGCATGTTCAGCCCTTTGGTAAACTTATACAGCTCCTGTTCATCTTTGTCTTTTTTATTGTAAATTCCGACAATACCGAAATTATGGAGCCAGGAATCTGAGCGGATTTTTTCTATAATTGCCTCGATGTCTACCTTAGGATCAGAAAAATTTATGATCACAATCTCAGGTAAATCGAAGTTCAACAACTCCATGATCCCGTCTTTTGTTTCAGTAAACCGCAGCAAATAGCGCTTTCCGCATTTATTAGCAAATTCCTGCTGGATCTGCGCATTCAAGGCGACATCTGAACTAATTATACCTATTAAACTCATACTTGCCCCTTCAAAGAATAATGGTTTGTTACAGCTGATTTGTCAATCACAGTAATTCTATTTTTAATAGAACTAGGGTCTGCTTCTTACATTCCTACCCATAATACAGCAATTCTACGGAGACTTTCTGAAACCATTTGTGATATTATTGAATTCCCTCGGCAAAAACCGCACCATCCTATTGACCTAGGATGTAAAGCCATTTACTATGCGGGAAACTTGAATATAAAAGGGTAAATATTTATGAAAGCCTTTATACGGTCGGTAGGTTCTTATGTCCCGAAACAAGTTATTACTAACCACGACCTTGCACAACAGATTGATACCTCGGATGAATGGATTTACTCCCATACAGGGATCCGCAAACGTCATATCGCTTCACCAACTGAGGCAGCTTCCGACCTTGCGGCAAAGGCTGCTGAGTCTGCGTTCAAGGATTCAGGCATCACCCCTAATGACATAGATTTAATTCTGGTTGCTACTTCCACACCTGACTACCAGAGCTTTCCTTCTACAGCATGTATTGTTCAAGACAAAATAGGCGCAGAACATGCCGGAGCAATGGACCTTACAGCTGCATGCACAGGGTTTGTATATGCTATTGAGACAGCCAAGGCATTTATTGAGTCCGGTTCAGCACAGCATGTACTCGTAATCGGGAGCGAAATTTTTTCATCAATACTAGACTGGAAAGACAGAAACACCTGTGTGCTTTTCGGTGACGGAGCAGGAGCTGCAATCGTATCTGCTGCAGCAGAGGATTCAGATAGCCGAATACTCTCCTCATACCTCCGATCTCAAGGCTCAGGGTCAACAGCTTTGTACAGACCGGTAGGGGGCTCCAAATCACCATTATCGCTCTCCGCTCCCCCGGCCCCTGATATGTTTGTAAAAATGGACGGCAGAAAAGTGTATATGTTCGCAGTCCGCGTATTAGTAGAAGTTATAGAAAAATTGCTTTCTTCACACCAATTAGAGCTTAAAGACATTGACTACATTGTACCGCACCAGGCAAATCTTAGAATCATAGATGCTGCAGCAAAACGTATCGGCCTTCCTTTAGACAAGTTCTATTTAAACATGGATGAATATGCAAACACTTCCGCAGCATCAATACCGATTGCCTTACATGAGATGCAAAAAAAACAACTTCTCTCAAGAGGAATGACAGTTCTGTTCATCGGATTCGGGGCAGGCTTAGCGTATGGCGGAAATATTATAAAATGGTAGTATCTACAGCATGCCGATACTTCCTAATATTTCATAATTTAACGCTAAAAAAAGTATAGAAAATGGCGATATTAGAAAAAAGGTTGCGAAGAAGCATACCTTACCATACACTTAAAAGTATAGACTTTAATGGAGGTTTCCCATGGCAGATAGAGAAAAACCGGATGGTTATATTGAATTAAAGTTCGGACCCCGCTGGAAATACATTTCTTCAGCTCGCGCATTCATTCAGAACTTTCTCGCAGTCAGTATTACTGATCAATCGAAAGCAGATAAGATCGCAATGGCCGCAAGCGAACTACTTGAAAACGCGGTAAAATACGCTTCTGGAGAAGAAACACATATTTATGTTGAAGTATACCCGGATTCAGAGTCAATCAATGTATCTGTTACCAATCAGGCAACAAAAGAAGCATGCGAAGGACTCAGGGAAGTTTTTGATAAGATATCCCAAGGCGATCCTCTTCAGGCATATGTGAATCAGATGAAGGAAGCTGCAATACGGAGCGACGGAAAAAGTCAGCTTGGGTTAGTGCGGATTCGGTATGAGACCGGCGCTGATATCAGGCTGGATATCGATGAGCAGTATAAAGTAAAAATCACGATTAAGGTAGGCTAGAGAGGAGCAGTAAAATGAGTAAACTTAATATTGAACCAATTAAAGATTCGAAAATAGAAATAACCGTATCAGACAGCCCTGATGGAGTAACAATAAAATTCGTTGGAGACATTGATATGGAAGACCCTAGCATTCTTCTGGATCCTTTGTTTGAAAAAGTACACGAAGGGGCTGTGGCAAATAATATGTCAGAAGTAACATGCGACTTCAACGAATTAACCTTTTTAAATTCTTCCGGAATTAAAGCAATCGCAAAATGGATCATGAAACTGGCAGCATTACCAGAGGATCAAAAATATTTAATAAAGATTGACCACAACAAAGACATAACCTGGCAGGTAACCAGCCTTCCAACCTTAACATTCCTTGTTCCTGGAGCTGTAAAGGTCGAATAGCATTATGGGCAAACAAAGGGTTTCAGTCATTTTATATATTCTGCAAAGCCTCATTGTACTGGGATTAATAATTCTACAGATAAACCGGTTTTTTTCGTCTGGTATTGCACTTACCCTCTTTACTATTTCAGGGTTCTTACTATTTAAGCCGAATAAAACTGAAATCCCGGAAGAGCCAATTCAAGAGGAGCCGGAAGAAGCACAGCAGGAAGATCAAGCCTATGAAGAAGTCTCTTTTGATGAGTTTTCTCCACAAGAGGCTGAACCCTCTGACCCCCCAAACTCAGATGTCTTTTCAGAGGTACAGGAAAAAGCAAACAAGATCCTGGATACGTATCAAGCCGTTGCTGTCGGTGATACTGATTTTGATATAGCCCAAAGCAAAGACA
>CAYRYS010000072.1:0-18553 GCA_964428555.1 uncultured Spirochaetales bacterium | reverse complement strand
TCGAACCTCTGACCTACGGCTTAGAAGGCCGTTGCTCTATCCAGCTGAGCTATGGACGCATGGTTTATCAGCTGTCTCACTGTAGCTGTAAGGCTTACGTTTATGCACTCTTTTGAATCATCGAATCCCTAAAGCATTTCTCAAAAATTGTAATCGGGATGAGAGGATTCGTCTTCCGAGATCCTGCTTCCTGCAGGCTCTCGGAAGACCGCCTCCGTCCCTAAATCCGCGTCCTGCGGATTTACGCTTCCCAAGGTCGCGCCGGGACTCCGTATCGAATCCCTAAAGCATTTCTCAAAAATTGTAATCGGGATGAGAGGATTCGAACCTCCGATCCCCTGGTCCCAAACCAGGTGCCCTAGCCGCTGGGCCACATCCCGTTACGGAAGCCAAGTATACTAAGTTTGCTTTATGGGGTCAATAGGTTTTGCAGTATCGGTTTACTTTTTATAGAGTAAATTGTACAACCTATATATGGCTGAAAACCAAGAGAAGATTCCCCTTATCCACTGGATTTTAGACAAGGAGTATCCTGATACCATTATGTTTCTTCAATTCCGCACTCCCTTGCAGCTTGTCATTGGTGTTATTCTTTCTGCTCAGACTACTGACAAACAGGTAAATGCCGTCCTCCCAGAGCTCTTTACCCGCTTTCCTAATGCCGAGGCAATTGGAAATGCCCAGCTCCGTGAGCTTGAGGGAACCATTAAGAGTACCGGTTTTTACCATAATAAGGCAAAGAATATTAAGGCTACAGCAGGAATTATCCATACTAAATATGATGATGAAATACCCGAGAATATGAATGACCTCCTGTCCCTTCCTGGTATCGGCAGAAAGAGCGCGAATGTTATCCGCGGTGCACTATTTGATAAACCCGCTGTTATTGTAGACACCCACTTTAGCAGGGTTATACAGCGTATTGGTCTTACTGATGAGAAAACCCCGGAGAAGATTGAAAAAGATATTCTCTCACAACTGCCTGCTGAAAACACCTACCGCTTTTCCATGACTATCAATTACCATGGGAGATATGTGTGCACTGCCAGAAAACCCTCATGCGGTGAATGTGTTATAGAGCATGTATGCAGTTATTCGGATAAGTTCTTTCCCGGTTAGAAAATAATACTTGCAGCTTTACCCAAAAGCTTCGTGGCAGTACTAAAAGAAGCCATGAAAATCTTGGATTTTTTCAAAACCCTGGGTTTTCGCGTACTCCTGAATGCCATCCAAAACAGCCATTGATACCTTTGGATCCACAAAGTTCGCAGTCCCGATCTGTACTGCAGATGCCCCTGCAAGCAGGTACTGTACCGCATGGTCAGCAGTTGTTATTCCTCCAAGCCCGACTACCGGTATACTCACAGCCTTTGCTGTCTGATACACATTGGCTAGTCCGATAGGCAGTACCGCAGGCCCTGAAAGCCCTGCAATACCTGCAGGAATTGCGGGTTTTCTCTTCTTTGTGTCTATTATCATCCCTTTTACTGTATTAATACAGGAGAGTGCATCCGCACCTGCTGCTTCAGCAGCTTTCGCGATTTCACCAATGCTGGTAACGTTTGGTGTGAGCTTGATGATGAGAGGCCGCTCTGTCAGCTTCCGCAGAGCTCCAACCAGAGATTCCACCATCTTCGGGTCAGTGCCAAACGCGAGGCCTCCGTGTTTTACATTCGGACAGGAGATATTTATTTCATACCCGTCAACTTCATGGTCCTCAAGCTGCCTGACAACCTCCAGATAGTCACCCTCTGCTGAACCAGCCGCATTTACAATTACCGCTGCTTTACATGTTCGCAAGAAAGGAAGTTTCCGTGAAATAAATGCTTCAATACCCACATTCGCAAGCCCGATAGAATTCAGCATTCCAGACGGGGTCTCTACCATTCTCGGAACTTGGTTCCCCTGCCTTGGCTCCAAGGTCACTGCCTTGGTATAAATTGCGCCAAGCTGGTCTACCGGTATCAATGACTCGTATTCGCTTCCATATCCGAATGTTCCGGATGCAACACCAACAGGGTTTCTTAATGTCAGGTTTCCTATTTGTACACTTAATTCCATTGTAAAGACCTTCCCTCAAAAACAGGGCCTTCTGTGCACACCCTGGTGAATCCGCCATTTTTTAATTCAACAGCACAGCCCATGCACGCCCCTACTCCGCATGCCATAACCTGTTCCATAGCTGTCCAGCAGAGTATATCCGCTTTTTCAGCAAGCTCAACACATCCTTTCAGCATGGGCCCGGGGCCGCAGCAAAAGAGTTCCTTTTCTGAAAGGTCCTCTAAAGAATGGAGATAATCCACTGTTGTCCCGTGAAACCCCATTGAGCCGTCATCTGTTGTAAAAACCAGGTCTTTTACTGCCGGAAAATGCACAAACACAACAGAGTCTGAGTTTTTAGCTCCAAGCACAAATACCGGGGGATTGTTGTTTTCACATAAATGCCGTGCAAGAAAAAGCACAGGACCAATTCCAATGCCACCTGCAACCAGAACAGGCTGAGATCCTTCAGCAGGTTCTGGAAACCCATTTCCCAGGGGAGCAATTACATCGACCGTATCTCCAAAGCCGAGCCCTGCAATTATCTCAGTTGTTGTTCCCCGCTTTTGGATGATCATTTCTGCTGTATTGTTCTGTGCAGAATACCCTGAAAAGGCAAAAGGTCTTCTTAGAAGCGGATCTGTGGATTCAGATACGCGTAAAGTGCAAAACTGTCCCGGTTTCGGCGGCTCAATATCCTGCGGCCATGAAATTACCAGTTTAACAAAGTCTATGGCAACAGATTTACAGCTTTGAATTTGAGATACAAATTGTTTCATAGTTGGTCCTATTGTTGGGTTGGGGAATCGCTGCCTTGAAGCATATCCATCCATTCAGACTCAGAGTATTTTTGAAGCCCATGGTCAACTGTGTATAGGGTAAGGTTCCGAATACGCTCAGCAGCATCCGAATCTATTACATGCTCTACAGCGCAGGCAAAGTCCTGTGCCGTAGAATCAGAATACAGCAACACTTCACGGAAAAAGGCAGTAAGAATTGAATGCTTTTTCTGCACAGATTTTGCAATTGACATTCCCTTCTCAGTAAGACTGATGAAGGAGTTCTTCTCATAATTCACCATACCGCGGTTTTTCAGGGTCTTTACAGCACCTGAAACAGAAGGCATTTGGACTTCAAGGCGCTCAGCTATATCTTTGACCCTGGCAACCCGGTTTTTCTTCTCTAAAAATAGTATTGCTTCTAGATAATCCTCTAGACTAGGAGTTAATTTCTTTTCCTTAGGCATAACAGATATCAGTATATCCTATTTTTGGTATAATGATCAATCTAACGTTTAGTCTAAGGTCCTTCTACTTTCGCTGCAGTATTACTCTCATCATTTTTTTATGGTAATCATATTAGAATTCAGGATGATCCTGGAAATAATAACAATAAATGCTTCCACGGTTTTTGGGCTTGAATCCTGGATATATAGATCTGACAAGCGGATACTCTCTTGCATCAAGCTTTTCTGCTCTTTACCTAGGTAATGAAATATGAGTACTTGGCTGGTTTTCGTTTGGCTGATCCAAAAGTTCAGGGGCAGATCAAACATTACTCCATGAACGATTGCAGCAACATCCAGATTCAGAGTATTTCCTGCTTCCCCTGCAAAGCGTGCCACTATCTTGTTTTGTGTCTGCAGTTTTATCGAAGGTCTATACCATTTAATATATGTTTTATATAAGGAAGATGCTGCTATTTCTTCTATAATTTTCTCGACATTCAACCTTTTCCTTTTCGGCATCAGCTTATTACCAATATGCTTAAAATTCCCAATAGATTTTTCTATAAAATCATCAGCACGCTTTTGCTGCTCAAGGAGTGCTGATGCAAGCCTGTCCTCTAGAACCTTTCTCGGATGCGGCAGCCTTCTAGTTATTCCAAAGAACTCCCGCATTAATACTGCGATCCGCTCAGGCTTCATATCTTTTAAGGACCTACTGGGTATTTTATCGTTCAATATATTTAATAGGTCGCGGAATCTGAACATTATTCTGGAAGTGTACACCATGTCTACAGATAGGTATGCAGCAAAAAAGAATGACAACTGGAGGTCGAAAGGAGAAGGAATATTGGTAAGACCAATAGAGGCAAAATACCTCCTGACTAGCATAAATCCAATTGTTAATAGGAACCAATACAAGGAAAACTGAAGGCAAATCCTTCCGTGGAGATTAAATGGCTGGTCTGAATAGTCCCACAAGCGCATATTGAAAAACTTTTCTAATACCCACCCTGAAATATATTCCAATGCTACTGCACAAGCTGTAATTATGGCTGCAGTGACAGCAAAAGGGAGACCTGACCAGGTCAGCAGCAGGTCCATTCCAAGAGCCAGGAGTGCACCGAATCCGTAAATAGAGATAAAAGGACCATGGAGAAATCCTGAGTTTACCAGTCTTCCTTCGTCAAAACTCCGGTATATGCTTTCCACAATCCAGCCGAGAAACGAACAGATAACGTAGAGCAGAAAAACATCGAATACCTTATCCAATTGAACCTCCGATATTTTTCTATCATATATTAGATTTTACGAACAGGAAAGGGAGAGATTTTTGTCAATAACTAGAAAAAAACAGGCAGCCTGGAAAGACTGCCTGTTTATTATTCTGCTTCATTGCTATAGATACTATTTTGTTTGTTCATTATGGATAAACAGAGAAAGCGTCATCCATATTAAAGGAAATTTGCTTATACCCTCCATTCATATCTATAGACCTATTAACTGTTAAATCCCCTGAATCAGGACCGCTTGAGCCGCTACTATTCATATCAACAAATACATACACATCATATGTCATACCATCGTTTTGGACCCACACCTTATCAGTGGAAGTATCATAGGCAAGGCCGATTCCATATCCAGAGGTTATTTCATAGTTGCCTTCTGCGACAACATCCGTTGTAGGATCTCCTTCAGAAGGAACCACAACAAAATATGTCATTCTCCCTTCAGCATCGTGGGTAACCCCATTATCAGCATTGAATACTTCGACAGCCAGTACGTCCCCTGAATATTGTAGATCCTCATACCAGTCAAGTGTTACTAGGGTCTCACCCCAATCTGTATGGAATGTAGCATGAATATTTGTCACATCTCCTTCATCCGGATAATTTACATCTGCATAATTATTATTCATATCTAGAAAAAAGTATAAGTCATAATCAGTTTCTGCTTCTCCCAACCAATCAACGCTTTGGTTATTGTAATCTAGGGACATTGCATCTCCAAAGCCTCCTTGCACAATGAACTCTCCAAATGCTAAGGGGGTATCAGTCTCTGGACTTGCGCCATTCTCAAAGATTCCATAATACGCGTTCGTTCCATCAGGTACAAAATCTGCGTTAATTACCTCCACTGTTACCTTTGAACCTACTATTTGAAGTTCTGTCGCAGCGTCAATAGTAAATACTGTTTCCTGGTTATCCAGGGTTATCGAGTCTTCAATATTTGTGTAGTCACCCAGATCCGGTTCCATTGTAGTTTCAATGTTACCGTTCATATCAACCAGGAGAAAGAATTGGTAGCTATACCCAGCTTGACCGTTCCAATCCTCATCCGGGTTATTATAATCAAACGCAGTAGCTGCAGCATACCCGTCTATAAACTCCATTTCTCCTTCAGCAATTGGATCATCAAACTGCGGGTCTGTGTTGTGCTCGAATACCGCGAAATAGCCCATTGTATAATCCGGGATATATGATCCATTTGATACCTCCACAAAGAGTGTAGATGACATATAAAATGGGAAAATATCTTGGGATACGCCCTCATTGTTCGTTTCATCCCATTCAGTAACTGCATCGTTCGGATCAATTATTGCACCAATGTAGTAGTCCCCATCTTCTATTGTAACACTATTATTCTCGATGTAGGGGCCAATCTCAGTTTCCCCGGATAGGTCAACCTGTTTTGTTGCACCTGCGCCGATTCTGACATTGCCCACAAAAATTTCAGTATCGTTTGCTATACTTATGGTAGTATCTACAGAGAAGACGAGGGCGTACTCAGCATCAACCTCTGTGTTTCCATCATTTCTAAAGACCAACCGAATTCCATCAACCTCAGTGCCGGAAGTAAGGGGTTCAACTGAATCAATTGAAAGGTCAACTCCCTCCTCCTCATCATCACCTTGGGTAATGCCTAATAATTCACAGCCAAGGAGAAATACGCAAAGAATTACAATGAAAACCGAAAATAGGACGAAATTCTTAAATTTCATAACATACTCCTTTTTACATTAACCGTATATTAATAAGCATATCACTGTTTACCTAGAATTGCCAATTTATTGTAATTTATTTATTTGTTTCTTTACTATATAGTTTCTTATATAGTTTTATGTCTATATTTATTCCCTCCTATCCCGTATATCGCCTTATTCATAAACAAGCTTACGTCATTAGCTTAAAATTTTTCAGATTTCAGATACAATTATTACATGAAAAACAAAATGGACATATCTCTTCAAAAGATTACCGGAGCTTCTCAAGTAGAATTCACAACAAAAGATGAAATAATTTCTCTTCTAACCTTTGATGAAGCCAGATGGACAGCAATAATCATATTCTCTGTTTTGAGCTAAAAGAAGCAATTCAGTGGATGCAGCAGAATCTTATTGATTGGAAGCCGCTGCTGAAGGGAGAAAGTACAGTTACCCTTTCAAATATTCCGGCTACACACGCGGATGGTAAAAAGCTGTTGAACGCAGCCCGTTCTGTTTTAGCAAAACTGGGTAAAAGGAATGCTCAGGCAATTGAACTTGGTGAAATCCGGACCGTAAAACAGCACATAGAAGAAACACCTGTTTCTGAGGCAGGAATTGTTCTGCCGAAGGCAGCAAAAGATACTGATACTGCAGAATATATCAGAGACATAATTACTGCTGTTGGCGGCACTCCGCACCCAAGCGGCGACACTGGGGTAAACAAAGATGAACTTGAAGAGTTTTCCGCAGCTTCCTCTGCTTTTCTTGCATGGAAAGCAAAGGGAGCACTCCCGGATGGAGTTGAATCAACTGATATAATGCCCTTCGGCAGCCGGACAGACAGGCTCTTTTCTATACTTACTGCAATAGAAGCAAAGGTAGACCAAAACTTTACACAGTCTCATCTTGTAGCTCTTGACCCCGGTATCTTTCAAAGACATCCTAACCCTTTACTGAAGAAGAGGAAACTATAGACTTAAATAACATGGAAGCAGTTAGGACCTTTCTTGAGAATGCACCAATTGCAAAACCGCGAACAGATATGATCCTCCATTTTGAACAATGTATTAATCAGTTATACCTTCAAGATATCCAGGAACTTCAAGACATATTTATTCCTGAGGTATTAGGTTCTCACAAGGAATCTATTACTGAAAGGGAATGGTAAAATTGAAGAGAGTTCAACCAGTGTACAGGAAAAACTACGCAAAGTATTTAGATGGATTGCTGTATTACTGCTTGCAGGAGCAGTTCTTGCAGGTGTCCTTTCAGGGGGATTCCGGGAGTTCTTTCAGGATGTCTCTACAATTATTGAAAGCGAAGAGCAGACACCTACGCCTGATTCAGAAACTGCTCCACAATCACCTGCTCAGGAGAGTACAGAATAAGGAAAAGGCTTAAATATCCAGATCAGAGAGGAAACTCTTTTTACCCTGAAAGTAGTTTTCAAGCATTCCGGGAAGGGTCAGCACGCATTTTACCACACTCTTATACCCTGACTCCTGGTAATGATCAGATAGGTAATTCAGAAACTCGCTAGTCTTATAAAACTCTTTATCAGGAAAAGGCTCTGCAAGGTTATTTTCTATCCAGCGTGTGTTTAGCTGAAGGATAAACTCCGAATCGCTGTTTTCATTTTTTACCGCTTTCCGTTTTTTTTCGGAATCAGCAATCTGTACAGCAAAAAGGGTGTATCTGCTCCTCCTGGTGTTATTACGGTTTTCTGAAAGCCTATGGACATCTCCAAGGGAGATTTCCTTTGAACTGGTGTTCACATCCAGCTGATCTTCTGTTTTCCATTCCAGGTTTAAAGCTGCGCTTCCACGTACTTTTTTCAGCTTACAAAAAAGCAATATATTATAATCGTTTCCACTTATCCGCATCACATCAGTAACTGGAAGCCTGACATCCAAGCCCGGTTCTTCCTTGACTGCTTCAAAAGCGGACTCCAGAAGAGCACGCACAAGTGCTGCCTTCTTTGCAAGCAGACCTGTCACCTTTTCCGCTTCTTGGCCGATCATCATCATCTTTGCGTATTCCACAATTTCTTCGCTGTCTTCCGGCGGAAAGCCCTTTGCTTCCAGATTTTTCGCAATGTCATTGAAATCATTAGTATTCATAGTATCTATAGTATACTACAGTTGAGCAGGAATTGTATTCATTCTTTCTAATAAAGATTGATTATTAATTGATTGGATACAGCTCCAGCCTCGGCTCCGAGGTATTCAAAAACACGAACATAGTATTGGCCCGGCCCGTCAAAAGCCTGCAACGTGTCTATTGCAGTAAACGCATCAAGCCAAACATGGACATTGTCACTGTCTCTAGGAGGATAGGTCGGTGAAGGTTCTTTTGACCAGGAAACTACAAAGCCGGTTTGGGGGAGACGCTCAGGCATCCAGCTAATATTCGGAGGAGATGAAAACAACCTGATACTGTCAATATTGGAAATATCTTCAATCAGATTCACCTGGACCTGATTAGAATATGTTAGTATTTCCCCATCATTATACTGTCCTACCCGGACAAAATATCTCCCAGGACCATCGTATGCTTCTAGGACAAATCGTCTTACATCTGGAGAGCTTATGTAATGGGCCTGATCGCTGTCTCTGGTAGGATACACCGGATTCTCATCCCTGGAAATACAGACCTTTACGCCCTGCGGGGTCTCTCCATCTACAGTCCACGTTATCAGATGGCCTGTTGCCGAAAGTTCAATCACAGCAGGCTCAGCATCTGCAGGGGCTTCCGGGAGTTCCTCAGGCTCAGGGGTCCTGGTATAGCGGTATATGTGAAGGGATTTCTCATTTACCCCATCATCCGCTTCTGCTCTCAGAACAATGGTATTCACCCCTTCATAGAGCAGGACCTCATATTCAAATAGTCCTGAATCACTTAGTTCAACAAGCTGATCATTGATATACAAATCTGCTTCAGGCTCTGTGACGCCTTCAACAATAATAGCTGTGCCGTCTATTCTAGTACCCTCTGCAGGAGACTCAATTCGAATTTCCGGATGCACTTCCCTATTGTCAAAGGTCTGGCATGAGAAGACAACCAAAATGAGTGATAGAAAAATTAATATGCGCTTCATGGTTTTAAAACCCCTGTTACTAATCAATTTGTACTGGCTACTATATCATACTAATGATAAAAAACCAGGTGCAATAATAGCTATTTTATAGGATGATGAACACTCCTGTCCTATTAATGACTTCGGTCCATCCGACGGTTATCTTGACCGATTTAGTCTATATTTCTTAATTGTGGAAAACTAAAAAAAAAGCCCCCTGAAGACTTCAGAGGGCAATAGGAAAGTAGAATATTTCTTTATGCCATGATTGCGGCTACATCTTCATCTACAGTTGTTGTTCCCATTATTCCGAACTCACGGACAAGAACATCAGTTACATTTGGAGAGAGAAAGGCAGGCAGGGTTGGCCCTACTCTGAGTTTCTTAAATCCGAGGGACAGAAGGGCGAGAAATACACACACAGCCTTTTGTTCATACCAGGCAATATCAAAAGCCAATGGAAGTTCATTTACATCATGCAAGCCGAATACTTCTTTCAACTTTAACGCAATTACCGCAAGTGAGTATGAGTCATTACACTGACCGGCATCCAATACCCTAGGAATACCTCCGATATCTCCCAGGTCCAGCTTGTTATACCTGTACTTTGCGCACCCTGCTGTCAATATAACTGCATCTTCAGGGAGCTGCTGAGCAACATCGGTAAAATACTGGCGCTCTTTGTGTCTGCCGTCACAGCCTGCCATAACAACAAAGCGCTTAATCGCTCCTGAGTTAACTGCATCTACAATTTGGTCTGCTAAGGCAAGGACCTGATCATGAGCAAACCCGCCGGTTATTTTTCCTGTTTCAATCTCTGTGGGCGGGTCGCATGTTTTTGCAAGCTCTATAATTTGAGTAAAGTCCTTTTGTCCCTCATTCTCAGGTTCCCGGATATGGGTAACACCAGGGTATCCTGTTTGCCCTGTTGTGAAAATTCTATCCTTGTAACTGTCTTTTACCGGGGTAATACAGTTGGTAGTCATAAGAATTGGACCATTGAAAGTTTCGAACTCCTTGCCCTGCTTCCACCAGGAGCCGCCGTAATTGCCGTGAAAATGGTCATACTTCTTAAACGCAGGATAGTAGTTAGCAGGAAGCATTTCTGAGTGGGTATACACATCCACACCTGTACCCTTTGTCTGCTCCAAGAGGGCTTCCATATCCTTTAGATCATGACCTGAAATTAGGATTCCCGGATTTTTTCCGACACCGATATTTACTTCCGTAATCTCCGGTTTTCCATAGGTTTCAGTATTTGCTTTGTCCAAGAGGGCCATTGTCTGTACTGCTGTGTCACCAGTCTTCAGAACAAGGGCCTTTAATTCTTCTAGTCCGTCCTTTTGAAGGGACCCTGCAAGGATATCAAGCATAGCTTTCCATATTTCAGCGTCTTCATACCCAAGAACTAAGGCATGGGTCGCGTATGCTGCTATTCCCTTTAATCCGTAAATTGAGAGCTCACGGAGGGACCTGACATCGAGGTCAGGAGACAGGTCTTTCACACCTACTGACTGTGCTTTTTCCATCCATTTCCCTTCCGGTTCCTTCCAGGTTAAGACATCGTGGTCAGAAGGCTTACCGTATTTACCGACTAGCTCATCCCGAAGTTCAAGCCCCTCTTTTACCAGTTCTTTCATCCTGGCATCATCGAAATTCGCATTCGTAATTGTTGAAAACATTGCAGCAGCAACAAACCTGCCTGCTTTGTTAAGATCTGCTTCAGACAAGTTCTGCTGAGCTTCTAAACCTATTCCTCTGCACACATACATTACCAGATCCTGCAGATCAGCTGTTTCCGGCTGCTTTCCGCAAACCCCGCGAACAGTACAACCGGTATTCTTTGCTGCTTCCTGACATTGATAACAAAACATAAAATTCCTCCTAAATAATCGCTTTATTTACTATAGTTACTATGATTAAGCTAACACATCCGGATATGTCATGATGTAACATGTGTTACAAAGGGGCGATGATTCTGAGAAAAATGTAAGGATAGGTGGTGAGGATTTACCAAGAGGAGCGTTTTGACACCGATGCGCTCCGGCCGAGTGATTCTGTTAGAATCCTTTTGATACTTCGACAAGCTCAGCACAAGCAAGCTCAAGGATCTGTTTTGCATACTGCTTGTTCTCACATTGCTGACACAGCTGCAACAATTCCAGCAGGTTCGAGCTTTGACAGGTGCAGATACCTCCCGCCAGCCTCCTGTGAAAGCAGGAGCATTTCGTTAGTTCCTCTGTTAGTAGATTTTGTGTCAATAAATAAACTGGGAAATCCGCTCCGCTTTATGCTCTGCATAAGCTGAAGGGCTTCTTTATCTGCAGCAGCTTCTTTGTTTAATGGAACATTTGCCTCTCCATCAGAGATAATGACAAGAATAGGCATTGTGAGGTAGTCCTGTTTTTTCTCAAGCACTGCGGTTTCCATAGCAAGTGTTATACCGGCAGAGAATGGAGTCGCCTCTCCGATTGCCATATCTGCTATTTTTTTGGCTGCAAGGGTAACGCTCTTTGTGGGAGAAAGCACAGTTCGTGCTGTTTTTCCGGAAAAAGCAATAAGCCCGACCTTGTCTCTCTGCACATAGGACCTGGAGAGGAGTGCCAGCACAGCACCTTTTGCAGCAGCGATTCTCTGCTGCACACCCATGGAGTCTGAGGCATCCAGACAAAAGAGAATGCTTCTTCCAGTTTGGGGCACGCGCAGCTTTTTCTGCAAATACTTTTCTGTTTGCTCCGGTCTGCCCGAGCGTGCTGCCCAGAGGATACTTGCTGAGATATCTATGTCAGTGGGGGGCTCATTTTTCCCAAGCGGCCTGGTCTTTACAAACCTTCCCCTTACACCAGCCTGCAGCACCTGTTTTCCGGTATGTTTTTTCGCTGGTATCGCGGCTCTGGAGGCTGCTTGGAGTTGGGGACCAAGGACTGATAAATCCGGATTAATTATACGGGGCGGAGTTTTTTTTTAAGGAATTCAAAGACCATGCTTCCGGCAGCAGCCGGGCCGGGGGTCTGCATCGCCTCCAGCTCTTCATCCGAAAAATCGGTTTCGTCAAATTCTTCTTGGCTCTGAATCGGTTTCCCGTCGATTGCAGCACGGATCCTCTCTTCAGGGGAACTTGAATCTCCAAATATACTTTCAATCCCGAGCCTATGAGGCAGGACAAGATAGGCAGCGGATTGTACAAGCTGGGAGTTAACCTCAGATATCTCTAGAAACGCTGCCAAAGCCCTTGCTGTTTTTATCATCGCAATATCTGCTCTATGCCCGGGAGTGCCTGAACGAAGAGCAATTGCAACAGCTGTGTTCCACGCCTCCTCTAGAACAGGTATAAGGTGGAGTTTTTCTCTTGCCTCAAAGACTTGGCGCGCTAGGACCTTTTCATCATCCAAATACTGACCATAAAATTCTTCAGGGTCTTTCTCAAATTCAAGGCGCCTGCGGATTATCTCTTTTCTGTCATCCAGATTGTTTTCAGCAAGCACATCGATACACAAGGCAAACCTGTCAGTAAACTGGGGTCTCAGGTCTCCTTCCTCCGGGTTCATTGTTCCAACCAGAACAAAGCGCGCAGGGTGTTCGTGACTAAGCCCTTCTCTCTCAACCCGATTAATACCTGAAACAGAAACATCCAGAAGAATATCCACCAGGTGGGCTTCAAGAAGGTTTACCTCATCCACATAAAGTATACCCTTATCTGCTTCAGCCAACAGCCCTGGTTCGAATTTCCGCTCCCCTGTTTTCAGGGCTGTCTCCAGGTGAAGGGTCCCTATCAGCCTGTCTTCTCCAGCACCAAGAGGCAGTTCAACAAGGGGTACTGACTCAGTGCTGCTGTTGTTTCGGAGGTTCAGCATTTGCGCAAGGCCCCGGACAACTGCTGTTTTTGCTGTACCCTTTTGCCCCCGAAGAAGCACTCCCCCAAGACTTGGATCAATTACTGATACAAGAAGTGCTGTTTTCATATTTCTCTGACCGACGATAGCGGTAAATGGGTATACTCGTTTCATGGGAAAAATGTACTTACCCTTTCAGCTTGAGGCAATAAAAAAGACCTTACTCTTTATTCTTTTTCTGTATTTACAATTTCCTCTACTTTTTCACCAAGGATCTCTTCCTTTTCAAGAAGGAGGTCAGCAAGCTGATCAAGTCCCTTTTCATGCTTCTTAAGGGTCGCTTCTGCTGTTTCATAGGCATTGTCCAGAATTTTCCTCACCTCTAGATCGATCTTTCTGGCTGTTTCATCAGAATACTCCCGCTTCTGACCGATTTCCTCCCCAAGAAACACATGTTCCTGGCCGGATCCAAAGGAGATGTTTTTAAAGCCATCACTCATTCCCCAGTCAAGTACCATCTTTCGAGCAAGCTTTTGCGCCTGCTTCAGGTCGTTTTCAGCACCGGATGTAACTGTATCTGTTTTCAGGTGCTCAGATGCACGGCCGCCCATCATTACCGCCATTCTGTGAAGAAGGTACTTCTTTTCATAAATATACTTGTCCTTTTCCGGCATCTGCTGGGTAACTCCCATTGACTTGGACCGCGGAATAATTGTCACCTTGTGGACCGGATCAGTATGCGGCAGGGCTGCCGCAACAATCGCGTGCCCTCCTTCATGATACGCGATCACTCTTTTCTCTTCATCAGTAAGCACAACACTCTTCCTCTCAAGTCCTAGGAGTATCTTGTCTCTTGCATCATCAATATCCTTTTGCTTAATTTCCCCATGCTCGCGCTCAGCAGCAAGGAGCGCTGACTCATTAAGCAGGTTCTCAAGTTCCGCGCCGCTGAAGCCAGGCGTGTTTCTTGCCACCCTGTCAAAATCAACATCATCGCCAATCGGTTTTTCCCTAGCGTGTATTTTCAACACCTCTACTCTGTCATCCTTTGGGGGCAGCTGTACTTCAACTCTTCTGTCGAATCTGCCTGGACGGAGAAGTGCCTGGTCTAAGATGTCAGGTCTGTTGGTTGCAGCCATCACAATTACGCTTTCATATTTTTCAAACCCGTCCATTTCACTTAAGAGCTGGTTCAGGGTCTGTTCCCGCTCATCATGTCCGCCGCCCAGTCCTGCTCCCCGGCTCCTGCCGATAGAATCCAGCTCGTCAATAAAGATAATAGCAGGCTCGTCTTTCTTCGCGTCTTTGAATAGGTTCCGAACACGGCGTGCGCCAATACCGACAAACATTTCCATAAAGTCGCTGCCTGTTATCATAAAAAACGGGACACCTGACTCTCCCGCAACAGCTCTGGCAAGCAGGGTCTTTCCTGTCCCCGGCGCGCCAACAAGTAATAAGCCCTTTGGTGTCTTTGCACCGTATTTCTTAAACTTCTCCGGTTCTTTCAGAAAAGCAACAACCTCTTGAAGCTCTTTTTTTGCTGACTGGATTCCTGCAACATCATCAAAGGTAATTCCAACTTTTTCCGGTTTAATGCGTTTTGCCTGGTTTCGGCCAAAGTTAAATATGCCCTGGCCTCTATTCTGCATCATCTTATAAGAACGGTAAATTAGGTACCCGATAAACACAAAAAAGATAATATTGAATATAGCGCCGAAACCGCCGTCTCCGCTTTCATCCGGACTAGGCCCGGTAAAAACTTGTACATCGTTATCCTGAAGCATATCAAGTAAATTTTGGTCTGCCCTTGAGGGAATATATGTGACAAAGCTTTGTGCTTCAGTGCCTTGGTTTTCACTGGAAGAATCGGTCAAGCGCCCGGTTATTTTCTCTCCTGCTATTCTGACCTGCTGCACATTTCCGCTCTGAACTTCCTGCCTGAACTCTGTGTAACTGATCTGACTGCCCTGGCCAAAGCCTGAGAAAATTGGAATTATCCAAGGCAGCAATATAAAAGCAAAAAAGATTAAAAGAAGCCACCAATTGTTAAAGCCTCCTGGCTGACCGTAAGGTCCCCGCGGCTTCTGTTCATTATCCGGTACTGGGTTTTCATCATTATTCCGATTATTATCTCTGTTAACATTCATAGGTATAATATTTCATAACCTTGGAGCACAGACAATAAGCAAATACAGGCATTTTTACCTATATTGTTTATGAGTCTCTACTTTTCTGTAAAAGATACCGGGTCTTTGCACTTTTTACTCCAGAACAGTAAGGCTCCGATTCTTAGAGAAAAACGTATGCACTTATAGAAGAAAGGAAAAAAATGCTGTAATATAGCTTTTATACATTGAAGTAGAGAGGTATTTATATGGAAGCAGTCTGTCACGCCCTGCTCTTTGCAGACAAAATAATTACAGAGAAAAATGGAAAAAAGGGACTTATAGGAGTATTCAGCAGATTCTCTTTTCCGCAATTCCCTGCAACAGTTCCAATGTGGTTTATCTATGCGGATGTGGCAAATATAACAGGTAAGCATAAGTTTTCTATCAGTCTAGTTGATGAGAGCTCGCAAAAAAACATTCTTCCAATTGATGGCGATATTAACATACCTGAAACCGGACGAAATCTGGAGATTATTATCCCTGTCTCCCGTGCTGCTTTTCAAAACCCGGGAAACTATGTACTCAGTCTGAAGATTAACGGAACAGAGGTTGCAGCACGGACCCTATACGTAACCAAAGCTGAACAAGGCCCAAGCATAAACTAAAGTTAGGATTGATCACTCGAATAGCTGTCATCCGGATCGATGCCATAGATCCGGAGTTTATTTTTTCTTCCCCGTATCTCTGTATTCCCTAAATCTTTGTACTGAAAATCGAAGTTCACGTATTCTTTTGTAGTCTCAGAAAGAATAATCGGAATACCATACTGTTTCGTCATATGCTGAAGCCTGGAAGCAGTATTTACTGTATCTCCAATAGCAGTAAAATCCATCCGCTTCTCTGCGCCTACTTTTCCAATGAGAACCTCCCCTGTATGAATCCCAACACCGATTTTTACCGGCTCCTTGTTCTGCATTCTCCGAACTGCATTAAACTCTTTTAGCTTACGGAGCATATCAACTGAAGCCTGCACCGCGTTTGTGCAAAACTCCTGGGCAGTAATGGGAGCTCCAAACACAGCCATTAATTCGTCTCCCACAATTTTATCCAGACTCCCTTTATAATGAAAGATAACTTCTATCATATTATTAAAATAGGTATTCAGGAATTCAACTACTTCTTCTGGCGGCTTTGCTTCAGTCATTGCAGTAAAGTTCCGGATGTCAGCAAAAAGGATTGTCGCAGTCTGCCGCTTGCCTGTCTCATCCAGAGAAATATTGTTTTTAAGGTAATCCCGTGCAATTGACTCAGGCAAGAAGCGTTCAAGCTGTTCCTGTTTTTTTGATTTAATAATTACTTTAGCAATTCTATCAGATAAAAAAGCACAGAGCACTGTAGTGAGCAATAAGGCGATAGCAGCAACGCTTGTTAATGGAAGGAAGAGGGTATCAGCGTACAACTGCGGACCATAGAGATAGCTCACTAATACATACCCGATAACAAAGAGACCGCCTGCGAAATAGCTGGATGAAACATTAAACCTGAAAATGTCTATTACAAGGTACATAAGTGCCACTAAACCAAAGAGAAAGGGAAAAACAGTTGCAGCATGAATCTCGTATTGGGCAATTGCTGCGGAAGTTTCAAAAGTTACTTTTATTGAAAACATAAGAAGACAGATAATGACTACATCCACAAATACAATTAAATATTTATTGTACTTTGAGAAGAATTTCTCAAAGTGCTTTCGCTTGCCTACCCACCGGGTATCAATATACAGACCTACACTAAAAACAAATGCAATAAAGAGAGGAAGTACTTCATTAACAACCGGCACTCCCATTGTAATGGCCTGAAGTACATTCACCATCGTAAAAGTAAAATATACAATCATGCGGAATACAGCAATTACAAGCTCTGCCTGGTATTCTTCCTGAAGAAATATTGCTTTTAATGTCTGATCTTTCTGCTTAGGTTTCATATGGTATACTATAGCAGAAAAGGCCAAGCAATGCATGAATTATTTTCATACAATGCTGCCACAGCGTAAACTCTAACTTTCCAGACCAAAGGACAGAAGAAATGAGCCATCATTCTGAATAAGCCCCCAATAGCTTGAAGAAATATGGTCTACCTGCCAATACATCCCAATTTTCATTCTCACTGTGCCGTCTAATATGGACAAGAGAGGTTCCAACCCGAGCTTTACAACATTAATTGTCTGGACATCGTCTACGCCTACCATTGTTGAACCGTCTGATTTCCAGTCCATGGTTTGAAAATCTAGTCTTTGGAAAGAGTGGTATACTGCAACTCTAAGGTTCTCAAAGATTGTCAATGAAGCAGATTGTTCAAAATACGGGTATGACCATCTCTCCACAGTATTCTGGGGAATAGTTTCCAGAAAATCGTAATCAATGGACTGGGTGAGCTGTAGATAATAAATCGGACTTATATATCCAGAATAACGAATTTGTAAAAATGGAAGAGTATTTAGGGTAGTAGAGAATCCTATCCTTGGTGAAAAAATAGTTGCTTCTCTTTCATTTGATAAACTTACATAATCTCCATTAGAAACAAGCACGTTGTTTTCATCTTCCAGTAATGCATATTGGTTTTCCTGAATTCCTAAATAGCTTATACCTGCAGAAAAGATAAATGGAACTGAGAAAAATTCCTGCTGAATTACCAGAGGAAGCAAATCTACCTGAAGCTGGTTTGAACTGGTGGACATGATCGCGGAACCAAAATTCTCTACTTGGGTATCAGTCTGATTAAACTCTGCAGAATGCAGATAAGCTGAAGACTGAATATCTCCATTCCAATCGACTGATAACCGTGCACTAATTGTTGAACCTCCAGTATCCGGTGTAATTGATAAATCGAATGACGTATCTATTGAAAATATAGATATTACAGGAAGTAACAAGCATAATAAGATGCATATTCGTTTCATATTCTCTCCTCTTGTAGTTATTCTACTGTTACAGTAAGTTCTTCTTCCCAGCTATTGAAATCTTCATCTGTCAATGTTAAAACAAAACTCACTATATGACCTGTTGGGCAATCGTTGGCAATAGCAAAAGTGAATGCATTAGTTGTAGAAGGCATAAGAACAAAATAGTAGGTATTCGTGGTTACATATGTAATTCAGTGGTTATCGATCATATCAATTGAATCTGAGCATCCAGTATAAATAGGTCCAAAGTTAACATATCAATCCGTCACTGTTATATAACTATATACAGTACTTGACTGGGCCTCAATTTGAGAGCAAGAAATATC
>CAYRYS010000071.1:0-18582 GCA_964428555.1 uncultured Spirochaetales bacterium | reverse complement strand
ATGTGAGGGTTTTAATAGTTTTGCTTTCACCCAAAAGGTTCGTGGCACTAACTTTTTTTCTCATTTTTTTGTAATTCCCGGTAAAGATTAACAAGGGAGGGGTCGATAAAAAGAGTACGGGGAAAAAGACCAATTTCTTTGCTGGTTCATTGGTTCTTCTTCCCTTATTCTAAGTATCGGCTTTTTACAAGGCTGGTTAAGGAAAACTTTAATTTTTCTAAGGAGGTTGAAAAAAATAGGTAAAAACCATTAACAACGGATTCCTTTGGGCATGGATGCCCACAAAAAAATATTTCATGGAGGATTTTGATGATTATTAATCACAACCTGAGCGCACAATTCGCTCAACGACAATTAGGACAAACAAACCGGTCACTGGACGGTGCAATGGAAAAGCTCTCATCAGGACTTCGGATCAATCGTGCTGGCGATGACGCATCCGGTCTTGCTGTTTCAGAAAAAATGAGAGCGCAGATCCGTGGTTTGAATCAGGCTTCAAGAAATGCGGAAAACGGTATTTCTTTTATCCAAACAACTGAAGGATATCTGCAGGAAACCCAGAGCATTCTGCAGCGTGTTCGTGAACTCTCTATTCAGTCAGCCAACGGTATTTACACTGCTGAAGACAGAATGCAGATCCAGGTAGAAGTCTCTCAGCTTGTTGATGAGATTGACAGAGTTGCTTCTCATGCACAGTTTAACGGCATGAATATTCTCACCGGCCGATTTGCAAGTGACACAGGAACAAACACTGTTACTGCGTCAATGTGGCTGCATATTGGTGCTAATATGGACCAGCGGGAACGTGTCTATATCGGTACAATGACCGCTGCTGCTCTTGGTGTAAGGAATACTGGAAGCCAGGAAATTCTTTCACTATCAACGCCTGACAGTGCTAACCGGGCAATCGGAACACTAGATTCTGCGCTACAGAGAGTCAACAAGCAGAGAGCAGACCTTGGTGCATACCAGAATAGGCTTGAAATGGCTATCACTGGAATTGACATCGGAGCTGAAAACCTGCAGGCAGCAGAAAGTCGCATCCGTGACACTGATATGGCAGATCAGATGGTAGAATTAACTAAAAACCAGATTCTATCACAAGCTGGTACTGCAATGCTTGCTCAAGCGAATCAAAAATCACAATCAGTGTTGCAACTATTAGGATAGCGTAGTATTATTTAGGTAGTTACAACGCTAACGATCTTTGAAAAATACCCTCTTTGCATGTCATATGCATGGGAACTTCCGGCTCCCTTTGTGGGAGCCGGGTAAATTTCCATGAAAAATGGAAGCTGAATGGAAAGGCGTGTAAATTCCATTCAGCAAAATATGACATTAAAAAGCAGCTAAGGATAGCTGCTGCATATTATCAAGGAGGGTTATATGATAATAAATCACAACATGAGTGCCATGTATGCAAACCGTCAGCTTAACCAGACGAACCAGGCAGTACAGGAAAACATTCAAACTTTAAGTTCTGGTATGAGAATTAATCAGGCAGCTGATGATGCTTCAGGTCTTGCGGTTTCAGAAAAGATGAGATCACAAATTGGCGGCCTTAATCAGGCTGAACGCAACGTCCAGAACGCGGTTTCATTAATTCAGACAACAGAAGGCTATATGCAGGAAACCCAGGACATTCTCCAGAGAGTTCGTGAGCTTTCAGTACAGGCTGCAAACGGAATCTACTCTGCTGAAGACAGAATGCAGATCCAGGTAGAAGTTTCTCAGCTTGTCGACGAAGTGAACAGAATTGCGTCACATGCCCAGTTTAATGGTATGAACCTTCTTACCGGTGCTTTTGCAGAAGACTCAGCAACCGGACAGACAATGCAGTTTCAGGTTGGCGCAAACATGGATCAGAATGAACAGGTCTATATCGGAACACTAACTGCAGAAGCTTTGGGCTTGCAAAATGCTCAAGGCGAACAGGGAATGGTTTCCATATCCACACCTGAAGCAGCAAATCGCGCAATCGGTAGTCTGGATGCTGCGCTGCAGCAGGTATCACAGCAGAGGGCAAACCTCGGTGCATACCAAAACCGTTTTGAAATGGCTGCAGACGGTATTGCAATTGCTTCTGAAAACCTGGCAGCTGCGGAGTCTGGAATCCGCGATACCAACATGGCAAGTGAGATGGTAGATTTTACAAAGAACCAGATCCTTACGCAGGCTGGTACTGCCATGCTCGCTCAAGCGAATATGAAATCCCAAAATGTACTTACATTACTCGGCTAGGGATTTTATTTAGGACCTAAGAAAAAGATAAAGAAAATTCTGGACGTCTTTTCTTTATCACAAGGAACCAGGAGGGGACGCGCCCCCCTCCTCTATTTCCGGGACTTTTTCATGGAGGAAAAAGATGAGTACCCGAATTAACAGATTGGGAAACACTGGGTCCTCTTCAGAAGCCGTAAGGCATGGAGCCGAACAAGCCAGATTACACCGAGAAATGCAACAAAAGGAAACGCAACAGAAGCAGCACGAACAAGTTCGCACAAACAAAGAGGATATTCAGGAAGTTATTAAAGAAATTGAATACGCAACAACTTCTCTCAACAAGAAACTCAAGTTCTCCATCAATAGGGATCTAGGAGAGGTAGTTGTAAAGGTGGTAGATGGGGAAACCGATAAAGTAATTAAGGAGATACCCCCTGAGGCCTTACAACGGCTTCACGTACGCCTCAAGGAAGCGATAGGGCTATTATTCGACGAATCAATCTAAAAAGAGTATATTATAGGGGGTGTATAGGATATGTCAGATATTAGCATCCCCGGCGATTCAAATCAATTTCGCTCTAGACAAACAATTCAAGACCTCATGGAAGCTGAACGCATTCCTTTGCAACGTATGGAAGAGACTATATCCACGTATAATGAGCAAAGAAGTGTGTGGCGGGAGGTAAACAGAATACTCACCGACTTACGGGAAAGCGCACGCGGTCTTTTCAGCTTTGAAAACCCTTTTAATAATCGTGTAGCTGAGTCTTCTGCTGAATCTATCCTTACTGCCACAGCAACGCGTGAAGCAAACGAAGAGGAGCGGCAGCTCACAGTTGTACAAACAGCAGGTGCTGACCGGTTCCTTTCACAGAACCTTCCATTAGATTTTGAAGTCCCTTCAGGGAATTATGCATTCCAGGTGGGAGAAGAAGAGTATAGCTTCCGTTTTAGAGGCGGAAGACTGCGAACTTTCGCAGAAACCCTGAATGAGCGGCTTGGAGACAATCTTCAAGCATCGATAGTAAGAAATACTTCCAGTTCCCAGGTAATTCTTATCGAATCGCTAGCAACCGGAGAAGAAAACAGCCTCCTCTTCCAAGAAACAGCATTGGAATTCGGCAGGGAAGCTGGAATCATTGAACAGTCAAATACCGTTGACCAAGATATTCAGATAAACGAAAACAATATCCGGCCATGGACCCAACCATTAGATGAATCAAGTTATTCCATTTCGAATTCAACCTTAACACTCGAGACACAAAGTGAATTAAAAATTCCATTATCTTCCCCTGCTCCATTAAACCGCAACCTGGTTCTCGAATTTGAAGCACGGGTCAATACCATACCAGAAGATGAATATTCCGCTCCCTCACCTCCTCCTGGTCCGGACACACCGGATGCAGGGTCAGTTACCTTCGAGGGAATAACCATTCAAAATGCAAGTTCAGAGATACAAATGCCTGAATGGGACCCCCCAGAACCGCCGGAACGGGTAGATGATCTATCTATGGTTTTTTTACAATCCGGATCCCAAACCAGGGGCATTGACCAACTCCAGGACTCAGGAACGTTCCAGACCGTTCAGGTCGAACTTCAGGATATTTTTCAAGGGGGTACCCTCAATTCAATCAATCTGAGAAATAGAAATACATACAGGACCCTGGATATCAGGAATATCCGTATCTATGATCCGGAAACCCGTGGTGACCAGAGGCCGGTGAATGCACTTTCAACAGCTCAAGATGCAATTGTCGAGATGAACGGCATAGAAATTGTCAGGGATTCAAACGAGATTGATGACATTATCCCAGGGGTCACCCTTAACCTAAGGCGCGCATCCGAGGAACCGGTAGATCTTTCCATAGAACCGGACAGAGAGACAATAAAAGACTCTATTATCACATTTGTGGGATACTATAATCAAGCAATGACAAAGATAAACATCCTCACCAGAGATGATGAAGCAATTGTAAATGAAATTGATTATATGAGTAATGAAGAGATGGAAAGCGCGATGGAACAGCTTGGGCTTATGCAGGGCGACATTACCCTAAACCAGCTAAGGTCACAGCTTCAGCGGATTACGATGAATTCCTATCCCACAAGAGCAGGCCAGGAAGTCACGATGCTTGCTCAAATCGGTATTTCCACAAATGCATCCGGAGGAAATACCGGAGGAGATATCAATGCTTCACGGCTTAGGGGATATCTAGAAATAAGCGAAGACCAGCTTGACGAGGCATTGCAAAGTAACCTATTTGCAATTAAAGATTTGTTCGGATATGATACAGATGGTGATGTTCTCATAGATAACGGGATTGCACACCAGTTAGATGCACATCTTCAGCCCTATGTACAATCAGGCGGAATTATTGCAACCAGGATACAGGGCCTTGAAAGCCGCACCGAGCGTGAAAACGATGATATAGAAGATTACAACCGCCATTTGGACAGGTATGAACAGCGTCTCCGCAGGGAATTCGGTAGAATGGAGGGCACAATACAGGAACTCGAAGAGTCATCCAGCGGACTTGAAAATTTGAACAGGAATAATAATCAGTAAGGAGCTTTCGTGGAAATACGAGTTAATAATCAAACGATTAATTTCACCTTGGAAAATGAAAAAACCCTAGGGGATATTTACAAGGCTATTCAGCAATGGGCTGGGAGTAAGAATTTCAATCTTCTCTCAATGAAAGTTAACCAGGAGCAAGTCCCGCTGTTTACTCCGGAGAAATGGGAGCAACAAGAGATAAACGCTATAGAATTAATTGATATTGAGCTTGAATCAGAATTAGATGCACGGTTTAAGCAGCTTGAAACTATTCATCGGTATTTTGAATACCTGGAACGTGCTGTTGCTTCAGACAACAGCGAAGAAATAAAAAAAATGCTGGAGGACTTTCCCTCTGTATACCGGGCAATATCTAACCTTATTGACTCCGGTGGCTCTCATGAACTTGCAGACAGTCTAAAAAGACTTATCGCAACCTCCGGGCTTTTCCAGAACTTAAAATTGGAGCAGGATAAAAAACCGGTGTTTTTTTCTTCAATCGACAAAGTCAGAAACCTTATTTTCACAAGAATGAAGGAGATCGCAACGCCTGCCCAGGAGCTAAGAAAAACAATTAGCCGTTTTAAGGAAATGGAGGAGCAGTTTTCAGAAGTCTCTGTACTATTACAGACAGGCAAGGACAGTAAAGCAATGTCAATTATAACCGAATTCAGCGAGCTCTCTGAAAAACTCCTACGTACTATGCCGTATCTGCAGCAAACGTATGGAGATTCTGAAAATGTTGTGCTTGCAGAAAAAAAATTAACTTCGCTTTTTCAGGAATTACAGGATATACTGCAAGAGCTATCTGAAGCGTTCGATTCTAAAGACTATGTACTTATTGGCGATATTATGGAATATGAAATCGCAGAAAGGATAACAGAGTTGCAGTCTATTTCTGAGCTGCTGCCTGAGGAGGAAAAATAGATGTTATTGCCTCTGCTGCAGACTAGACTCATTCCGCAGCGGGATATTGGATCAATACTCATTTTTTTTGCTGTTATCTTTCTGTTCAGTATTATTATCTTTATCGGGCAAAAGGTAACAGGAAAAGGTTCCAAGAACCACTCTGTAAAATTCAATCAAAAAAACTTTCGAAAAACTGCAAAGCGAATCGGTCTAAACAGACAGCAGACAAATCTGCTTCTAAAAATGGTCAAGCTTTACGATGTAAAACACCCTTACCATCTTCTTTCAAATTCCGGCTTATTCGACAGCATCCTTAAACGGGTTATCAATAATATAGAGCACTCAAACGTACCATCTCCGCAGCTGGAGAAGCGCAAGAATATGCTATACCAAATTAAGCAGATCCTGGAACGCCACGCTCAATCAAGATCAAAGCTGAAATCAACACGGCAGCTCCATTTAGGGCAACACGTGATCCTCTCCCCTGAAGGACAGGGTAAATTCCATACAAAAATTGCACAGAATTCTAAAAAATACCTTGGTCTTCTCTGCCCTACTCATGACGATAACACTCCGGTCCGTTGGAAAAAAAATACACTCCTTAAGGTCTTTGCAGACCAGGAACAGGGTATAGGCTATCTATTTACTTCAAAGGTTCTTGGATACAAGTCTGCTGACGGTGTGGCAACCCTTGCAATAAAACATTCGGATACTATGAAACTTATTCACAAGCGGAAGCATAGAAGAAAAGATCTTCAGGTGCCTGCCTTTTTCTACCCTGTTTCCGTACAGCAGGTTAACACTGAATCCGGTCCGCAAAAACGGGCAACAGTAGACAGCAAAAACCATAAAATCGGAACGCTTGTGGACATATCCGCTGGGGGCTGCGGGATTCGCACATTGGTACCATTAAAGCAAGGGCAATTATTAAAGGTAGTCTTTGAAAAAGACAGAAACAACCCGATTACTGCTTTTGGCAAGGTCGTAAAACTTCACAGAATGGCAAATCAGTCTTTTTTAATGCATGTCCAGTTTACTAAGGTATCACTTGAAAGCACGAATAGAATTAACGACTTCATTTATTCTATTCATGAAGACTACCATTCAGGACGAAGAGAATCATATTATTAAGGCTATGATAAATCATACAGCCTTGTATTGACCACAGCAAGTTTTTGGCATACTATTTGGATTACTATGAGAATTCTAGAAATGAAGAACCTAACAAAAAAAGACCTTCCTCTCCACTATAGGAAAGAATTTCTCGGACAGGCTGTTTTTGAAACAATGGAAAAAAAGAAGGTTGAGAAACGTATAGAATTCTCATTAGAACACTCTCCAACCGGAAAAATTGATGTAAAGGTCAAGCTTCTTGAAGATCTTGATTATCCCCTTGTCCCTGCATTAAACAGGCTGAAGGATTATATTTACAAACTTGAGCAGAAAGGAAAACTTCCCTGAATATAATTAGGACCTATAAACCTGAGGAAACAAAATCGCTTGGACAGAAAATTGCAAATTCCCTTCCAACAGGTTCTGTTATCGGACTTTCAGGCCCATTGGGCTGCGGTAAAACAGTATTCACAAAAGGGATTGCACAAGCCCTCGATATATCTGAAGAAATTACCAGCCCAACCTACACATTAGTTTCCGAGTATAATGGGAAAACTCCCTTGTATCACATGGACCTTTACCGGATTACCTCTGGTGAAGAGTTTGAGATGCTTGGGGTTGAAGAACTTCTGGATGGAGAGGGAGTAACAGTAATTGAATGGTTCCATCATGCAGAGGATGTTCTTCCGGATGATATTATTACTGTGGAATTTGAAATTGATACCGATGGATCAAGAATTATCAGAATTATAGGTATAGAGTTATGAACATACTCGCAATTGATACAACTACAGAATTTTTAAGCATTGCACTGGAAATTGAAAATAAAATATATGAAAATACTAGAAGGGTTGGATTAAAACACGCAGAGAATCTGCTTCCGCTGATAATTTCTCTGCTCAATGAAGGAAACTGTACGGCTAAAGAACTAGACTGCATTGGTATTGCATCAGGCCCTGGTTCCTTCACTGGTTTAAGGATTGGTATGGCAACAGGAAAGGGATTAAGTCATGCATCAGGATGCCCAGTAGTATCTGTACCGAGCTTAGATGTATACGGTTTATTCAGAAGCTCCGCAAAATCGGTTATGCCGATAATCGATGGGAAGAAAAACCGCTTTTACACAGCCTTATACAGAAATAATACCCTGGTTTCTGACTATCTCGACATTAGTGCGGACAAAATTGCAGAGTATGTTACCCAGGAAAAGGGAGTCCTCTTTACCGGGCCCCATGCACAGAAAATGGAACGGTTTTTTTCCAATGAAAACAATGCTATAATTTGCAGTCAGGATATTTGGGGAGCTTCTGTCAATCTCCTCAGATTAGCAAAGGAGAAAATCGAGAGTAAGCAGGCAGACCCGAAGAATGCAGGCCCTATGTATCTGCGCAAAAGCGAAGCAGAAATTGCCCAAGAACAGAAAGGGATAACATAACACTAGTATTTCATATAAAGGTGTAGAATCATGCTTGAATCTGAAGAATTGGTCGAACTTGAAAATGTTGCAGATGATGAGTTAGAAACATTTGAAGAAGCAGACACATCGTTACTCTCGCTTTCGCCGGTACGTTCATGGTGCAGTAATTACCGGTCTAGTCCAATACCCTGCATTGTTCTTGACAAACGGCTGAATATTATCTGGCAGAACATGGCCTATACCAAGCTTTTTAGAGAAGAAATAAGTTCATACATTAAAAACTTCGCAAAGATCTACTATGAGTATCTCGGCGAAGAAACCATCCACGATATATACCGTGCACTCCATTCAAAAGATGCAGGATATTCATGGCATGGTAAAATAGAGAAACGACATAGAGATCATCCGACAATTATTACGAACGTGATGTTCGTTCCGATTATGGAAACAGGCGCCCAAAAAAAAGACCCTGATGCCTTTGCAGCCATCTTTACTGATATTACCAAAGAAACCAGGGTAATGCTGAAGAATATGTTCCAGAGTTTGTTGGAAGCCTCTATGCTGAAAGACAATGATACTGGACACCATATTAACCGGGTAAATCGATATTCACGGAAGATGGCTGAAGAGCTTTTTTCCAGACGTGACCGGGATGAGGTAACCTGGGACTTTATCGAAGATATCGGCTTCCTTGCAGCAATGCACGATGTCGGAAAGATCGGCACTCCTGATGACATACTCAATAAAAATGGGAAACTGGAGTCGTGGGAATGGGAAATAATGAAAGAACATACCATTAACGGTGCCTATATTCTATCCACATATCCGAACCCAATGGCAAAGGACATTGCTCTTTTTCATCACGAATGGTGGGACGGAAGCGGTTATCCATACGGGCTTATCATGGAAAATATACCATTAGCTTCACGTATTGTTGCAGTTGCAGATGTATACGATGCGTTACGGATGAAGCGGGCGTATAAAGAACCCTATTCCCACGAGGTAGCACTCGAAAAGATTCAGGATTCAAGCGGTACTCACTTTGACCCGGATATGGTCAATCTCTTTCTCAGGATCAATAAGTCATTTGAAGCAATATACAAAGAATTGCAAGACAGCTGACAATTGCAAAAGCGCCTATTTTTTATCATCCTTGGAAAAGAGCTTTTCCGAATCTATATCCGGGAGCATTGAAATATTTGACTTAACTGCAGCCTCATTCTCTCTCAGGATTGCGTCATAGACTTCCTGCCGAAAAACCTTTACTTCTCTCGGCGCTTTTATTCCAATTTTTACCTGGTCTCCTTTAATATCAACAATAGAGATCTCAATTTTATCTCCAATCATTATCCGCTCATCCACTTTTCTTGCTAGAATCAGCATGCTTCATTCCTCATTTTTGCAAGCTCATCGAGAATGTTATGGCGGATTTTCCATTTCTGGTTTGTTGATATACACTGCCTGGCTTGATGTGTTTCCTTATTTATAACTATCGGTCCTTGTAAGTTTGCTGTCATTTTGGATTGGTTTTCCGGGACTGTAACAATGGCAAACACCAGTGCTTGATCTTTGTCTGTTATCCCGATTTCCTCCAGATCTTCCTGCATAATATCCAGAGAATAGTCAGGACGAAAAAGCCAGGGGTTTATTAAAATAAAGGCAATTTCTTTTACAGCCAAAGACTGGAGCCAATAAAAAGGCTGTTGCTGTGCATCCAGTAATGCGAAATCCCTGAAATTCTCAAATCCAAGGATCCCAAATGGAAAATTAATTACCTGTCTGTCATCAATCTGTATTGTGCCGTAGGGCTTGGTCTGTATCTGCATGTACTCCCTCTATCGTAAAAAATCGAGCAGTGTCTGCTGCATTATTCTGCCAGCTGTTCCAAGAGCTGCCTGATGTGTATATTCCATCATCCGCAGCTCAGTGATTGCCTGGGTAATATCAAGGTCAGTCAATGTACTGAGCCTGTCCTGCATTTCCGGTATCTCGCTGCTGAGCCGTGTCTGTGCAATATCAAGACGCTCTGCCCTCGCACCTATGTCAGCCATTGAAGTTAGAAGCCGTTCATGCGCACTGTCAATGCCCCGGATTCCGCTTGTACCGACTGCCTCAGAATCACCTTCAAAAAGGCTGTCACGGAGGTGGATGACCATGTCAAATACAGACCCTCCAAACTCTGTGGCTTCTTCAGCAAGGTTCTCTGGAGGAGTATTTCCGTTTCCTGATAAAACTCCCAGGTCCTCAAGCACTGTACTCTCAGCACCGTCCCGAATCCACATTTGGTGGGGCTGTGTTGATGAAAGCACGAGGCTGTTTCTGACAGGGTCAAGGCTTGCACGCACCGCTGCACCGGCGTCATTGATTCTGGAGATTACCGCATGAATATTATCTCCCTCCCTTAGCTGTACTTCAGTATTGTCAATCTGGATTGTTGAATCCTGCTGAACCTGGTAGTTTGAAGCATCTACGCTGGAATAGACTTGGTGCTGCTCAGCCCAGAATACCTGGTTACCTGGAAAATTATTCTCAATATAGTTTCCTTCTGATATTTCAACCTGGTTCTCTACAATATTGCCTGTATACTCTACTGAGGTTATAAGATCTCTCCCTGCTCCAGGCACATGAGAAGAATAAGCACGGAAGGGTTCTTGATTCACATCGCTGCCTCCGAAAATCATATTTCCATCACCTCCGCGGGCATTTGCAATATTCACCAGCTCTGCCAACAGCTCGTTCACCTCTTCTCCCATATACTGAAGCTCATCCTCTGAATATGTACCAGTAGCCCCTTGTACAGCAAGTTCTCTTACGCGCTGCAGGATATCCCCAGCTTGACGGGCATATCCCTCAGCAACCTGATAATTGCTCCTCACTGTCTCAACATTGTTTTCATAACGGTTTAGGTGAGTAATATTTGACTGGAACCGTGTAGCGTGTGCAGCAGCAGCGGGATCGTCCCGGAGATTTTGGATTCGAGATTGCGTAGCCATCCTGTTTTGGAGCCTGTTCATCTCGTATTCTCTTCTCCGGAGAGCATTCTGCATATCCGTCATAGTCATTCCTGAACTAATTCTTCTCATCTATTATACCCCCAGCCGATTTATTATTGTATCCAGCATTTGGTTCACTGTATTTATAAACCTGGCGGCTGCTGTGTATCCGTGTTGGAACCTGATCATGAGAGAAAGCTCTTCATCAATATTCACTCCGGAAATTGAGTCCCGCATTGCAGTCAAGTCTTCCATAATTCTGTTCTGGGTTTCCAGAGCTATCTCAGCTTCCTCTCCCTTTGCACCGATCTCAGCAACAGCATTCGCAAAATAATCGTCAAAAGTGCCTAGCTGACCTACCATGACTTCCCTGTTCCTTAGTGCAGCAATCGTAATTGCTGCAGAGCCGTCTCCTGCTTCAGGTGCATAACCGTTTTGGCCAAGCCCTGCAGCTATATTTCCGGCATCTTCTGTTAATTCCCGGTTTACTTCTACCCAGCCTGAAGGATGCGTCAAAGGTGCAACAGCATAGTCCAGTCCGCCCCCCCGCAGTGCAAGGACAGCATCAGCTTGGTCCCAATCATAGGCGCCGCCTTCACCAGACTCTTGCAGTACTCCGGAGTATCCGGCAAGAAACTGTCCAGAATCCTCTATGTGGCGGATAACAAAATCTGGATTTTCCTGCACAGCAGCAGGAGAAGCCTTCAGGCTCAGCCTATTATTTGAATCCAGCCTTGCCACTACTTCAGAAGTAGAAGTATTTATCCTCTGAATAACATCTTCAACAGTATCTGTGGGAAAATACTGGATATCGATATTCCCCTGAGGACCGGAAAGCGTCATAGTTCCCTGAAGTCCTATCTGATCCTGGGGCTCAAGTGCATTGCTGCCTGTAATCCTGAAGATATAGGATGCATCATATTCACCATCACCATCTCTATCATAGTTTCCTGATATATTGTTAATTGCCGGATATTCCTGAAAAAAGTCGGTATTCGTATTTCCATTCAGACCATAGCCTTGTCTGTGAATCTCATTGACCAGGTCGACAAAGTTCAAGGTCATCATATCAAGGCTTTGTATTTCTTCCCGAACATCGTAATCCCGCATTTCCAGGAGCGCACCGAGCTTACCGCCCTGAAGCTGCACTAGCTCTTCAGTATTATCCCAGATAACATTTGAGTATCCTTCGTTCTCAGGCCGTTGTTCCAATATAAACTCACGTGCCACATTTCCCTGCACAAGGTGTCTTCCGCCTACATGAACAGTAAACTCATCAGGGTCTCTATTATCTACAGTGATATTAATCAGCCTTGAAAGCCGCTCAACAAGGAGGTCTCTGCGGTCAAGCAGGTCATTCGGGTTATCTCCCTGTGCTTGAATACGGACAATCTGATCGTTGAGTTCAGTAATTTCACTGGTAAGATCATTGACCTGGGTAACAGTTACCTGAACTTCATCCTCCAGCATGTCTCGAACCTCCCGTAAGCCCCGATAGCGCTGGTGTATGCCTTCAATCAAACTTTCACCGCGCTGAAGAACTACCTGGCGTGATGCCATTTCATCCGGGTGCATACTCAGTTCCTGCCACCCGTCCCAAAAACGGTCCATAAGTGTCCGTACCGAGGTATCTGTCGGCTCCTGGTATATTTGGTCCACCATGAGAAGATACTGGTCTCTTGTTTCCCAATATCCTGCTTCATGGCCTTGCGCAACGATCCTGCCTTCAAGGATCTGGTCTCTAATGCGTTCAATACTCTGAACATTGACTCCCTGGCCGATCTGTCCTGCAGTTTCAGCACGGTTAAGACCAGGCATGTAAATCGGCTGCATTGCATCCATGTTTACCCTCTGCCTGGAATACCCTTCACTTCCTGCATTACTTAGGTTGTGACCTATTGTAGTAAGCCCTAAATTATGCGCAACAAGGCTGCGCTTTCCTATCTCTATCCCTGAAAAGGTTGAAAGCATATATTCCTCCTAACCATGCTTATTAATAAGCATGGCATCTCCTTCGGAATTCCTGGTATATCCGCTTTTCGAGTATATTTTTCCTTTTTGGTGTGGAAATACTTCATCCAGCATACCCTTTAAACTCTGCATATTTGTTTGCAGGTACGAATCGACAGCTGCGGTGAGTGTGCTCATCTTAACAATCGCGATCCGTAATGCCCTAAAAAGTGCTGCCCATTCATCCCGTTCTTCTGCAGGCAGATGAAGCAGAAGCCGGTAGATTGTGTCATCTGGTTTCATTCCATAGGATTCTTTCAGCTCCCCAATTCCTTCTGCCATAATATCTTCGTATTTCCGAATTTTTTCAGCATAGCCTGAGAGCTGCGAAATTGTCATCTGAAGCTTTTCCCAACTCTTTTGTACTAGGTAGGTATGCATGTCCCGTTCACATTCCGAAAACTGCTGTATGAGTGTAATCTGTTGGCGAAATGATTCCTTTAATGCTTCTCTGTCCATCTTCCCTTCCTGCTGTACGATAAAGTTAGCAAAATACTTACTTTTCTAAGTACTCCACCTCATTCTTATTTTCGGCGCTTTTTAGAAGGGATTAAGGAGAAGATTACTGATAATTGTGTATATAAGAAAAAATGGGTTATTGGATCTGCCGAAGGTCCTGCTGTAATATCCTCGAATCAGGCACATTCTCCAAGCCCTGTTCAAGAACTCTTCTGGCTTCCCTTGTTTGTCCGGAATTATAGAGTTCTCCAAAGCGGTTATGGATTTCTACTGCATAATTGTGGTAATACCCTTCCATTGCCTGTCTTAGCTGCCTGCTTTGCCCTAGTAATGAAAGCCCTTCCTCCAAAAATCTGGCAGCTGCAAGAAACCCTTCTTCTTCAGCAATCCTTTGGGACTTGTTTCCATAGAGATACACCATATACTCTCTGTACCTTGACTGGGAAATACTTTCCAAAGCAATTGCTTCATTAAGCACTTCCATTGCTTCTTCAAAAGGAAGGGAATTAATTTGATTTGCTATGCGGGTTTCAACAATACCTGTCATAAGCTCGCGGTACTCACGTTCATTAATTGTGCCTGTTTCATATCCTTCTGAGAGAACCTCCTGGGCTTCTCCTAGTTCTCTGCTATTAAACAGCTCTACTGCAAGATTATAGGTCAATATCCCGATAATTTCATTGTACTGGCTGCTCTCCCCATATTCTTCCTGCATTTCAGAGAGGAATTCCAAGGCCGCAGCATATTCTCCCCTCTCATTTAGTACAGAGGCATAGTTGATAAATGTGCGGGCCATATCTTCAAATGACCGTTGGTCCTGCTGGAGGAAGTACCTGTCAACAGCTAGGCCGATTGTTTGAGCATACCTATTCCGCGCTTCAAGGGAGGCGATACGGTTCTGGAAAATCAGTCCGATAAGCTGTTTTTCTTCAAGCCGCGTTCTGAGGCTGTAATTTCCGGGAGGAACGTAGGAGTAGCCGGTGGTGTTTCCAAAGCTGTCTGTAAACTCCTGTTTTCTCCCAGGATCAAAACCATGGATATTTGTTGTTTCAATATCTACTATCTCACCATCTATTGGAATAAAGCAAAAAGCATGGCTTGATGTGCTTACACCCTGAACATTAAGCCCTTGGGATTTCATGAAGATTAAATACAATACTGCAGAAGATACACAGTTAAACGTGCCCCTATCAAGAATAACATCCACCCGTGTTTGGTACTCTGAATACACAGAAAGGATATTTTCATGCATGAACTCTAATACTGCTTCACCTTTTTCATAATCATCTTCAATTCCGGATACCGCTGTTTCCAATTCTCTGGTATAATCGAGTATTCTGTCCCGGTATTCAGGGATCCTGGCCGCGGACACTCCGGAGAATGCAAGAGCCCCTTCAATTGCAGGATGGAGTTCCAAGGGTTCTGACATTTGCCCGAGACGCACCGCATATTCTTCTGGTACAGTACGCGGCTGGTCGGGAAACAATAGAACCGGAAGAAAGAGGAAAACCAAGAGAGGAACAAGGTGCTTGACTTTCAATACGTAGGTAATCATATTATAAAAATAATATGTATACTATCGCATATGCAATAAAATTCCCGATTAATTTTTACAATCAATCTGTGAACAGCACAGCAAAGGAGGACTTCCATGAAGGTGGATAAGGATCTAATAATTGTGGGCGGAGGAGCTGCGGGCCTCTCAGCTGCACAGTACGGGGCACGGGCAAATTTACGGACCCTGCTTATTGAAGAAATGGCAGCAGGGGGACAGGCTTTAATAATCAATGACCTGGAAAACTACCCTGGTTTCCCTGAACCGATCAGCGGCTTTGAATTCTCCCAGAGAATGGAACAGCAGGCAAAGCGCTTCGGAGCAGAGGTGGAAGTTTCCAGTGCGAAAAATATAACAAAAAAGAACGGATACTTCGAAGTTGAAACCTCGAAAGGAACATATACTGCATATTCAGTAATTGTTTCCACAGGAGCTAAACACAGGAAGCTTCAAATACCCGGTGAAGAAGAATTCTCAGGAAGGGGCGTGTCTTATTGCGCCACATGCGATGGTCCGTTTTTTAAAGGTAAGAAGATCCTTGTTGTCGGCGGAGGAGATGCTGCATGTGATGAGGCAATGTATCTTTCCAATCTGACTGATCAGGTAATTGTTGTTCATAGACGGGACAGGTTCCGAGCACAGAAATCCCTTGCAGAAAGAGTATTAGCAAACGAAAACATAGAGGTTAGATTTAATACTGTTGCAAAGGAAATTAAGGGCTCGAACAAAGTGGAAAAAGTACTGCTCGAAAAAGCAGACACCGGCGAAAGCTATGAAGAGGAAATGGATGCTGTTTTCATCTTTATCGGCTCGGTTCCCCAGACAAAACTTCTAAAAGACATGGGCGCTAAAATGGATGAAGCCGGTTACATTGAGACAAACCAGAGTATGGAATCCAGCATTCCCGGTCTTTTTGCAGTAGGGGATGTTAGAACCACTCCATTTCGCCAGCTCGTTGTTTCTGCAAGCGATGGAGCAATTGCAGCACACAGGGCAAGCCAACACATTGATGAGCTGAAAGGACAGGCTTACGAATAAGCAGAGATTCCGTCTTGTTGTAGATGGTAATATTCCAGGAGCGCGGACAATGGCAAGAGACGACGCGCTCCTTGGGACAATACAGGAAGGGGACATTCCGGTTATCCGGCTTTACCGTTTTGTCCCCCCTAGCATATCTATTGGCAGACTCCAGCGCTCCAGCGATTTCGATATTCACTCAGCCGAAAAAGACGGCCTCGGTTTTATACGCAGACCGACGGGCGGCATGGCCGTGCTCCATGATGTTGAACTCACCTATTCATTTGTTTTTCCAAAAAGCTTTTTTCCGAAATTCGGGAAGCGCCAGGTATATGACTATATTGCAAATGCACTAACCACCTGTCTGTCCGACCTATCTGTACAAGCCCATACTGTATCCGGCAAAAAAGGGGACCTGAAAAGCGCGGACTGTTATGCATCCACAGGAGAATATGAGATTGAAGACAGTACAGGTAAAAAACTGATCGGTTCTGCCCAGATGGTAAGCAGACAAGCGGTACTCCAGCACGGCTCCATTCCTATTGATAGAAGCAGGTTCACCTTGAAAGACTACCTGATTAACGGCGGTTCAGGCAGCCACGGAACAACAATAAAAGCAGTTACAGGAAAGAATTTCACTTTTTCCCAGGTAGAAGCTTCTTTTATCTCCACATTTTCCCGTATTTTTGATATTATTCCAGCTGAGCTTTCTACAACTGAAGAGGAAGCAGCAAAAGAGCTTTATAACTCCAGATACGCGAAGACAGAATGGAACGAAAAATACTAATAATTCTATTTCTCTTTATTCTCATCCAATTCCCCGGTTTTACCCAGACCCTGTTCTGGGAAGATCTACCGGATGAAGATATTATTTCCAGAATGATGGCAGAGATGACTGACACACAAATTCTCGGACAGCTCTTCCTGTTAAGCTACTACGGCAGCACTGCGGACGAGGGAATAATCCGGTGGATACAAGAATATAATCTTGGGGGAATAAAGATCTTTGGAAGAAATTCTAGAGACTTGGAGCTATTAGCTGAGAATATTGCAAATATTCAAAGCATTTCAGTTAATCAAACTGATTTCGGAATTCCTCTTTTTACTGCCACAGACCAGGAGGGAGGCTGGGTTTTCCATGTAGGCGGAGGAACTACTATTACTCCAGGCAATATTGCAATAGCTTCAGCAGGCTCATACCATGATGCCTATTACACAGGCTATTATATTGGCAGAGAGATTGCCACCCTGGGCATCAACATGAATTTTGCACCTTCTGTAGACGTGTATTCAGAACCTGACGCACATACAATCGGCCCCAGAACCTTTTCCGATGATCCCTTAGCTGTTGCAATGTACAGCCTCGCCTATTACCACGGAATGGAGGATGCAGGAATAATCTGTACTGCGAAACATTATCCGGGACATGGAGATACAAGCGTTGACTCCCACGGATCAATGCCGGTAATCGATATATCTGAAGAGCTGTGGCGCAGAAGAGAACTGCTGCCATACAGGTTTTTGATACGGGAAGGACTGCCTGCGGTTATGAGCGGGCACCTCAGCCTTCCCCAGATTGAGCCTGGTAATACACCTGCTACCCTGTCTTCATTTTTCCTAGAGGATGTGCTCAGAGACGAACTTGGGTTTGAAGGGCTTGTTATTACTGATGATATGCACATGCGCGGTGTTCTGCATGGAAACCGTACTATGCCGATTGCTGTTGAGCAAGCCATCCGCGCAGGAAATGATATTATTATGCTATCTTCTGCTCCTGAGCCGGGAGGAGAACTTTGGCAGCACGTATATTCCCTTATGCAGACAGATCAGGAATTCCGCAATCGTGTTGAACACTCCTGCAGACGGATACTCGAAGTAAAGCTGCGTTTTCTCTCCGACTCATCACTTGTAGACTTATATCCTGAGCCTGAAGGGATTCATGACCGGATCACATCCGAGGAAGCACAAGGTTTCTTCTACAGCCAGTCAGGAAGAAGTATTGCTGCATTTAGGACCGAACGTATCCCCTTTATCCCTGCAGAAGGCGAACGGGTACTATTAGCAGGTCAGTTCCAAGCATTTTTTGATGCGGGTCTGACCCGATACCCGGATGCTGATACCTACTATTTTCCGTATAACCCCTTTTATTATCCTGAACCCCAACAGCGCACACGGATTCAAGAACTTGCAGAAGAATACGATGTAATTGTCTTTTGTACTTCCAATCCAAGCAGCTTCAGGCTTTTACAGGAACTTGAGAATACTGAGGCAGAGGTGATTGCAATGACAGTCTACTCTCCAACCTTTCTACGAAACTTGGAGTGGGTAC
>CAYRYS010000070.1:0-18663 GCA_964428555.1 uncultured Spirochaetales bacterium | reverse complement strand
TGTATTTGATCAACGAAATTCCTCTGCGCCGAACCTACAATTTAATCAAGCTTCAGTGGATACCGCGAATGTAGTTATAAACCGGAACAGTTCAGGCCCTGTTTTTTACAGCATTGGTGAACAGAATCCAAATGCACAGGACTTGCTTTACTCCGGTTCTGTAGAATTGACAGCAGATTCTGCGGAAACAACAGATATCATATATTTCCGCCAGTACTTTCCTGACGGCAGCAGCAGCCAGGTCCTTTCCCGGGAGTTCTCTCTTCAGCCGTTGAATCTGGAAAGACCGGTTTTATCTGTACAGAATACTACAGAAAGAAGTGCACGAAGAATAACCATAGAAAGCAGTGGTGCAGCATCCTATCTGTATTCTCTACATACCAATGCCGGAGCAGCTGGAGCACCTGAAGGGAGCTTTCCAAGCACAAGCGGTATAATTTCCGTTCAAGTACCCCGCGGGTTTGACCAGAGTCTGTACTGTACTGCTTGGGCTGTTGATCAATACGGCGGCCTCTCAGAAGCATCAGAACCGGTTGAGCTTGACTTTGATACGCTTCCTCCTGTACAGCCTAGTGTAAGCGTTTCCGACCGGATTGTTACACTCGTCGGTTCAGGAAGAATGTATTACTCCATAGCAGAGTCAACTATTCAGCAGCCGAGAATAAATTCAGAATACCAGCAATATACCGGCCCGGTTTCCCTTAATACAGATTCACCCCGTATTTTTTACCGGATAAGGGCGTATGCAGAGGACAGCAATGGTAATAGGAGTGACCTTACAGAGCCCGTATATCGAGCCTATTCAACTATTGAACCTAGTTTGCCAAATTTTATCGGTATCCAGCATAACGGCATTTACTCAAGAGAGACTATTACACTCAGCGCTAATTTGGAGAACTATCCATGGACAATACGGTATACACAGGCAAGAGGAGAAAACGTACCGGATGCACCGACTCTTGAATCCCAGGAATTTTCCGGAAATTTACATTTTAGCGGAATACAAGGATCCTCCACGGATTACCGAATAAAACTCCGTGCTTTTACTGACGACGGAACAGGCGGCCGGGTTTATGATCTGCAATTTACTATTGACCTGGTCCCCCCGCAAGCGCCCACAGTGGAAGGAGTAACCTCCGGCGAACATTACCGTACTGATCCGAACATCATTATAACCCCTGCAGATACCCATGACATAATTCATACATCACTGTACAGGTTAACAGATGGAGAGATGGATCCGGTTTGGGAGACAAGACCGTATACAGAAGATTTCACTGTCCGCGGTATAGAGAACCAGGAAATTACCTATACTCTTCAAATATTAGCAAACGATAGAGCAGGCAACTCAATACCAGAGGAAGTTTCTCTATCCTTTACCATTGATAAGGCTCCTCCAAATCCGCCGGTGTTCAGCGGTATACCGGTATCCGGACTAACCAATACTGATACAGAAGTAAGATTAAGCACAGAAGAAAACGGCAGTATCTATTACGCTGTCTCCAGAGACGGCACCTTTCCTGATTCTATTATTGAATCAGGAACACTGTATACCGGTCCATTTACTGTTACCGGCAGCACAGGAAGTGTAACCGACGTAACCATTCGTGCAATTGCTGTTGATCAGGCTGGAAACCAGTGCAGAGAATTTTCAGAACAGGAGCTGACAATAGATAAGGTATTTCCCTCTATGCCTACAATTTCCGGCATTGAAAACGGTTCAGCACATAATACACCAGTAACAATCAGCGTAAGCACTGAAGATTCCTCATCAGTCTATTATACCTATACGACCGATAATACTCATCCGCCTGAGCCAAACCCTGAAAACGGAACCTTGATTTCAGAGAGCATAACCTTTAATCCTGTAGAAGAAAGAGAAGTCTTCTATTCCCTACGCCTTGCTTCTGTAGACCCAGCAGGCAATATAACCGAATACTCTCAGACCATTCGTTTTACTCTGGACAGCAGGGCACCGAGTGCTCCGTACCCAGAAATTATCCCTGCATCAGGCAGAACCAACCGCTCATTTCCATTACGTCTTACTTGTGATGAAGAGAACGCACAGATATATTACACTTTGACATCTGACAGTACAGCACCTTCTCAGCCAACCCGTGAAAGCAATGCATACCAGAATCAGATTATTCTTGAAGGTACCCAGGGTTCAGATACTATCTATCAGTTCCAAGCAATTGCTGTTGATCAGGCAGGTAATACAAGTAGTGTTTCCGATATTTTTACTATAACTATAGATATGACTGCTCCACAGCTGCCGGAAATCTCCGGATTAGAGGACAATGGTATTTACAGAGATAACATTTTGGTGCGAATAATACCTGAGGCAGAGAGCGATACAGTGTACTATACCATTTCTGATGATGATTCCGCTCCTCCTGATCCATTAGTCACTGAGTCTGCCATTTACTCAAACCCTTTATCTTTTCAGGTAGAAGAAAATGAAGTCCAGGATTTTAGCCTCCGGATAGCTGTCGAGGATAATGCCGGCAACACAGCTGCAAGCCAGCTTGAGTATGCTTTTACAATCGATAAATCTGCACCTGAAGCTCCAACTCTAAACAGCTGGACAAACGATATTTATAGGACTTCAAATACAGTCCTAACCTTTGAACAGAATGAAGATGCGCAAATATACTATGAGTATGCAGAAGATGAATCAGCCATTCCTGAGATTACCACAGAATCGCAGCAGTATTCAGGAAGTATTCCATTAAGCATAGCCCAAGGGGAGCTCAGTACTTTTTATCTCCAGGCAGCAGCAGTTGACGAAGCAGGCAATTTTAGCAGCCTCTCTCCAGTATACGTGATTACTCTGGACCGAAGAAGTGTAGCAGCTCCTAGCGAGCCTAATATTGAATATAGCAGCGACCAAAGGTTAATTCATATTTATTGGCCTGACCGTACCTCTTCAGATATTTACTACAGGATCCAAAACAGGGAAACTGCATTTTCCCGGTTCAATGAGCTGATCACACTATCTGCAAGCGATTATTCTGCACAGACAATAACACTTGAATACTATTCAGCAGAAAATGACGAGAACAGAAGCCCTATTCAGACTGCGGAGGTCTCAATACCAACTCCAAGAGTTCACATTGCATCCGGGCAGATTATGGTATCTCATCATTCCGAAGAATCAGAAGTCCGGATATCCGCAGAAGCAGACACAGGAATTATCCGTTATGAAATTAATACTTCAGACTCTGCTCCAAACCCTGTAACCCCTTGGTCACCGGTTTTTGAAGATACCCTTACTATTTCAGGAGTAAACGGGGAAGAGCTCTCTTACACAGTTTCTTTTGAGCTCTTTACTGAAAACGGAGAAACTGTACCGGATTCAGAAGAAACTATTCAGTTTAATATTGATAGGAAACTACCGGCCCAACCTGTGATAACAGGTGTAGAAGACCAAGGCTACTACCAGGCAGCAAGAACAGTATCCCTTTCAACAGACAGCGGATTGGTTTACTACGCAGTAACTGAAGAAGAAGCACACCAGCCGAGCCCGAATGAGTTCGATCTCTATGAAGGAGAAATCACCCTTGGCACCGAGGACTTTGACTTCTCTTCATACACAGTATGGGCATATTCAATAGACAACCACGGAAACCGAAGCGCAGAAATAAGCTCTTGGACGTTTTTCATAGACAAACAGATCATCTATGTATCCTCTGAAGGGAATGACCTGTACACGGGCACAAGAAGCAGGCCTTTGGCCACACTCCACGCTGCCTTGACCCGCTCTCAAGAGACAGGCAGGAATGTTATCTATCTGACAACAGGTAGGTTTGAGCTGCAGCAGACCCTGAGTATTTCAGAGGACATGAGAATTACCGGCGGTTTTATCCCAGGTTCATGGGAAGCTACTGAAGATGAGTATACTATTATTGATACCGGCGAATATTTTTCGGATAACCGTCCGCTTGTTTCATTGTCTATGGGAAATTTGGAAATAGAGAAAATCTATCTTACAGATTCACGTCAGGTATCTCAGCTGCTTATCAATAACTCCGGCGGAAATCTGATTTTGGAACAGTCAACCCTTGCAAGTGCAGGAAACACTATTTCAGAGCTTTTAATACAGACTAGAGGTACTACCTCAGCTAGTAGGTCAACATTCTATACCGAGGACCAGGATCAGATAACTATGATTCGCGCTGAAGGAGGGGAGGTATCAATATCTGATAGTGAATTTACTGCCCTACGGATGGAAAACACAGTCGTCTGTCTGGATGCTCAGGATATGGATACCCTACTGATAGAAAATTCCACATTCCTGCCGGGAAGCGGGGAAAATACACAGTCATTACGGATTCAAAATAGCCGAACCGTTATCTCTGATTCAGTGATTGCCACAGGAGAAGGTACGCTCAATGCAATTGCGTGTTCTCTTGACAGAGCAGACATCCGTTTTAACAACTGTGAGTTCCAAGGTAATAACGCAGCGCGTATTAATACACTGCTTTTTGCGGAGGACAGCGATATATTCTCAGTCAATTCAATCTATGACTGTTCTGCTTCATCCGGTTCAATTGGTCTGCAGCTTCGTTCATGCTCAATTGACTTCCAACAGAATATGTTTACCAGCAGTGGAGCAGATGAGTATATCTACCCTGTAAAATTGAACAGAACAACAGGGGATTTCTTTACAAACATAATCGATACTCCAGCTACAGGAGACTCAATACTCATTGAATTGCAAAATAGCACAGTAAAATTGTTCAGCAATAATCTAATTGCTGATGCAGCATCCAGAGCAAATAGGGGTATAGTTATTCACGGAGCCCAGTCGTATTCCGAGCTTTGCAACAATATTATTGCAAGAAGACAGGCTGTTATAGGAAGCGCCATTTTACTATCAGAGGATGTTCCTGAGATGGATATATTATCAAACAACTTCTCCGGTTACAGTCTTATTCTCCACTACTTTAGACAACGACTGAGCAATATCTCAGCTTCCTTTGATTCAGTACGCGGGCTTAATAATTCCGACACCCAACCTTTTGGCGGACATATTCACGGCAATGTTTCAGAAAGTTTCAGATCAATATTTGCGGACCCCAATGAATATACACCTGCGTCCAGCAGTTCAGGCTTAAACCAGGGCATAGATGTAAGCACCAGGGGAGGCCCTCAGACCGATTGGATAGGAAATCAGCGTCCGAACCCGAATCACGGCATTCGTCCTGCATACGATATTGGAGCCTTTGAGTATTATGAGGATTAACTGTAAGCCCGCAGTTTCTCAGATAGCTGCATTATGCTGTTTGTTATCATTTTTTGTAGGGCAGCATCTTTTTGCTGAAGAGGTGCACGTATTAGAGAGTGATACCTACTTTCTTGCACCAGTTGATAAGCAACACCAGCTTCCTGAAAACTATGTACCAGAGCTTGTAGAATGCACAATTCTCGGGTCCACAGCAGTAGTAACACCTGAAACAGAAACAGCATTACGGAGCTTGATGGTCCATGCCAGTCAAAACGGCATAATTTTGGAGATAATTTCAAGCTACCGAAGCTACAGCAGACAGGAATCAGTATTTGCCTATTGGGTGCAGTACGAAGTTGACCGAGGAGCGTCAAGAAGCCAAGCCCGCAGCCTCGCTTCACAGTATTCTGCTTTGCCCGGACATTCTGAACATCAGCTCGGCACCGCAGTTGACTTGAATATAGTCGGAACCCCTCGTTTTCAGTCAATCGAAGATACTATGTATCAGTATCTTGCTTCCAACGCCCATCTTTTTGGGTTTATTATCTCCTATCCGCCGGATCGGGAGCAAGAAACAGGGTACACATTCGAACCTTGGCATATCCGTTATGTAGGTAGGAATATAGCCCAGCAAATGTTCGAAAACAATTACCTAATAACAGGCTTAACACCAAACCGGTTCCTCGCTCGTCTATGGTATTGATCTTTCATCCAAGGCGCTACACGATCCATGCAAAGGTACCCAAATAGGTATGGTGTATGTTTCATTTCACTGGGAAATGTGCTATATTTTTTATATGATGATAAAAGGCACTGTGAATCTAAAACCCTATATCCTTTGTGCTCTCCTGTTTATCTTGTCTCCTGTATTTGGTTTGTATAGTCAGAACAATACAAACCACGGGTCCTCTCCAAACAATCCTGTGTCTGTTGAGCTGATCCGTTTTGGTTCCTCGTATAATGGTGAGGATCTTCTTGCCTACAGAATAGGTAATTCAGGATCTGGAAAGCTGATTGTCGGAGGAATACACGGCGGATATGAATACAATACAGTAATAACAGTTAAGCATATATTTTGGCAGCTAATAGAGGATTTTGAGGAAACAGAAGAACCGGAAGACACTGTTTACATTATCCCCTGTCTTAATCCTGACGGTTACAGTCTTGAGGCAGATACACTTGCAGCAAGAATGAACGGCAATGGAGTGGATCTGAACCGCAACTGGAATTATAACTGGAGCAGTACAGCAGAAATGGGTAACAGAAGTGTGGATCCCGGCAGCTTTCCATTCTCAGAACCTGAGACGCAAGCATTACGGGATTTTGTACAGGAAAACGAGATTCATGCAGTTATTATATACCACAGCGCTATGGGTACCATATTCGCAGGAGCAGACAGAAAAGCATCTGCTTCCTATGAATTGGCTGAGCTTGCTTCAAATATAACCAGGTACGCATACCTTGAGTCAGGAATGCCGGGGCAACGGACAACCGGAGATGCGGTTGACTGGATGTCTGTACAAGGTATTGCTGCAATTGAGATCGAACTGTCATCCCATATACCTATTGGAGATGAAGAAACTCAGCGTAATATCCAACTAGCCCGCGCGTTTGTTGATTGGGAGGTCCCTGAAGAAAGGACTATTCCGGACAGATTATCCTCTCTAGATGGAAACTACAGTGTATATACCGTCCGATCCGGTGATACTCTCTGGGACATTGCCAGAGCTCACGATATATCGATTTATCATATTATAGACGTAAACAATATTACAACTGATACAACACTCTTTGTTGGGCAGGAATTGTATATTCCTGAGGTAGAAGCCTTCTTTTTCCAAGGTCAGTGAAAATAATCAATTAAAACCGAACGCAGCTTACGAATAGGAAGCAGCTGGGCAGTACCGGAGCACCTTTTTGCTGCAATGGTCCTTACCTGTGCAGTAACAAGCATTCTCACACCAATTTTACTTCGTTTTCTATTAACGGTGTGGGAAGATAACCTAAAAAGCGCATCCTCCAGTAGTTGAACACCTATATTATATTTTAGTATTATCGGACCTACAATGAATATTGCCCTATTCTCGGATTGTTATCACCCAATAAAGAATGGAGTTAGTGTTTCTGTTGATCAGCTGAAAACCGGCTTAACCAATCTTGGACACAGTGTATACATAATTACTGTTTCAGCATCCGGATGGAAATCATCAAATTCAGATACTTTAAGGCTTCCATCAATTCGGTTTGGACATAAAACAGACCTAAGAATCGCACTTCCATCTCAAAAGCTAATAGATGATTTTCTAAAAGATAAAGATATTGAAATTGTACACACCCATACTGAGTTTTCTCTCGGATGGGCTGGAAGGGCATATGCAAAAAAGCACAGTTTGCCCCATTTCCATACAATACACACTTTATGGAAAGAGTATACTCATTACTTTTTTGCAGGAAAACTCTTAAAGCCTCGGCATATTTTACGGATCCTCAGTCTATTTCTCAGACCATCAAAGGCTTTGATATTTCCTTCAGAAAAAGCCAGAACATATTATTACGAATTAATAAATGATAAACAATACAAGGTTATTCCCAATGGTATATCACTGAGGTTTGTTCAGTCTGAAAAAATGGCGCATACAGATCAATTTTACAGGAAATACAGCATACCCTTTTCCAGTCTCAAGCTCCTTTTTACTGGTAGGCTTGTGAAAGAAAAAGAGGTGTATGAGTTATTCCTCATGATAAGTAAGATAATTAAAGATATTGATAATGTTATCATGATTTTTGTAGGTTATGGACCTGAACTTACTAGAATAAAAAATGAGGCAATTGATTTTGGAGTATCTGAAAAAATTATTTTCACTTCAGAGATAGCTTGGGAAGATATACATTTTTTTTATAATATAGCAGATATCTTTGTAACAGCTTCTAGAAGTGAGATACATCCTATGACATGTATTGAAGCCGCGTGCTCAGGACTTCCTATGGTTGTACCAAATGATGCTGCTTACTCAAACCTGGTTCTACATAACATAAACGGCTTCCTCGTTAATAGCAACCAGGAATTCATTGCGAGAACTAGAGAACTGATAGATTCCTCTGAACTTCGTAGAAAATTCTCAAAAAAAAGTCTGGATATTGCCGGATCATTTACAAACCTATCATACGCTAAACAGGTCTCTGATTTTTATACTGAAGAGAAGTAGATAATATTGTAAAAAATGCTATATTTCTATACTATGTGAGCTAAATTGCTATATACTGCTTTGCTTAGCCATCTTTTTTATATCTTATTTGAAGTAGGGGACACGGATATGAAAATAGTACACCACCTTTCTGTCATACTTAGAGAAAAAATCTATGTTATTCTCCTGATTTTCCTTTTTTATCCAATAGCGTCCAATTTCTCAAGTCCTGTTTTCCCAAACGTGATGATGTCAAACGGTAGGACACCCTATATTTCAGGGAGTACTGGCTTTAGTTTAGAAGACCATTATTGGGTTTCCATGCTTGAACCGGCAACCGAAGTCAGGGAAGCAGCCTATTATCTTGATGCCAGTTTCCAGAGCTATTATAATAGGAACGGTGCCTGGCTTGAACAGCAAATCTCTCCATCGATAAGTACAGAATCGAATCTTCGGATGGATTATTTTTCGCAGAACTTTTCCTTTTTCGGCTCATTATCAGTTATTAATGATGATAAATACTCATCCAGCCATTCTGAGTGGAATGGATTATATTCGCTTATGCGCTCTGGAGGTATTTCTTTTTTTGCAGGACCTGTTTCAGCTTTTGCTGCACGGTCCAGACACTTTGATGCTGTGACAACACCCTATGCACTGTTTGCCAATGCGGTTGGACCTTCTGTTCTGCATACTGATCTGTCCTACAATGACCCACCGTTTTTTTACCGCACACGATGGATTTTATTAAATAGGGACAGTGGAGAAGGGTATCCTGACAGGGGCGCAAATCTACATTTCTATGGCATTACCTTACCTTGGGGAATGTTTTTTGGATTTCAAGGTGCAGCAGTATATACAGGCGACTTTATTGACCCTGAGTTTTTTTTCAATCCAGTACCAATGTTTTTTTCCCAATATTCTCTCAATTCACAGGGCAAGCCATGGGAGCAGACAGGAAACGATAATTACATTATGGGCTATTTCTGGGAATGGGATACCCGGGAGACAGATGTTCGGCTCATGGATTATCCGTTTTATGCACAGACACAGATCCTTATTGACGATTTCGCGACCCTTCCGTTTTTACGTATTTCCGATGAATACATGAACCCAAACAAGATAGCTTGGAATTTAGGGGGACGTCTATTTTTCAGATGGGGAAGTGCAGGCTTCTACCATGGGGGTGCAACAAAATACACTTTTCAGCCTACAGGAAACGCAAACACCAACTTGCATTATGGATATAATTATTATCCAGCTGTAACATACGGCAAAAAAGACGGTACCATAATGCCAATCTTATCCCAGGACAATGCAATCGGCTTTCAGCATGGTGAAAATTGTATTGCCTTTATGACTGATGTTTCTGCAGAAATAGGCATGGACCAAAATGAGTTTTCACTTTGGAGCGGAAGGCTTTACGGCTCACTAGAATATACTGTTACAGCAGATCAGTCACCTGCAAACCCTTGGCACCAATATACGTGGTTCCCAAGAGAAGGCAATGAGAATCCTACGCGGCTCCTTGACTCGGAAGTGCTCGAACATAGGCTCTCCATGCGGCTTTCCTTTGAAAAAACTATTGGAGATTTTACGCTGCTAACCGGAGTATTCTTCGGCCATGTTTGGAACCAGCTTGGCATAACACCAGTGCCTGAAGAACTGGCAGTGGAAAATGTAAATGATATTCCATATTTCTCACCTCAGCCCGGACAATATGCATTTTTCTTCACACCCTTATTTTCACTATCCTATACTTTCAGCTATTAGAGGATTGGTAATATGGTTGTACTCTGTATTTTTCTTGTTTTTCTCCTTTCACCTGTTTCAGTGACTGCACAGGTGAATCAGCAGAATATAGTTAGTACTGACTCACCGCTGTATGAGTATATCGAAGCTGTGTACATTGCAGAAGGGTTTGCCCCTCCTTCAGAATCCCGGCCATGGACACAGGAAGAGTTCCGAAGGTATATCCGAAACATCAGACCGCATATAAGTTCAGATTCCTCTCATGCACTAGTAGAGACTTTGGAATCAGAGTTGGCAACAAATAGTCTTTTCCAATTTTCTGATGATGATAACTCCCACGTAGTCAGCTGGTTCAGGTTCAATACTGAAGCGGAGGCTGCGATTGAAGGGTTCTGGCATGAGAATCTACATAATTCAGAGAATTATACGCAAGGCACCTATGACTGGATCCATGGGTACGAAGAGCGTAAAGAGCTAATCAATCTGCCCCTAGAGCTTTGGGTAGGCCCGATACTATACATGCATTCCAGCCTGACTCTAAGAGAAGAGTATAATACAATATCTCTTACACAGTCCCAAGCGAGTCAACTGCCGGAAGCTGCTGCAGAGGTTGAACAGAACAATTGGAACCTACCCAATATTGCACTTCCAAAACTGGATTTGTACTTTCCCTTCCGTGCCTTTCTCTCTCTCGGGGGGCCCCATTGGAATGTGAGCTTTGGCAGAGACAGGCTGGACTGGGGAAACGGAAATACCGGAAACCTCGTACTTTCTGACTATTCCCATTGGTTTGACTTTGGCAGACTCAGATTGTATTGGCCCTTTTTCAGCTTTGATACAGTATACGGTGTGATGGACCACTGGCTCGGAGATGGTACAAATATCGAATACAAGGCATACCTTGGTAGGCGTTTGGAGTTCACTCTTTTTGACCGCCTCCTTTTCAGTATTACTGAATCAATGGCTTTTGGCAACCAAGAGCCTCTGCTGTTCCGCGACTTAAACCCTTTAATGATTTTTCACAACTGGAGTGACCCTGACAGATGCAATAGCTCTATTGCAATTGACCTTTCAGTAACCCCTATTAGATTCATTGAAGTATATGCTCAGGCAGTAATGGATGAGTTTATGACTAGCTATGAATCTGACCGCGACGGCGGAGGCGGCCCTGGTGTCTTTGGTGTGCTTGGGGGCCTTGAATTCTACTATCCCATAGGAGCAGGGTATCTCAGGAGTTACTTTGAAGGAGCATATACAGACCCATGGCTGTACAACAGACGCGCTACGCCATTGTTCACAAATGTACGGCGCTATTGGTCTTTTGTAACAAACAGCTTCGAGTATGTTGTCAAACCCCTTGGGTATGAATACAGTCCTGATACTATTCTGTTAGAGGGACATGTGTCATATACTCGGCCTGCTATGTACAGCTTTGCTTTCGCAGCAGCTTCTCTTTGGAAGGGGGAACAGGTGCTTGAATCCGAATATACACCAAGCACGGATATTTCTACTCCTTCCGGAAATGTGGAACACAGTCTAATATTTCATCTTTCAGCAGAAGCGTCTATAAATACTATTACCGGACTTCTTCTTCATACTGATATACCGCTTCTTAATCATATCTCTATTGGCAGTAATATATATTACAGGCTACGCACCAATCTTCACCATATCCCGGATGCTGCTTCAGCTGACCTTGAAACATCCTTTTATATTCAGAGAGCAGTAAATAATTAGGTCATAGCATTGGTACCGTAGAAAATCATCAAAACATTACAGCTTCTGACAGTTATCCTTTTTACCCCCTTCATTGTATCTTATGTACATAAGTAATAAATAACACAGTATATTTGGAGGGAATATGTTAATATCATTGAATCTGTTTAATTGGAAGTACACACTTCTCCGAGGTATTCTTACCGCTGTTTTTGGAGCACTGCTCCTTTTTGTTCCCGAATTTTCGCTTCTGGCGCTTATATTTCTTTTCGGTGCATTCATTGCATTAGACGGATTAATAGAATTAGTTAACCTTTTCACCAGAGCAGAGCGGACTGATGCATGGTGGGGACTCTTAATCCGCGGTATATTAGAATTACTCATTGGTATTCTTATTTTTATTATGCCCAATGTGACAGCAATCGTACTTCTCTATCTTATTGCATTCTGGGCAATTCTGATCGGTATTTTTGAGCTTGTATACGCAATCCGTATCCGCGAAGTTGTTCAAGGTGAATGGCTGCTTGCAGTAAGCGGAGTACTTTCCATTGCAATTGGTATTCTCCTTGCAGTATGGCCAATTCCCGGAGTTCTTGCAGTAACCTGGCTCATAGGACTGTACGCACTTATTATGGGTATTATTCTCATTATTAATGCGATTAGACTGAAGAAAATGGGTGCAGGTACTGTATAGCAAAGAGCTTGGACCTGACATCACCCCTAAAAGGAGGATACAATGCCTGAACTGCCGGATGTTGAAGTAATGCGGCAATACGCTGAAGAGAACCTTTTGCAGAAGCAAATCGAAACTGTGCATCTCCCTGGAAGCAGGGTATACGATTCAGCAGGATCTACCATACGCGGTCACTTGCTGGGTAATTCATTTACCGAATGTACCCGTACAGGAAAGTATATGTTCCTCTCTATCTCTGACGGATACACCCTTGTACTCCATTTCGGAATGACTGGAGATGTTTTGTATTATGAAGATGAAAGACCGGAATACGCGAAGCTTGTTCTGGACTTTTCTGATAACTCACACATGGCATACATCTCAAAACGTAAGCTGGGAAAAGTGGAGATAGTAAAAGATGCAAATACATTTACAAACCAGGAAGGCTTAGGGCCGGATGCCCTCGGCCTTTCAGAGGAAGAGTTTATTTCCCTATTCCAGGAAAAACAGGGGGGAATAAAATCTGCCTTCATGGACCAGAGCTTTATTTCCGGGATCGGCAACATATACGCTGATGAGATACTCTACCACGCAAAGATACACCCAAACACAAAAACCACTGACTTAACTATGGATGTGTATTCAGAGGTGTACAGTATTATGCGGGAGGTGCTCCACACAGCAATTGACTGCAACGCAGCGCCTGAGAGTTTACCCGAGCCCTATCTGATAAAACGCAGGGAGATTGACAAGGACTGCGGTTTGTGTTCCGGAACAATACAGAAAACCAAGGTAAGCCAAAGACCCACGTATTTTTGCGGAAAACACCAAAAAGAGTATGCGTAACGAGCTTAATTTGAAAAAAATGAAGTAAGTTTCTTGTAAGAATAGGTATTTATTACGTCCCCGGCTTCCAGCCAGCCCCGCTGGGCTTGTCCAACCCCGAAACGCACAGTGTCCAGATTCGATGAAATATGGCTGTCAGTTCCCAGGCTGAATTTGACATTCTGCTCCTTTGCTTTTAGTATCAATTGATCATTCAAGTCAAGCCGTTCAGGGCTGCAGTTAATTTCCAAGGCAATGTGCTTATCCGCCGCTTCTTTGGCAATCTTTACAAAGTCATACTGGTACGCCTTCCGAGTACCGATTTTCCTGCCAGTGGGGTGGCCGAAGATGTTTACATATTTATTTTCAAAAGCCTTTAGTATCCGTTTTGTCATCTCCTTCTCTGAGCTTAAAAAACCGGAGTGGATTGTTACTAGTACCATGTCCAATTCTTTTAATAGCTCATCCGGATAATCCAGACTCCCGTCCTTAAGTATCTCTACTTCCGCAGACTTTATTATCTTTATACCAGAGTGCAAGGATTCAATTTCTGCTATCTGTTTACGCAGTGCTTTTTCATCCATTCCGTTTGCAATTCTGGTGGCCTTCGAATGGTCGGTTATTGCAATATATTCATATCCCATTTGCTCCGCTGCTTCAGCCATTTTTTGTATGCTTTCCTGACCATCGCTATAATTGGTATGCATTTGAAGGTCCCCTTTGACATCCTCTACACGGATTAGGTCCGGAAGGCTCCCGTTCTTTGCTGCTTCCAATTCACCTCTATTCTCTCTTAGCTGCGGCGGGATGAAGGAATACCCGAGCTTCTCATACACTCCTTTCTCTGAGTCAAAGGTCTGTAGTTTCCCTGAATCAGAATCTTCAAGGCCGTACTCAGAAAGCTTAAAGCCTTGGTCTCCCGCAGCCTTGCGGAGTGCTACATTGTGGTCTTTACTGCCAGTAAAATACAATTCAGCAGCTCCCCAGTGCTCTTTTTGAATAACCCGGAGATCAATCTGAAGCCCCTGGTCTGTTACAACTGAACTCTTTGTTTCGCCTTTGTTCAGCACCCTGTCGACATTTTTCTGGGAAGTGAAATAGTCCATCACTTTTTCCGGCTCTTTAGATACAGCAAGAATATCTAGATCTCCAATGGTCTCCTTCATCCGGCGTAAGGACCCAGCGTATTCGATCCTGTCAACCGGAGTATTCTTCTGTAAACTAGCTACCATATCCTCTGCAATAGGGAGAGCCTTTCCAAGAAGCATTCTTCCCTTGTTTGCCTTGTAATTCGAAAGGGACTCTTTCATTTTTTCTTCTGTTTTTTTCCCGAACCCTTCCAAAGCGCGTATCTTTTCATTTTTCACCGCATCCTCAAGGTCTTCTATGCTCTGAATACCCAATTCCTTTGCGAGAGTGTTCACTGTTTTCGGCCCAATGCCTTCTATATCTAATAATTTGTTCTGCCCTTTACTCACACCTTGTAAATGCTCGGTAAACTCTTCTACCTCTCCTGTTTGAATGTACTGGGCAATGTGGTCAGCGATACTATCTCCTATACCGGGTATTTCCTTTAAGCCTTTTTTGCCTTCTTTTTCATATATCCGGTCAAGACTCTTTTCCAGGGACTGGATTGTGCGGGCAGCCTTCCTGTACGCCCTTGGTTTCCATTGAACACCCTTAATTTCAAGCGCATCAGCGACCTCTCTGAATAGATCTGCTATCTTTCTGTTCATTTCTTCAACTCCACTATTTCATCCACTGTAGTTGCATCCTTCGGTCCCTTATCCGGGCGTATCCGGATAAACCTTGGAAAACGAAGGGCAAGCCCCTTGTCTGTATTTTCACCACGACCTGCTATATGGGATGGACTTTCAGTAATTTCCGAACCAATCACTTCTATAACTAGAGAAGGTTTATAAAAGATGTCAGGTTCCATGTCCTGAGTGTATTCAATTTCCTTAGGTTTGGTTTCCCTTTCGTTCTTTTTAAGTTCATGCTCTAACTCTTCAAAGTCCTTGTCAGTAAAGCCTGAGCCGAGTTTGGTAACCGAAAGAAACCTCTCATTTTCCGGCTGGTAGGCAGCACACAAAAGCGCGCCAAAAGCCTCTTTTCTGCGTCCCTTGCCGTAAAAAGAACCGATTACTACCAAGTCAAAGGTGTCCTGCATTTCCTGGGAATATTCTTTTTTCCATTTAATCCAGTGCATACCGCGTTTCCCTGCTTGGTACACTGAATCATCTCCAGTGGACTTTGCAATAATCCCCTCAAGGCCTTTGTCTATGCTGTTTTGAAAAAAGCCCCGGATTTCAGTAATCTCTTCGCTTACTTTCCGCTGGGCAAGCTGTAGTTTTTCATTTTCACTTACCATATATTCAAGGATTTTCCGCCTTTCCGGATAGCTTTTTTTCAGCATGCTTTTTCCGTTCTTATACAGTGCGTCAAATAGAAATACCGATACCGGTATCTTCTCCCTATACTCAGCAATATTGTACTTTCTTCTTCTCTGCATGAGCTTCTGAAAACTGCCTGCCTTACCGTTTTCAAAAGGAATAATCTCTCCATCCAAAATAGCCTTTTCCGCTGTTATCTGTGTCTTCGCGTTTTCAATAATTTCCGGGTATTGTGATGAAATGTCCTCAAGGCGCCTGGAAAAAGCTGTGACAGCCTCTCCGTCTTTATGGATCTGCACCCGTTCGCCGTCATATTTTTCCTCCGCTGCCAAAGGCTGGGGGAGGCGTTTTAGGAGCTCATCAAAACTGTCAATTCTCTGTGCAAGCATTGGAAGGATCGGCCTTCCAAGGGAAATACTCATCCGCTTAATTCCCTTTGTTCCATATTCTGCCAGACTTTCTGCCAATTCCCCGATATCAGGATCAATCGTAAACTTTTCTTCTAATAATTTTTTATTTTCTTTTGTTCCGGTAAAAGCAAGTGCTAAGCTGGAAAACAGGGTTTTTTCTCCCATGCCCAGGCGCAGTTCATCCAGAATGAGCCTGATAATATACTTTACCTCTTTTGGAGCAGCCTGTTGCAGCAGCTTTTTTGTGCGGGATATTTTTTTATCGTAGCTTCCTTTACCTGAGGTCCTTTGTATTTTCCACACCTGGTTAAAGACTTCTGATATGGAAAGCCCGGAACCGGTGTCTTTGATATTCGCCTCTGCCCATTCTGCAAAGTCTTCATATTCACTGGATTCTTCCTTGATTTTTTCTTTTGTACAGCCACATACCCTGTGTAATACATCGAGCATCATCTCATCTCCAATACCCAGATCTGTGTTTTTATATCCAGGACCGATGCTTCCTGTGAGAAAGTATGCGCTTTGTGCTGCTTCTTCTGGATCTAATTTTATAAAATACTCAGCAGCAATATCACGCTTAGTCTTTGTAGCACTTGTATTTTCTATTTCTTGGAACAGCTCCGCAAGCACAGCGAATTTCATTTCATCCTCCTGCATGTATATCTAAATTTAAGAACAGAAAAAACATAGATCAAACTCTAGTGATAAAAATGCTATTATATTAATGAAATTAGTATGATTGCAAAACAGGAAAGAACGTATCATAATAAAGACAGCAATTATGTAAGGAGTACCCTATGGTCCAAATTGGAAAAGATATCCGTGTGCAGGCCGAGGAGTTTAAAGGAAAATGGTATGTTTCAATCCGCAAGTGGTATGAGGATGATGAAGGCGAGTGGAGGCCAACAAGAAAAGGTATAAATATGAAGGTAGAGGAATGGAACGAATTTCTCCAAAAGCTGGATGAAATACGGAAAGACATTGGTTCACAAACAAAGGATTAGGGTTTTCTGAATACTAAAAACCTAGTATATTCAGACTATGCGGATTATATGGTTAATAAGATTATCTATTTTTTCTCTTCTGTTTACTGTGTTCTTGCTGCCTGCTGCAAGCCAGGAAGAACTCCAGGAAATTCCTGAAGAAATTCACAACTCTGTATCCGGAGTGTGGTTCTACGGAACAAGGGAAGCACCTGTTAGATGGTCCCCTGTCCAGCGGGACTTCTCCTGGGGCCCCGGGCTTTCTGATGCCAGAGCTATCCATGGTATAGAGATAGACCTTGGAACTCAAACCCCGTATTTCAGATACAGACATAAGACCTTTACTGTAACAAGAGCAGAACAGGTAGAAGAGGATAGAATCCGCTTGTTTATGCAGAACCTTACCAGAGGCGTACTGGATAACCGAGTACAGGATGTCCGGATAGTCAGTAATACAGAAATACTGCTCCTCCCAACTAGCACTGAAGGCAGACCGGATGTTGCAAACGGCAGGGTTTTCCGTTTCCACGGTCCTGGAGTCGAGCCCCCTTCCCAAGAGGAGGAAGAGGCTGGCGAAGAAGGGGAAACGAACTCTGAAGAGACACAATCTGCACAGGAAAATGAAGCACAGGAGTCAGAAACAAGCGAGAATGGCGAAACAAATAGTCCTGCTATTCAAGGTGATACTGATTAACCACAACAGCCCCTTGGTTCCGAAACGCCAGGTATATGTTCCCATTATTTAAGGTGAGCCAGTAACTGCTATGGTCTAAAGGAATATCCAGAACCTCTCCTGTTTGCGTGAGTATTTCCAGGTTCGCGTTTGCCCTATTGCAGTATAGGTAACTCCCTCCTTGAATGCAGGTTAGAAAATACTCATTCCCTTGGAAAACCCGTAAGAAGGGTATATTTTCACCAGATACGGAAAAGATAGGCATAGTATAATCTGCTGAAAATACTGCGGTACACCCGCCGGTATCCAGATCTACTACCGTAAAACGAGGGCCCTGTTCATTAGAATTAATAATATACACCAAGCCTTCATTTATAATAACTGCCTCCGGATGAACAGCAGATTGTAGCCGGTATCTCCAGTTTATTTCACCTGTACCAGTAATGCTATACAAGCTAGTAGATGATAAACAAATATACCTCCCCGAATTCATTAATGAAAAGTAGAGCAGATTACTATTAATAACCTGTGGGCATTGGACTGTACGTAATACCTCTCCACTCATATTAAAAACCTGTATTTCCCCGGCCTGAGTTGCAGCATAGTGTATCTCATTACTAACTAGCCCAAAATACGGGGGTGGTGAATCATCCTGAAACATTTCAATAGCATCGCTTTCTTCCGGTACTATCTGAAGAGTAACTGATTCCTGGGCATAGACACGTGTGTAGCATAATGCGAGCAAATAAATAAATATAATTGTATTTTTTTTTCTAAAATTTAAAAGCACCATTGATTTCCCATATATATATAAAATAGCACAATC
>CAYRYS010000069.1:0-18974 GCA_964428555.1 uncultured Spirochaetales bacterium | reverse complement strand
GACCAGCTTCCATCTCAACTTTCCGGCGGTATGCAGCAGCGTGTCGGTCTGGCAAGAGCGCTTGCTGTTGACCCTGACATTCTATTAATGGACGAAGCATTCAGCGCGCTTGATCCGCTTATCCGTTCAGACATGCAGGACGAGCTTATTGCACTTGAGCACGAGGTAAAGAAAACTATTCTGTTTATTACCCATGACTTGGACGAAGCCCTAAAAATGGGTGACAGAATTGTTCTCATGAAAGACGGAGCAATTGTTCAGATCGGTACACCGGAAGAAATCCTTACCGCCCCGGCTAACCACTATGTTGAACGCTTTATTGAAAACGTCGATAAAACCAAAGTGCTTACCGCCAAAGATGTAATGTACAAACCGCGGGAAGTTGCGTATGTAAAAGACGGACCTGTGACAGCACTGCATAAAATGCGTGAAATGGAGTCAAACAAGATATTTGTTGTTGACCGAGACAGAAGATTGAAGGGAATAATTACAGCTGACGCAGCCGGTGAAGCAGTAAAAGCAAATAATCACGATCTGCTTGAACTGGTAGAAGAATATGAGCTTCAGATTGTTAAACCGGAAACACCGGTAAAAGAGCTCTTCGGCTATATTGTAGACAATAATTATCCGCTTGCAGTTGTGGATGAGAACAAAAAGCTAAAAGGCGCTATTGTAAAAGGTTCTATTCTCTCTGCACTTGCAGAAAGGAGAGAGATAAATGAATAGTATATTAGAATTTAGAGTGCCCCTCGGGGACGCTATAGAAGCAGTACTGGATTTCTTGACAACAACCTTGTCACCTTTGACACGGTTTGCGTCCAATACGTTAGAAGCAGGTATTGACGGCATCGATGCAGCATTGATATTCCTTCCGCCATGGCTGCTTCTTCTTGTGATAACAGCTATTGTTTGGTTTGTATCAAAGAGTAAGGGTTTGACCATCTTTTCAGTTATCGGGCTTGCACTTATCTGGAACATGGAATTATGGGACCCAATGATTTCGACCATTACTTTGGTATTAATCGCAACCTTGATCGCTGTGCTGATCGGTCTTCCTTTAGGCATAATCGCCGCATTAAGCAAGAAGTTTCATAATGTAATTACTCCAATTTTGGACTTTATGCAGACAATGCCGGCGTTCGTATACCTAATCCCCGCAATTCCGTTTTTCGGACTCGGGCCGGTTTCAGCAATTTTTGCGACTGTTATTTTCTCAATTCCCCCTGCTATCCGGCTTACAGACCTCGGCATACGGCAGATTAACATGGAATTGATTGAAGCTGCAGATGCCTTCGGTTCTACAAAAATGCAGAAGCTCGTAAAAGTCCAGCTTCCGCTTGCAGTTCCGACAATTATGGCTGGAGTAAACCAGACCATCATGCTTTCCCTTTCAATGGTTGTAATAGCAGCAATGATTGGAGCAGGCGGACTCGGTGGAGAAGTATGGCGCGCGATCCAGAGACTTAAACCTGGAATGGGTTTTGAAGCAGGAATTGCGGTTGTAATTATTGCTATGCTGCTTGATAGAATTACACAAAATATTACAACCAGTAATAAGAGATAGAAGAAAATACGGAGGGCTTTCGTGGATCGGGGGTTCTCCTTTTAACCAATGGAATTGTTCCGCCGCTTGAAACAACTGCGGCTGTCAAAGCAAGGTTCAATTCTGTTTGGAAAATAAAAACAAATAAATTGGGTAGAATCCCAAGGAGGCTAAATTTATGAGTAAAAAAATTATTGGAGGCTTACTAGTCATTCTCGCAATTACAGGGTTAGTATTTCTCAACTCTTGCGAAAAACAACCGAAAGAAGTAGAACTCGTATATGTTGAATGGTCAAGAGCAACTGCAATAACTCACGTTGCTGCTGAGATACTCGAAGATCTTGGATACGATGTTTCTGTAAATTCTGTAGCAAACGCTGCAATGTGGCAGTCAGTTGCATCAGGCGACTCGGACGCACTGCTCTGTGCGTGGCTCCCGGTTACACATAGTTCTTACTATGGTCCTGACGGTGAGTTCACAGACGAAGTTGTTGACCTGGGACCAAACTACAGAGGCGCTTCTCTCGGACTTGTTGTACCTGAGTACGTTACTGTAGATTCAATTCCTGAAATGGTAGAAAACGCAGAGCGTTTTGACAACGAGATTATCGGTATTGATCCAGGTGCCGGTATGATGCAGTCAACTGAGGATGCGATTAACAATGACACAAGCGGACTCGGTGTTTTCGAACTTGTTGAAGGAAGCGGTGCTACAATGGCAGCTGCTCTTGGAAACGCAATTGACAATGAAGAGTGGATTGTTGTTACAGGGTGGAGACCGCACTGGAAGTTCGGCCGCTGGGACCTGAAGATTCTTGATGATCCAGAAGGTATTTACGGTGAATCTGAAACAATTAACACTGTTGTCCGTCAGGGACTCCAGGTGGATATGCCCGAAGCATACGAATTCTTCGCGCAATTTGACTGGCTGAGTGTAGATCTCGGTGGACTCCGCATCGTAAACAAAGAAGGCGCTGATCCTGAAGAAAGTGCTGAAGAATTTGTTGCGGAAAACCGTGACCTTATCAGAAGCGCTCTACCTGCTTCTCTTGCTGACCAGTTCGGCGAATAAGTACACAAACAACATGCTTGTAAATAGCTGCCGTTTTACGGCAGCTATTTTTTTGCTCAAACCGCGAGTTCCAGTTCCTTGGTTTGGACATCATCCTTATAAAAAAAATGACCAAAAGCACGCTGATCCTCTATAACAAGAAGAGACGGAACCCCAACCCCTCTGGATAGAAAACCCATTGCAGAATCGATACATATATAGGAGCCCCTGTATAAAATCCGGAATCCTCCGTTTTCAACAGGTGTATGTCCGCAGACATAGAGGGAAGCATTGTTCTTTTGAAGAAATCTATTATGATAGGTTCGGTAATTCTTCTTTCGAAAATAAGATGCTGACCGTGCCCAGAAGATACTTTCTTCTTGGCCAAACAAGGGTAAATCAAGGTCCCGCAAGGGCCTGTCACCGGAAAGTGCAGAAAAAAGTGCATCTCTTGTCTGGTGCTCAATATCGTTAATGGACATATCTGAATAGTTTTCCGGGAGGTCAGCATGGGCAAAAACAATACTCCCAAGCTGGAGAACGACACGCTGCTTTAAAAGCCATTTACGCAGCCACCCTCCTGCCCCAAAAGCTTCTTTAAAGGCTTGCGGGCCTGACACTGTTTTTCCGCTGTACCCTGACATCTCTTCACTTGTCGGATAGCCGGACAAACCGAATAAATTCATTACCTCATGATTCCCAAGCAGCATGTATACACCAGAACCTAGGTCTTTTGCCTGCTCTTGCCACTTCATCATATTTTTATAAATTGAAAATGAGTCCCATCCTCTGTCACAGATATCCCCCATCTGGACAAAATCAGTTTCCCTTGCAATCCAGTTCCCTTCTCCGTCTATAATATCAAGGTAGTAAAGCATATCAGTTATCACACCATTTGACCCGTGTAAGTCTCCGGCAGCGATTATTCTAGGGTTATCCAAAACGTCCTCTCCTTTAATTTATAACATCCTATTTGTTTACAATATACTTGAAATTCCTCGAAAAACTAAATCCGAACACACGGATAATCAGAAATAAAAGTAAGTTATTCAATAGAAACGGTTTCATCTGTTTCCACTTTTTTCTTCCTTGTTAACATCTGCTTTACAAGATATACTTTCTCTACACCGCATCTATATTTGGGAACAGCTTTTATCAGAGGAAGACAATGAATATCCGCTTACCGCTTTCCAGAAAAGTTATGATCATCCTCTTTTTCGGAATATGGATGGCTGCAATTGCATGCTTTTTCCTTATCCATCACCTGTTCTCGATTTCCGTGTATTTCATTCTTTTTTTACCGTCTATTATTGCCAGTGCTTTTTATGGTCTTTTTCTCGGAGCAATATCATTAAGTACAACAATGGTGTTGACCATAGTTTTCTTCATTTTTATACCGAGCCGGCTTTTTACCGGCCCTCCTCTTGTATTGCTATCTCTCCGCGTAGTGGTTTATTCAGTAATTGTGGTTTTATTCGCAAAGCTCAACCAGCATGTTTCGAAGCTGGACCAGCAAGTCCATGACCAGGAAGCAACACATAGGGCACTAGTACAGTCTCAGGAGCGTTACAGGGCAATTGTAGAGGACCAGACAGAGTTAGTAGCCCGGTTCCTGCCGGATGGTACAATAACCTTTGTAAACAATGCATATGCAAAGTACTTCAGGCAAAAGAAAACCGAGATTCTAGGTGACAAGTTTATGCCTCTCATCCCAAAGGAAGACAGGGAAATGGTAGAGAGGATGATCCGGAATCTAAAACCTGACAATCCGGTTGTCACATTCACCCACAGGGTAATTCTACCAAACGGAGAGGTGCGGTGGCAGCGCTGGAGTGATCATGCCCTGTTCGATGAAGAAGGCAATATACTTGAATATCAGGCAGTAGGCAGAGACATTACAGAGATCCAGTCTATCATGAATGAACTCCGTGAAAGTGAAAGCAGATACAGAGAACTTGTAGAGCTTTCCCCGGATGCGATAATTGTCCAATGTGAAGGTAATATTGTGATGACAAATACTGCTGCAGCAAAGCTTTTAGGCGCTCTCGTACCTGAAGAACTGATAGGATTACCTATTAAAAGTTTTGTTACAGAGGACAGTCTGACATTCTTCCGGCCTTTTGGGTCTCTTTCATCTCAACAGAAAGCAAACTCATTAAAAGAGGAACGTCTCCTACGGCTTGACGGAAGAATTATCGATGTAGAAGCAGCTTCCATTCCATTTACGTATCATGGCAAACCCGCGGTCCAGATCGTTGCCCACGATATAACAGACAGGCTGAGAATAGAAAAAGAGATGCGCCACTATGCCACTCGGTTGCGTACTTTATATGAAATCGGTCAGTCAATTCTTACTGCTGAGTCGGCTGAAGGAATAGCAAAAGCAGGATTAGTCCATATTCAGCGGTTGATTCCTTTCAAGGCCGCAAGTGTAATAGAAGCACACAGGGAAAGCCAGGAAGCCACAGTCCTATGTACTGTTGACTCAGACAGCAAGGTCTTATCAGCAAAGGAGTACATAGATCTGCAGAGCTTTCAAAAAGGCAGGCTATTCTCCCAAGACCAGCCCCATCTGGTTCAAGATATCTCATTATTAGAAAATAAATCTCCAATTGAAGAGTTGATGAGTAAACTTGGAGCTGCTTCCCATATTACAATTCCAATAATGAATGTGAACAATGTAATAGGGTTTCTCATACTTGGAATGGATCAGCCGAATATGATTTCACCTGAGTATGTCAGTATTGCAAACGAAATTGCATCCTCCCTTGCAGTAGCATTGCGACAGATCAACTTATTTGAACAGACTAAACAAGATGCTGAAATCAAAACCCGGCTCCTGCAAGAGGTAAACCACAGAGTAAAAAACAACCTTGTTTCCATAATGGGCATATTATCATTACAAATCCAGCAGCCTCTTCATAGTGACAAAGACTTTAAACACAGCCTGCAGGACCTTCAGAACAGAATATGGGCCATGACAACTGTTCATGACATGCTCTCAGGGAGCAAATGGGCACCGATTCCTTTGGGCCAGCTTGTCCGTGAAGTTGTGCACGGTGCATTAAATGCCTATCCTGGAATGGAGAAAATATCAGTTAAAATTGACCCAACTGAAACTCCCCTTCTCATTGGTCCGAAACAAGCCACCTGGCTTTCACTAGTATTAAACGAACTAACTACTAACAGTATAAAACATGCTTTTAAATTGAAAAATAAAGGTACAATTGAAATTCAGATGTCATCCCACGGTGACAATCAGGAAATGGTAGAAATTTTATTTAAGGACAATGGTTCTGGATGGCCGGAATTAGTCCTTACAGGAAAAAGAGAAAATGTCGGTCTTAAACTAATGCGCTTAACTGGTGAGAAATCGCTAAAAGGGGAGATGTCATTTTTTAATTCTAACGGCGCAGTCTGTAAATTGACTTTTAAGCGCGGAACATTTGCATAATTGTTCGAAAACTGGTTACAATGTAGTTGAGTGTTATGCGCTGAAAGCGGAGGCGAATTATATGGAAGAAAAACAAATGAAGATTCTAATTGTCGAAGATGAAGCTATGGTTTCAGAACTGGTAAAACGTCAAGTGATGAATATTGGATATACAGTAATAGGTGTTGCATACGACAGGTACGAGGCAGTAAAACAAGCGGAAGAGCTTAAACCGGATCTTATTCTCATGGACCTTCAGATGACAGATCCGGAAACCGGAGACACTGACAGGCTCGCGGGCTTAAAAGCAACACGGGCGATCCAGAAGCTAACCCCATGCCCAGTTGTATTATTAACTGCACATGAGTCTCCTGAGTTAACCCAAAAAGCAAGTGAAGTAGGAGTCGGAGCATACTTGGTAAAACCGGCACGGGAAAACGACATTGACCGTGCCGTTGCAATTGCAAAAGCACGGTTTGAAGATATGCTCCGCTTAGAAGAGTTGAATACTAAACTTGAAGATACGAACAGACAATTACAAACTGCAGTTAGTGAAAAAGATCTTTTACTAAAGGAAGTACACCGTAGAGTAAAAAACAACCTCCAGATTATTTCCAGCATGCTTGGTATTCAATCCGGAGCTGTTGAGGATGAAGAAGCACGTACAGCTTTGCTTGAGAGCAAGGACAGGATCAATTCCATGGCAATAATTCATGAAAAGCTCTACCAGGAAAGCAGTATATCTGCCATTAGCTTCAAAAATTTTGTCAGTGATCTTATTTCTCAATTATTCCAGTCCTATGCCCCTGCAGGTGTAACAATAAACCTAGAAGTCGATAACACAGAGATTGAAACAGACAAAGCAATTTCCTGCGGTTTGATTCTCAATGAACTGGTATCTAATGCAATAAAACACGGATTAGCAGACCAGGAGAAAGGGACAGTTACTATTTCCTTTACTAGCAAGAACCATGAGTACGTTCTTTCTGTATTGGACACAGGAAAGGGACTGCCTGAGGGCTTCGATATTGAAGACAGTCAATCCATGGGCCTTAGCATGGTTAATTTGCTTGTAACCGGGAATTTAGAAGGAAGCATGGAAGCATGCAGCACAGACAATGGTGCCCAGATAGTTATTCACATCCCCCTGAGCAAAGAAGTGGATGCAGATATCTGATATTTTTTACACATAGTAAGAAATGCTGTCTTACTTCTTGATTAATACAAGGTAATTGCATAGTCTTCTTGAGAACTATAAATCGAACGAAAAGGGAGAAGGCGAAATGAAAGTACTGGTAATCGGCGGTGCAGGATATATCGGAAGCCATGTAACCAGAGATCTCTTAGATGCCGGACACGAAGCAGCTGTTTTTGACAATCTGTCCTCCGGCACAAAAGAAAATCTTTTTTCCGGAACAGAGTTTATTCAGGGTGATATTCTAGAATATCAGTTTCTCAAAAAGACCATGGAGTACGGCTGGGATGCAATAATCCACTTGGCAGCTTTTAAAGCAGCTGGTGAATCCATGATAAAACCGGAAAAATACTCTGTAAATAATATTACTGGAACCATTAACATTCTTAATGCAGCTGCAGCGACAGGAGTCTCCAATATTGTGTTTTCTTCATCTGCAGCAGTGTATGGTGAACCCCAGTATCTTCCTATTGACGAGGACCACCCAAAAGACCCGGAAAACTACTATGGCTTTACTAAGCTGGAGATTGAACGCTTTCTGCGTTGGTACAGCAAACTTAAAGGCATTCGCTATGCAGCACTCCGCTACTTCAATGCAGCAGGATATGACCCTGAAGGCAGAATAACCGGGCTTGAATCAAATCCGGCAAACCTGCTGCCAGTAATTATGGAAGTAGCTGCCGGAACTAGAGAAAAACTTATGATTTTCGGCGATGATTATGATACAAGGGACGGCACTGGAATCAGAGACTATGTGCATGTCACAGATTTGGCAGATGCACATACGAAAGCACTCGAACACATCAGCAGTACTGATAATGACTTAGTAGTAAACCTGGGAAGTGAAGAAGGTTTATCTGTAATGGAAATACTCGAAGCTGCGCGGCGGATAACAGGACAGGAAATACCTGCTACTGTTACTGAGCGAAGAAAAGGGGACCCTGCTAAACTGGTAGCATCCTCAAAAAAGGCTGAAGCCACTCTTTCCTGGAAAGCAAAATACAGCGACCTGGATACGCTGGTACGCACCAGCTGGAATGTCTATAATTCTAAGTCGTAGGAATAGCCGCTCAAAATACTTGAGCGGCCTTTTTCATTTATACGTAGTTGATGTATTCTTTTGGTCTAAGCAGGGTCTTCACATACTGTGCTCTTCTATACGCCCATGGATCATTCGTGTTCTTTTCACTCAGCTTTCCTGCAAAATCGGATATTTTTTCATATCCTTTTCCTTCCATCCACTTAGCAATATTAGCATTGATTGTCTGTATATGGCCGATTCCATGGATAAAAAGTGAGGTGACTGTTTGAACAGCATCTGCACCTGCAAGCAGTAATGAAACTGCCTGATCTGCTGTATGTACCCCATTGCTGCCTATCAAACTTGCCCCGACATTTCCTAAAAGAAGACCAATGTACCGGGCAGCGAGCCTGTGATCATCCGGAGTGCTCTCGTTTATCTTTACAGCAATTTCCTGTTTATCAACATCTATCGCCGGATGAATAAACCTGTTGAACAGTACAAAACCGTCTGCTCCTATTTCGTCCATTCTCAGTACCACATTCAGAGGATTCGCATAATAAGGACTCAGCTTTACAGAAACTGGTATATTAACTGCCTTTTTAACCTTTTCAACAGCTGCGATCTGTTTATCCTCAATTGCATCCCCTGTCGCTGCAAGATCCATTGGTGCTGCGTAAAAATTCAGCTCCAATCCATCAACTCCGGAATCTTCGAGCTTCTTTGCCCACTTTATCCAGACACCTTCATTCTTTGCATTCAGGCTTGCAATAACGGGTATAGAAACAGCCTCCTTAGCTTTCTTGACCCACATAAGGTGCTCATCAGGACCTGCGTGTTCAAGCTTCGGAAATATTGATGTCATTTCTGCGTATTTTTCATCATTTTCTTCCAGCTCATTCTTCATTTCAACCGACTCGAGTTGAACTTGTTCTTCAAAAAGGGACGAAATTACCAATGCTCCTGCACCGTTATCCTCAATCTTCTTTATTGTATTCATGTTTGAGGTAAGCGTTGAAGCACCCGCTACTACCGGACTCCGTAATTCAAGTCCCATATACTTTGTTGTTAGGTCTGCCATATCTCCTCCTTGTTTTCACGTATCCATTTTCCTAATAACTAAATCTATTTTTCCTTGTTCTCTTTTAATCTATGGATTCTATGGCTTCTTCGTCAACTTTTGACAAAAAAAGTATCCTTTATGTATGGACAAAGAAGAAAAATGAAGACAAGAACCAAAGCCTGTGCATAATAGTCTGTTGATAAGGAGCGGAATTTTCTATAAACTAAGAGAGTATACATTGGTAGTATGAGATTACTATTACCAGCAGCTTCAATCTACAGGTTACTTTTTTTCCGTAAGGATGAGTGGTTAATATATGGAAATAAACAATATTTTGAATGATCTTCCAAAGTATCAGGACGCGGCAAAAGAAATTGGAGAAATAATTCTCGCAAATCTTGTTATGATCAGCGAGACGCCTGCACCTACATTTCAGGAACAGCGCAGAGTAGAATTTCTAGTAAATAGGCTCAATGAATACGAGCTCCAAAACTGCTCTACAGACGAGAAAAACAATGCACTTGGCTTGCTTCCCGGAACGCATGGAGAAAGAAACATTCTTGTTGTTGCACATCTGGATACTGTATTTCCGGAAGAAGTTGACCACACTGTGACTGTACATCCCAACTATGTACAGGGACCGGGAGTCGCGGACAACAGTCTCGGTTTAGCATCCCTGGTATCTTTGCCATTATTGTTGAAAAGCCTGGATATAAAGCTGAAGTCAAACCTAATCCTTATGGGTTGTTCTCAAAGCCTTGGCAGAGGGAATACTGGGGGCTTGCGCTTTTTTCTCGAAAACTCAGGTATACCAATTGACTACGGCATATGCCTTGAAGGTGTTAAACTGGGCAGACTGAGCTATTCCTCAATCGGTCTTCTCCGCGGTGAAATTTCATACAAGGTACCTGAAGAATATGACTGGACACGCTTCGGTGCTGTTGGTGCAATAGTTACTATAAACGATGTTATTTCGCGGATCCTCGAAATCCCAATTCCCAGGCGGCCGAGAACAACCATTGTATTCGGCTCAATCGACGGCGGAAAATCCTATAACACAATAGCTACAGAAGCAGTACTTAGATTTGAAATTCGCTCAGAATCCGCAGAAATGGTAGAACAACTCGGCCAAAAAATTGAAGATATTGCAGCAGAAGTTTCATCAAAAGCAGGCGCAGAGGTGAAATTCGATGTTTTCGCAAAAAGGGAACCAGGGGGGCTCGGGTTTGCTCATCCAATGACTGAGATATCAAGAAACTTAATAAAAGAGGTTGGAGTAACACCACGTATTTCACCAAGCACATCCGAACTTTCAGCTTTCATTGATTTCAAAATACCTGCTGTGACACTTGGAATTACAGACGGTGAACATCTGAACCAAGAAAATGAAACAATTCAAATTGAACCAGTGTACAAAGGACTTTCTCAGCTATTGGGACTGATACTAGCAATCGATAGAGGTTACTGCGATGAATCTAAATAACTGGCTTAAGAACAACACCTTTCACCACTCCCAATTCTGGGACATCAAGAAGCTTGTTGAAGCAAAAGAGGAAAAGGGACTGAGCATCTCTTTATGCATACCAACTTTGAATGAAGAGAAGACAATCGGAAAAGAAATAGTAATCTTTAAATCCGAACTGATGAGCAGATATAAGCTTCTTGATGAAATAGCTGTTATAGATTCAGGATCAACAGATAAAACACTGGCTGTAGCGAAAAACTTCGGAGCAAATGTGTATCTCTCATCTGAAATAATCCCCCGAATCGGGGAAAAGAAAGGAAAAGGGGAAAACCTCTGGAAAGCAATCTATCAGCTTAATGGAGATATTATTGTATATATTGATGCTGATATTAAAAACATTCACCCCCGTTTTGTGTATGGACTTATTGCGCCTCTTATCTACAGAGAGGAAATAAAATACGTAAAAGCATTCTATGACAGACCATTGGCCTTTTCTGGAGGAGTGCGTCCTTCCGGCGGCGGCAGGGTGACTGAAATTCTTATCCGCCCCCTCTTCTCTCTCTTTTTTCCTGAACTTACCGGTATTATCCAGCCGCTTTCAGGAGAATATGCGGTACGGAGAGAGGTCCTTGAGCAGATACCTTTCCCAATCGGCTACGGCGTTGAAACAAGTCACCTTATAGACGTATATAACCAATGGGGGCTTTCAGCTTTTGGTCAAACTGATCTCGACCAGCGAGTACATAGGAACCAGGCCACCCGTGACCTTGGAAAGATGGCTTTCGGCATTCTACAGACATTCCTCTCCAGGGCCAATTCTCTCGAAATTATCCCCCAGCTGCCTGATATTAATCACACATTTCGGCAATTCCAGTCTCATAACCAAGAATTCGAAACAATTGAACACCAGATAGTTGAAGAAGAACGGCCGCCTATGATAACTATTGATGAATACCGGCAAAAGCGTGGTTTAGAATAAGCTAAGCTATCTTAGAACCGAGACTAAAGGAGCATACTATGAACAACTCAATTATAGAAATTGATGCTATTTCCTATACCTATCCTGATGAAGAAACCCCTGTTTTTACAGACCTTTCAATAGAATTACCATCCGGCATAACAACACTGATGGGACAGAACGGAACAGGGAAATCAACCTTAATGCTGCTTGCAGGCGCACGTATTCTCCCTGATTACGGTACAGTTACCATATTTGGAAAAGACAGCTCTGAACTGATTAACAGCCCGGAACGGGATAAATATGTTTCATTTGTGTATCAGAATATGGAATTTGAAACTGAAGAGCCTATCGGCGACCTACTGCACTATGTCCATGAAAACGGTTTTTTTGATAAGTTTCAGGACGACCTGCTCTCCAAATTGATAGATGTCTTTGAACTGAAGAATTTTCTTCACAAACGGACCCAGGAGATCAGCAAAGGGGAACTCCAAAGAACAATTATTGCATTCAGTCTGCTCTACGGTTCTAAATCTGTAATGATGGATGAACCAGTATTCGCTATGGAAGACTATCAGAAAGAACGTACAATGGGTTTTCTTATGGACTATGCAAGGAGTCTTAATATCTCAATTTTCTATTCTGCCCATGAGTTAGAGTTATCCCGAAAGTATTCCGACAATCTTCTGCTGTTCCGTAAAACCGGAACTCCTGTCATCGGAAAAACAGAAGAGCTTTTTCAAAAAGAAACCATAGAAGAAGCATATCAGGTTCCTTGGGACATGCTGTATAAAAAAGAGCGTCTTTTTCGGGACACATTACTGCGGACAAACCCGCATGACAATCCTGAAAATGCAAACATGAACTAAAGCGTGTTGACTGCATCTTTGGTCATACAGAAAGTGTATGTGTAGAAAAACATATATTTTCTCAATTCAAATTATTCATAAGTAATTTTTTATTTTTCCTTGACCGCGTATTATTAACACCTTATAACTATTATAGGTGTTGTTTATAAAGTCAATCCCTGAAGTTTTAGAACTGCGTTGTATAGTATACTCAGTTAGAGCATAGCAACGTGTCTCCAGGAAATGACGGGAAATTCCATACAGCATCCTGAATCAACTTCAATGCAGGCGATAAATGGATAAGGAGAAAAAATCCGGTCAAAAAGATGTACTCACCTTCTGTCTTGTACTCAGCGATCTGGCGCAGATGGATACAACAACTGTCTGGTACGGTGCATGGGATGCAGCAAAACGCCTCGGGATCCGTTTACTTTGTATACCCGGCGGACGGCTCGACGGATCTGATTCAGACGATTCCCATGCAAATATGCTTTATAGTCTTATTTCAGGGGACAGAATTGACGGTATCATTTTTCATTCAGGTACTATAGCGTATCACCTTTCAATCGAAGAACTAAAAGCATTTAGAGATATATATTCCGATATTCCGGCAGTCAGTATTTCAATGCCCCTCCCAGAGTCTCCAACTATAATTGCGGACAATGTTTTCGGCACACGGGAAGTGCTCACCCACCTTATTAAAGGACACAATAAAAAACGGATCGCCTTTATAAGCGGACCGGAAAACCATGAGGAAGCAGAACTCCGCTTGGTAACCTACAAACAAGTTATGAAAAAGAATAAGCTCCAGGTTGATGAAGATATTATCTATTACGGAGACTTTCAAAAGGCATCAGGCAGAGCAGCTGTTGCACACTTTATTGATTCAAACAAAAAGGAATTCGATGCAGTATTAGCAGCAAACGATGAAATGGCCCTAGGCGCACTGGAAGAACTGTCAACCCGCGGATTTCATATACCAATGGATATTGCAGTTGCCGGCTTTGATAACTCCAGCGAGAGCATTGCCTGCATTCCTCCGCTTACTACGGTAAGCCATTCATTCTATAATACAGGCAAAAGAGCACTTGAGCTGTTATATGACCAGGTACAGGGAATTGACTCTCCTCCGGTAGAAATACTCCCAACTGAGCTTGTTATTCGGCAGTCCTGCGGATGTCTGCCCTCTGAGGTGTTAAATGCTCAAGCACAATTCTCTTCCCAGGGGGCACGCAAAAAGTCTGACCAGGAAGCAATAGAGTCTTTAAAAGCAGAGCAGGATGGTATTAGAATGCAGCTGACCCGGACTATGCGCACAGCTGACTCCGCCATACCAGAGAACTGGAACACCAGGTTTTTCGAGGCATTCATTGAGAATATTATGAATCCTGATAATTCGCGTGTAATACAGACCCTGGATGTTATTTTCAGAAGCTACCACTTCAAAGAAGGGGATGCAGCACTGTGGCAAAATGCAATTTCCGTTTTCCGGGAACAGACACTGAACCTGTTAGAAGGAACAGGTCTGTATATTACAGCAGAGAACATACTCCAGCAGGCAAGGGTATTTATTGAAAGCTTTGTTGAACAGACAACAAATATCAATGCTGTTAAAATAGACAGGTCTCGCCAAGCATTAAACTATTTTGGACAGCAAATTATTACTGCCTTTCATTTTCAAGACCTTACTGATATTCTCGAAAATCAGCTACCGCTTCTGGATGTACAAGGCCTATTTATCTGCACTTACACAGCCAGGGAGGACAACACAAAACTAGAGGCAAACCTAACCTTTGCATTCAAAGACGGGAAAAACAGTATAACGAAACCAGAGTTAAAAAGCTTCCCCAGTCACCGCCTTTTGCCGGATGACATTTTTAACACTCTCGGTATCTCTTCTCTTGTAATGCTTCCTCTTTATTTCCAAAACGATGATATTGGTTTTGTTTTTATACAGGGAGATCCAAAAGAAGGCTTATTTTATGAGGCAATGAAAAATCAGCTCTCCAGCGCTTTAAAAGGTATTTCTCTCATAGACCATCTCGCAAAAGCTGAGAAGACCCTTGAACAAAAGGTAATTCTCAGAACATCGGAGCTTCAAAAAAAGCTCAAACAGCAAAAAAAACAGGGTGAGGAAATTCAGGAATACTCAAAGAAGCTGGAAGCTTTGGTAAAAGAAAGAACAGAGGAACTTCTTCAATCGGAAAAGATGGCAAGCCTCGGAAGTTTAGTTGCAGGACTTGCACACGAGATCAACACCCCGCTTGGTATTTGTCTTACATCATCTTCCTATATACATGAACGGACCCAAGATATAAAAACTCAAAATGCGAACCACTCTATGAAACGTTCAGATTTAGAAAAATACCTTGATCTTGGCAATGAGTCTACTAGACATGTATTAGTCAACCTTGAGAGGGTCAGAGAGCTTATTGAAAGTTTTAAAAAACTCTCTATTGATCAGACAACTGAAGAAAGGCGCCTTTTTAATGTAAAGGAATATATGGGCTACGTTCTTCTTAGCCTCAGGCCGAAACTAAAACGCACAAACCATCAGGTTATACTTGATATCGAAGAAAACCTCGAAATTTATTCATACCCAGGACTATTGAGTCAGGTCCTGACGAACTTAATTCTCAATTCCCTTATCCATGGATTTGAATACAAAGATACGGGACTGGTTAGGATCCGCATTTATGTACAGAATAACAAATGCTTCATTCTTTATTACGATAATGGAAAGGGTATTCCTGAAAGCATTCAGAGAAAAATGTATGAACCATTTTTTACGACAAAACGAAATCTTGGCGGCACTGGTCTAGGACTGCATATTACTTACAATATTGTTACTCAAAATTTAAACGGAAAGATTTCCTGTCAGAGTGTTCCTGATGAAAGCACGGAATTCTTCATTGAGTTTCCTATTACTACCAGTCTGAATAACAGAGAGGCAATAAGTGGGTAAGTCAAATTCGCATAAAGGGATAATCGGTTTTTTTACTCCATACATTTACTTTCCCAACGACCTTGATATCTTCTCCGGTATTAACGCGTACTTAAGAAGGCGCGGGTACCAAGCTGTTTGTTTTTCCGGCGGGAAATTAGGTGACAACAGGGATTTTCAAGCTCAATCCAACCTTTTATATACGCTTCCTGACCCAGCTCTGTTAGCAGGTCTGATCGTGTACACAGGTTCTATTACAGAGTTCAGTAATTCAAAAAAATTGAAAGAACTGCTCTCAAATTATTGCGATATTCCCATGGTATCAATTGCTTCTCCGCTTAGCGGGTGTACAACTATAGAAATAGACAACTCTTCCGGAGTTAAGTCAATATTAGAACACCTTTACAAAGAACATGGCTATACAAATTTTGCGTTCATTTGCGGACCTGAAAACCACAGCGAAGCCAATGAACGGAAGAGTGCCTATCTGAAGTACTTACAATCCAAGGGCCTTGAAGTTAACCCGGACCTTCTGCTGCCAGGGGACTTTTATAAAAGATCAGGACAAAAAGCGGCACGGAAATTGCACGATTCAAACACCATGCCCCAGGTAATAGTTGCTGCTAATGATATTATGGCTATCGGTGCTATAGAGGAGCTAAAAAAGCTTGGATATACTGTTCCTTACGATGTTAGTGTGACCGGTTTTGACAACCAACCTGAAGCTATCCTGACTCAGCCGAGTTTAACAACAGTGAACCAGCCGTGGTCTTTTATCGGCCAGAAAGCAGCTGATAAACTTTTGCATCAAATTAACGGAGATACTAATAAAAAGCTCATTCGAATTCCACCCCAGCTTATAGTCCGGCAGTCTTGCGGGTGTTTATCTGAATCAGTTCAGGAAGCAGTTAGTGATCAAAAAGAGAATGAGAGTGACCAGGTAACAGCCAATAACCTAGATGACCGCAAAATTGATCCGAAAAATATCACAGAGCGCCTTTTAAAGCAGCTGCAGGTTTCACCCACTGAACATCTCCACGACCATATTATTGCTGCAGTAAAAGCTTTTTACGATTGCCTAAACAATTCTGTAGGGGTAGAGCAGTATCTCCTAACCTTAGATGCTTCCTTGTACGCAATTTATCAGCAAACCCGCAATACAGAGAACCTCCATTCAGTAGCTACTATTTTCCGGAACTCCGTATATCCTTATGTAAACTCCCACGAAGAATTAAGAGAGGCTGAAAACCTCTTTCAACAAAGCCGGGTGCTTGCAGGAAGAACGATTCGTCAAATTCAGGCAAACCAGGCAATGCAAAAAGAGCAGACCCAGGAAATACTCAACTCCATGGAACAAAAACTTATTACCACATTCAGTCTTACAGAACTCTTAAACACCCTGCTCTCCTGGCTTCCGAAACTCAATATTTCAGGCCTGTACCTTACTCTTTACGAAAATAGAAGCAAACCCTTGGAACTAAGCCGTCTTATGCTGTTCTACAGAAAGCATAAAAAATTCCCTATGCCGGAAGATGGTCTTTTATTTCCCAGTGTCCGTATCCTGCCTGAGACAATCAGAGATTATTTTCACAAAGGTAATCTCATCCTTTTTCCGCTTTACTACAGAAATGAACAGCTTGGTACTGTAATTATTGATGGTGTTATTGAAGATGCTCCTGTATACTATGCACTGCATACCCAGATAGCCAGTGCGTTAAAAGGAGTACTTGCTGTAGAAGCATTGGAGAAAACAGAAGAGCAGCTCGAAAGAAAAGTCAAACAACGGAGTGTTGAACTTGAAGTAATACGCGCAAAAATACAAAAACAAGCTGAACAGATACAGCACTATAATGAAAAACTTGAAGATATTGTAGAAACAAGAACCCAGGAGCTTGTGCAGACTGAAAAGATGGCAAGCCTCGGAAGCCTTGTTGCAGGCCTTGCACATGAAATAAATACACCCCTTGGAATTGCCTTTACTACGACCTCATATCTTAATGAACAGATAAATGAACTATATAGAGACTATGAGGGAAAGACCATGAAACGGTCTTCTCTAGATAAACTACTTAACCTGGTAGATGATTCAACGAATAATGTTTTAGTAAACTTATCCAAAGTGTCTGAGCTGATTCAAAGCTTTAAAAAGCTTTCCATTGACCAGACAACAGAGGAAAAGCGGGCTTTCAACCTAAAGGACTACCTTGGGTATATTATAATGAGCTTGAAGTCCAAATTGAAGCATACTGAGCACTCAATTGATATAACCTGCGATGACCAACTTACAATACTCAGCTATCCTGGGCTTTTTAGCCAGATTTTTTCAAACCTGATAATGAACAGCCTGATCCACGGATTTCACAATAAGGAAAAAGGCCACATTCAGATACAGGCTGAATTGAAAGATTCTGAGTGTATCATCACCTATTCAGACGACGGATCAGGAATGCCGCAGTCCATCTGCGAAACTATTTTTGACCCCTTTGTTACTACTCGGAAAGGTGAAGGGGGCACAGGGCTTGGTATGTATATTGTTTATAACATTGTTACCCAAAACCTTGCCGGGACCATTCGAGTAAAGAGCGAACAAGAGAAAGGAACTGAGTTTATAATTACAGTACCTGTTGACTAGGATCTGTTCTGTTCTTCCCGGATTTCCACACTTTCCAATTCCTGCATGTACTGCTGAAGGTAATGCATTATTCCTTCATGCTCATATGCTTCAGCTGCTGCAATTGCATCTGTAAGCAGCCAGGGATCCTGAATACTTTCTGACTCTACAATTATTCGGACAATCTCCCGGTGCCCCAATTCAGATGCATATGTTAAAGCTGTAATACCCTCTTCTATATCAACTGAACGCGCAGAACTGTTTGGTGCAGACAGATATACAGGACTCACTGTAGTTGCAGGATCAGCACCCTCTTCTATAAGCAAAGAGACAAGGCCTTCATTCCCTTGGGTGATTGCAATAAATATGGGAACAAGCCCTTCGGGACCTGCGTGGTTCGGATCAGCACCTGAAGCTAAAAGCAATTCTGCCATTTCACTCAATTCAAGCTGGAGGCTGCGGATTAAAGCAGTTCTTCCATCTGCAGTACTACGGTCAATATCAACGCCTATTTCAATACATACTTGAACAACAGAGGAAAAGTTTTTTTCTACTGAAAGCATAAAAGCAGCGAATAAGTCTTCTTCAAAAACCCCCTCAGTAGCACGTACTTGTCCCAAGAGATACACAGCTATCTCAGGCTGCTCCTCATGAACAGCTAATACAATGGGGTTATAGCGTTCTATGCGCTGTTCGCCGTCTTCTTCCATTAAGTGGAGGGAAGCACCTGCTGTGACCAATCTCCTGACAACTTCAAGTCTTCCTCCATATATTGCCCATTCCAGGGTATAGGTACCAAAGTCGTTTTCCGGGTCTAACTGGGCACCTGCGGATATCAGCTC
>CAYRYS010000068.1:0-19101 GCA_964428555.1 uncultured Spirochaetales bacterium | reverse complement strand
TAGGCTTCATCCAAAGCAAGTAATCCGCCATGCCTTCTTGCAACAGTATAGGCAATAGACAAACCAAGACCGTTTCCCTCTTCTTTTGTAGAAAAGTATGGGTCAAAGATTTTAAACCTTTGGTTTGGCTGTATCCCCGGTCCAGTGTCTGCAACAGTAATATACACGTATTCCCCTGCAGCAAGGGGTGCAGAGGCTTTATCTGCAAGATTTCTGTTTTCAGCAGTAATCCTGATCTCTCCGCCCTCAGGCATTGCCTGGTCTGCATTCAGTATGAGGTTGTGTATGAGCTGGCTCATTTGACCTTTATCAATATGAACTGGCCATAATCCTTCCTCAAAATCGAAAAAGCACCGGACATTTGATCCCCGCAGGGTAAACATAGCACTGTCTTTAATAATTTCCTGGATCGATGCTTCCTCTTTAATCGGTGCCCCTCCCCTGGAAAAAGCAAGAAGCTGCTGTGTCAGGTTCCGCGCCTGAATAGAGGCTTTTTCAACATCCTTCAGCATGGTATCCAACTTGTCTTCAGCTTTGAGGAATGTCCGTGCAAGGCTTACATTTCCAAGGATCCCTGTAAGAATATTATTAAAATCGTGGGCAATTCCCCCTGCAAGCACTCCCATGGATTCAAGTTTGTAGGATTTAATAATGCTGTCCTGCATTCTGAGTATTTGGGTTTCATCGTTTACCACAAACACAGAACCAAGTATTGTACCGTCAGAGCGCTTAACTGCTCTTCTCTTATCCACAATATTTCTTTCAGTACCATCAGCACCAACAAGCACAGCATGTCTGGGTTCAGATGATTTTTCAGGGTTCTCCCATATTTGGGAAATTGGTTCATTGAGAAACTCATTACTAGCCTCAGCTTTCAGCACGTATACTTCGGAAAGATTTTTCCCTAAGGCGTGCTCCTGCTCCCACCCAGTCAGCTCACTTGCTGCTTTATTCATAAGAACAATTCTGCCTTTTGTATCGGTTGCAATAACTCCGTCAGCAATACTTGAAAGGGTTACAGCAAGACGCTCCTGTTCAGCAAGAAAGGCAACCCGCATTTCCTTTTCCCCTTCCTGTGCTGACTTTAAAAAGGATATATCCATCAAAATCTGTACACTTCCAACAACAGCGCCTGTGTCATCTTTCATTGGCTTTGCATACATTTCAGCATAGATACCGGATTCCTTTTCCTCATCCGGATCTGTAAACCGCGTCTCCGGTATTTGAGATTCTAGGCACCGTGCAAAGAGGGTGCGGAATTTAATAGGAGACCGGGAATCTACTGCTTCATATAGGTCTTTTCCAATAACCTGATGCTTATCCATGATCTGTAGATAATCTTTCAGCGCGTTATTGATATTTAGGACCTCGTAATCTTTACTAACAGCAATTGCCATACCCGGAATAGTATTAAACAATGTATTTATCTGAGTGTAGGCTTTTTTTAATGCCTGTTCTTTTTGGGTCCGCTCAGTTATATCGATGTGTACGCCAAGCACCCGGTTTGGCTGCTTCTTTTCGTCCCAATCAGTGACCCTGCCTTTAGAGAGTATCCAGCGGTATGTGCCGTCTTTTGCCTGCAAACGGAAACAGCATTCAAATCCCTCTCCGCCGCGGATTCCTGACTGAACGCATTGAACTGCTGTATTCTTATCATCCGGATGCAGAAGGCTTTTCCATGTATCATCATTAGCCTCATACTCTCCCTCTGAATATCCAAGCATTGAGAACCATTCAGGACTAAAGCGGGTCTTTCCTGTATTAGGATTCAGTTCCCAGAAGCCTATACCGATCCTCTTAGCTGCTTCTTCTGCTTCTGCTCCTGTAAGAAATACTGTTGAATTCACGTTCCCCTGCTTTTTCATTGTGCTCCCTTGTACTTCTGAGTATAGCAGATTTTCATCTGACAGCAATTATTATTTACTGCTTCCTGTAATTATCATTTTACAGAACTAAGATCTTATAAAGTGCGCTTTTTACGGTATTTAAGAAAAAGGCAGGGAAAACTTAGTTCTCTTACCGTGTATGCAATCCTCAGGCACAAAGCAGAGAGAATCTACCTCTTTACTTTTTTCCCAAGTATCCTTCCAAGGAATCCCGGCTTTTTCTTTACAAGTCCCTGTACTTCCCGCTTTGCTTCCTGCTGTTTCTCAACCCACCGTTTATGTGCCTTATTCCCGGCTTCCCCTGCAGGTCTATCGCCGATGCTATGCAGAGCATCTTCCTTGCCGTACATAATTAAGGTGTCCCCATTTGTAATGTAAGTAGAACCAAGGGGCGTACCAAGGTATTGACCGTTTGCCCTCCGGATTCCAAGAACGAGGATCCCTTCATCCGGCAAGTGCAGGTCTTCAAGGGTCTTTCCTACAAGCCAGGAGTCCTCTTTTGGCCGAAGCTCTATTACTGAAAATGAACCGGAAAGGTTCAAAAGGCTGTCATAGTCTGCAATATGAAGTTTAGTCCAGGTTTTCAGTGCCCACTGGATCATCCTCCGCATAAGCATATCAATGAGTTTACTTTTTGAAAGAAGGAATAGGATGAATATACCGCCTGCAAGTACAGCTGCACGGAAACCCACCTGTGTAGAGGTTAAATTTCCAACAAAAGAAAGAATGAGCGATGACAATACAGTAACAAACCCCGCGCTTCTAGAGAGCATAAGCACCATAATAATTCTGCGCCGAACTGGGTGGCCTACAACTGCTTCTGCTTCGCTGGTAGTAAATCCTGTCCCAGTAAACGCAGACCGTGCCTGAAATCTTGCAGACTCAGGGGAAACTCCTGTTAGGGTGAGCATAACCGTTGCAATTCGTACGATAATCATGGATATTGTTAATACTGCGAAAAACGATACAAGTGCTGCCAATGTAAACTCCTATACCATAATTATGTATAGGATATAACAGAAAGACAAGAAAATTGCAGCTTATAGCTGGAGTATAGGTTTAGAAATGCTGATAATTGGTGGACTAGTATCATTTTACTGTATTTGAAAAAAAGGTACATTGTACTCAATAAAAGGAGCACCAGAAATAGTCGGCTTTGATTTGCTCCAAAGGGAGAAGATATGCTTTATAGAAAAATCGGAAACTCAGATATAAACGCCTCGTTAGTGGGATATGGCGCCTGGAAAGCAGGAAAAGAGGGGTGGTCAAATGTACAGGACAATGAAACTATCCGTGCAATAGAGTTTGCAGCAGACAATGGTATTAATTATTTTGACACAGCACCCATCTACGGGTTCGGACATTCGGAAATCCTAGTCGGAAAGGCCCTGAAAAAACGGAGAGAAGAGGTATACATTGCTACAAAAGTTGGATTAGTTTGGGATGCAAATAAGCGCGTAGCAAAGAACCTTTCAAAGGAAAGCGTGCTCAAAGAGATTGACCAAAGCCTTGAGCGTATGGGCATAGACTATATTGACCTTATCCAGATCCATTGGAATGATAACAAAACGCCTATGGCAGAGGTTATGGAAGCATTTACCAGGGCTCAGGAAAAAGGAAAAGTACGGCACCTTGGAGTGTGCAATTTAGGAATCGGCCCATTGCGAAACGCGGTAAAACACGCTGACCTCATTTCTTCCCAGAACCTCTATAATATGATTGACAGGAATTCAGAAAAATACCTTACTGAAAACTTGAATTACCATACAGAAAATGAGATTATTCCCTTTTGTAAAGAACACCGAATGAGCCTGATCCCCTACAGCCCCTTAGGCCAGGGATTTCTCAGCGAAAGCTTTCATCCGGAGGAGTTTGAATCCAGAGATGTGAGAAACCAGAACAGTATGTTCGAACAAAATAAAAAACAAAGAGAACAGTTGGTAGAAAAAGCACATAGTTTCGGTGTTTCCCTTTCAGAACTCGCCATAATTTGGCTTGCAAAGCAGGAAGTAATTGGTTCTATTATTATTAGTTCCACAAATCAGGACCACATACAGGAAAACATCCTTGCATTGGACAAGATAGATAAAGCAGCGTATTCAGAAATCTAAAAAAAAAATGAGCCGCCGGCAGTATCCGGCGGCATATTTTTCATTTCTTTGTGTCAAGGACAGCCTTTAATACCTGTACCCAAGGCCTGACTTTATATAAAAATTTACTAAGAACTGCTCAGGCAGAGAAGAAGCTGCACTATTCCAGGAGACATGGTATCCAAAGTCAATATAATTAGACAAGTGTTCGAAGAGGACCATCTCAATTCCATATCCCCCTCCAAGTGTGAACCCGTATTCGAACTCACCAACTGTGTATTCACCGGTGGATGTATTAAACCTGGGCACCCTTCCTGCATGATCAAGAAAAAGGTTTAGATAAATAACGTTGGAAAACCACTCAAAAAAATCTACAGAATACATCTGATACATTCCCTCTATCCCGACTTCATAGAGAAACAGAGTATCTATCATAAAAAACGAGCTTTCTTCAATATTCGGATTTAATCCAATAAGAAAGGAGCCGCGCAGTCCTAAAGAATCAAACCATTGCTGATAGATAATACCATTCCCTGAGACAGAACCGAATCCGCCGCCGAGAAAGTGGGAAAACCTGTTAAATACTGTGTTCTCATTTTCCCTGGGCCATTGTACATCCTCTGCTATCGCAAATGAGCTGAGAATTACCAAAATACACACAATTAAAACAATTTTTTTATTCATTCTGATCCCCATTTAATAACGATATGCAAAACCGGACTTCACAAAGAAATTGATCAGAAACTGCTGAAGAACAGGAACATCCCTTCCTTGCCAGGTTCCTTGGTATCCAACATCTACATATTGGGATATGTGTTCAAATATTACCCATTCAATACCAAACCCGAGCCCAAGCGTTACACTTGGTATAAAACTTCCGGCAGTCTGATAATCATCTTCCCCATTATCAGGTGTATTATCCATATAGACATAAGGTATCTCCCCTTTTTGATCTAAAAGCCCAAGAAGATAGATTCTGCTTGAAAACCATTGAAAAAAGTCAACTGAATACAAGCTGTAATCTGCCTCGAATCCGATTTGATAAATAAATTTAGTGTCTGAAGAATAAAACAGATCTCCGCTTGGGTCAGGATTATAACCAATAAGAAAAGAGCCCCTGTATGCCCAATTCCCAACATTCCTTTGATACAATATACCGTTGCCTGTTACTGAACCAAAACCGAAACCAAGTGAATTGGGATACCGGTTAAACACAAGCTCTTGGTCTTCCCTGTCTTCTGTTTCTTCTGTTGAAGTATTGGAAAACACCCCGGCCGTAAGAATTATCATAATACACAACAAAAGCATTATTTTCTTTTTCATTATCTATCCTCTCTATGGTGTATCTGTAAAGTATGGGCACAAATGCCCTTAACTGTAGCGGAAAGAGTATCACACCATAGCCGAAAAATCCAGATATTGTGTTTATATTAGCGTAAAAGCCCGGCGCCTGCGGCCCGGGCTCTTCACCAAGAATGGATTTTAGACTGTTATTCCGGCTTTATTTCTATACGTGCAGGCTGGGATTCTTCAGTCTTCGGAATATCCAGTTTCAGGATACCGTTCTTAAAGCGTGCTTTTATGTTCTTCTTATCTGCATCTCTCGGCAGCGCAAAGGACCGTGAGAAGGACGTTTTTCTCCGCTCTGAGAGAAGATATCCCTCTTTTTTCTCCTCATTCTCAACCTCTTTTTCAGATGAAATTGTGAGAACATTGTCCTTCACTTCAAGCTTTACATCCTTTTCTGTCATACCAGGAAGATCAGCCTCAAGAATATAGGCTTTTCCAGTTTCCTGAACATCCACTGCAGGAAACTTCCCATGACTTACGGATGGAGCTGTATCAAAGAAGGAATCCATCATTCTGGAAAAGTCATTCCACAAATCCAGGTCATTGTTTGGTCTTGATAAGTATCTCATAGTAACCCTCCTTTAGGTTTTTTTGTTTTCTAATAATATAAAAGCAAACACTGTGCCAACATCTGGCAGAAGTGCTTAATTCTTATAATATATATAATTAGCAATAAGCTGTACAAAAGTGATAGCTAAGGGAAGGCAACAATAGAGTCAATTTAACCCAACAGGGTTATTTTTGCGCTATTTTGGGTTGTAAGTGCTCATTTTTACTCTGCAGCGCTATTCAGAATTGATCATTTTTACACAGCAGACAACCGTTTCATGGTCTGGATAGCACACAGACAGCATATGGCAAAAAAAATTGCCGAAGGTGCAATACCTCCGGCAGTTTTCAGTTATAGCTCCGGGTGCTTTTCACGATAGGCCTGGGTAAATTGCCGTACCTCTTCTTTTATTACATCCCGAATCTCTCTTGTTTTTAATAATTTTTCATCCGGTGATCCTTCAAGTTTCGTTGGATCCGGAAAAGGCCATGACAGCCTGTTTACTGCTCCAGGGAAAATCGGGCATTTCTCCTCAGCTTCCCTGCTGCACACAGTTATTACATAAGAATAGGTTTTTCCCGCGCTATATAACTCAAACACTGACTGGGGCTTTTTACCTGATATATCGATGCCATCCTCTTGTAATACCTGCACAACTAAAGGATTCAGTTCTCCAGGCTCAAGCCCCGCGCTTTCAGCCTCAAAAATATCACCCGCTAGCTTGCGTGTATATTCTTCAGCCATCTGACTTCTCGCACTGTTGTGTACACAGATAAAGAGAATTCTTCTTTTTTCCGCCATCCGTATCTCCTTGTGTGTTATAGAACTTACTCTATATTTGAAGCCTATTTTCCGTCAATTTGTATTTTCCTGTTTCACCAGTTTCTTACACAATTCATGTAATTCTAACACTTTTAATCAAATAAACAGACTTGCCTGGCTCCTGTCCCCTGACTCAAGAAAAGTAGCAACACCGCCGATTTCCACTTCATCCATAAGCTCTTCCTTTTTCACACCCATTACATCCATGGACATCTGGCACCCTACGAGTTTTACCCCATTCTCTACTGCTGCTTGGATCATCTCTTCCAGACTGTTTATATTGAGAGACTTCATCCTGCCGCGCATCATACCAGTGCCCATTCCACCCATATGCATTTTTGACAGCTTCAGCTTTTTTGAAGAGGCAGGCAGCATAAAACCGAACATTTTTCCAAGCAGATCCTTTTTTACCCGCCTTCTCTTCAGTTTCTTAATTACATTTAATCCCCAGAAGGTGAAAAACATGGTCACTTCTTTTCCAGCAGAGGCAGCACCGTTTGCAATAACAAAGGAAGCAAGGGCTTTATCAAGTTCATCGGAGAAAACTACAAGGCTTGTGCCGTTTTGAGGTCCAGTCTCCTGTGGGACATTCTTTTTTTTGCTCTGCTTTTCGATTACTGCAGTAACCTTTGCCCCTTCTGTTTTTACAGAAACAAGCTTGTTTCCAGTCATCCTGCACCAGGACTCAACATCCCGTCCAAACCCGGGATCAGTAGCTGTTTCTTCTATTACACTTCCTTCCGGCAGATCCTGGATCTCTGTTTTCAGCTTCATAATAGGGCCCGGACACTGAAGACCTGATGCATCCACTTTCACTGTCTCTACTTTCAAGGCAGAAGCAGAGGCAGCCGGTGTTCCCTGATAAATTATGTCGTCCGTGCCGACATAATCACCTGAGAATATATCCTCGTTGCTCTGTTTTTCTGTTGCCATTGAGTAGGTCTTAAAACCACCTGAAAGGTTTTTCACATTGGAAAAACCGTGCTGCCTGAGAACACGTTCTGCAAGATACGCGCGCAGCCCTACTCCACAGAACACCACAACTTCCTTGTCCTTTAGAACAGAGTTAAGATTGTCCCTGAGAGACTGGAGGGGAATATTCTTTGCTCCTGCAATAGTGTCTATTTCATACTCTTCAGGGGTCCTGACATCTATAAGAAACACAGAATCTCTGTTCCTCTGAAGGAGCTCATGCCATTGGATGTGTTCGCTTCTGCCGGTTATAATATTCTCAGCAACAAATCCCGCAATATTTACAGGGTCTTTGGCTGAGGAATAAGGGGGAGCATAGGCGTGCTCTATCTCCTGGAGGTCCCATATAGTTCCGTCTTTTCCGAGCATCGCAGCAAACAGATCAATCCGCTTATCAACACCGTCATACCCTACAATCTGGGCACCCAAGAGTTTTCCGCTTTCGGGATCAAAAAGGGTCTTCACACTCATGGGAATTGCCCCTGGGTAATATCCCGCGTGGCTGGAGGAATGAGTTATGATTGCCTGATACTGCTTTTCCATACGCTTTAACAGCTTTTCAGAAAGCCCGGTGGAGGCAACTGTCAGATCAAATACCTTTGCAATACCTGTCGCAATAGTACCGGAGTATGTCCGCTTATTTCCAAATGCAATATTGTCCGCAACAATTCTGCCCTGTTTATTCGCAGGGCCTGCTAATGGAATTACACCAGTAGTACCGGAAAGGGGATTTTCAGATTCAATCACATCGCCAAGCGCGTAAATGTCTGGGTCATTTGTCTGAAGCTGTTTGTTTACAACAATACCGTTGGTTTTCCCAATTTCAATCCCAGCATCTTTTGCAAGCTTGTTCTCCGGGCGTACACCAATTGAAAGCAGGGCCATATCGGCACTGATCTCTCTTCCGCTCTTGAGGGTAACCACAAGGCCCTCATCCTTTTGAGAAAAGCTTGAAACCCCGTCCTTTAGATAAAACTCCACATTCTTTGTTTTCAAGTGCTGGTGCACTTCAGCTGCCATTTCTGTATCTAGAATATTCATGACCTGGTCAGCCATTTCCACAATGGTCACAAATATGCCCTGGTCATGAAGGTTTTCTGCAACCTCAAGCCCGATAAAACCGGCGCCTACAATTACCACCCGCTTCGGCTGATATTTCTCAAGGAAGAATTTAATTCCGTCAGTATCGTGAACATTGCGCAGGGTAAATATTCCAGGGCTTTTCACCCCGGGAATAGGAGGCCTCACCGGTTCAGCTCCTGGAGAGAGCACCAGCTTATCATAGCTTTCTGTGTACTGGTTTCCTGAATCCTTATCCTGTACAGTGACCTGTTTATTGTCCCTGTCTATTGCAATTACTTCGGATTTTATCCGTACATCTATATTAAAAGTATCGTGGAATTTTTCAGGAGTCTGAACAAACAAACGGTCCCGATCCTGAATTGTTCCGCCAATATAATAAGGGAGTCCGCAGTTTGCATAGGATATGTACTCCCCGCGTTCAAACATAATTATTTCTGCATTTTCATCATTTCTTCTTAAGCGGGCTGCAGTAGTTGCACCTCCGGCAACACCGCCGACTATTACAATCTTCATTCATACTCCTTTAACCTAAGTTATAGGAGTAAGTATAGTATTATATATATGTTTTTTCAAGTATGTTCTGATTTTTATATATAATCATATTACTATAGTTGGGGACGCACTGGAATGCTTAAAAAAGACAGAGGGGGGGGCTTTCGACCCGGAGATAGTTGACCTTTTCCTGAAAATCCATCAGGATTTCAGGTCTATACACCACAAACTATCGGATGAATAATTATGGATATTGCCCCTAAAATAACAGAATGGAGCGGAAAGCTCCTCGCAATTTACGATATTCTATTCCTTGCAATGTTTTCATTAACAGCCATGTTACCTGAAATGACTTGGCTTATGAAGGCCTTTGTAATATTCCTTAACCTATTCCCAAGCTTTATTGTACTGATCTGTCTGCTTGTGGCATGGAAACGCCCGGACTTCGGCAGCATAGCCTTTGCTGCAGCTGGAGTGCTTTTTACGGTAATTTTTCAGACCTATTTGAGCCTAGAGCTTTTTATCCTTGTCAGCGGTCCGGTATTCCTCATTGCTGTGTTGTTCTTTCTCACCTGGCTTCTGCAGAACAGAGCGAAGCGAATGTAGATTTCACAAAGCCCTGCAATGTTTGTATAATGCTGTTATGGAGATCCCTGAAAAAGCACCAAACTGTTTAAAATGCAAATTCTTCAAAGTAAGCTGGGACCCTCATTTCCCGCGCACCTGTTCAGTCTTTGGAATAAAATCAAAACATATGCCGAGCACCCAGGTCTTCCGCGCGACTGGAAAACACTGCCCGGCATTTGAGAAAAACCCGAAAATCCTGGACTAGCAGGCAATTCTTAGAAAATATCTCCCATATCCTCTACTGCCTGTCCGGATACTTCAATAATCCTCACAACCCGCTCAGGAAGACTGGAAGGATACCGGATTGACTCGTTCAAATAGTACTAAACAAATAATAATTAAAATTACTTTTTTCATTTCCCCTTGCCCCTTAACACCATCATACCCTTTGTTTATAACACTAGTCAGCAATTTATTCGAGATTACGTACTCAGAAAATCATAGGGTTTTTATTATCATATGATTAACAGTTTTGAATTGCACTTACTTATACTTATACAATATACCACTTCTTTATTTATATAATATTCTTGATTATTTCAGCTCATATGATATAATATGAATAATACTATTTGGAATATCTTACTGTGGTTTTCTTTTTACAAGCGGGGCTCTACTATTATGAAAAAATATCTATCGATTGATAATAATCAAATCTATGTTGAAGAGCAGGGAAGCGGACAGGCCATCATCTTTCTTTATACCGGATTAACCAGCCCTCTTATTTGGAAAAAGCAGTTAGACTATTTTGCACAAGCCTTTCGAACCATCCGCATAGACCTTCCGGGAAGCGGTAATTCTACAGTCCCGAAGCACAGATTCTCCAATATTAGCATAATAAAAACCGTGTTAGATGCTTTATCAATTGATAATGCGGTGTTTGTCACATCTTCAATAAGTGTTAATATAGTATTGTCCTTTGCAGCCGAATACCCGGACAAAACAAAAGCAATGGTCTTTGCCAGCCCTGTACTGATTGGAAACAAGCAGCCAGCTCAGGTCCGCAGAGAACACCAAACTCTGATGAAAATGCTAACCAACGGCAAAACAGAGGACCTTTTCAATTATCTCGAAACTTCTCGGTTTTGGTCTGCTCAGGTACCGCACAGGCACAACAGAGAGGATTATCAAATATTCACAAATGCAGTAAAAGAAAATGCAAAATACTTTACCTGGGACCATGAGGTGGCATCACAATACAACAAACTAAATAAAAACCGGATTGATAAAATGAATATCCCTAGCCTAATTATCTTCGGAAACAGAGAGGTGACACCCATAATTGCATCTGCAATAAAAATCCGTACATATATAAAAAACAGTTTCACACATATTCTACAGGATACCGGACATTTCAATTTCCTTGAAAAGCCAGCAGAATTCAACTCTCTTCTCGAGTTTTTTCTGAAGAATTCCGTTTTTCAGGTTCCCGCCCCAGTTTTGGAGTAAATCTAGGCTGAATTGTTCTATATTTCACCATCATTTCCAAGGTCAAATTTAGAATAGCTCCCCTAAACCCTTTGCAACAACCGGTCTTTTTCGTGTATTGTGAACTGGTTAAATATTATTTTGAAGAGGTATACCCATGGGTTTAAACTGTGGAATCGTAGGGCTTCCGAATGTAGGAAAGTCTACTATATTTTCAGCAATGACAGCAGCTCCTGCGGAGGCTGCAAACTATCCTTTTTGCACCATAGACCCGAATATCGGCAGGGTCAGCGTCCCGGATGACCGCCTGGATAAAATAGCAGAGCTGGTTCCAAGTGAGAAGGTAATCCCTGCATATGTAGATTTTGTTGATATTGCAGGCCTTGTAAAAGGTGCGTCAAAAGGTGAAGGACTTGGGAACCAGTTCCTCTCCCACATCCGCCAAGTCGGGGTTATTGCACATATTGTGCGGTGTTTTGAAGATGAAGATGTTGTTCACGTCTCAGGCAAGGTTGATCCTGCTTCGGATATAGAAACAATCCATATAGAGCTTGCATTGGCAGACCTTGATACTGTCGAAAAACGGAAAGTAAAGGCAGAAAAACTGACTCGCAGCAATGATAAAAATGTGGCAAAACAGATGAAAATAATGGTCCCCTTTCTTGACCGGCTCGCAGCGCATCTTGCTGAAGGGCAGCCTGCACGGACAATGCAGATGGAGGATGATGAAAAACTGCTGCTTTCAGATCTCCAGCTCATTACCGCAAAAAAGCAGATCTATGTCTGCAATGTTGATGAATCTGCCATTCACCAGGACAATGAATATGTCCGTGCTGTGAAAGATATCGCAAATGCAGAAGGCGCAGAGACAGTAATTATATGCGGTCAGCTTGAAGCAGAGATTGCTGCATTGGAAACAAAAGAAGAAAAAGAAGAATTCCTTGAAGAAGCAGGGCTGGAAGTATCCGGTCTGACCAAGCTTATACAAACCGGATACGAGACTCTGGGGCTGCGTACATTTTTTACTGTAGGACCGACAGAGGACAGAGCATGGACATTTCATGCAGGAGATACTGCTCCTGAGGCTGCAGGTGTTATTCACAGCGACTTTCAAAAGGGGTTTATTAAGGCAGAGGTGTATCACTGTTCGGATCTATTTGAATACGGCTCTGAACAAAAGGTAAAAACCGCGGGCAAACTCAGGATCGAAGGAAAGGAATATGTAGTGCAGGACGGAGATGTAATGCACTTTAAGTTCAATGTATAAGGACTCCTGCAGTGAACATGCTCGGCATCTATAAAAACCTCCCTAAAGCAATGTACGTACTCTTTTTTGCCCGAATTGCAAACAGCATGGGAAATTTCGTGTTTCCCTTTCTCACCCTCTTTCTTACCCAGAAACTGGGCATGTCAGAGTCACAATCCGGGCTGTTCATCTTCATCTGTACCCTTTCTTTTATTCCAGGTTCCATTGCAGGGGGATATTTATGCGACAAAATTGGAAGAAAATCGGTAATACTTGCTGCAACAGCACTTTCTGCTGCAGGATTTATTGCCTGCGGATTCATGGGAGAAACCATTTATGTTGCATACCTTATCATTGTTGCTAATTTTTTTCACAGCATGGCAGGGCCTGCAAACCAGTCTCTTACCATGGATATTACAAATATGGAAAACAGGAAAGCCGCCTTCTCCATGATCAACCTTGGCCATATGGCTTTGCCATTGGTCCCCCAATTACCGGCGTTCTCTTTGAAAACCATATGCAATGGATATTCATAGGAGACGCAGCGAAGTTTTCAGAAAGATACAACCGAAGAAAAGGCGGAGAAAAAGAATATGTTCTTCGCCTTGCTTGCGCCCCCCTTTTTACTAGCTTTTATTATAATCGTGACACTGATGAATTTTGTGTATGCCTAGCATCAGTTCAGCCTGCCCCTGCTTTTAGACAACACCTTCGGTTCACAAGGGCCTCCTTTTTCGGTGTACTTATGACAGTAAAGGCTTGTGTTGTCATCTTTTTAACAACTCCTCCCATTGCTGCGACAAAGCCGAGTCCCCCTGCACTTTCCCTAGTTTTGCGCTTTTTGCGCTTCACAAAACCGAGAAAAAGGCAGCAGCGAGAAAGAATAAAGCTGCGGTAAATGCATGTAGTATAAAAGAGCATGCCAAAGAGCTTGGAACATTTGAATAGCTATGATATAACGTATATAGATGAACCCTGAAAAAACCGCGGCGCAGAGAGAGACCGCACTTATTATTGAGACTGTTTCAAAAGAAACAAAGAAGAATGAAGCAAAAGAACTCGAAAAAGAGCTAAAAGCCCTGCTTTCTACTCTTGATATCGATACTGTTGATTCAGTTATTGTAAAACTGGACAAACCGCATCCAAGGTATTATCTCGGAACAGGAAAAACAGAAGAGATTGCATCCCTTGCAGAAGACTATGAAGCAGATGTAATTGTCTTCGATGCTGACTTATCACCTGCACAGCAGCGAAACATCCAGGAGCACACAAAGCGTACAGTAATTACCAGAGCAGAAGTGATTCTCGATATTTTTGCAACCCGTGCAACAACAAGGGAAGCTATGCTCCAGGTGGAGCTCGCAAAGCTCCAATACGCACTGCCCCGTTTAAAGCGGGCCTGGACCCACTTATCCAGACAGCGGGGTGGAGCAAAAGGAACCCGCGGAGAAGGGGAAAAGCAGATTGAAGTTGATAAACGGATTATCCAGGACAATATTGCAAAGGTAAAATCTGAGCTGGAAGAAGTTAAACGCCACAGAAAGACAATGCGCAAGCGTAGAGAATCTGTACCAATGATAACAGCTGCAATTGTCGGCTATACAAATGCAGGAAAGTCAAGCCTCTTGAATCTCCTTACCGATGCTAATGTAGATGCAGAAAACAAACTCTTTGCCACATTAGACCCGACAACCCGCAAGGTCTCACTTGAAGGAGGCCAGGAGCTGCTCTTAACAGATACTGTCGGCTTTATCCGGCGCCTTCCCCATGACCTAATCGAGGCATTTCATTCAACCCTTGAAGAAGCAGCACTTGCCGACTTTCTTATAATTCTCGTAGATGCAAGCTCCCATGAAGCAAAGGACCATTTTGATACAACAATGCAGGTGCTCCGAGAACTAGGCGGAGCTGACAAACCCTTTATTCTTGCACTTAATAAATCAGATAAGCTCATCCCTGGAGATCAGGACCCGACGCTGCACCTCTTTCCTGAAGCACTGAAAATCTCTGCAAAGACCGGAAAGGGAATCGATGAGCTGAAAACAGCAATCCGCCACAAACTCCAACAGTTCACTGTAATTGAGAAATACCGCATCCCCCAATCGAGGTACGATGTAGTTGCCTGGCTCCATAGGAATGCGAATGTTTTGAAGGAAGAGTATGAGGATGGTGTGGTTCTGGTAAAAACCCGGATCCCAAGCTCCTTAAAAGGTAAAATTTCCCAGTTCTCAGTAACCTAGATAACCCAGCCTGGGGCTTTTACAATCTTATGTTTAATGGTCTTTGGAGCAAGCTTTACAAGCCCTGGAACAGGACCAACCTTACCGATTTTTCCTTCCTGAAATATCAAGGCACTTTGTATTTCCTTTATTGAACTTAGATACTCTAACGCGCGGGGAATGTCATCTCTCGTGCTTACCCGGTTCGCTGCACCGGTTGCCCCTGCGTCAGCGAAAAACGGATCATGAGAAATAACACACGCAAGGTCACAGTCTCCGAAACTGTCAGAATGGCCCATTTTTGAAGATGATGAACACGCTGCAATCGGCATTTCCTCTGGCATTACCTTTATTCCGATAGCGCCATACTGACTGCCAGGGAATAAGCCGATAACAAGCTCCTCTTTGGATGCAGCAAATACGTCTCCCCCATTGTCAATGACCGCTTCCCTGCATCCTGCATCCAGTGCAGCATTTACCGCTGCCCAGCAGATTGCACCTGCAACAGCAGCCATAGGGCCGGTACCTGCAGCATGAGAAGCAGCAAGCATCCTCCGGGCAATCTCCGGAGCTTCTGGGTCTTCATCTATCGGAACATATGATGAAGCAAATTCAGGACGCACTTTGATATATGCTTCCAAAGACTGCCGGGCAGCCTTTACTGCTGCAATCATAATCTCTGGTTTTTCGCAGGAAATACGGTAATCCGCGTTTCTGTATCGGAAATCAGTAAAAACTCTATCCATATATAGATAATCTCAGGGAATAAGGAAATATGCAAGAAATATGAATCAGGTATTGAAGATGTTTAAAAGATCTCATTGTTTTTATACAATACTCTATATTCCATTTGACAATATCTCCTAACCATTTATAATAAAACGTATTTTCTAAAGGGTATCGGGGCAATTATGACTTTTCTCAAACATGGAAAAATACGGACAAAATTATTTATTCTATCAATCTCTATTCTTCTATACAACTGAAGAAATCAGGAGCCAGTCTTCAGATATAGCCGACAATGCAGATGATGTTGCAGGCAGTATTTTTCGGCTTTCCGAAGTTTCCGGCCATATTACCCATGTAATTACCTCTATCAACTCAGGAATAAATGAAATAACCTTATCAGTGCAGACCCTTGCTAGCTTAAGCGTGCAAAACAAGGAGAACATTGAGAATATGAATAACGAGATAAGCAAGTTTTCAACTGAGAGTGCCAAAAACTAGGAGCATACTGTATGCCCAGGCTTTTGATAGTTCCAATATTTCTAGAACTGTCTTGAATTATTCTCTGTTATTTCCAGAAGCTCTATCCGGAACTCCTGTTCATCTGTATCAACTGACTCAAGCCGTACCAAGAACCCGGGTACTTCTGAAGACAGCCACCACTTGATAGAATAATCATCATCTGAAAATTCGATTACATCTGTCTCAAAGCTGCCTGCCTGCACCTCAACAGTTTCACTGCGTTCAGAAAGTGTCTGATAGCGCTGTTCATCATACTTTGTCAGCGAGTTGATCCAGGGAAAGCTGTCATCATCCGGAATATATTCATGGACTCCGTCAACACCCGGGGCTGAGTAAAGGATGCGCGCAAGCCTGTCTTGTTCATCCACCAGATATTCGTAATAGAATACGCCCTCTTCATCAGCTACATGCCGAAGCATACGCCATTGTCCCTCTTCAGTGTCCTCCAGGAGCGCCCTCTCAACAATATACTCTTCTCCTGTGTCATATGACATCCGGTACCTGACTCCCTGTCCTTCAGAAAAGCTTTGGTCGCCAAAATAAAAACCGCCTGCAGCAAAAACGCTCCAATAGATGCTGCGAAACAGCAAGATATAAGGCTGCGCTTCTGCTGTTTCTGCTGCCTCTTCAACTCCGGACCATTCCAACTCCGATTCAACCTCTTCTCTTGGACCAACACGGATACCGCCTCCAATCTGGAATCCGCTAAAAGGCCCTGCTGCCAGATATCCGGTATTTACCCAGATATTATCATTTAGATAATACCTTAGCCCGTTTTCTGTATAAAAACTTAAAGGGAAAGGCGGCTCTGCGCCATAGTAATCGTAGGTAAGATACTGATTATATCCAATACCGATTCTTGAATACCAATCCTGATTTGATAGAATGATCAATAAGTTCCAGAAATCCGGTTATTGCTCTGTGCAGTATTCTTTAGTATCTTTGCATTATGCATTAAGAGGACAGGTTTTATGGGTTACACACTATTTATAGATCTAGACGGAGTATTGGTTGACTTTAAAAAGGGAGTACTGAATGCTACTGGAAAACATATTAGTATTATCTCTTCAAAAGAGATGTGGCCCAAGCTTGCTAAAACACCGGATTTTTACAATACACTGGACTGGCTTCCGGACGGAAAAAAACTCTGGGATTACGTAAAAGACAAGTCCCCTTACATTCTCACTGGACTGCCCAGGGGAAAATGGGCAGAAGAACAGAAGCGGAACTGGTGCAAAAGAGAACTTGGTCCCCAGGTACCAGTGCTTACCTGTTTTTCACATAACAAACACATAAAAGCACAGGAGGTATTGGTACAAAACACAACTCCGGTTTTAGTTGATGACAGGTCCAGGCTGAAAGAAAAATGGGAGTCCATTGGAGGGGCGTTTATTCATCATCAAAATGCTGAGGAAAGCATACAACGGTTGAGAAAACTCGGTGTCTAGAATACGGAATAACAAGCGCCGAAGGGACAGTTTTTCAAACAGCTCATGCATTCAATACAGAGCTTTTCATTAAACCCTACTTGCATACTCTCCCTGTTTACATGGTGAAGCGCGCCTGTAGGACAGTGGGGAATGCAGTTGCCGCACCCTGTACACCTTTCTTCATCCCATACAATTCCCTTAGCACTTTCGCTAATTGTTACACCCAGTTCACGAATAAAGGTAATACCCTTTTCAATGTCCTCAGCGTTTCCTGTAGCATCAAAGACAAGGTACCCCTGTTCTTCCGGTGTAATTTTCGCGCGGAATATGTTGATTATTAATCCAAAGTCCTTCACCAGGTGATACACAATCGGTTTTTCAGTTTCATATTTTGGAAACTGGAGCATAAGTTTTTTTGTCATCATTCCGGTCTCTCCCGTATCTCGAGCGGGTTCATTCCCTGAGTTGCAGTAAGCTTTTGTATAGGTTCTGTAACAGTAAACTCTCCGGCCTGTATCTCACCCTGCAGTATACCCGCAATTTCCCGGGCTTTACTGTAAGATGATAGAGAGCCTGTTATTACTTTCTTACCATGTATTTCAACCTCACCTGTTTTCAGATCAGCGTAAGAAATATGGGTGATAACATTTCCAGTGCGGCCGGGATAGTCTTTACTGTAATCTATTACAGGAGCATAGATTTCAGAGTCCCTGACTGCAGCTGCTTTCAGTATTTCTTTGTTCAGTATTGGAATTGGAATCCCGACCCCTACTGCAAGACTCGCGCCATAGCCGCGGAGGCTTACCCCCCGGACAAAGCGCTTGTCCATACGCTTCATATCTCCAGTTAATGCCAAGGTTCCAGCCCCGTCCATTGGAACACCGTTTACTCCCCTCTCGCAGCTGGGAGCATGCTGAGTACCTTCTGCATATACATGGCCATGGCTGCCTGCAAGCCAAACCCGGGTTCCGATTCCGATAGTACGGTACCAGGGGTCATTCAAAAGCGGAGAAAGCTGACCTGCAGAACTATAGGTCAAGTTCTTCATTCCTGGTTTCAAATAGCCGAGATAGGTATAAATCGGCTCCTCAGAAGTATTTACAGCGCTGTTGTAGTTCTGATAGCAATTCCGCGGATTCACCATAATAGCCTGATTTAAGTCATCAATTGTAAGATACGTCCGTATTTCCCTTCTGGGATAGTCGTCTGTACCGTATGAAAGACCGAAAAGCTGGACAGTCTCGCCTGCAACAAGCTTTTCTATTACATGGCCGCCGCCGAAGCGGAATTCACCGGGATAATACATGTTTGCCGGATCATTGTGGCGGAGCTGGGATGCACCGATATACGCATCTACTGCAGCAAGACCAGCATATGCAGCCACATCATCAATCCAAGTCTCAGTCATACGGATTTTCGGTTTTGAATGTCCGAAATTCAAAAAACAGCCTGAGGAACACATAGGTCCGAATGTGGCTGTTGTAACAACATCAACCTCTTTTGCTGCAGCTTCCAACCCTTTTCTGTCTACATAATCAATTACTTCTTCAGCAGTAAGTACTACTGCCTGCTTTGAAAGGATCTTTTCATTAATTACTTCATAACTCTTCATTACAAGCCTTCCAGGTGTTCAACCATTGTCTTTTCTGCAGTATTGT
>CAYRYS010000067.1:0-19215 GCA_964428555.1 uncultured Spirochaetales bacterium | reverse complement strand
TGATGTCATTACCGAAGTATTTAAGTCTAAGGCAATACTTTTCGGTTCTCCTACCATTAATAAAGGGATTACTGTGTCCTGCGCTGGAATCCTGGAAGAGATTGAAGGTCTGCGTTTTAAAAAGAAAAAGGCAGCTGCTTTTGGCTGTTACGGCTGGAGCGGAGAAGGAAATGGGATTATTTCAGAACGCCTTGAACGCTCAGGCTTTGAGATGGTCCATGAAGGCTTTAAGAACTTGTGGAACCCGGACAAGGAAGCAATGCAGAAATGCAGAGACTTCGGTGCTGAAATAGCAGCTGCTTGTAAATAGGGACTATTTGTCATCATCAATTTGGCATTCAATGTGGAAACACAGACCCCCTTCTTCATTATTCCGGGCTTCAATATTGCTGCGTATTTTATTTCCTTGAAATATTGTTTTTTAGTATTGAGTCTTCTTTCCGTAGTTCATGGGAGAAAATTGATATTACTAATAGTCCGCTTTCCTTGCCGCGTCTTTGCGGCAGTGCTCTTTCTGTTATTTCAGTGATGTCCAAAAGGCAGAGAGAAACCTGAGTATTCTGTTCTGCGGATCAATACGCTTAAATGTTATTTTCTGGCGGGATGCTCCAAATCTGAAGCTGCTTACGCCGGGACCTGAGAGGGTATTTGTACTTAAATCCATAACATAGACACAGTGGTATTCTCCGCCTATCATTGTCCTGCGGTTTTTCTTGGCCCAGATTATTGTTTCTTCATCAAATCCTTTTTCTGATACAAATATTGATGCAATATTTGGTATCTTTAACCGCAGGAATTTAGGCATAGCATATTGATTGTTCGCCCAAGTGCGGGCCGCCTGATGTATTTCTTCTTTCTTTTCTATTGACGAGCACTCCTGCTTGTCTGCATCCTGAATAAAATAATAGTCATTCCTGCCTTTTGCCATTCGGGTACCAAGCTTTACTGCGAATAGATCAGCAGTAAATTCCGGAGATTCAAATTGCTTATCTTTTTCTACTATAAGGTCATTTTGAGTAAAGTATTGTGAAATGGACTCAAATAGTTCATTTTTATTCATAATTTCCTGCCTTTCTTTATAATAAAACGTATGATAATAAGGAAATATTCATATGTCAAGCACAGAAAACAAACCGGTTTTGCCCTAAACTGATTTTCAGATTAATACATAGAGTATGTTTATCATAAATTTCAAATTCAGGAGCAAAAAACTAATCTTTTTTTATTCAAGTCCTGGAAAGTTATGTATTTATAAATAGAATGAAGGTATGAGGTTAACCTATAAAATGCGTCTTATACTTGTGCTTTCTATTATTCTGTTAGTTTCTTTTGTTTCAATCAGCATTATCAATTATCATGGTGCACGGTCCGCGCTGCACGAGGAGCTGATTGAATCTTCCCTGCCGTTAACAAGGGAGAACCTATATTCAGAGTTGATCCGTGTACTCATGCCCCCAATAAACGCTGCGCACTTAATGGGCCACGATTCGTTTCTCGTTAACTGGGCCTTAGCAGGAGAAGAAGACCCAAATGCGGTTGTTCAATATCTGGATGAGATTCGAAGGCAATACGGGTATTTTTCCAGTTTCTTTATTTCTGAAGAGACTAATAACTACTATTATTATGAAGGTATTTTAAAACAAATATCCACAGAAGATGACCACGATGTCTGGTATTACAATTTTGTTGAATCCGGAGAGGACTATGTTCTGGATGTTGATACAAACCAGGCAGCAGATGACCGTCTTACGATATTTATTAATGTGAGACTCGAAGATTTTGAGGATAACCTTCTTGGGGTAACTGGTGTTGGTATTGAAATGGAGGGATTCAGCAGCATACTCAGGGAAAAACAGGAGGAGTATGACAGAGTTATATACCTTGTGGACCGTATGGGCTTGGTCCAGGCGCATCCGGATTTAGATGTTGTAGCCAACCGTTCTATTTTCACAGCACCTGGTATTGATGATATTGCCCTTGATTTACTGCTTGAGAAGGATGAACCCATAACAAGCTCATATGTACGGGAGGGAGATACTATTCTTGTGACTTCCCGGTATATTCCGGAATTGGACTGGTTCCTCATTGTCGAGCAGAATGAAACAGATGCCTTAGCATCAGCGAGAGAGTCTTTGTTCAGGACCATACTTGCAGGTATCATAACATCTATCATCATTATAGTGATCAGCGCATTTACGGTGAACCATTTTCAGTCAAAATTGGAACTCCAGTCCAGGACTGATGAGCTTACCGGCGCGGCAAATAGACGGGAGTTTGATAAGCAGTTTAACCGGTCAGTAGAAAGGTATAACCGTTATGGTACCCGGTTTTCTGTTGTGCTTTTGGATATAGATAAATTCAAAGATGTAAACGATACCAAAGGCCACATTGTCGGAGACAGGGTATTAAAAGAAGTAACAGAAATAATCCAAAAGCGAATCCGTTCCATTGATCTATTGGCACGGTGGGGCGGCGATGAGTTTATTATCCTTGCTGAATGCGGGAAAGAAGATGCAGCGGAAACAGCAGAGCGGATAAGGCAAGCAGCTGAGAAAATCGATGTAGATGTTAGTATAAGCTGCGGTGTTGCCGCGTTTAATAGTGATGACACCCTTGAGTCAATTACTGCAAGAGCAGACCGGGCAATGTATGAATCAAAACAAAGCGGAAGAAACAGAGTAATTATGGCATAAGAACGTCCATCATGGTGTGGTATCTGCTTCGGGCAGTGATGACCGAGCAGGCGCTAAAGACCAAGCGCTGCCGGGGCTTTTTGTAATTGCATTAGTATGTGAAGAAAATAAAATATAGATGCAAAGTGGTTTATTAGTATTCGCGAATCAGGTAAATTGTAGAGGTATGAAAGACATATTTATTAATCAATATAAACATTTTTGGCGGACATTCGAAAGGATTGTAACAGATTTTCATGAAGATGCCTGGGGCGGGACCGGATATGCTCTAACAACACCTGTTCGGCTTGGCTATCACATTATTCAGAGCACAAAATATTATATTGATGATCAGGTCCCTCTTGTATATAAATCCGGTAGATCTATAAGCGTTTTAAGTAAAGACCTTCAACAGGCAGATTTTCCTACTCAAGATGATGTTCTTTTCATGATCCAATCTTTATCTGCAAAAACGGAGAAATGGCTTCAGAGCATAGATTTCAGTGCCCCTAATGCGAAATATCCTTGGACTGGCGGTTCCATGCTGAGTGTGGTCTTATTTTTGTTGCGCCACAGCCAGCATCATTTGGGTGAGATGAATGCCCTTCTTAATGAACAGGAACAAGGGAATGGGGAAGATCATTTTGCCGGAACATTGAACTAGAGAAAAAAAGTACTGCGAAACACTAGGCTCCTCGAGTGCTTCCGCAGGGCGGAATAGTACCGAGAGGACGGAGAACCCGCCAGCTCTGCTGCTGAGGAAACCACTCCTCGAGTGATTCCGCAGGGCGGAATAGTACCGAGAGGACGGAGAACCCGCCAGCTCTGCTGCGTGGATTAATCCAAGCGCTATCATTTCACTCTCGTCTCGATACTATTTTCCTTTCGGAAAATCACTCGACGACCGGAAAGTTGCTGCCATTCCACTCTCGTCTCGATACTATTTTCCTTTCGGAAAATCACTCGACGACCGGAAAGGCACTGCCGTTCCGCCGACATCTCGATAAAAATTGGTCTGGCAACCTATTCACTCGATGAGCGGATAGGGGCTCACTTAGGTTCTTCAAACAAATTTATCTGAGGAGCGGCCTATCTGAAGCACAATGTATAAAATTCATATATCTATAGTATGAGCATTAATTATCATTTTATAGACCAGGCTTTTAAAGAAATATTTGCAAACAAGGTGATGCTTCAATCCCTGCTGGATGACACTGTCAAGGAACCATGGACACAAGAGATTGATATTCAGTCTGTGCATACAGAGAATGTTGAATTTTCTGCAATAGATAAACCTTCACGTTCAAGCGATCTCCTTCTGCGGTTCTCTGCAAAACATTCAGCATCTATTTATCTCTACCTTCATCTGGAGTTCCAAACAGCTCTTGAGAACATGGGATGCAGGATTTTGGAATACCTCGCCCGTATCTATCAGCTCCAGGAGAAACAGAATAAAACACTTTTCCCAGTAGTACCAATTGTAATCTATTCAAGCAGGAAGAAGTGGAAGGAGTCTGCTCAGTTTATCAATAAGTTCTCGTATACTCCTGAAAGCATGAAAAAGTATATTCCCGCTTTTAAGTATTTTCTTGTGGACATTCATAAGTTTGCTGATACGCATCTGCGTGAAATGAAAAGCGCTGTTTCTGAGTTTATGCTTCTTGAAAAGACGGATTTTAGGAAGCAGGAGAAAGCAATTCAACGAATAATGAATGTGCTCAGGGAGATAAAACAATATAATCCTGAGGTGTTCATGCTTCTACAAAGATACATCTTGGGTTTTATGGAAAAAAAGAGTATAATGAAAACAGATAGGTTGACTGAATACCTATTTCAGCAGGAGGAAAAAGGAATGCTTGTTGAATCATATTTTGAAGTAATGGAAGAGAAAGAAAAACAAGGTATAGAGAGAAAAGCAAAGGATGCTGCCAAGAGGATGCTTGAAGATAATATGTCTATAGAATTGATAGTAAAATATACAGGTCTTACTGTTGAAGAAATAGAAAAGTTGAAGGAATAAAGCTCACGCAGAGAAGCAATCGAATCAAGCAGCAGCGTTTTTAGTTCACCTTTGCTGCGTAAGAAAACCTCCGCTAAGGCTGCTCCAGGCTCATCTCGGTACATTTTTGCTGGACGCAAAAATACTCGATGTCCGGTCTGCACAACAACGCTCCTCGAGTGATTCTGCATAGCAGAATTGTATCGAGAGGACGCTGAAACCGCCAGCTCTGCTGCGTGGATTAATCCAAGCGCTATCATTTCACTCTCGTCTCGATACTATTTTCCTTTCGGAAAATCACACGACGACCGGAAAGCCGCTGCCATTCCACTCTCGTATCGATACATCAGACCACTTAATTCTACAAGTGGTCTGGCACTCGACGACCGGAAAGGCACTGCCGTTACGCCGACATCTCGATAAAAATTGGTCTGGCAACCTATTCACTCGATGAGCGGAAAGGGCTTTTTAGAAGAAAGCTTTGCACCGTATACCGATTTTCTCATGTGCATGGATATAAACAGGTTCAACTGCATACTGCAGAGGAAAATGGCCAATGGGCTTGCAGAGCTTGTTCAGGTTGCGGATAAGTATTCCTGATTTACCCTCTTTCGGGTTTGACCAAATTTAGTATTTCTGGTTATTATTTCCCCAAGCAAGGGAAAACATAATGAAAACGACGAATCTATTAATTGGACTCTTACTAATAATCTGTATGCTAATACTTTTTTTGTACGCCTGTTCCGGGGAGAATGAGGGCCCTGTTTCTCCTGAAGTCCAAAGGCTTGGAGCTTCAGAAGAAATGAGTAGTACAGAAGAGGCTGCTGAAGAGCACCAGCTGTCTCCAGAAACCCGTACCCTCGTCATTGCAGGGATCGAAGAAGCACCTACACGCTTCCTGGATGAAGCCGGCGAGCCTGCGGGGATAGATGTTGATCTCTTTCATTTAATAATGGAAGAGATGGATATTGAGGACTATGAAATAATCATCGAATCTTCATCAACACGGCTTGAACGGAATTGGCAGAACGGACTTGTCTATGACATGGTCTTCACCTATTCATATAGGGAAGAGAGAGAAGAGCATCTAATCTTTCCTGAAGAATCTCATGTGACAATCAGCTGGCAGTTTTTCGCGCTTTCTTCACGGAGAGGGGAGTTTCGTTTTGACACATATGAGGACCTTCAAGGGCTGCGGATTGGACTAACTGAAGGATTCTCCTACATAGACGAGTTATGGCAGGCAGCTGATGAAGAAGTATTTACACCAGATATTGTTGTATCCAACAATCTACAGATGGAAAAACTCTTGAATGGCAGAATAGATCTTCTCCCATACAATACTTTTGCAGCTTGGTACGAGGCTCAGCAAGGCGAATTTACTGACAGTATCTATGCGCTGCCAAGACCAATTAAAGATCGGCCTTACTACAATACTTTTGTCCGTGCCTCCGATTACCCTGGAATTGAAGAACTCCCAGTACAGTATGACGCAGCATTACGCAGGCTGAAGGAGCAGGGAGTGGTTCAGCGTATTTTGCGCAGATACGGTGTGCGCTAGTTTCTGTTATCCAAAAGCTTCGTGCCACTACATAATCTATACTCTACAAGAATCATTCGAAGGAGCCTGATAAAATGTTCTGTAAAATGTTGAAAAACGAGCTCTCTATAAAAAAGGTTATACATACTTCGCTGTTCTTGTTCATACTGCTTCCTGCACTGCTGACCGCAGGCGGTGCGCATATGATCCTTGACCTAAATGGAGCTGTGGAGAACTTTTTCCGCCAGGCACAGGTGCCCCATTTCCTGCAAATGCATTCAGGAAATCTTGATAGGGAAGCAGTAGATCGGTGGTCAGATGAGCATCCCCTTGTTGCAGAGCATCAGGTTGCTGAAATGCTTACAATAGACGGCTCCAGCATCTTCCTCGGACCGGACTCGTTTTCATTAGCAGAGAGTGTAATGGACATCAGCTTCATGGACCAGAACAGGGAACTGGATTTTCTTTTAAACCTTGAAAACCAGCCTGCAGATATTTCACCAGGCGGAATTGGAGTTCCCCTGTTTTTTATGGAATCTGCGGGGCTCGAAATCGGGGATACTGTGCAAGTTGTGCAGGGTGACTATTCGAAACGCTTTATAATAGAAGCCTTTGTTCGGGATGCATTAATGAATCCCTCAATTATCCATTCAAAGCGGTTTGTTATTCATTCCAGCGACTATAGAGAGCTGAAAACTAATATTGGAACTGTGGAGTATCTTCTAGAATATCAGCTTCCTGACCAGTCGTATATCCAGGAATTTTCCGCAGACTTTGAGGAAGCAGGGATGCCTGCTTCAGGGCCGGCCCTCACATATTCAATGTTTTATCTAATGAACGTAGTTACAGAGGGCATTAACATCACTATTGTACTTTTTGTGAGCCTATTATTTTGTCTTGTTGCTGTACTCTGCCTCCGTTTTACAATATTAGCCGCAATGGAGGAGGACTATAGAGAGATCGGGGTAATGAAGGCTATTGGTCTTCCTCCAAAGTACATTCGGAGAATGTATTTACTGAAGTACGCGGTTATGGCTGCCGCAGCCTCCGCAGCCGGTTCTGCAGCCGCCTTTTTTCTCAGCACCTACTTTTCATCGAGTATTCTTCTGTATATGGGGGAAACTCCGTCAGGGTGGCAGAATATTGTTTTTCCGGCATTAGCTTCTCTGGTTATATTTTTCATAGTAACCGGGTCATGTATGCTTGTACTCCGAAGGATAGGGAGGATTTCAGCAGTTCAAGCGCTTCAGTCCGCGGGTACAACGGCAGATGCAGGAAACAAGGGATTCCTTCCATTGAGAAAGTTTCAAGGGATGGGAGTTAACGCTGTGCTTGCGCTGCAGGATGTGATCCAGCGGTTCCGTATGTACTGGCTTTTAGGATTTGTATTTTTTGTCTGTTCTTTCATCGTTCTTGTGCCGCTGAATTTTCTCAATACAATAGAGGACCCCTCTTTTATTACGTATCTTGGAATAGGAAGGAGCGACATCCGGATAGATCTACACCAGTCCGCTAATATTGAGGCCCGTTTTCAGGAAGTAATTCAAACCCTCGACTCGGATCCGGATATTGAGGAAGTCGGTGCAATAAAGACAGCTCTGTTCCATGTATATAATGATGATGGGTCCTCCAGTGATTTTTATGTTCAAACAAGCTCGTATGCGGATTTCCCTGTTCCGTACCTTGAGGGAAGGGCTCCGGACGACAGCTCGGAGATTGCCCTGTCCCTCCTAAACGCGGAAGAGCTTGGCCTAACGGTTGGAGAAGGCCTGACAATTTTTTCAGAAGATGAGGAAAGACAGCTGATTGTATCCGGTATATACCAGGACATTACAAATGGGGGGTACTCCTCCAAAGCGGTTTTTGATCCTGGAGATGCTCCTGTCCTCTGGTATGTCATAAATCTAAATATCCGTGAGGGGTCCGGAGTGTCGACTGCGGAAAAGGTGCAAGAATATTCTCAGGATTTCGCTCCTGCACGTGTTACAGATACCCAAGAGTATATCAACCAGACAATGGGAAACACTATCTCTCAGTTAAATACCGCTGTTCTCGGAATTCTTGGACTGGTATTTCTTACTGCACTGCTCATTGTCTCGCTTTTTCTCAAAATGCTTATAGCAAAGGATGCACCGGAAAATGCGGTATTGAAATGCATCGGTTTTTCACAAGAGCACCTTCGGAAACAGTATATTTACAAAATGGTTATTCTTCTTGGCGCAGGGATAGCAGCAGGGACAATTGCTGCCAATACATTAGGACAGAGTCTCATTGGGCTGGTATGGTCCGGTATGGGGGCATCGCAGATTCGGTTTATTATCAATCCCTTACAGGCGTATCTATTCTATCCCCTTGGTATGATCACCTTTGTTGTGTTTATCACGTTTGTATTAACATCTTCCATTAAACATACCAATATATCACAAATGAATGCAGAATAGGAGAAGCAAATGAACACAGTATTACAAGCACGAAGAGTAAATAAGATATTCAGAATGAATGGGAACCAAAACCAGGTTTTGAAATCGGTTGATCTTGATATTAACAAAGGTGACTTTCTCTCAGTAATGGGGCCTTCAGGTTCAGGAAAGTCAACATTAATGTATAATATAAGCGGAATGGACCGCATGACCAGCGGTTCTGTGGAATTCCTCGGTAAAAAAATTGAAGAGCTGTCGGAGAAAGAGCTTGCCAGACTGCGTCTTACAAAAATGGGATTCATTTTCCAGCAAATTCATCTGCTGAAAAATCTGTCTATCCGTGACAATATTATTGTATCAGCACTTCTTTCCAAAATAAATTCAAAAGAAGTAGTGAATAAGCGAGCTGATGATCTGATGCACAGAACAGGTATTCATGAGCTTGGAAATAATAGCATAACCCAAGCCTCAGGTGGACAGCTCCAGCGGGCAGCTATATGCAGGGCTCTTATAAATGAACCGGAAGTCGTATTTGGCGACGAGCCGACAGGAGCGCTGAACTCCAAGGCATCGAAGGAAATAATGGACATACTCGAAGAAATTAACCGCATGGGCACAACAGTTGTTCTTGTTACCCACGATATAAAAGTAGCTGCCCGGACCCGCAGAGTCATATTTCTCAGAGACGGTGAGCTTGTGGGAGAATACAATCATGGAGAAGAAGAGCTGGACCAGAAAGAGAAGGAAGAGTTCCTCCATGAATGGCTCTTAGCCAGAGGATTCTAAATAGACATTTGTAAATTACTCAAGATAATACTCTATTCTATATTAACAGCTGGAAAGGGCTGCGGATGAAGAAGGCGGAGATGGCAGAAACATACACACAGCTGGTGCTTCATTAATCCTGGATAGAGCATTTTTCGTTAACTTTTTTTGCGCAGATGCAAGCCAGAGAAGTCCGCATGTATCAAGAATCAGTCCATTCCAGCCTATTCATCCAGAATCTTGGAGAGATGTGTTTTTGCATCATGCATATTTACGGTCTTCATAATAAAAAATTATGATCCTTAGTCCGGTTAGTCAAGTTAATAATGAAAGGCATGTGCAGAAAAACCACTTGCTTTTTAATTTTTCTGGTATACTGATACTGTTTGGAGGGCTTGAGAATGGGCGTATTAATATTACACTGCGGAATTTACAATATCCTGTGCACCGGCACACTCTTTTTCATTATTTTGAAAAACCCGAGATACATGATGCAGGATTATCCCCAGGAGATTACGCAAAATATTGAAGGAAAAACCCAGGAAGAGGAGAAGCGCGCTATTGTTTACGGACTGCCGTTTTTACTGATCCTTCTGCTCTATCCACTTGCTTTTGCTTTTTATGGAAAATTTGTGCTTGGGTATACTTTTTTACAGACACTATTTTCTGTCTTTCTTTTCGCTTTTACTTTTAACCTGGTTGATCTCATTCTTATAGATTGGCTGGTGTTCTGTACAATTACTCCAGAGTTTATTGTGCTTCCCGGGACCAAGGGGAACCCGGGGTATAAAAACTATAGGTATCATTTTACTGCTTTTTTGAAGGGAAGTGTATTTTCTCTAGGAGCAGCAGTAATATTTGCTTTAATAATCGAAGGAATTAGTTTTATAGTTTGACAGCAGCCACAATTTTTTTCTAAGTTAGGAAGTAAGGAATCCAAAGAGAATAAGGATAATAATCATGATAAGCAGAATTCTCGAGATTTCAGGCACAGGGATTACCGTTGTTGTAACTGTGCTGCTCATTCTTGCAGGCAGATTTTTCTTGCAGAAAACAGCAAAGGACAAACGCACCCTTCCGTACCAACGCCAGCTCTTCACCTTGATATCGGCTGTGCTTGGACTCTTTATCTCAATAGCTCTGCTTCCCATCCCTTCTGAGGTAACCTCCCAAATACTCAGCGCCTTGGGAATACTTTTTTCAGCAGTCATTGCCCTTTCCTCTACAACTTTAGTCGGAAATGCCATGGCTGGTATAATGCTCAGGGTGATGAAGGGTTTCCGCGCGGGAGACTTTATCCGCTTTCAGGACAAGGTAGGCAGGGTCACTGACCTTGGGCTTTTTCACACAGAGGTCCAGCTTATTTCCAGAGACATTGTTGCTGTTCCCAACACCCTCCTGGCAAAAGAAGCGGTACAGGTAACCCGCAGGGCAGGCACCTTTGTAAATGCCTCAGTCTCCCTTGGGTATGATATTCATCACACAAAAATTGAAAAAGTACTAAAAGAGGCTGCAACAGACTGCGGTCTGAAAGAACCCTTTGTGTTTGTAGAAGAGCTCTTGGACCATGCTGTGCTCTACCGCGTGTACGGGCTCCTTGAAGACTCAAGCGAACTGTTAAGCAAGACCTCGGTATTACGAAAATCCATGCTTGCAAAACTCCATGAAGCGGATATTGAAATTGTCTCACCTGCGTTTACCAACCGGATTGAGTATCAGAAATCAGATTCCTTCATTCCCTCTGCTGACCCAAAAGCTTCGAGGCAGAAAACAGATTCCAAGGACGCGGATATTGAAGAAATCGCATTTGACAGAGCAGAGGAGGCTGAATCCATAGAAAAGCTCTATGCCCGGCAGGAGAAGCTAAACCATGAACTTGAAAAGCTGAATAATCAGGAAAAACAGGAAGATATCCAAATCAGCTCGAAGAAAAAAGAAAAAAGAAAAAACTAAAAAACAGCTGGATGCAATTAGTAGTGAGATTAAAAAGAGAGAAGAGAAGAAGAAAGAGCAGCGTCTAGATGAAAACGCAGAGGGATAGAGACGGAAGGCTAGCAGGGTAATCCCTGTAGCGATGGTCCTATACCTCTTCTCAGTATTGGCGCTTGATACATCACTCTTCAGTGCTATAATCACAATATGAGTTGAGGAAAGAGATTACTGCAAGGACCTGAATAAGTTAGTAAAAGTAATTCTTAAAAGCTGAGAATAGGTCCTCATCATCTAATAAGGGGATAGTATGGGAACAAATATAGAAAATGACGACACCTGTTTCTGTTGCGGCAGAGAAAATGAAAAAGGCCTTGCAATGGTGATAACATACCCAAAGGAGGGCATGGCTGACTCAGTTCTGACTATTCCTGAGTACTTTTCCGGGTGGAAGCAGATGGTTCACGGCGGCTTTCTCTCCATGGTCTTAGATGAAATAATGGCACATGCCTGCCTTTCCGCGGGCGCTCCAGGGGTAACAGCGGAGCTGACAGTCAGGTTCAGACAGCCTGGAAAGGTTGGAACTGAAATACAGGTTTCCGGAGAAGTTGAGTCCAGAAAGGGCAGGATGATAACAACCATCGGAACAATCCGCGATGCTGAGGGCAAGGTGCTTGCTTCAGCAAAGGCCAAGTTTATGGCACAGAATAAGGAATAATTCCAGGAGCAGATAATGAATAAAATAATGCAAATAGAATTCTCAGGACTATGTTCCAACTGTTATGTAATTCAAAATGGTGATGATTATGTCCTTGTTGACACATCAGCCCCGTCAAAGCGCAGGCCATTAAAGAACGCCCTTTTACAGATTGGCTGTGTTCCAGGCAAGCTGAAGCTTATCGTCCTAACACACAGTGACTTCGACCACAGTGGAAACACGGCGTATTTACAGGAAAAGTATTCATGCCCGGTAATGCTCCACGAAAAAGACGCGCCAGCTGTAGAAACAGGGGATATGTTTGTGGTGAAAAACAAGAAAAGCCTGATTGCTTCTATGTATGTAAACTTGTTTTTACGGATAAAGCGCTTTTCTCCTGATGTTTTCCCAAAAGACGGTCAGGACTTGTCAGAATACGGTATTGACGCGAAAATCATTTTTCTTCCTGGGCATTCACAGGGGTCTATCGGTGTTTTGACAGCGCAAAAAGACCTGATCTGCGGAGACCTCTTGGAGAACAGGATGCAGCCGAATATCTATTTTGCGGATGATAAAGAGCTCGCGGCAGAATCCGTGGAAAAGTTGAGGAAGATGGACATCCATACTGTGTACCCAGGCCATGGCGAAGCATTTCTCTGGCAGGAGTTTCTGGAAGAATAGCAGTAACCACGAATGACATAAGGATACAAGGTTAGGAGTTTCTGGCATATAGGATGAGCCTTTCCGGACATCGAGTGATTTTCCGAAAGGAAAATTATATCGAGATGACGGTGAAGTGCTGGCGCCTGGAGTAATCTTACGCAGCAAAGCTGGCGGTCGCAGCGTCCTCTCGATACGATTCCGCTTTGCGGAATCACTCGAGGAGCGTTGTAGCGCTGTCCGGACATCGAGTGATTTTCCGAAAGGAAAATTATATCGAGATGACGGTGAAGTGTTGGCGCCTGGAGTAATCTTACGCAGCAAAGCTGGCTGTTTCACTAAAGAGAAATGCTAATTGTCCCAGCTTGTGTAGGGATGATAGCTTGTCTCCAATGGACAGGTACCTGCTGAAAAGTCTGTATGCTGAACTGTTTCTGCAATATGGTCGCTCCAGGAAGTGATATCCTGGTTAAAGGCAGCAGCGTAATAAAACATCTCACGTATATCAGTGACATTGCTTACATCCCAGGATGAAATATTCTGATTAAATGAAGTGTAATCCTTGAATAACTCGCTCATATCCCGTATCTCACTTGTGTCTACACCTGTTACATCTTCACCATCAGCTATAAGCTGGTCTAACTCTGTTCTTGTAATAGGTGTTCTTACTGTGACAGTATAGTTTTGGGTTCCTCCGTTGTAATCTGATACTGTATAGTTCACCGGATCTGTGAAATCATTCGCTTTGGTATGATAGTTATGGCCATGATCTACTCCGTTGGGAACATATCAAGTGCGCGTATGATTCCCGCGCGCTCTCTCGGCCCAGCGCTTTTAAGCTGGAACCTTGAATTCCTGCCCTTGTATCTTACTGCTCCAATACTGGGTACATTCCTTGCAAGCCCAATGTGCAGAATTATCCAACGAGACCAGTGCTGCGGAAATAAGGAAGGGGGAAAGGGGCAAGAAATAAGGTGAACACTTTCTCTGAACTTTATGAGGAAATTATATTACCATGTAGATATGAAAGGAGATGCAAACATGAAAGTACTAGTACTTTTCTATTCAGCGTTTGGACATATCTATAAAATGGCTGAAGCAGCCTTAGAAGGTGCGAAATACCAGGGGCAGCACGTTGCAAAACTGGCGCTGAAACTTTCTTCATAGAACCATGAAAAATATAACACACAGGATTATTCGAAAAATACAAAAAAAAGCCCAGCCTGAGGAGCGGATAGAGCATATTCTGCTTGCAAGCGAATTATTTAAAGCGCGGAACCTGAAAGGGTATACTCCGGATATTCAGGAAGAGGGGACAGCAGAGATAACAGACGAGGACCTGGACGAAATAGAAACAGCCTTGGAAAAACTCCTAGATGAAGGTGATGAACTTACTGCTGAAATTATCTACGCACTTGGCAATACGTACAAGAAAAGCAGGAAAAAGCTGTACGCGTCGCTCTTAGAAAGACATATGGAAAGACTGCTCCGTCATTCGAATATCATCAATCAAATAACTATTGCTTTGGACAATATCGATGAACCAATAATAGAGGTCCAGGAGAATGGGGCAAAACATCAGTCTATAATCGATATTGAAAAAAATATGCGCCAAGCACAAAAATACTTGAGGGAAATTTAAGTTCACCTTCTATCTTATTTTCTCTTATTTTTTTTTTAAAAAAAACACAGCTTTATTGACGTACCCCGAGGGTATGATATAATTTTAATGAAGTATGGAAAATGTGTGGATAAAAAATAAAGGATAATACAGGAGTGTGTGAGTATTCACTCACATCGGATTGACGGTAGCGCAATGACGGAAACTGGATTAAAAAATATGGATAGAATTAGTACCAGAGAGAAAAAGTACAATACAACCCTTGATAGCTTCCAATCAATAAAAAATACATCTATTCCATACCACTGTCTGAACCTGTTCTTTCAAGCGAAGCAGCAGGATTAAAGTTAGGTTTGCTTATAATGCATATTATAAGAAATATGAAAACAAGAGAGGTTAAAAGATGAAGAAAAAGCAAATTTTACTGGTATTACTTGTCCTTCTAATGGCAGGTAGTTTGTGGGCGCAGATGTCATTTGTTAGTTATGCTACCGCAAACCTTTTTACAGACCCTGAGGGCCAGTTTATGGACACTACCAAGTACAGAGAATTAGAAAGTAATGTGTTTTTTTTAGACTTGAACATGCCCGGTTCAGGGTCTACTGGCTTTCAGTTCGGTTTAGGTCAGAGCATAGACACTCTGTATATAGGAGTCGTTGGGGGGCTATCACATAGGGACTTAGTCGGTGATGATACAACAACACTTGATTCACAGCTTATTCTATCAGGTACGGATATAATCGGTGAGATTGAAACAACAACACATGCAAAAGACTTATCTTCAAATACTTTGATTGATTTTGATGTATTGGTTGGTATTGGAATGCTCGGTATTAAGAATGCTTTTGAGTATGATGATGATGCGGACCAAGGTTTCTATGCTCCAGGCTTTACAGCTCCTGCTGTTGTTACTGACGCTTCAGGCACATTGGACCATACTGCTGCAACAGCATCTACAACACAGGTCTTCGATGCTTCTGGAGAGCTACTAGAGGAAAGTGTTACCCAGTATGGGGATGTTGTTTTATCAGACCAAACAATTGGTGATGCACTTTCAGTTGGTATTAGCCTGGACCTTGCAGGGATTGCGCTTGCAATTACTCCGGAAGTAATCTTCGCAATGTATGGAGACAGTTCAAGGTCTTTTGAAGAGAGCTACGACCGGACCATTGGTTCTACTACCGCAATAACCTATACACCGAGTACATTCCTTCCTGGAGAGGAAGCAAGCGAGCTAACAGATTTAACTTCATATGATTATGCTGAAGGAGAGACACTTCAAGATTATATAAAAATAGGCGGGGGACTCGGTATATCTGCTGACATGGAACTTGGGTCTCAGGTGCTTCTCACGCCAATGATAGACTATTCAATCGGTATGGATCTTTATTCAAACAGCTATACAGACTCAGCAGGAGAAAATCAGAGTGTAGCAGGTACACTGGAGAGGTATTCATCCACTTCTGTTCAAACATCTTTAGATGCCGGAAATGTGGCAAGAACAACCACTGTAGAGAGCTATCTTGAAACTGTAGAACGAAGCTTTCTGGACCATACTGTATCTTTTGGTGCACAAGCAGAAGTAACCCCGTCTGAGAGTTTCCGTTTTGCCCTTGGTCTGGTACCGGAGCTGACCATTGGAACAGAGTCAACCACCACGAATATGAACTATTCAAGTGTTACAACCTATGACAATGGAGACGGAAGCGACGGAATAGGAGACTATGTACAGCGAACTACCCAGACATACGGCGGTGCTGCTGAGGAAAGTGTAAGTACAGAGCTTGATGTAAGTGTACGTACAGGTGCGCAATTCTTCCTTATTCCCGATGTATTGCGTATAAACCTTGGATCAAGTATCACTTATGAAGTTCTGGATAGGGAAACTACACAAAGCAATGCAAACGGAATCTCTGAAAGGACTGTAGAGCTGGCAGACAATACCACAAGCCCTGAAGAAGGAGACTGGGTAACCCAATCCTATGCAGCAGATACGAATGTTTCCCAGACTATTCAGGATGATACTAGTTTCACTGGATATCTTTCAAATATTTATTATACAGCTGGAATGTCCTTCTTTTTTAGTGAAAATATGAATATGCATTTTGGCTTTGGTGGCGGTGATATATGGAATACAGGTAACTGGCAATTCTCAATGATGTATGCGTATTAAGGAGGAATATAATGAATAAAACAATACATAAAACAATAGTGAGTACAATATTAATGGCCCTGCTTATTGTTTTTACCTCGTGTGTACCCCAGGTTTTTTCAACTTACATAGGGGGAACCGAAGAGGCAGAAACAGAAGCAGCAACAAACATTGAAACAGAATTGGTAGAGGAATATAGTGCTGCTAATGATCTTGTTATTAATGCGGAAAGTGCTGCATTGAATGCTGATGCAGATCAGACAATAACTATTCCATTTCAAAATGGATTAATAGATGAAGATACAATTTCTTCAGGAATTAAGGTATACCCTTTATCTGACACAGATGGTACTGATCCTGATGCTGCGTATGAAAGGGGAGACGCTCTCTCATACACCTATGAATTTGTCCGGACAGGAGAAACTGCTTGGAACCTTGTACTTACTCTGGATCTAAGCGGAACAAACATTTCTAACAGACTTGAGCTTTTTATTGATCCCACAGTACTCACTGCAAACTCCGGTACTCTAACTATAGACACTGACTCTGATGGAGTGAGCGCAGAAGATAATGAGGATGATGACATACGCTACCTTAATGTAACAGGAGCACCTGTTACATTAACAAGCGGTGAGATGCGGGGTCCTCAAGATAGTATTGCTGTAAATACCAATGCGACTATTGCTGCGGGAGATACAGCATTTACGTTGGCTGCTGCAAATTCTGTTGGCAACTTTACAAACATGACCACAGACAGCCTTACCAGCTCCTGGGTGTGGGAGAAATTTGTTGACGGTTCATGGCAGAGTCTTTCTGTTACTGAATCATACGATGATACAACAGGTGATATAACCTGTACGCTGGCAGCAGATGCTGCGACTGGCGATATCTACCGTTTGACTCTTGATAGATATACTACAATGGAAAGTGAAGCTGTAGCAGGGTATGTGCATAAATTAACTACCGATCAAAATCCCAGTAATAGATATGCTTATCAGACTTATATAGTGGGTACTCCCTTTGATCTAAATGCTGATCCGGTTACCGGATCAGTCTCAAATAGGTTATATACCCTTACTTTTCCTGGTGATACTTTAGATGAAACAACCATTAATACAGATACGATAGAAATGTATCGTCATGGCGATATTCTGACCCAATGGGAAAGTATTTCTGTTATAGATAATGAAGTCCTCTTGTTTATGCCTGAGGAATACGCGGGGCATGAATATACTGCGCATATCTATCCTGGAATACAAGATGAAGGCCCGGACCTAACTGTGGACACTGACAATTATTATTACTATGACTCCTCGGATGAAAGCGGAGTACACGAACTCGAACTGTATGTGCCTGTTCAGATTAAGGTAACTGTATTTACAAGCAATAGTCCTGAAGAAATAAGTTGGGAAATACTTAATGAAGATGATCAAGTAGTAGCAGATGGTGGTCCTTATACAATTGATTGGAGGGATGAGACTTCAAACCACACCTTAAGAAAGGGTAATTCCTATACAGTAGTTCTGTATGATTCAGCTGGAGATGGATGGGATAATGCGAATATAACTATTGAGAACACATCAGCATCAGAGATAGTAGTGGATGAGTTTTCTTTTTCTGATGGTTCACAAGCATCAACAAGTTTCAGCTTTTAGTGCTAAATACTCTGTTGATAGAGTGAAGAAGATACTGTTGTATCTGTCTCTAATTCAAACACAGCCCTCTGTCTAAAAAGCAGGGGGCTTTTCGTTTGAGGATAGACAAGCTTTGCTGCTGAGGAAACCGCTCCTCGAGTGAACTGCTGCCAAGCAGTTTGTATCGAGAGGACGCTGCGACCGCCAGCTCTGCTGCGTGGATTAATCCAAGCGCTATCATTTCACTCTCGTCTCGATACTATTTTTCTTTCGGAAAATCACTCGATGTCCGGACAGGCGGTAGCATTTCTCCGTCATCTCGGTATGCTAATTCCTCCCAGTGGAGGAATTAGCTACTCGATGAGCGTGCTTCGGCTAACTGCACCCTGAGTGATTCTGCAGGGTCCTGTAGGATCAGTTATCCCAGCTTTCATATGGGTGGTTACTTGTCTGTAAGGGGCAGGTTCCGCCGGAGAAATTTGTATGGGTAACTGACTCATCTACATGGTCGCTCCAAGAAGAGATGTCCTGATCGAATACAGCTGCAGAGTTAAACATTTCATCAAAATTATTAACGCTGCTTACATTCCAAGAAGAAATATCTTGATTAAACAATTCAGCTAATTCAAATATCCCGTTCATATCTGTGACATTGCTTACATCCCAGGATGAAATGTCTTGGTTGAAATCGTATGCGCCGGAAAACATATAACTCATGTCAGTGACACTGCTCACGTCCCAGGATGAAATGTCCTGGTCGAAGGCAGCTGTATAAGAAAACATACCGCTCATATCAGTAACACTGCCAACGTCCCATGAGGAAATGTCCTGGTTGAAGGCATCTGCCTGCTTAAACATAATGCTCATATCAGTGACACTGCCAACGTCCCAGGAGGAAATGTCCTGGTTGAAGGCAGCTGTCCAATAAAACATACCGCTCATATCAGTAACACTGCCAACGTCCCATGAGGAAATGTCTTGGTTGAAATCGTATGCGCCGGAAAACATATAACTCATGTCAGTGACACTGCTCACGTCCCAGGATGAAATGTCCTGGTCGAAGGCAGCTGTATAAGAAAACATACCGCTCATATCAGTAACACTGCCAACGTCCCATGAGGAAATG
>CAYRYS010000066.1:0-19307 GCA_964428555.1 uncultured Spirochaetales bacterium | reverse complement strand
CATCTGTGTTTTCGTCTACTAATAACACTATGGGAATATCTCTGGATTGTGTAAACTTCCGGATGTTCTTTATAAACCTGAGGCACTCACGAGCTGTGTAGGAGAGGTCAATAATAATTATATCATACTTCTCAAAAGACAATTGCCTAATCCCTTCTATAGTGGTTGATACATGTACAACTGGATACGCCTCATCTCTTAGAGTGAAAAGTATGCTTTCTCCCAATGCTCGTGCGCTATCTATTAATAATATTTTTTCTTTATGCATTCTATTACCATTCCTTATCTTCTGGTTTTATTATGAGTATAATTAAAAATAAAAAAATCAGTATTACTTGAGAACCCGGATAAGGGAAGCTTGAAGGGAAACTCAGGTATCTTTGAGTAGGCTGAAAATATGGAGAATTTGGATATATGCAAAAAAATGTGAATAATTATCGGTAACTAATAACAGGGGGGAGCTTAAGGATACCTATATGTTTGCTTTGAGTTATTATCTGAGTGCTTTGTCTGACCCTGCTTATTCATTCAGTGGTTTTGAGGCTGGCGGCAGGCTCAACCTTTCCGTTCTATATGCTTCTGTTTCACAGGTTTTTGCACAAAACGCATTCTTAAGAATTGAAGTTGGTTTTGAGCTTACTGAGGTTCTTTCTTTCTAAGCCATATTGGGTATTTCAATGAGCCGGTCTGTAAAATAGACCGGCTGTTTCTATTTATACTGTTCTATAAAATCTTTCACTGCCTTTTTAATCTCTTCACGTATTGGCCTGACCTTTTCTACTTTTTCAGCAAAACTGCCTGTTTGTGCTTTCGGGTCCGGAAATGGCCAATGGAGCCGCTGTTTTTCTGCAGGGAATATCGGGCATGCTTCCTTTGCCTCAGGGCTGCACACAGCAATTACATAGTCGAATTCTTTTCCCGCTTTTCGAAGGTCGAAGACACTCTTTGTCTCTTTGTTTGAAATATCTATGCCATCTTCCTGCAGTAGTTCTGCAACAACAGGGTTTATTTCACCAGGCTCAATACCAGCGCTTTCGGTCTCAAAAAAAGCGTTTCCATACTTTCTGATATACTCTTCAGCCATCTGGCTTCTGGAAGAGTTATGTACACATATAACGAGTACCCGTTTTTTCTGCATGTTTACCTCCTGTGGTAACAAGATGGTAAAAGAATAGAAAAATTATCAGGATTATACAAGGAGATAGTATGACATTTCGGTTAGAAATGTATTTACTCTATTTCCATTGCATTGTTGCCTAAAATTTAACCTGCCATATGTCGATATATGGATTATGAAACACCTAGTAATCATGTTCATCCTATGCCTGCTTATAGTATTCTGTTCCTGCGAAGTAACCATTCCGGTAAATGGAATACAGGTACCTGGTATGCAGCCTGGAGGCGGGAGTGATGAGGATATAACATCACAGTCTACTGAAGATATGATTAACGCAGGCAACAGCTTTTTCAGGGATTTTGAAGAAACCCTTTTGGAATTTGCCCCATCTCTCTTCGAACCTGTTATAGAGTTCAGGGACAGTCTTCTTCCTGATATCCAAAGCGAACAGAGTGATTAGCCCTTAATTACTGCGAGCGGTTTCAGCTCTGTAAGAATTTCTACTAAATCATTCTGATCTTTCATGACTGTTTGTATGTTTTTATATGCACCAGCTGCTTCGTCAAGATCTTTTTTAGACCGTATTGAATGGATTATGCCCTGGTTTTCCATAAAACCCTGTTCTTTGCTTAGGTCGAGTTTCCTCTGTGCTTCCTTTCTCCCCATCTTTCTTCCTGCACCATGGGAGCATGAACAAAAGCTTTCGGGATTCCCCTTTCCCTTTACAATAAAACTATGTGTTCCCTGCGAGCCTGGGATAATCCCTGTTTGCTCTTTCTGAGCAGATGTTGCCCCTTTTCTGTGAACAACAACATCCTCCCCAAAATGATGCTCTTTTGCAGCATAGTTATGATGAATATTTATAACCTCGTCATATTCCGTTTTTTTGAATGCACTGGAAAACTCCTGTTTGAGTATCTTCATCATCTGCATTCTGTTTTCAAAGGCAAATGCTAGGGCAAAGTTCATTGCTTCAATGTATTTTTCTGCTTGGGGATGATCAAACGGGAGATAAGCCAGTTCTGTTGTGGGCAGAGAAATATTTTCTGCCTTGCACCAGTTTTTTGCAACTGAATGAAAGTGTTTAGCTATCTTAAATCCGAAATTTCTGGACCCGGAATGGACCATGAGCCATATCCGCTGTTCTTGGTCTTGCTGCACTTCAATAAAGTGATTCCCTCCGCCGAGTGTTCCCAGCTGGTGTTTTGCGGACTCAATCTCTTGTTGAATTACATGTATTTCCGGAGGGTGTTTGAATTCCTCCCAAGGAACAGGCTGTTTTCTGTGGTTGAACCCGACAGGTATTTCTTCGCGGATACTGCCGAGAAATTTCTTAATCGCCTTGCTGTCACTTTCCTGAATATTTGTACGCACAGCACACATGCCGCACCCAATATCAACCCCAACAGCATTCGGAACAACCGCGTCTTTTGCTGCAAAGACCCCGCCGATAGGAACGCCGAAGCCTTGGTGTGCGTCTGCCATTACAGCAACATGATGATATGTAATGTCCAGGTTTGCTACATTCTTAGCCTGTTCCAATGCAGTGTCTTCAATAGAGGATGCCCAAATTTTTATCGGTACTTTTTCAGTTTCTACAGTATACATACAATAAATATAGTAAGAAAAACATGGGTAAACAAGAACGTGTCTGTAAAGCAATGCGGGTATTTACAATTTCTGGGTAGGAATGATAATTACAAGCTTTGCTTTTGAAGCGTGGGTAGTTTCAAATCTGCCTTCTATCTGGCTTATAAGGCTGCGGATTAGCGATAGCCCTTCACCGTTCTGGTTTTCAGCTGTAAATCCGTCACCATTGTCCTGGTAGGTAATTATTGTTTCCGCTCCTGCTGACTGGATAGAGATTTCCGGCTTTACAGTTTCTGATGTTACGTGCTTATAAGAGTTCATAATCAGCTCGTTAAGGATCAATGCAATAATAACTGCACTGCTGTTACTAATAGTCAGGTCCGCAGATGAAAACTCTATTCTGGCATCCTTTAACTCTTGGGCTGATGAAAAAACATCCTGAAAATTATCGATTATCTTTTGCAAGTATTCACGCAAATTAATTTTCCCCTCATCTCCGTACCAAGTGAGGTCTTCCATTAAAGCCTGTACAGACTGGATTTGAGAGAGGACAGTAACAAACACTTCCTGGATATCCGGTCCTGTGCATTTTCTCATTTGAAGCTTAAGCAGGCTGGTGAGCATTGCAATCTGGTTTTTCGTTCTGTGATTGTTTTCGTGTATAAGCGTTTTTGCAAGGTCCAGTTCCTGCTGCTTCCTCCTGATTCCGTTGTAAGCACTTTCAATAAGTTCCTGTTCGCCAAGCGGTTTCTCAAGGAACTCTACTGCTCCGAGCCGGAATGCATTAATTGCTGACTCTTTATCGCTGTATGCAGTAATTACCAGGACTGCGGTTTTAGGAGAGTGCTGGTTGCAAACTCTTAGTATATCAAAGCCTGATATATCCGGCATGTAAAGGTCAGTAATAATAAGGTCATATGCGCCTTTTTTTATGCGCTCCATGGTTTTTCCGGCGCATCCTGAGGTTTCAACAGAAAATCCTGCTGTATTTAAAATTTCTGTAAAAGCCAAGCGGGTAATCGCTTCATCTTCAATAAGGAGTACATTAAAATTCTCATCATTCTTTTTTCTTTGTTCTTGCAGTATCTCTGCTTTTGCAGGACTTTTCTTAGAGTACGCATCCCACTTTGCAGCTAGCTCGTTGGGTCCGGTTATCCTGGGCCTGGTCTTAAGATGTGAAAATGCCTTGAAAAAATACTCCGAAGAATGGATATACGCTTCTGTTCTCTTAGGCTGTTGTTTACTCTGGGAAATAAAACTGGTGAAACCGGCATTATACAAGGACTTTATTGGAGTAGCCAATGTGCTGGTATCCAGTCTTGCAATAGTAAAATTGTGTTCAGTTTTTTTTACTGTATCGTAGGGGCATTGCGGGTCAGGTATTTTCTCAGAACCCCCGGGTATTCCCAGCTGTTTTATCTGAGTAAGCGGAAAAATACAGGTACATTGTTTTTCCCTGCAATAAGAAAAAACAACCAACAGACTGTTTTCTGAATGCCCATTGTTTGTATCGAGGGCAGTGATTTCGAGAACTGCTTTGCAGGGAGGGACAACAGATGTGAGTTCCTTGGTTACAAGTACAGTCTTTTTGTTCATCCATGCATCTACAAAAATTGCAAAATAATCCTTGTCTTCTGTCTCTTCTGAATTATACAAACCTTTTTCATACTTTATTATGGATTTCTCCAGGTGCTCAGCAATAGCCGGATATGCAGGGATAAGGAGATTGCTTATCTTCCGTGCCATTAAAACAGTGGAAGCGTGGTATGTATTCAAGCCTTTGAGAAAACTGTGTACACTGAAGAAGAGGGACAAAGCTTCTACTGTGCTAAGCCGGATTTTTGAAACCTCTCCATCCTGCTCTAACAGCCGTATCCGGTAATCCTCTTCCCAAATAGGAACCCTTTTTGACAACTCGTCAATATACCTGCCGATTGTTGAGCGGTGGACCCCCATTTTCCTGGCAAGGTCAGCCCGTCTGTAACCATTCGGGTTAGATTTCAGATAGTTAAGGAGTTTTTCTATTCTCTCGTTCTTTCCGGGCTTTTTCGTCATTTCTGTTCCTGGATATCTTATATTGGTAAGAACTTCTTGTAATTTCTCTGTTAACCTGAATATAGGGTATTGTATAATCTAAGTGTTGCAATACATGCAACAAATACGATCTTTTTATAAATATTACTTTTTCGCATAGAATTTATAGGTATGAAATGCGCTTATCTACCCCTTTGGGAAGGTTATGTGCAGCAGGATGCTCTGCAGGATGCCCAAGTGCGATAATTGAGTCTACTCTAGTATCATCTTTTAGGCCGCAGATCTTCCGCACCTTTTCCTCTGAGCTTACTCCGTCAGAAGCTGTTCTGTTTCTTATCTGTATCCAGCAGGCTCCAAGCCCCTCAGTTTCTGCTGCGAGCAGTAGATAGGCTGCTGCAATAGAAGCGTCCTCAATCCATACATCGCTTTTTTGCGGGTCAGCATAGACAACCACTCCTAAGGATGCATTCGCGAGGAAACCTGAGCCATGTTCTTTTGCTCCTGAGAGCCTTTTCAGTATATTTGTATCAGTTACAAAGAGGAAGCTATGAGGGTTTCTGTTCCTAGATGACGGGGCAAGAAGCAGTGCCTGGGCAAGCCGCTCTTGTGTTTCCTTGTCAACCTTTTCTTGTGTAAATGCTCTAATGCTTCTCCGGTTTTGTATCAGTGTCTGAAAAACTTCTACCATACTAGTCTCCCTGCCAAAGTGAATATCATTCAATAATAGTATTGTTGGTTTTTATCGATTATTCAACAATAATTTTATCAAATTAAAGATTTTCCGAAGCAGAGAGGCTTGCATTCATCTTTCCTGGACTTTGTGAGTTTTCCTGATAATCCTTTTAATTTTCTCTTTAAGGGGATCTGAGACTGCTGTGTCCTTGCTTTGGCATTTGAAAAGAGGTATCCTATTTCTATGAAGAGCAGTTATAAACAAAACCTACCATTTGGCGCAGACCTTAAAGATGATGGAGCAGACTTTCGCATATGGGCACCGAATGCTGAGACTGTGGACCTTGTCCTGTATTCTGATAAGGACAAGGAAGCAGGGCGGTATCCTATGGACTCAGAAGGCGCCGGGATTTTCCACTTATTTAATGGGGAAGAAGGTGCAGGGAATTTGTATGCTTTCTGTATAGACTCAGAGCACGTAGTGCCTGATCCCTATTCCAGGTACCAACCATATGATTGTCATGGTCCGAGTATGGTCATTGACCCTGAGGCGTATGTATGGAAAGGTCCGCCGTGGAATGGAAGGCTCTGGGAAGAGGCTGTTATCTACGAGCTCCACCTTGGTACCTTTTCTCCTGAAGGTACATTCCGCGGAGCTGCCAAGCGCCTGGATGAGCTTGCCAAAATGGGGATAACCGCTGTACAGCTTATGCCTATTGCCGACTTTCCGGGGAAGCGGAATTGGGGGTATGACGGGGTGCTCCTGTTTGCCCCTGATTCAATGTACGGTACACCTGAGGACATAAAAACATTTATTTCAGCTGCCCATACACGGGGAATTATGGTATTACTCGATGTTGTCTATAATCACTTTGGGCCTGAGGGAAACTATCTGTTTACCTATGCAGGAGATAAATTCTTTCATAACAATGAATACACTCAGTGGGGACAGGCTATTAATTACAGCCATCCAAGGGTACGCGAGTTTTATGCTGAAAATGCTCTGTACTGGCTCAATGAGTACCGCTTTGACGGACTCAGGTTAGATGCAGTCCATGCTATTAACGATGAATCTGCAACACATATTCTTACCGAGATAGCAGGGAAAGTTCGGCGCTCTTCAGGTGCGAACCGTCACATCCACCTCTTACTTGAAAATGATGATAACCAGGTGTCCCGGCTGATTGACCAGGCAGGATTTACCGGATATACAGCTCAGTGGAATGATGACTTCCATCATTGTCTCCATACCTTGGCCACTAAAGAAGAGGAAGGTTATTATGCTGATTATACAAAAGACACTGGTATTGCATCCCCTCTTTGGCTGCTAGGAAGGTGCCTGACCCAGGGCTTTGCGTATCAGCAGGACCGTTCACCCTTTCGGCATGGTAAAATCCGGGGTGAAATAAGCAGCGGAACAGATTTGAAGCGGTTTGTGAATTTTATGCAAAACCATGACCAGGTTGGAAACCGCGCATTCGGCGAGCGGATGGCTTCCCTTGTTTCCCCTGAATTGTACAAGCTTTGCGCAGTTACGTATCTGCTTGCTCCATCTGTACCAATGCTTTTTATGGGCGAAGAATGGGGCGCTCAGACGCCATTTTTGTTTTTCTGTGACTTTTCACCAGAGCTTATGGACAGGGTTTCTGAAGGGAGAAGAAAGGAGTTTCAGGCTTTCCCTGAATTCAGGAACGGGGAGAAAAGACGTAAGATACCTGACCCAGGATCTGAAGATACTTATAAATCCTCATGCTTGGACTGGAATGAACGCTTCAATGAACAGGCAACCGGGTTGGTTGAATGGTATTCTTTTGCTTTACGGATACGAAAGAAAAAGCTTGTTCCTCAGATGGGAAAAATTGAATTCCGAAGAGCCTCTTGGGATGTATTTCATGAAACCTGTATTACCGCTGTGTGGCCGTGTACTGACAGTACCAAGATCGTGTTCATTGCGAATTTCGGGGACGTTGAAAAGGAAATTCCCCCTGAATGCTGCCCCTCTCTCGGCGAGGTCTGGTTTGAAACTGACCAGGAGCTTGTATCCAAGGTAAAGGAGGAGAAAAAGCTGCCTGCCTATTTTGGAGCATGGTTTTTCGGCTAATCTGTTTCAGATATTGCCTGAGGAAGAATTAGGGTAATGGTTGTGCCTGTACCTTTTATGCTTTCACAGGCAATAGAGCCTTGCAGGTTTTGGTTTACTATATTGGAAACAATATGCATCCCCAGTCCTGTGCTGCCTTTTCCCCTGTTTGTTGTATAAAAGGGGTCAAAAATCCGGTTTACTGTCTCTTCACTCATGCCCTTTCCATTATCTGTACAGATTATCCTGTATTTATTTCCTTCAATTTTGACTGTTACCGTAATTTTACTGTCCTTGCTTTTGGGAAATGCGTGCTCAATACTGTTAAGCAGGATATTGGAAAGCACTTGGGAAAAGAGAGAAGGGAAGGTATAGATTATCCAATTACGGTTACAGGTAATATCGATTAAGATGTTTCTGTTCTTCATTTTTGACTGCAAAGTCAGCAGTGCGAAATGAATATATTCTGCAATGGAAAAACGCTTTGCCCTTTGGCCGGTGTGGTCAATAGAGAGCATTTTAAATGTTCCTACCAGTTTTCGGATTCTGTTAACATTTTCTCTGACCATGTTTGAAGAGTCCCGAATATTGCAGAGAAACCCTTCCAAATAGGAACGCTTTAAGGACTTTGCATTAAAAAGCTCCATGAGTCTGCTCACTTCATCTGCTTGAAAGGAGTTAGATGTTACGATTAAGCCTAAAGGAGTATTTATTTCATGCGCTAATCCCGCAACCAGGCTTCCCAGAGCTGCAAGCTTTTCGGATTGGACAAGCTTTGCTGTTCTGTCCTCAACCAATGCTTCCAGTTCCTCATTGTATTTTCGTATTTCTTCGCTCTGTTCCTGTATTGTTTCCATGCTTTTATTCAGCTGGTCAGTTCTCTGGTATACCTTGTATTCCAGGTTGATTGTATTGTGCAGAAGCAAAAGTTCATCATCTATCTTTTCATATACCGAGAGTATCTGGTTCATTGCAATGGACAGAATGTTATAGTCCTTGTCCAAAGCTGCTGCTGAGCCTTCCCATGCACCGAAGATTGCCCAAACCGGAGTATCTGCTTTACTTGCTACAGAGAAGCAGAGGAGCTGCGCAATATTATACTGCTGTGCAAGGTCTTTCGTGTCTCCTGCATCTATTCGCTGATTTTCTCCGGTATTTTCATCAATACATGAGAGGATCTCAAGAATAGCTTTTTCATAGTATTGGTGTTCCTGATGTGCCGGCATAATTGAATAGAGATTAATCCATTCAAAGTCCTGTTTTTTTACCAGTACTATCATATCGTATGAAAAGGAGCCGTACAAAAGCTTGAATGACCGGTCTAGCAGCATTGCTTTGTCGTAAATAAGCTGGACAATTGATACAAGGGTATTGGTATACTCCCGTACATCGTGGATTGGGGGAAGGGAGATTTTAGAAATTTCCTTATGGAAATTATCCAAAATAATTTCAGCCTCTCTTGTATCAATAAAGCTTTCTGAATAGTTTGTATATAGCTTACCCTGAGAGTAGAACCGCTCGAGTATATGACTGAGCTTTGGAAAGTTGCCTGCTGTTGACAGATCAAAGGCCTGGTTCATTAATTCATACGCTGTATCTGTCTTTCCTGAATGAAGATAAAACTTTGCAAATTCAAACAGGAAAAAGGGATAATATTCGTATAAAAAATCTTGGTGGTTTTCAATGAATGTTTGGCAGATGAAAAAGGTGTCCTCAGCAGATTTGAGCTGTTCATCATCCCATCGGTAAAGTGCTTGGAAAAGCAGGAAGAGGAATGTGGTTTTCTGCTCTATTTTGATTTCTTCAGGCTTGTTTCTCGGCTTACTAGAGTGTCTGTTTGTTAGAATTTCCTGGAGACCATTGAGAAGGTTGATCTCGGAAATAAGGTCATGCATGCCTGATAAGCTTTTCCGCTGTTTTGTGAACTCGATAATGGTTTTTAAGTTGATGTGGGGCTGTTTGATCCCTGTAACTTTTGGATAAGCGAACCTGCCATTTTCTATGTTTTTCATAAGCGCGGAGGAAAACCAGCCGAGTTCTTGAAATTCCCTGGTTGTACGTTTCCCTTCTGCAAAAGCTTTTGCTGCTTCAGGACACTCTTTTTCAGCAAGAAAAAGGGCGTATTCAAAGGAAACAACTGCAATGAAGTTATCATCATTCAATTTTTCTTTATCGAACTGGTGAAAGACTTTTTCAAACAGGAGCTCGGCATCGTTGAAATTTCCTTTTTGTATTTCTGATAATGCAGTAAAGTATTTCAAATAATAGGACTCAGTAGTAATGGTATCAGAAAGACCGAGACGGGAAATTGCATGCTTACACCCAATTGCCTGACCCTGTTCACCTGTTTTCAGATATGCAGAGCCTAAGAGTGAATAGATATTTACCCGAGGGTTAAAGGGGAGCTCCAGAATACTTAACTGGTCCATAATAGTGAGCAGAATTTCATAATACTCTATAGCATCGGAAAACCGGCCGATATGAAAAAACAGGGTTGCAAAGTTGTAAATTGTACTGCAAAGCTCTTCAAATTTGGTTATGCCCTCCAGGTGTTTCAAAGCACGCGCATAATACCCTGATGCACGGCGGAATTCATCCTGGGTATAGTAAAAGTAGCCAATAGTATTACAGGTCTTCCCAGCTTCAAAAAAGTCTCCGCTTTTCAGAAAAAAACGCTCACCCTTTTTATAGAATGATAGAGTTAAGTTCTTATCTCCTATTTGCTGGTAAACAAGGCCTTTTGTAATAGATAGACGTGCTTTCCTGTACTTGTTTTTCATTTTTGCTGAGATCTGCCAGGCTTGCTCTGTATACGCAAGTATTTCATCTACATTGCAGATCTCCGTCCTGTATAATCCGAGTATTACCTTAGGTATGGAAAGCAGGTAAGCAAGCCAGCCTTGCATATTATGGTCTGTAAGTTTTTTAATAAGCTGGTCAAGGTGTTGTTTCTCTAGTAGATCCGGGGTGTCTGATAATTTTAAAAGGTTACAGTTTATGTCAACATAGTTTACCTGCTGCAGATAGTGGAGATGGATATTATCTTTTAATCCTTCTGTTTTTTTTACTCCCAAGGAAGCATATCTATTTGCTTGTTCAGCTCTTTCTAACAAAAATTCAAGATAACTCAAATACCGATACGTCTCCAGTAAAAGGATGTCTTCAGATTCAGCTGAGGAGATTTCCAGAATTTTACGAAAGTACAGTACTGCTTCATCAAATTTTTCCAAGTACATTGATGCTTTTCCGAGAATAAAAAAGAGCTGGGAAAGCTCTTCTACAGTGAAGTAGCTGTTTCTGTTTATATACCTTGAATAAATACTCTTTGCTGCATTGTATGCTTCCAGGGCAGCAAAAAAATCAATGGCATTTCCGGCAATACTAATAGAGGGAATACACTCCTCCGCGTCCTCATTTTCTTTAATAGCTTTTGGAGGCATGTCAATAATTATCAGCCGTTTTCTGATTATCCTTCTATTTTTTCCGAACTCAGGGGTTATTAAGCTGGTTTTTGTCTCTGAATTTTCCGATTGTGTGAGAAGAAACATTATTCTGCCTTTGGATTGCATGCTGAGAACGTATGTAATAAACTCCACTGTGCTGGCTGGAACCTTTTCAAATGATTGTATCTGGAACACCAAAGTTTTATCCGGATACAGATGTATTACAGCATTGCAGATAGATTCAAGCATTTTCTGTTTATTCCACTCCCGTTCTTCAAATACAGGAGGGTCTTTTTCTATTTCTAAAGTTTGAGTTCCCGGAAAAAAATAGCGGGTGAACACATCCTGAAAACCTGGATATATACCGAGTTTTTTCAGAGTTTTGTGTTTTCTTTCCTTGAGACCTTTTCCAAGAATATCCAGAAAAGGGTAATAAGCGTGATATATCTTTTGTGGAACACAGGTATGTGAAAAAAGAATATAATCCTCGGGATCGGCATTAATATAAGAGGATATGTCTAGCTGTTCATTTGCCGGATGGTTTGTAATAAGTACCGCGTTAGCAGTCCCTTCCTGTGCAAGGACAAAAGATGCTGCAATTGAAGTACTTAATTCATTCCATCCGGACATATGTTGCTAACTCCTTGAGTATTTTCCCATGAGTACAGCTTGATCAATTATATGGCCTTCCATTGTACGTGCAAGCTGACTGCTCCGTACATTGCCAAGATCCCGAAATTCCGTATCCAGTGCATAAAGCCTGAAGTAATAACGGTGTGTTCCCCCTGGAGGGCAGGGACCGCCGTACCCTATCTTTCCGAAGCTGTTTTCTCCCTGACGGAAGCCTGGACTATTCGCTGGTTCCGGTACTACGTTTTCCGCTAATCCGGTCAATTGTGCGGGCAGATCATATACCACCCAGTGGGTGAATGTGCCTCCTGGAGCGTCCGGGTCATCCATAATAAGTACTAGGCTCCGGGTATTGTCCGGAACGTCCGACCACTGTAGTTCAGGAGAAATGTTATCTCCATCACAGGAAAAGCGGGATGGAATTTCTCCGCCTTCCGTAAAAGCTGGGCTTGTAAGTTCCATAAGTCCTCCTTTATTTTTTACTTCTTCTATTAACTATAGCACATAATAAGTCTACGGAAAATGAACTTTATTTTTTCATTTCCTTTGGAATTTCTTTATGGATTTCTGATTCTCGGATACACTGGTAGCATATACAGAAGATTGTACAGTCTACCCGTTTGGGCTTCGGAACAGGAGATTATTATGAATACAAGGCTGCCAAAGATATGCGTTTTTTTATGCGTAATGATATTAACTAGTGTAACCGGTTTTTCTGTTGAACCGGATGCAGGGTTTACTCTTTCTCAGCGGTTCAGCGGAGCAGAGGAAGTCGGGTATGAAATAGAGGTCCCTGTTCCGGGTATGTATTCCTTTGCTGTGAATTCAAGTACCGGTGCCTCGGTATCGCTGCTTGACAGAACTGCCGGTGTTATCGCTTCTCACGGAGCGCCGGGAAGTATGGACGGCAGGCTGGATATCCTATTAGACCGCGGAGAGTACCTGGTGCGTATTCAGCCGGATAGGGAAAATACCGGCACATTCAGGTTGTCAGGCAGATTGTGCACAGAAGCAAATTCCAGGGAAGAAAAAAACGCGGTGCTTGCATTGGAAGACGGTGAATATTTGGAAACCACATTGAATGACTCTATGCAGCGTACCTATTGGATTTATATTGATGATGAAGATGAAGACTTTGCATTGGAGGTAATGGGCCGGAATCTGGAGGCCTGCGCAGTGTGGGAAGATTCTGATCTTGTTGTCCAGGAACATTCTGTTACTCAGTATTCTCCTGTTACTGGAAGACCCATGGGCTATCTGGAACTTACAGAGCGCCTTTCTCCGGGGTTCTACCGGCTTGTCTGTTACGGCGGCAGCCCCCGTGTATGGACAGATGGCGGGGAGGAACATCCCTTATATATCCGTAGTGGTATTCCCTACCTTGGCAGTGCTGTACATAGGGAATTCAGTATTTCCCCATTTGGAAGGGACGCCTACAGGGTCTCTGGGAATACCAATTATTTCCAGCTCTATGATCCTGATTTCACCAGTTTCAGGATTTCTGCAGGTACATTTTCCATGTGGTATTCTAGATTCCAAAATAGAAGAACAGCAGAGATTGATCCTGATGGAGATGATCCCTGGTGTGAACTCCGATATTCATCACGAAATTCCGAAAATGTTATTGTGATACAAGGTGATCCAGGCACCTCTGTGGAAGGTACGTTTTTTGAATCGCGGGATAGGTATTATTTTAATCCCTCAGATGGTCAGGGAGTACGTGACTATTGGATTTCAAGCCTTTCCTCCATACAAGCCAGAGATGTGCTGGATGTAACACCCTTTTTACTGCATGACCAGGAATTTATTCGAGGGGAGTTTCAGGAGCTTTCCCCTGATGCGCCTTTCTTACGGAGGGTGAATATTGCCAATGAAAACGGTGTGTTTTTACATATTACCCGGGGAGGAACGTATCAGGTATTGGAGTCAGATGACTCCGGCGCTGCTGCCCAGTACAGCTTTGTGAATATTCGGGATATGGCAACAGCTGTACAGCCCTTGGTGTATAGTCCGGGAGAAGGTATTGATCTTGCACCTGGAAAATACATTATGATTATTACTCCAGAGAACCAAGGGATACTCCATTTTTGTGTTGCACATGAGGAAGATGTCCAAAACATCTCCTTCAATGCTTCAACTGCTCCCAGGCCGCAGACTGATTTTCAATGGTCTCCTGTAAACATCAACTACAATTCCACAGAGCCGTACATCCTCACACTAAACCAGAGGCAGGATGTAACTGCAGGGCTTCAGGTGCGTGAACTGCCCCTGGATCTGACTAATCCGCTGCCTGTGTTCCTCGGTCCTGGAGAAGAGGTTTCAGCACCGGTTTTGTTTCAGGGTAACCAGCGGCTCATTGTATCAGGGAACAGCCCGGAGCTCTACTTGGAAAACCGGGAGGTTTCTTCCGGGACCCAGGTACGGCAAGGCCGGCAGACCCTCCGGTTACGCAATCCAGGAGAAGAGCCGGTCAGATTTACCCTCAGTGCTGAAAGCATCTATGAACTACGCACCCCGGTGCCGCCGAATGTTTTATCAGTAGAGAACAGCCTTGAAACAATTACAGACAGTACTTCAATTTATTCCGATTACACCAGGGAAGAGACAAAGCGGTTTTTTCTCCGAGTGGACCAGCCGTCTTTTTACCGTTTGGAGACTACAGGCCGCCTTGCTGCATCCATCTCTGTCCGTACCCCTGTCCGTACATCTCTATTTTCGGAATCTCAGAACGGAGAAGGCAGAAATGCTTTGATCTACACCTACCTAAGTCCTGGAGATTATATTGTTGATGTCTCTTCTCTTGGACGATCAGAAGGGAGAATGGGGGTCCGCCTCCAAGAGGTCACACCTGCACATACAGGAGCAGTGCATAATAATGGAATCCTCCGCGCAGTGTCCGAGCCTGATCAGCCCTTGGTGTATGAAATTTACATTGCCCAAGAAGGAAATTACCGGATAAACAATCTGGGTTTATACTCAGATTTCAATTTCCGCTTATTTGATCAGCAGATGTGGCCTGTCGGAAGCCCGGTATATTCAGGCAGATTTCAAGGCACCCTTTCTCCTGGTGAATACTCGCTCATTTCTTTACCTGAACCGATTGAAAACCGCAGGCTTGTGACTCTCTATCATCAGGATGAGCAGCAGCCCCTAGAGGAGGGGAATCAGTGGAGCCTTGGGATCAATGAGCGTCGTGTGAGAACCTGGTATGAAACAGAGGACAGAGCCCCTCAGGTTTTTATTCTCTCTCTTTCTGCTCCATGTACAGGTAGGCTCTCAGTTTCAAATGAAATGGCAGTAACCGTCTTTTCTGCAGATGGACAGGAACTCGCAGTTATTCCCGGAGAGCCTAGGGACTTTCCTGCAGGAGACCTCAGGATAGAAGCAGTTAGTATTGAAGAAGACAATAGAAAAGAATATGCACTCGGGTTTTATACGGATGAGTTAATACCTGGAACAGTGCAATCTGTTTCCGAGTTACCCGCAGAAATTACTGTGAACATAGACGAAGCGGCGCAAGGCAGGCTAACCAGTTTCGGCAGGCGGGATGTCCGCGGTGTTCTGTATGCACCAAGCGGGGAAGTTGCAGCAGAGAATGATGATATGCAGGGGGACTGGAACTTCCGGATTACTGCACCCCTGTCTTCTGGGGAGTATTTACTTCGTATCGAGGACTCAGGTGTACGCGCAAGGGGGAATGTAGAAGTTCGTTTTGAAGCACTGCGTACCAGAAGAGCTCCTATGACCAGGGTGCCTTTTACCCAAGAGCTGGGCGGGTATTCATCATACGAGGTTCCCTTTTCAACAGGAAATGCTGCTGAGCTTGTGCGGTTCACAGCTGAGAATTGCATTATTTCCCTGTTTCTTGATAACAGGCAAGTTGCTCAGCAACGTGGCAGGCTTATTATTCCTTTATCTGAAAACACCGATTACCTGCTTGCTGTGTCAGCTCCAGAAAGTATGACAGGAGAGGTAATTGCAGAGGTGCTTGAAACAGAGACTCTCCGTTTATCCGATACAGCAGTTTCTAATGTTTCCGCACCTGCAGCGCGGATCTTTCCGGAAAACGGGGTTAGTTTCAGAGTTTCAGGGCAAGGTTCTGAACTGCTGTATGCTCAGACATTAAACACTCCCTGTACTGCATATTCCGGAGAAACTGTCACCTCCAGCTTAGGCGGGTGGCTTGTTGCTGATTCAGGGGAAATTGGTACTATCCGCCTTTCTCAGGCAGAGGTACTGCCTTCTGTACAGGCAGGTGGGAATATATCAGGACCATCCTACCGATTCAGTGCATCTGTACCGGAGAATACGGTATCTGTATTCAGGACAGCCTCTGCAGGGGGAAGGGCCGGGATTGCTGCAGTCCGGGGAACAGCGGAACTTGATTACAGAATGCGGTGGCAGGCAATGTCTGTGCAGCCTTCTCAGTCATTAACAGCAGCCATTGGGCCTGGAGAGCTCATTGTTCCTGTGTGGGACACGAATCCTGAGGCAAATATCGGACAGTTTACCCTGTTCCGCCAGGACCTGCCCATATCCGGAACGCTTGCTATGGAAAGGGAGAGGGATCTGTTATCTTCTGTAGCACCAGGCCGGGCAGTCCGCGTTAATGCCAGCCAAGGCGCTTATACTGTACTGCTGTCTCCTCAGATGGCAGTGTTCACACGGGAAAACGGGCGTACAGCCAACTTCTTCTGGTCAGGTGAAGACCATACTACTGCTAATATTTCTGTAAGCACTGGAGAAATCTATGTTGCCAGCCTTGCAAACAGAGGTGAAGAGGCTGTGTTTCGCATCTATTCATCACCGGATGCTGCACAAGAGGCGTTTATTATATCAAGGGGAAATGTTGTAACAGGAAGCGCTTCAAGGCTGCCTAATTTTCAGGTAAGGATTGAGGACCTAAGTGGCAGTTCCGTATATTTTTACGGGAGAACAGAAGAGATAGTACTTATGGGAGATGACGGACGATGGTATTTCCCTGAAACCAGGGATAATAGCAATATAAAGATCTTTCCTGCTGTAAACGGCACACTTATGGCAGCAGGTGCAGAAGGTCAGTGGGCAATAGCTGCAGGAGAAAGCGCATTTGATGCGTTTTTTGGAGAGGTGCCTCCTGGTCTTTCTGAAATCTCAGGAACACAAACATATACACTGCGTTCCGGTGTAAATAGAATTGTATACGCTGTGCCGGAACAAGGGGTTGTTAGATTTGATATTAACCGTCCCGGTCTTTTCGGCATGGCTCAAGGGAACAATAGGACCATTCTTTCTGTTCCTGAGCCAGGTACAGCTAACCGGTACCTCGCTCCTGGAAACGCGGTCATCTTCTTTCTTCCGTTTACAGAACCTGAGGCTGGACAGATCGGCTTTGCTTTTTCAGAGGCACAGAATATTTCAGAAGGCAGGGAGAATGAACCTGTTTTTCTGGCAGACGGAGAAACTGCTGCCTTCGTATTTCAGGTGGAAGCAGAAGCAAATGTCGGAGTTGGAGCTGCTGCTGTATCAGAGACAGTAAGCGGCGCTTTATACGATTCAGGTTCACAGCTCATTGATACAGGCCCGCTTGTTTTTGCAGACCTTGAGCCGGGGGAGTATATTTTTCTTGTACACGCAGAGGCCGGTCCTGTGCGTTTTACACCAGTACTTTTCGGAACAGAAGGTACACGCACTGAAATACCGGCTGACCTCTTAGAAGAGTACACGCAGGGGAGGAATGAAAGATGATGAGAATACCAAGGGCAATACTAATCATACTGTTGTTTTTTTACTGCATCTTAGGAAGTTTTTCCCAGGAGTCCGGATTTTCTGTGCTCCCTGAATCCTACCTGCGGGGATGGGACCCGATTACTGTGTATTTTTCCCAAGAACGCGGACCTGACAGGGGCGGACCAATGGATGGAGCGAGCAGTACTTTTACCATTACTCCAGATTGGCCTGGAGAGTACAGGTGGATAAATAGTACCACAGTACAGTTTCTTCCCGCAGAAGCATGGCCGCCTATGCAGAGTTTTACTGTGTCCACTGCAGAAGGATCTTCCAGGCTTGTGACAATGATGGATCCCCCGGTTTCAATGAGTCCTTCGAACGGCCAAAGCAGGCTCGAGCCTGTTTCTGTAATTCAGCTTGGATTCTCTCAGGCTGTCGAACCTTCACGGCTTTCGGAGATAATATCCATTGAAGTACGTCCCCTGCCTGGCTTATCTGAAGGGGAAAACCTCTGGCTGACAGGCGAGAATTTTGAAGTAAAGGCGTTAGAGAGGGGGAGTGCGGACCAACCGGCGCGATACAGAATTGAGCTTGACCAGCCAATCGGATACGGAAGATACGCTGTCCTCCATATCCGGTTATCTAATGATCAAAGCATTGACGGCTCAGTTGGAGAATACCACTTCTCTACCCGTCCGGAGTTCCGTTTATCCGGAATGGGAGCAGGCAGTGTGAATTATCCGGTAGCAGTAAACGGCAGCAGATATGCACGGTCTCAGGCAATCAATTGCGGTACAGCTTCTGCTCCCCTGTTTCTGGAGTTTACAGAGGATCTTGGTCCGGTTTCTATAGAGCAGGTTAAGGAAATGGTCCATTTCGAGCCTGCTGTTGATGCCTTGCGCCACGAGGTCCGGGGCAGACGGCTGTATCTGTATTTTGAAGCAGATCCTGAAAGAGCGTATACTATGCGGGTTGAGTATGCACCGGTTGAAAGCGAAGCAGGAAGGAATTTGGCAGATTTCGGAGAAAGCTCTCTGGTCTTCTTTTATCAGCAGCTTTCACCCTATGTCAGGTGGAACACAGGTACAGCTATTGTTGAGCGCTACGGTGCCCAGGAGCTTCCTATGGAAGGAAGGGCCACTGAGGCAGTTGATCTAAGGGTGTATGAAATTCAGCCCACTGACCAGCAATTCTGGCCTTTTCCCGCCCGTCCGGTGAGTGTCAGAGAGCAGACGCGTCCGCCGATGCCTGGAGAGGAGGAATATGCCACAAGCATTCAGGAACGGATCCGTCTTTTAGGGAGCCCGGAAGTCTCAAGAATATTTGAGCTTCCCATTGACAGCTCATCAGGCAATACACGTTTCGGGTTAGACCTGCGCAGCGTTTTTCAGGAAATTGCAGGAGAACAGGCGCCTGGAACATATTTATGCGGATACAGACCCCTTTCAGGGGATGCAGTACGAAATTATGTCAGGGTAACAGTGACTGACCTGTGTCTCTCCACTGTGGAAGAAGAGCATGCTGTAAACTTCATTGTTACCAGCTTGGCATCCGGAGAGCCAGTTTCCGGTGCTGAGGTGTTGGTCCAAGGCTATGACGAAGGAGAATATATCACCCTGTTTTCAGGGATAACTTCAGGAAACGGTCAATATAGATACGAGCATAGGTCTCGGCAGAATTATTCTCCCCAGCGGATTATTGTACGGCTGAATGATGATGTACTCATACTTGATCCTGACAATCCGCCGCCTGCGTTCAGCAGGAATCACTGGTATTCATCATCATCCTGGCTCGGTTGGATAACACGGGACCCGCGGCAGGCGCAGGAAGAGCCCCGTACAAGGGGGTGGGTAATATCTGAACGGCCTATATACCGTCCTGACGAGGCTGTTCACCTTTTCGGTTTCGTACGTTCAAGGCAGCAGGGCAGGATTATTGCTCCTGAATATGCAGTACGTACTCTTGTTCTGAGAGGACCTGGAAGGAATGAGTGGCGGTATTCTGTGGAGCTGGATGATTACGGCCAGTTTTT
>CAYRYS010000065.1:12220-19538 GCA_964428555.1 uncultured Spirochaetales bacterium | reverse complement strand
GCACATTTCCGCGGAACTCCTCTGCGAGACAATACTTCCCTTCGAGGAATCCCCCTGCGAGCTCCATTCCTGTAAGACCTGCACCTGCTACAGTAAAACGCAGACGCTTTTTTCTTTTTTCCGGGTCTGTTTCCCGGGATGCTTGCAAAAACATGTCCCGGACATGCCTGCGGATCTGGATTGCATCATCAAAAGACCAAAGGGTCATTGCATGTTCTTTAACACCCGGAATACCAAAGTCTTCAGGTTCTGCGCCTACTGCAAGAACCAGGTAGTCGTATTCATACTGGTTTGTCTCAGATTTACAGATCTTTTTGTCAAAGTCTATGTCTTTTATTTCATCTGTAACGACATCTACATTTTTACCGCTGAAAATTCTATCAAAACTTATGCGTACAGAATCCGGTTCAACCCGTCCACCTGCTACCTCATGAAGTTCTGTCATAAGAGTGTGGTAGGGATTTTTGTCGATTAGGGTAATCTCGACATTCTTTTTTCTTTTATATTTTTTATGCAGCTTTTTCGCGGCTTCTACTCCGCCGTACCCGCCCCCGAGAATAATAATTCGAGTCATAACTCCTCCTTACCATAGTAAATTCATATTAATATCCGCAAAGCAAAAAAGCAAAGATATTCTTAAGATCAATATCCCCTATCTTCTGCTGTGTGTCGTGAATATTTGTGTATTTCTGCATTCTGAGCAGATTAAATAGTTTAGTTATTCTATCAGGTTTGGAGTTTTTTGAAAAGTGTCAAATATGGCAGTTAGTCAAATCTCCAAGGGCATGTCTTTTTTTCAATTGTGTCGATAATAAGGAATTCAAGAAACCCGAGTATTCCTAGGGAAAGAATACCGGCGTACATTTCAGGATAGGAGATCCGCATCCAGGCATCCATGATAAAATGTCCAAGCCCCCAGTCTGTGAAAAAAGTTTCCGAGAAAAACAGTACAGCTAAAGCAGTACCTGCTGCGATTTTTAGGACGGAAAAGAACTCCGGAAGCATAGCAGGAACAAATACATATCTAAAAATCTCTATTTTTCCGCCGCCGATACTCAAAATTGAAAAGATATAGTTTTCATCTATTCTCTTAGCTGCGTCCCGGAACACAACAAGGAATTGGAAAAAGAGCACCAGTGCAACCAAAAATATTTTTGCCGCGTTTCCCAAGCCGAAGAGGAGGAGTGCAACTGGAAGGAGTGCAATTTTGGGAAAAGGGTATAAGATAGATACTAATGGAAAAAATGTTGCGTCCGCTTTTTTGCTGCGGCCGAGAAAAAGACCGATTGGAAATGCAAATAGGACAGCAAAAAGAAGCGCTGCCGCTGCTCTGAGAAAGCTGGCAATTGTGTGAAGGAGCAGGCCCTCTGTTAGTACTAGATCCGCAGTTGTAGTGAAAACAGTATGGGGAAAGGGGAGAACCGGAGAAGAAAGGAGTATGCTCAGTCCGTACCAAAAAAGTATGAAAACAAGAAACCCGAGGATTCCTCTGTATGCAGAGACCCTAAACACGCTGTTCACCCGGCGCCCCCTTGGTATCCATCTTATAAAAAGTGTTTCTTATCCGCTTTACCATGCTGTGAAATTCTGCTGTTTCCCTATAGTCTTTATCCCAGTATCTCTTGTTTTCCCCTAAGAGGTGGAGCGGCTTTGACGCATTCGGTGTAAGTGCATATATGTCTTCTCCAATTAGCACTGCTTCTTCAATGCTGTGTGTAACCAGAATAACAGAGTGTTCTCCTTGACGCATAGTATCAAGCAGGAAAAAACTCAGTTCATCCCGTGTGAGCGCATCAAGTGAAGAGAGGGGTTCATCGAGCAGAACAAGTTCCGGCTTTGTTACCAGTGTCCTTACAATAGCAGCACGCTGCTTTTCTCCTCCAGAGATTTTGCCGGGATATTGATCCGCAATTGATGTGATTTTAAACCTGGAAAAAGCTTTTTGAACTGTATCCTGTATTTGTACCTGGTTCATCTTTCTAAAGCGCAAGCCAAGTTCAAGATTTTCTCTGATAGTCATCCATGGAAACAGGCCATGGTCCTGAAGAACAATTCCAATACCAGGATTGCCCGGAAGAACAGGTTTGCCCTTAAAAAATACAGACCCTTTTACAGTGGGTTTTAATCCCGCGCATATTTTTAATAAGGTGCTCTTCCCGGAGCCAGACCTGCCGATTATAGCAGCCCTTCTTTTTTGAGAAAGGAAAAGGGAGAGAGAAGAGAAGACCGGTATATGTTTATACGCAGCGTGAATGTCTGTAATTTCCAGCACTATGGCAGTACCTCTTCTGCAATTAATTGTGAGTACCCTACTGGAGATTCAATTAGTCCTTGGTCCATCATCCATCTATTCACATAATTTACCAGCTCTCTGGAAGGAAGTCTTGCACTACGAAAGGTCGGGATTGTCATCTCTGCTTCTACTTCCTCGGGGAAGCCGCCTCCTGTAACTATTGTCCGGCGAAAACTGTCAGGGTCACGGTTTACTGCCTCTGCTGCACGGTTGTACGCTTCCAGCAGCCGTGTTATTCCCTCGGCTTTGGCTTCCAAGGACCTTTCTGTGAAAAGAAGAATTCCCGGGGTCGCTTGCAGGACATCTGTTGAGAGAAAGCTTCCGGCGCCATTTGCCTGTGCATAGACATTCATTGGCTCCGGAACACATGCAGCTTCCAGTTCTCCTGTAAGAAGCATTTCAATACGTGAAGGAAGGTGGAGTGTGGAGATTAGATTGACTGTATCAGGAGAAATGTCTTCTGCTTCCAGCATTTGATCTGTTACCAAATTTACAATGCTGTTTTCCAATAGACCGGTACGTACAGGTGCAGCATTCTGCCAGTCCTGAATATCCTCTATTTCCGATTGCCTGGAAGTAAGGAGATGGAACCTGCCCTCTGTTGAGCAGACTGCTTTTACACCGAATCCGTTATTTACTGCGCTTATCAGATTGATGAGATCCGAGATTGTACCGTCAATATCGTTCGTCTGCAGCGCGGTTTCTCTGTACTGCTGGCTCCTGAACATAATCAGCTCAACATCCAAACCCGCTTCTTCAAAATAGCCTTCGGACTCAGCAATAAGTAAGGGAATGGAATTTACTGCAGGCATCAACCCGATACGCAGGGATGTCCGCTCTCCGTTACCGCAGGATACGAATAAGATGATGGTGAAAATGGTAGCAAGCACACGTTTCATGGGTATTTCCTTTCTATAAAAGTAAATAGGGAAGGGTGAAGCTTATGCCGAACACCCCGTGGTGTATCATAATTGCCGGGATGATTCCAGCGCGTTTGCCTTTTGTTTTGTAAACATTCTTTATCGGCGCAATGGTAAATGGAAGGGCAATCAGCACAAACCATGGCGCTGGGTGGTAGTGAAATGCCCAGAGTACAAAAGTGCCGATATATGCTGCTGCAAAGAGAGAAAAGTAGAGAGCAGTAGATGCAGGATACCCGATCCTGTAAGCAAGGGTCTTATGATTATACGACAGATCATACTCATAGTCCCTTACTTCGTTACTCAGCAGAATATGGGAAACCAATGTGCTGATCGGTAATGAGATAATAATACTTTCTATCGTAAAGTGTCGGGCTATTGCAAAGTATGAGCCTGTTACCATAAATACACCCATTAAGAAGAAGACAAATACAACTCCAAGGCCTTTTCTCTTGTAGTTAAACGGTTCGCCTGTGTATCCGTAGCCGCCGATAAAGCCGATTATCCCGAGAATAAGAAGTTCCCATCCTGTACGGTAGACGAGAAACAAACCAAGAGGAATGGTCAGCAGAAAACAGGCGACCCCTGTAAGAAAGATTGACCATTCCAAAACATCTCTATCAGTGCCTTCAATTTTCAAGTGAGGGATCTTATCTTCAATGTTTCTGGCATGGTATTCATAGAAGTCATTCATAAGGTTGACACCGGACTGGATTAACAGGCCTGCAATAATAATGATGAAACTATGGAGGTCATTGCTGTGGCCTTGAGAATACGCTAATGCGATACCCAGGAAGCAGGAAACAAAGGCAATAATAAGGCTTGGTGCGCGGAAAGCGTGCCACCAGCCTTTGAGAAAGCGCTTTGCAAGCCCCTTGTCGCGGAAAACGCTTTTTAGCTGAGAAATATAATTAGCTGTTTTATTTATAAGACTTGCAAGTTTCCCCATGGGAAAAGTATACAGAACATCTGAATTCTCATCCAGTGCTGCGGGTATGAAAAAACCGGCCCTTTGCAGGCCGGTCTGGAATTGTGAAAAAAGTAAACTAACCGCGGGATTCGATTATCTGACGCGCAAGTGACTTAAAATTCTCAGAAGAACTGGTAGCACCTGAAACAGCGTCCACATCATCTGCGTCGCCTGTATTCATAAGCTGTTCTTCCAGCTGGGAGAAAGCATCATCCGGAGTGAGACCGCTTTGTTCACTGTAGCGTTCTGCATAGTCTTCACTTTCACGTTTGGAATCTCCGTCTTCGTTGACTTCGTCATAGGTTACATCTGTAATCTCGCCGTCTTGAAATGTAATAGAAAGGGTCGGTTTCCAACCGTGGTCGCCGAACTCACCCTCTGCTGTGTAAGTACCGTTCATTGGCAGGACTACATCATTTGAATTACCGTTTCTCGCGTTCTCCAATACTTCTTCTGCAAGTGCATTGAAGTTTTCAGTAGAATGGGTTGCCCCTGAGACTGCGTCTATACCTGCTTCCTGTCTGTCAGCAAGGCGCCGCTCCATTTCATCAAATGCTTCTGCAGGCGTTGTTCCTGCTCTTGGTTCCATTCTCTCAGCATAGCTTGCGTCTTGTGACTTTTGCTGTCCCTGAGTGTTCACATAATCAAAGCCAACTCTTGAAATGTTTCCATTCTGGATAGTAATCTGAAGCTGAGGCTTCCAGCCGTGGGAATCGAAGTGGTCATATGTGCCGCTGTATGTACCGTCTACATACGGACCTTCTCCTTCTATTGCCTGGGCGCTGCCGCTTGCTTCTTCTTCACCTCCGCCGCATGCAAAAAGCAGGAATAAAGAGAAAAATACTATACCAATTTTAAACAGTGTTGTTTTCATTCTTACCTCCGTTATAAATAGTCAAAAATCTTATAATAAGTGTAATTAAACTTATATCAGGAATCAAGATTGTACGGGCCTGAAACAGGGGCGTATGGGCTGAAAGAAGAAATCGGCATATAATACATAGAGAAGTATCGGTAAAAACATAAAAAATACAGATCATAATTGTTCACAAAATCCGGTATTTATGATAGAAATACTAGACAACTCAGCAGGATAATGCTGAAAATAAAGGAGTTTAATTATGAAAAGAACAATACTATTGCTATTAATGGTATTTTTAGCGGGATTTGCTTTTGCAGGCGGACAGGGAGAAGAGGCTGACGCGGTGAGCCGTCCCACAGAAATGTATGTAACATCAGCTGCTGAGATGGAAGAAGCAGTGAGTGCTGACGGACCATGGATCATTATTCTACAGCAGGACCTTGAGGTGTCCTCAGACCTGGTAGTTGCTGGTGAGGTTTACCAGGAAGAAGGTGATGACGAGCCAAAAAGAAAGCTTGCTTTCTATGATCAGGATTCAGACAGAAATATTACTGACAGATACACACTGACTGTTCCGAATCTGATCATCCGTCATGATAATGTCCAGCTGAAAGGCGGAATTATTGAAGGTGATGTATATGTAGAAGCTGAAGGGTTCAATCTGAATGATGCAACAATCGACGGAAACCTCTATTTTGCAAGCGAAGATGTAAGAGAAAGTTTCGCAAATAACGGAACTGTAACCGGTGCCATTGAAATAGGCAGCATGTAATCAGCTAACCTATGCTTTTTTAGACGGCCGCTCTTTATTAGGGCGGTCTTTTTTTTTCTCTTCTTTATAACCTTGCATGCTAGGCAATCACCGTATATCCTTGTTTTAGATATAGTAGCTATTTACGAGGGAGTTGATGATGAGTAATACTGAATACCGTTTCGTTATTATTAGCGCGCCAATGGAAAACTTAACTGAAATAGCGGAGAAATGCGTGGAGAAGCGCTTTGCAGCCTGTGCGCAGGCGCTTCCGGGAATAATGAGTTTTTACTGGTGGAATGATAAGGTCGAAAAAGCAAATGAAGGACTTGTGTTTTTTAAAACCCTTGCTTCCGGGGTAGAAGCATTATCTGACTATGTCAGATCGATTCATCCCTATGAAGTTCCGGAGTTTATCAGTCTTCCTATTGATTCCGGACTTCCTGCATACCTTGAATGGATTGCTGAGGAAACAGGAAAGGACGGGGCATAGTGAATTCTCAGGATGCATTCCGCCTTTTTCAAGTAGATGCGTTTACAGATACCCCTTTTACCGGAAACCCGGCAGGGGTATGTTTATTAAAAAAAACAATGCCGGAAACCTGGATGCAGAATATTGCTGCAGAGATGAACTGTTCTGAGACAGCATTTCTTTCAGAAGCTGCGGAGGCTACCTATGCTATCAGGTATTTTACCCCTGAAACAGAAGTGCCGCTTTGCGGGCATGCAACCCTCTCAGCTGCCCATATCCTAAGAGAGCTGAACAGGCAGGCGGACAGTATGTCGGTGAAGTTTCTAGCAGGAGACAATACTCTAACTATATTTTCTAATGCACAAGGGAAGATACAAATGGATTTTCCTGTCGATCCATTCAGGGATTTTGACAAAGCAGCCATGGAAGAGGTAACAAATTGTGACGTGTTTTATGCAGGGCTTTCAGCGTCAGGGTATCACCTTGCTGTACTGCCTGCTGCTGATTTGGTCTACGGATTTGTTCCGGATTTCAGCCGTTTTGCAAAACAAGGAGTAAAAGAACTCTGTATTACAGCGCGGGAGTTTACAGGGAGCTATGACTTTGTCAGCAGATTTTTTGCACCTGGAGTAGGAATTCCTGAAGATCCTGTTACAGGTACAGCCCATTGTATACTCGGTCCATATTGGAGTGAAGTGCTGCACAAGAAAACCATGATAGGAAGGCAGGTGTCGAGAAGAAATGGCGTTGTAGAGGTTGAAGTGCTTGGGAATGGACGTGTACGGCTTGGAGGAAAGGCAAAAACCGTGTTTGAGGTTATCCCTTCTGCCTGTTTAGTGGATACTATTGATGAAACCTGACTGTTAGGTTCAAATACTCTTGGGTCCGCTTTACAGTAAATGAGCCCGCTAGCTTTCCTTGGACTAGGCTTTCGATGATCTCTGTTTCAAGGTTGTCAGAATTATGAAGGGTACAGGAATGATTCTCCGGCCCTGGATCTATGGAGATGACCAGTTTCCCGTAGTTTGAGGTTTCAGGTTGTAAAGAAAT
>CAYRYS010000065.1:0-12210 GCA_964428555.1 uncultured Spirochaetales bacterium | reverse complement strand
CTCCAGTCAATGTCAGAGCCTCTCAGCCTGTTGACAAGCTCATAAAAAACAAGGCCGAAGGCTATGGCTTCTTCTATTTGTAAGAGAACCGGCTCCAGGTCGAATTGAAAATTAACTTTATACTTTTCAGATTTATGGAAATTGATAAATTGGGGAATAAAGTTTTCAATATATTCTGCTGTGTCGATTGTTCCGATGTGTGAGGAGTTATACAGCTTTTCATACATTAGGGAAAGGGCATTTATTCGCATCTTGGTCTTGTCTATTCTGTTTTGAACTTCAGGGACAGATACGTCCTTTAATTCAATATCAATAAGAGAACGAATTAATTGTATAGTGTTTTTCGTTCTATGATACAGTTCTCGAATGAGCGTCTGCTTCTCGTCAAGCAGGGTTTCAAGCTCTTGCCTTGCTGCTTTTTCTTCGGAAATATCCAGGAAAACAGCGAGAATTGCCTCTTCCTGTTGAAATGTGATTAACGAGGCGTGTATCTCAGCATTAAATGGTTTTCCGTAGCTGTCTATTAAAACTTCTTCAAGCGTGATTTGCCCGGCTTCCCACTGACTGGAAGTTTTCAATATGTTTTTGACTATTTCAGTATAGTCCGGGTGTATAAAATCCCATATACTCCTTCCGATAAGCTCTTGTGCAGACCGTACTTTCAGCAGATTCTTGCACTTCTCATTGGCAAAAACGCAGGTTTCATCTTTATGTACTAGTATTCCAACTGGCAGCATATCAACAAGTCTCTGATATTGGGCTTTGCTCTCCTGAAGCTCTTCCTTTACTTGTTTCTGTTCAGTTATGTCTGTGACGATTCCGTTTATCGCAATCGGGTTACCAATATTGTCCTTTTCAATGATGTTCTTCTGGTGGACCCAAATGCTTCTTCCGTCAGAGCGTACAAGCTTATATTTAAAAGCGTTTGCTATGCTGCCTGCCAGAAGGTTGTCCCATTGTGTTTTAAGAAAGCTTTTGAAATCCGGATGAATAATGTCTTTTATAAAAAAGGGTTCATTGAGGAATCTGTCCGCGGAATACCCGGTCATTTTTTCTACAGACGGTGAAATATAGATATACTTTCTACTTGGTATATCCATTTTGTAGATTACATCGTTTGAGTTATTCAATAAACAGTAAAATGCCTCTGCTGCCTCTTCTTTAGTGAGTTGTTTCATTTCTGTTAGATACTTATCCCTTGCCTTTGCTTGTGCTTATTATATCAGATCCGCTATGTAGTTGTCAAAAACAGAATCCTGTGCTAATAAGGTTTATGGCCAAAGACATTGATTGTCAGATTTCCGTACTTCATCCTGAGATTGTTTCAAAAGTGGAAAACAATCTTTCAGAGGATGAAGAACTCATCTCCCTTTCTGAGTTTTTTAAGGTTTTTGGAGATTCTACCCGCATAAAAATACTTCAAGCCCTGTATGTTTCTGAAATGTGTGTTTGCGACATTGCCTATGTAACAAAAGTCAGCAGGTCCGGTATCTCTCATCAGCTGAAAATCCTTAGAAATATGGAACTCGTCAAGTACCGGAAAGAAGGAAAAGTTGTTTTCTATTCATTAAAAGACTCCCATGTAGAACAGATAATCCAGGCAGGGTTGGAACACATTAGCGAAAAATAAGAACTATCTCTTGAAAAACTGAAGAAGTGTATGTATGATAAACATATGAACAAGTGTTCACACGTTGTATATGAAGGGATAGCTTGAAATGACTGAATTTACTTTAGACGGCTTGCGCTGTGCTAATTGCGCGGCAAAAATTGAAAAAGAGCTGAAAGGCTTACCGAAAATAGAAACTGTCAAACTTCATTTTAGTACATCGACCCTAAAAGTCGATTCGGAAGTGGAAGAAGAGGAATTAACCAAAGAAATTGCCCGTGTGGTACATACCTATGAGCCTGAGGTTGAGGTAGTTGGGAAGAAAAGCAAAGGAAAGCCTGCTGACAGAGAAGCGATCACTCTATTAGCCAGGCTTATTTTATCAATTATTCTGGGTGCTGCTGCTTTTTTGGTACCCTTTGACTGGGCTGTTCTTCCACTCACTGTATCCGCGTATTTGATAGCAGGGTACGATGTACTCTACCGCGCTGTACGTAATATTTTTACAGGGGACTTCTTTGACGAGTTTTTTCTCATGTCTGCTGCAACAATAGGCGCCTTTCTGATTGGAGAGTATTTCGAAGCCCTCGGTGTTATGGTCTTTTATCAGATCGGAGAGTATGTGCAGGGAATTGCTGTAAGAAGGTCCAGAAAAAGCATAAGCTCTGTACTAGCAGGAGTGCCTGAGACTGTTCATGTGCTAAAGGGAAATACTGCTGTAGACATGCAGCCTGAAGATGTGCTTCCAGGCACTAAGGTACTTGTAAAGCCTGGAGAACGTCTGCCTTTGGACAGTACACTTAGCTCTGAATCTGCTGTGTTTAATCTTGCAGCTGTAACCGGTGAGTCCGAACCTGTTCAATTTCAAAGGGGAGACTCTATTGCTTCGGGGAGTGTTCTTCTTTCTTCCAGTGCAGAATTCCAGGTTGAAAAGCCCTACAGCGAGTCAACCCTGCAAAGGATTGCAGAGCTTGTAGAAAATGCATCAGAGGTCAAAGCTGCGCCTGAGCGTTTCATACACCGCTTTGCAAAAATCTATACACCTATAGTTGTGTTTTCAGCTGTTTTCTTGGCTCTGCTTCCCCCTCTTGTGTTCGGCTTAGGGTCCTTCTCAGAGTGGGTGCACCGCGCTTTGGTTTTTCTTGTTGTTTCCTGCCCCTGTGCTTTGGTGCTATCTGTACCGCTTGGGTATTTTGCAGGTATTGCGCGCTCAGCCCGTTCAGGGGTAATTGTAAAAGGCGGCAGGTTTTTAGAGGCACTTGGTAGAGCTGACAATGTGGTATTCGATAAAACAGGTACTCTAACTACAGGAAGGTTCCAGGTCTCCAGCGTGAACCCCGCACCAGGAGCAACAGAAAAAGAACTCATGGAACTTACCGCAGCAGGGGAATCCCATTCAACTCATCCGCTGGCTAAAGCTGTCTTACAAGCAAAAGGTGCTGACTTTTCTCATCTCCAGATAGAAGAATTTTCTGAAACCTCCGGGGAGGGTACAGAAAGCGTAGTTGACGGAAAGCCGCTGTACTGCGGAAGCGCGGAGTTTCTGAAAAAGCGGAGCATTGCAGTTGGTGAAACGGACAGCGAACATGCTTCTGTAATTCATACCGCGTATGACCGCCGGTATATCGGTGCTGTGTATCTTTCTGATACCCTGAAACCGGAATCCAAGAAAGCTGTGCAGGAACTGAAGAAGTTAGGGGTTCAGAAAGTAGCCATGCTCACTGGTGACAGGAAAGACCGTGCCGAGGCTTTTGCCAGAGAGCTTGGGATTGATACTGTGTATTCCCAGCTTCTGCCTGAGGATAAACTGAAAATAATGAAAGAAATGAGCGGGGAATCCAAAGGCCACACAGTTTTTGTCGGTGACGGTCTAAACGATGCACCGGTAATTGCAGCATCTGATATTGGTATTGCAATGGGAGGAATAGGCAGCGATCTTACAGTTGAAGCAGCAGATATTGTACTGACCAATGACAATCCCGGATCACTTGTGGAAGCCTGGGGTATTTCAGGAAAAACAGCGAGAATTGTCAGGGAAAATATCGGGCTTGCATTTGCAGTAAAAGCAGGGGTGCTTGTACTCGGCGCGTTCGGGTTTGTTTCTCTCTGGGCAGCAGTCTTTGCTGATGTCGGGGTCGCTCTTCTGGCTGTCCTTAATTCCACGAGAATTTTAGGAAAAAAAGGTTTTCAGCGGAATAACAGATAGTGTTCACATATTGGTCACACATACCTACTATACTTCATATTGTAAAAACAATTAAAGATAGGAGGTTGTCATGAAAAAGGCTGGAATTTTTTTCTTATTAGTATCAGTAACAGTGTTCGGTCCTTTTGCTTCCGGTTTAGAAGAGGAGGCAGAAATCTTCCGTCCTTGAGATAGCGCAGGCGAGCTTGAAAGAGAAAGCATTACCGGAGAAATTGAATACGGGCCGCTAGGTGAGGTTGTTCTGAATTCTGCTGATGTATCCCCAATTTGTAAATGAATATCTTGAGCTGGAAGAGGGGAAGGTGGTTTCTGTTGAAGGCTACAGGGCCCCAGGGCCGCGGTTTAATAGAAACACCAGTGTTGCAGGGATTCATGTAGAGACCGCAGTTATAGACGGGCAGGAGTTTGCTGTGGAAGATTACCTTGCGCAAGCCGGATATGCGAATTGTCCCAGAGACCAAAGAGCTCGCTTCTACAGACGTTCCTTCGACTATGTCTTTGCCTGTGCTCAGGAACCGCCCCTCGATACAAACCGACTCCGTCGGTCCACTCGGGGAGCGTGGTGCGCCTGTCCGGACATCGAGTGATTTTGTTCGAAGAACAAAATAGTATCGAGATGATGGAATTGAATCCTATGCCCGCTTTTATTATAGAGCACAGCATTATTTCCGGTGTACGGGAGGCATAGCCCCCTTCACCGCCGCCGCCAGTTATGTGGACATGGTTATCAATAAACCCTGGAACAGCAACACTACCGGAGGCATCGATGGCTTTTACAAAGTCACCGTTTACTGTGTTGATTGAGTCTTCTATTGCGATAATCGAAGAATGACTTAACAGGATGTCTCTTTTTTCTAGATGCTACGGGGTGTACAGATCCGCGTTTTTTATCAGTGTTAGTATAGGTAAGCTCCTTATTCGGAAATTTCTAAGCGCAAGCCGAAGTTGCCTGCATATTCCGGCCTGCTTCCTTGTATGAAAATATAGATATTTGAATCTTCTGGAGTAAATACTGCAGCAGGATGCGGGCCTTCGGGTGTATAGCCGCCGTGGGTATCAAGGGCTTGGGAATAGTGGGGTACTGCATAAATTGTTTCAGGGAAAGGACCCTGTAGATTTTGATCGTACACAGCAAACCATACCGCGTGTATCGGCTCTGTAACTGGAAGGTTGAAAGAGCTGTTGGAGTATGAATCTGCTATAAAGAGCCGGTATGGTGTATCCGGCTGTACAGAGAAGGAAAGCCGTACATCTTCCCCTTGAGATAGGGAATATTCAGTGAATTCCGAGCTTTCAGGCGGGGATATATTGCCAGCCTCCGGAGCAGAGCGGCCTGTTTCCCTGTCTCGTTCCTCTCTTCCCTCAAGTTCAATTTGAACATACTCATCCCGACCCTGGACAGTAAGCCCGAAAAGTCCGGAATAGGTGCGGCGGTAGCCTTCGACCAGAATGTAAGCGGAAGCTTCAATTGCAGTGAACTGTGCAGCTGGAATATCACCTTCAGGGCTAGTCCCGCCTTCAGAATCCGCTCTGGTATAGATATCATCAGGGTACGGGGTTTGTGCATCACTCATATACACCTGGAACCAGAGGGAGCGAAGGAGCGGTCCGGTGTTCGGCATGAAATCGTATTGTTCCGCATTGTAAGCATCAGATACACTACAGCGGTAGTTCTCTCCTTCTTCCAATTCCAAGGAAAACCAGAGGCTTTGGTCCTCATCGATATAATAAACCGGGCCGCTTGCTGAAGCAGAACCTATACCTAGTTCCTCTTGAGGTGCGCTGCCTGCAAGTCCTGTTAGGAGCTGCAGTATGATTAATCCAATACTGCTGAGTGTGATAAGCAGTACCTGAATTGGAAGCTGTACTTTCATCCATTGCGTCCAAGGAACCTGAAACACGGTTAAGAGACCAAGAAGTGTTGCTGAAGAAGGCATTACCAAAGAGGCAATTCCTGAGCCTAAGTGATATGCTGCCTCAATTCCGGCTTGGCTTCCTGCCCCCGCCTGTAAAGCTGCGGTGAATTGGGAGATAATAATCTGAGATGAGGAAACCTCTGGATACAGAAAGAAGCGCGAAGCCCAGGACGAGATGAACACCCCGAATGTGGAGAGCTGATTAGGCAGCATTGCGGGAAGTCCGGTGAGCCAATTGATAATTGTATACACCTGTGCTGTATTTCCATATGCAAGGTGAAAATTGCTATTGGATATCAGGAGTACTGCTGCAGAGACAAGTCCTGCAGCTGCAGCAGCTGGAGCAAAGCTCTGTATTCCTGAAATGCTTTCCTGGAAGAGGGAAACTGTCCCGGTTCTTTTATTGGGGATGGTAAAAAGTGAAAGTTTGTATCTCTCCGGTTTATAAAGAAGCTGCCGGGTCTGTATAAGCCGGAATATCAAGACCCCTGTTACGCCTGCGAGAAGAAGGACGAAAGGCAGTGAGTAGAGTAATTCTCTCTGTGTGCTTTCCCGGTGAAACTGAAACACCAATGTATGAAAGGAGATATTCGCTGTACTTCCCAGCATAAGGGCTGAAAAGGGCAGGAGAAAAGCGGTTATTCTGTTTCTAAAATAGCTGTAGAGATATGAAAATGAAAGACAGGATAGGAGCAAAATGAAAAAAGCGTTGTGAAAGAGTATGCCCGCTGCAGTCAGGCAGATGAAGAGGAGCATGCTGCTTTTTACAGAAGTCTTTTTATTGGAAATACGGGGTTTCGCAGATTGTATAAGAGGTATGACTATCCCGCCGACGAGCAGAAAGAGTGGTATCATGGGAAGGGCAAGAGCAGAATACCAGTTCCTGCCTTCTGGCTCTGTATTCTCATCTGAGAAAGAAAAAACCGAATTTGCCCCTGTACTGCCATGTTCCGCAGCAGTGACTTGTCCGTCTGGTACAAACAAAGAGAGCAGAAAAAAACAAAAAATCACTGCTGTAATAACAATGACGTTTATTTTAAGGGGTTCTATATTTTTTACATTCCTGGATTGAGACTTCATGGGCTTTGAGAATTATAATAGCCCAGTGAAGCTTTGAAAAGGAAAATTTTACTCAGAAAGAAAGGATGAAAAGAAATCCAGATCCCGCTGAACTACAGTATTGTAGCTGCCGTTCAGGAAATTGTGGTCCTCCCCAGGGTATTGATGAAAAGTGTGTTCAATACCTGCTTCTTCCAAGTCTTCCGACAGGGCAATGCTCCACCTGAAAGGGGCACCTTCATCTTCAGTGCCATGGTGAATCATTATCCCGGTATCCAGGCGCTCAAAAAAGTGGTGGTACGAGAACCTTGCCAGCTCCTTTGTATTATACTCTTGTTCAAGAGACTCTCTAATGTTTTCCGCGATAATCGTGGAGTGGCGTCCCCAATAGTGGAGAATGCTTTCCGGGAATTCCTCGGAAACCGCGCCCCACAAGGTGATTGCCTGTATTTCTTCCTGCATTACAACTGCTGTCCGCAGTGCAATGTCTCCTCCCATTGAATGCCCCCAGATAAAGACTTCATCAGTATTTACATTTTCTAAAGTATCCAGGCCCGCGATTAAATTCATGGTATCTACAGCATAGTGTATAAAAGCGTAAATGCTGCCTGTCTCTCCTTGGGAATTTCCGTGCGCCCGGTAGTCTGGCTTGAGTACCGCGTATCCGTTCTGACTGAATATGTCAGCGATCCTGCGGTAGCTTGAAACTGTGGAATACTGCCGCGGAGGAATGAATCCGTGTGCTACAATTACAACAGGAAATCCTTCTTCCGGGACCGGACCCTCAGGAACGCTGAAAAGACTGTAGATCCTGCTATCCTCGGACTGATATGAAGCAATGTACGAATTGACTCCGCTGACAGATTCTGTTTCTTCTTCAATTTGTATGGTAGATGAATATGTCCTCTCAACTAATGAAGGAATTGATAATTCATGGTGCTCAGGAGCTTCAGGAAGGGATTTTTGACCCATAGCGAAAACGGTAAAAGATGTGACCAATAGAAGTATGCCGAAAACAGTCTGCTTTTTCATATATAGACCTTGCCGAGGGTTTTTTTAAGAAAGCAAAGAATTGCATAGATTAGTAGGATGGTCAAGAGAATATTTTTCCGCCAGCTACTGGTTTGCCGGAAAAGTGATAACTGTTTTTGCTCCGGGATTGTTGGACAAGGCTATGCTGCCCTTCAGCTGTTCAACAAAGGCATTGAGGATTACCATCCCAAAGGTATTGGTATTTCCTGCCAGTACAGAATCCGGGTATCCGGGGCCGTTGTCTTCAATTGCTATCTGAACAGTATCCTCATCAACTTTTTTTATGGTGATGTCAATCCGCACAGCTGTCGTGTCCTCTCCAGCATGTTTAACAGAATTCGTTATCAGCTCATTAATTATTATTCCAAAGGGTGTTGAGAGTCTGTTATCCAGAACAATGGGATCACTCTCCAAGGTAATGTCAATATCCGTGTGTAGATATCGGTTTTCCAATGCTTCTACCAGGTCTCTGGTCAGGGTATCCGTTTGAAAAGTGCCTTTAGGATTAAAGTTTTGGTAGAATGTGGCGTACATCTGGGTAATGACATCAATGCGGTCAGCTGCTTCCCGTAAAGCCTCTGCTGCTGATGCATTTTCGACCCGGTTCGCCTGAAGGCTGAGCAGGGAGCGTACAGTCTGCATGTCGTTTTTAATTCTATGGTGTCCCTCTCTGAGCATCATTTCCCGCTGCTGTATGAAATTTTCCCTGTCCTCTTCAGCGTTTTTCCGGTTTGAGATATCAGAATGTGTACCGATTACCCTGAGCGGATTTCCTTCATTGTCCCGGGTAATTACCTTTCCCCTGTCCAGTATCCATTTGTAGCTCCCGTCTTTACACCTGATCCTGTGTTCGCTTGAATAAATCTCTGTTTCTCCGGCTAAATGCTTCTTCAGTTTCTTCATTGCTTGCGCATAGTCATCCGGATGAATGCGGCTCTTCCATTCATCCAGGGAATTTGAGATTTCCTCATCTTCATAGCCAAGCATTTTTTTCCATTGCGGAGAAAAGTAGACCTCATTTGCGGCTGGGTTCCAGTCCCAAACACCGTCTCCAGCGCCTTCCAGGGCAAACTGCCATCTAACTTGGCTGTTCCGCAGTTCTTTCAAAGCCCTGTGTTCAGTAGTGACATCCATACCAATTGTGCCGATTAATTCTACTTCTCCGTCTTTTACTTGGGCCGGAAAAAGGGTGGTGCGGTATACATATTCACCGTCATCTGTTTGGATTGTATCGGTCTTTGAAAGGGGTTCTCCAGTCTCTACTACCCTTTGGGTTGTGTTGTGAAATTCCTCAGCAACTTCAGGGGGAAGTACTTCTCTGAAGTTTTTACCAATTAGCTCTGCTTTCGGCAGGTTAAGCGTTTTGGCTGTTGAGTCCGAGACCATAACATATCTTCCGGTTTTATCGATTATGTTTACAATATCCGGAGTATTTTCCAGGAGTGCTTTCATTGCAGCGGTAATGCGCAGGTGCTCTTGCTTTTCAGACTTTTCTGTGTTTATTACCCGAGTGTAAAGAATGATGCCTCCGATTTTTTCATCACTCTCATACCAGGGCCTGCATTCCCATCTGGTATAATCAATACTGCCGTCTTCGCGGATGAAAAAATCTTCTTTTGACCTGAGGACTTCTCCGGAAAGCGCTTTTTGGTGTATCTCTCTCCAGCGCTGGGGTATTTCAGGGAACACTGAATAGTGGTTTTTACCAATAACCTGGTCTTTGCTAACTGAAAACTCTTTGAGAAACCTGTTGTTTACATACAGGAATTCCATCTCTGTATTAAAAACAGCAATCCCCATTAGATCGTGTTCAAAAACTTGGAATATCGGATCTGTTCTCTTCATTGTTATGAATCCCTGTAGTTTGCTATTGGAATTCTATGCGAAACCTGTTTTGAATGCAATACATACTTCGGAAAAGCAGCAGATTTTGGTACTTTCTGCCTGCTTCTGTGTTTCGAAGCTTCTGGATTGAAAACTAACCGTCGAAGCACAGCAATGCTGCCTTATTCAGACTGCTGGGTTCCGAGTTTTTTTAGTTTCTTTTTATACCCTTGGATTGAACAAAGGGTGTGAAGAAAAGTATTATCTTCTTTTTGATACGAGATAAGCCCACCCCCTAAAATGCTGCAAAAGAACACCCTGTCCTGGGCTTCAGGAAAAACCGCGGATGCAACATTTTTCCCTGCAATCTGCTCCGGGGGGACCGCGGTTGTACCGTTTTTGAAAATATACCTTCCAGGGCACCCGTATATCGGTTTCCAGGGATACCGCGAGGAGAGAGCATTGAAACTATTTTCCTGGGGATGATGAATGTCCTTGGTAAAGCGTGCAAGCTGTATTCTCTCCGGTGTGTTCGTGGTTTTGGTTTGTACATACCCTCTGGAAGTGTAACAGCAAAGGGCAGGATGGTTTAAAGCTGGTGCCTGGACAGTAACCGACTGAATCTCCGGCTGGTTTTCCGCGAAATCCAGAAGAATGGAAGCAATGCCCTGCCTGTGGTTTTCTGGCAGGACAGTCAGTGTGTGTATGTCTAATTCGGCTTTCTTTATTACCCAGGAAATACAGCCGAGGAGCTTCCGGTTTTTCATAAATCCGGTAAACACTGCTGACTTTTCTTGCAGGTCTCCGGTTGTTTCCTTGAGCTGGAGTGTCTGCTCTTTGCCGATTATCTCCGCTTCCCTTACAAAGGCCTTCTTTTGAACATTCAAAACTGCTTCTGCTGTCAGACAATCGGTAGTATCTAGAAAAACAAGCATAGCTTATGCATCCAAAGCTGATTCCCATGTTACAGACTGGGGTAATGGGGTGCTTTTTAACCGGAATACCAATACACGGGAAGAACGGTCAGTATTGTAGTTTTGCTGCTTTTCCTGGGGTATTTCTTCTATGTCGGCTTCCTTAAAGCCCATGGAGAGAAACCAGTCAATTGTTTGTGTTGTAAGCACAAACACCTCTTCTATTTTCCGTGCTGCAGCCTGCTCAAGCAAATAGGTGACCATTCGCGCGCCGATTCCCAGGTGCTTAAACATCTGGTCAACCGCAAGTCCAGCGATTTCCGCCTGTTTTTCCGTGTATTTGTGCAAAGAGGCGCATGCGTGAATTGCTCCGTCCACCTCGTATACTGCAAAGTCCTGAAAATTCTCAGTAAAAAACTCCTGGTCCCGTTCAATGAGCACTCCTTTTTCTACTAAAGGGTTCATAAGAGACAGAACATCCGGAATGTCTCCAGGCCGCATTGAGCGGATGCTTTCATAGGGGTTTGCGTGTATCAAAAGCCCGGAGCCTACATTGGAAAATATCTCCTTGAGCAGTATTCCGCTTATGTGTCCGTTCAGAATATGCACACGTTCAACCCCGAGTCTACAAGCCCGGGATGCGATATACAACAGGTGACGGTCTGCATCATCCTCTATACAGGAAAGGACTTTTTCCGCGCTGTCAACAGGCATACGGGAGACTTTGTCATCCCTGAAAATAATATTGCTAATAGACTCTGTTGCTTTTTTGGGAATTCCTGTTTGTATGCTGCGGATGAAAAAGAGCTTGTCCGCTTTTATCGATGTGCTCAAAGAAAAGGCAAGCTCGTCAGATGAAATATTGTATGGCTTACCCAGGGAACTCCAGCCAATACAGGGAAATATCGGGATAATACCGTCATTTAGGACTTTAAAAATATCTTCAGTCTGTACGCGTTCAATTACTCCGGTGCTCTGATAGTCTGTGCCGTCAATCACGCCCTTTGCCCTTGCGCGCACCCAGTTCCCTATTACTCCGTTTACATTGTTTCCTGCCAGGTGTGTCATCACTGTATTGGAAATATCGAAAGCAGCCATTTTTATAAAGGGAATGCTCTCTTTAGTAGAGATACGGTCTCTCCCCGCATTCTCAGTTTTGACCTTGTATTGGGAAAGCACTTCATCAATCCTCTCCTTTGCGCCTGGAACAAGGATAATCTTGATCCCGGCTTTATGGAGGATGGAAATGTCCTTTACAAGGAGCGGGAACAGGGGGCTCTGTACAATAAGGCTGTCAATCTTTATTACAAAAACAGCCCCAGCATACCGCTGTGTATAATAGAAAACTTCCCGTATCAGCTCTACCTGCTCATGCAGTCCTTGGTCTTTCATATCCCAATAGTATACGCCATTTTCATGAACACGCAAGAGGGCAGAGAAAGGACGAATACTTTGTGCTTTTGCGTTTTTATACAAAATAGAGCACCAAAGATAGGTCGAAATGGTCTTCCAGGGAGTGCTTGTTGAGTAATTTTCCGCAAGGAAAAGAAGGCCGCCCGGTCATCGAGTGATTTTCCAAAAGGAAAAGAAGGCCGCCGGTCATCGAGTGATTTTCCGCAAGGAAAAGAAGGCCGCCCGGTCATCGAGTGA
>CAYRYS010000064.1:0-19924 GCA_964428555.1 uncultured Spirochaetales bacterium | reverse complement strand
GAATGCTTGTTGAATCATATTTTGAAGTAATGGAAGAAAAAGAAAAGCAGGGTATTGAAAAAGGTATTGAGAGAAAAGCGAAAGAAGACGCCAAGCGTATGCTTACAGAGGGACTAGATAGTGATTTAATTTCCAGAGTAACTGGTCTTTCCATCGAAGAAATAGAAAAACTGAAGGATTAGGCTCCAGCAGTCTTATCTCAGTACAATCCAGCCTCAAATTCATTGAGACTGGATTACTCGATGAAGGTGCTGGTGCAACGTGTTCCCTGCTACATTCTGCGGTCAGCAGATCGCGTTTTAATCCTCTATGACATTCCTCAAATTAAGACCCATCCTATAAAAAAAACGCGTATCTGCAGGAAAGTAATTTACTGATTAAGTGAAAAGTCTACAGCTCCGTTTCGTACGTGGAGAATTGCGAAGCAATTCACCTGCCTTCCGAAATTACGTAAATGACCCCATGTCCATGGTGATTCCGGAAGGTCCGCAAATATAAAAAACCGAATTGGATTTACCAATTCGGTCAATTTCGGGCTGGGCGGATTCGAACCGCCGACCCCAGGTCCCCCAGACCTGTACGCTAACCAACTGCGCTACAGCCCGTGACAGGTGCAAAGATTAGCATGAAGCATATTTTATTGTCAATATCAGCTGCAGAAGATACATTTTTAAAGCTGTACTAATAAGTCCGTACTGTGTTATTAGCTGAGTATTTTGGGCTTTTTATAATATGAGATCCCTTTCAGCCCTTTTACAAAGCCCTGGTCTTGAAAAATATCAGCGTATTCAGAACTTTCAGCTGTTTCTCCATTAATTGTAGTAATCCGGATTGTGTTTTCAAATGTGCTTTCAGGTAGAAGCAGGTTCACTAATTCTGAAAAATACCTCTCATCCTGTATCTCCTCAGGGCCTTTGTGGATAATAAGCTCTTTTCCCTTGCGTTTACTTGTAAAAATGAGGCGGCTCCCGTGGAAGACCATTGCGGTATTCTGTGCCCTGTCCGGATAGTTCTGGGAAAAACCGGGTGTTCGCAGACCTGAAGGGGAGGCAGGATCATAGCTGTGTACACTGTAGACAAGCTCTTCATCCAAGCCTGACTGCAGAAGGGTAATAGCTTCTGTACTTGCAAATTGGGGACCGGAGAACGTATCTATAAACCTACCGCCTGTAACCTCACCAGAAAGCTCCATAAGCCGTAATGCACGGAATATATTTTTCCAGCGGAATACAGGCTGTTCTTTCTGTAAAATCTCTCTAAAAACAATGCCGTATCTGTCTAAAAGAAGTCTGGCTCGTTCTTTTTCCAGCTCAAGCTCTTCCAAAGAATCTGCGGGCTCCCAGTCATTCTTCAGCACGTGCCACTTGCTTTCTGTTGGGTTTGCTTCCTTCCAAGTCCTGAAACCTCCGCGTACCGGCCGCTTATGCTTTTTCGGGCAAACGCTTGAAAAATGAAATCTGTTTTTCAATGCTTTGCGGACAACCTGAAATGTATCAGCTGTTATCTCTCCTTTTCGTGCTGAATTCCAGAGAATGTCTGAAACTACATGTGCCTGCTCATTCGTATGTTCTGTAATTTCCCAAAAGGAATAGGACCTGTCATCTCCAGGAAGGGGATGGGAATCACCGTTTTTAGTAAAATAGAGGGGAAGGTCGTTTTCAAGACAAAAGGTGAGCTGCTTTTTTCCAGTCCATACCCACACAAGGTCATGGCGCTTAATAAGCTCATCCAGTATCTCTGGGTCATAGTCTGTAATTCTGGATGGTAAAATGGAATGCTCCCAAACTGTTGGAGGAACCGAATATCCGAAAAGCTTGGTGATTACAGTTCGAACGCCCTTGTTTTCAGGATTCCTCTCTGCAATCCCTGAGTATTGGGCAAAGAACAGAGGCAGTTTTTCCGCTGCTGTAGGCTCAGAAAAGGAAGCATACACGGCTTTTCTCTGTATTTTCAGGAGATACAAAAAGTTGCTTGAGTCGCAGATATAGTTTTCATTATCCTCTTTTATAAGCTTCCCTGCCAAAACTTGCGTCTCTGCTGTAGGCTCAGGGCTTAGGATTTCACCTGCATTTCTGCTGCCGATTACTGAGACGAGATGGTTATACTGAATAGGGCCATAGTACTGAATATACTCGCTTAGGAGTGTCAGTATGTCCCGGTCTGTTTCTTTCGGTGTGCTGCTCATCTGCGGTCCCTCAGGGAGTTCGGTTCCTGCTTGCAGGCATGCGTGGTAAATTTCCGAGAAGGTGTTTTTCTCGCATACACAATCAGTATCCGCTCCTTGAAAACTGAAGGTTACAATACGCTTTGCAAGTTTTTCTTCATCAATTCGGCTTTCTTCTAGAGAATGATACAGCTTTACATATTCATCTACAGGAATAAATACCCGCTGTTTTATCCAGTCGATGAGTTCACCTGTGTCCGAAGGCTGGTAGCCTGGAAATGTGCGCTGAAGCTTCGCGGTTAGGTGTTGAACATGGGTTTTACTGACCGCGTATTCTGAAGGAAGGTAGCCGACTGCCTGATGAATGAGCTCGTCATCTAGTTTAGATGTCCTGGAAGTGGTCGGAGTATCATCAAGATACATCTGGTGGTTAATTTGGCGCCAGAGCATGTTGGATGAAAAGGGTGAGGGGTTTGGGGTTTCTGTTTCAGAAACGCGGATCTCTCCTGAATGCACCTCCTCAAGCAGCATTTCTGCGGTATTTAAATCAAACCAGTCCTGGAGACATGTACGCCAGGTCTCAAGAAGCACTGGGAAATCCGGCAGATCAAGCACAGCATCGTACAGCTTTTTAGACCTAAGCCGTGTCAGCCAGAGGGGCATCCGCTTGTTAAATCCGTTTTTCGGCAGGAGGAGTGCAACCCCTGCGTTTTCCCGAAACCTTGCACCGAAAAGGCCGGAAGATTCAAGGCGTTTACGGACCAAGGGAAGAAGCTGATTTGGTTCAATAAGGGAAAGATAATCGGTGTCCTTCTCGTATTGATCTGGGAAATAGACCATAATGCAGTCATCATCAGCAGATACTTGGAGCTTCTCTTTGTAGCGCTCTTCTAATGCAGCGGAAAGTGCCATTGAAACAGGCTGGTTCACCTTTCCTCCCCATAAAGTATGGATAATGACACACCGCCCTTCTTGAGAACCAGCGGCATCACTGGTGTGTTCGATAACAATATGATGTCTGTGTGGAAGGCTGGTATTTGTATGCTCTTTTTGTCTGAGTAGATAGCTTATCAGCTCTCCCGCTGATTCCTGATCCATTTTATATTCTTTCATGAGCGTATGGGGAAAACTGTTCTCATGAACCTCTGTGTCCGCTTTTTCAAGAAACCCGAGAATTCGTTCTGAAAAAGTGAAATCCCTGTACTGAGCATCAGCGCGCCAGAAGGGGTTTGAGGTTATCCTCCCTGACCATGGCACAACCTCAACCTTTTGATTATCTATTGCAGTTATCTTCCATTTATGTGTACCCAGTACAAAGCTTTCACCTATCTTCCGCTCCCAGACAAATTCTTCATCCAGCTCTCCAATTTTTGCGCCTGATCCTTGGACCCGAAGCTCATAATATCCTCTGTCCGGAATCGTACCTCCCGATGAATAAATGAGCATCGGATTTGCCGGCCTTCCAATTATTGTGTTCTCTACTTCATCCAGAATAATCCGTTTCGACAGCTCTCTTACCCTTGTGTTTTCATACCTTCCTGCAAGCATTTGAAGAACAAGGTCATACTGCTTTCTCGGGAGCCCGCGGTATGAGCTGATGGTCCGGATAAAGTGATACAAACGGTCAATGTCCCACTGCGTATGTGCTGTCATGGAAAGAATAATCTGTGTCAGCACATCCAAGGGTGCGGAAATTGGTGTAGATTTTTCAATTTCCCCTTCTTTTACCGCGTTTGAACAGACTGCAGCGAGGAGAAAGTCCCTTCCATGGCTTGGATACAGAATTCCCCTGGAAAGGGCACCCACCTGGTGTCCTGCGCGGCCGAGGCGCTGCATTGCGGATGAGATGCTCGGCGGGGTCTGTACAAGAATAACCTGGTCAAGGGCGCCCACATCAATACCAAGCTCCAAACTGCTTGTTGCAACAATCGCTTTCAGTTCCCCTTTTTTCAGCCGTTCTTCAACTGCCCTGCGGATGTCTTTGGAAAGCGAGCCGTGGTGGGCGTATGCAATATCTTCTTCCTCATCTTCATTAATTAATCTTGTAAGCTTTTCTGTAAGCCTTCGGTTATTCGCAAAAAGAAGGGTAGACTTTCTTTGCTTAATTATTTCCTTAAAATCCCGGACCAGAACCGGCCACCATGAATTGTCTTCCATCATCATATGAGCATCTGCAGGAAAACAGACAGTGAGGTCTTTTTTGGCAGTGTCTGTGGATCTGATTATCTCAACTTCCCGTTTCTTGTATTCAGGCTCATGGCCTTCTTGAAGTATATGGTGACCGCCGATAAAGCCTGCAACAGCTTCCATTGGACGTACTGTTGCGGAAACTCCGATCCTTTGAAACTCATCGGAATACAGGGTCAGACGCTCTATCGCGCTCATTAGGTGAACACCCCGTTTGGTAGACGCAACAGCATGGATTTCATCGAGAATCACTGTCTCTATAGAAGAGAAAAGCGCTTCTGCCTTTTTTGTGGTAAGCAGGATGTTCAGGCTCTCAGGCGTAGTAATTAGAATTTCAGGGGGGGTTGTAACCATTTTTCTCCGCTGCGACTGGGTTGTGTCCCCTGAGCGGAGGCCTGTGCGGATATTCGGAACCGAATAGCCGAGCCTTGTCGCTTCTTCTATAATACCTGCCAAGGGAATTTGGAGGTTTTTGTGAATATCTGAGTTTAATGCTTTTAACGGTGAAATATACAAAACCCGTGTTGCACCTGGCGGCCACTTACCTGAAATAAGCTGATTAATTGCCCATAAAAAAGCGGCAAGCGTTTTTCCGCTCCCTGTGGGCGCGGTCATGAGTATATGCTTTCCTGCAGCAATTTTCGCCCAGGCCCTGGTTTGTACATCAGTTGGTGCCCGAAAGGTTTTCGTAAACCAGGCCAATACGGCAGGGTGTAAGACCGACTGGTCCATTTCTCTAAAGCGTTTCATCTGCTCAGTATACATTGGGTCTTCTTCTTCGCCAAGTAAAAGGTGCTTACGTGAAACAGGTGTGTTTTTCATAACTTTCTGCATATTCTCTCCTTGTTTCTAGTAATATATCCTTTTTCTTCCTCCTGCTTCAGATAATCAGAGAAGCCTGCGTAAAATTAGAAAAAGAGAAATAGAAAATGAAAAGCTTGTGTTAAAAAAAGGTTAGAATACAACAAACAATACAGCAATTACTATTTTCTCTAAATTATGTGGTATACTTTATTTTATATAGCTCATAGGAGGCTTTAAATGAAGGGTTTACGTTTTATTTGTGTAATTATTTTGCTATCTATTATGGTGTTCAGTTGTTCAGATTCCCCGTTCGGACCTGGAGATGATACAACAACTGATGAGACCTCGCAGCTTGATATTTCTAATGTACTTCTGGAAATACCGAGTACTTTCAGCAGTTACCAGTCAACTAGGTCAGGTGACTCTGCTGGAGAAGAAACTGTATTGGACCATGTGCAGTATATTTATAACCCAGTCAGAAATACCTACAATGTAATTGCTTCCCGGGCAATCGATGTAGTAGATGCGTATCTGGATGCAGTTGATGCAAACATTCTCAGTATTCCATCAACAATGGACGCATTGGAAGAATCAGGTGAAATATCCGGTCCAATGGAAGAGCTTGATGCGAATGGGAATTCCCAAACCTATTATATCTCTAAAACTGATAATACATACCAGGTGATAATCAGTTCGGTGTTTGATACTCAAGACGGTGAAAGAGAACTACGGAACACCCAAATTGACTTTACCAAAGAAGAAGAGCGGATCTATGGTACAGTTTCAGTTCGGACACCTGTTCTTTTGCCAGAAGAGAGGGTTGAATACCAGATAGACTTTGATACAGCTGATCCGGATTACGGGCAGGTTATTGAATTGACAGTAACCAGCCTTGATAATGATAGTGATAACAGCTCTAAAACAGAAAACATTCCAACTAGGCTTTGGCTCAAAGCGTATCAGCTGGAGAATATTTTTTATATTGCAGGCACAGTGTATTACACAGATGTCATTGTTGAGGAAGACTCTCCGTATCAGGATATTTTCATGTCAGAGCTGGACCCTGATGGAACCTGGGCTTCTGGAGATGCTCCTATTTCTGCTGGCATCTATACATACCAGGGAGCTGCTGATGTCTCAGACCCGGATGCAACCAGCGGTTTGGTGAACCTTGCTACTGTGCCATTTCACTATACTGGAACGGATGTTTTTACTCAGTACAGTATGGGCGCTCTGTATAAACGGGTAATCGCAGAATGGATTAAAAGTGATACTGAAACTGATATGAATGACACAGAGGAGGGAGTTCAGACAGTATTAGAAATTGTGAATAATGCGCTCTCAGCATACGAATCTACCATTTCTATTTCCGATACTTCAGAGAATGATCAGGTATTCAGTGCTTTGCAGGAGCTGTATACATTCTTGGACAATGATGAAAATCAGGATCCCGGAGATTTAGGTATTATCATTGCAGTAACAAAGATAACAAACCCAGGCTATTTCGGGCATGACTCCTTTGTTGGAACAGAGGACCTTGCAAGACCGTCTTGGGCAGATGACTTTTCCGGTCTCACACTGCCTGACCCGATGAGCGCTGCTGATATTCAAGCAGATACTTTTTCTGTAGTGTTCCAAGGAGAATAGAGGGTATAATAATTCAAAAAGGCAGAGGGTAAAAACCTTCTGCTTTTTTGTGCATACAATTTGAAAAATATTCCTTTGTGGTCTATTATTGTACTAATAGAGCAGTCAACGGAGAATAGTATGGAAAAACGTGTCAGTCAAAGAATAGAAGTTAATATGCGGATGGAGCTTATGTTCCGGAGCGGTAAGAAGATATACTGCAAAGTGGAAAATGTCTCGGATGAAGGATGTCTTTTAAAAATAGACCCTGAAAATGAAGAGAATTCATCTGTATCCGATGTTGGCAGCGAGGTCCGTGTCAGCTTCGTATCTGAAAAACTGCCGGCCTTTCGGCAGAAAGCAAAAATTATGCGCTTTGATAACTCAAATGGAGAAAAATACTATGGCCTTAGGTTCAGTAAATTCTCCCAGCCAGTAGAATAGATTTATTTCACAGAAAAAATTGTCTCCACATTTTTCGCCTTTAATGCTTCTGTAAGTTCCCAGAACCCTGGGGACTGCGAATTGATGGAGAATCTTCGGGTTCCAATATCCTCCAAGTAATGGGAATCCGAATTACAGATAATAGGGTAGGGGTATTTCACCCCATTCGGTGCAGGCCGCGTCATTTCCACAGCTGAATACGCCATGTCAGGGAGGAAACCTAATTGGCTTGGAATGCTGAATACTGGTTTGTCTATATGTGCAGGAATGAACAGCCCCCTTCTCATGGTTACTTCTTCAAACAGGGCATCAATTGATAGCTCTGCTGCTGAACCGAGATATTTCTCCTCGAAATCAAGGACATTTTCATCAACATCTACTACAACCTGGTCTCCGAACCGTTCAGGATCGTTTTCAATATCCGGGATATAGGAATAGAGAAAATCTCCGAACTCTTCTGCTGCTTTTAGGTCCGGAAAAATACAGAGTATATGGGCCTCTTCCTGTGTTGCCACCTCTATTCCGAATATTGGGATAATGTTTTTTCTCGAACATGCTTCCTGATGGGCTGGAAGATTCCTAACCGAATTATGATCTGCAATTCCCAGCATATCAAGCCCTGCTGTTTTTGCTGTATCAGCTATTTCTGATGGTGACATCTCCAGGTCGGCACAGGGAGATAGGCAGGTGTGGATATGAATGTCAGCCTGAAATGTCATTTTCCTAGTGCTCGTGCAAGCTTGTAAGAGGCAGTAAACTGGTCCTCAGATGTGCGGAGTATTGCAATACCTTCTTCAGCTGCAGCAGCTGTCATGTCATCAGGTATTGGCCTTGAATTACATATAATAATTGCAAGCACCCCTGCAAGAGATGATACAGCCACAGCATTTTTATGCGCCTGAATGGTAATAAACGCACTGTCTGCAGGTGCGTGTGCCATGACATCGCTTAATAAGTCGGATGTGTAGCCCTCTGTAATATCATCATCCTCAAAATCGTTTTGTACTATTTCGTATTCAAGTGTTTCAGCAATCTTTCGTATCTTCATTTGTATCTCCTGTTTTCAAGTAGATTGTGCATTCGACTTTTGTTCCCTCTTCAGATGAACAGATTGAAAACTCATCTGATACGCGTTTTACATTGGGCAGGCCCATTCCGGCACCGAACCCGAGGGAGCGGATCCACTCGTTTGCTGTAGAGAATCCTTCAGTTAATGCTTGCTCAACATCCGGGATTCCAGGGCCCCGGTCTTGGGCTCGTATCTCCACCCTGTCCGTATCTAGAGTAAAGCGTATCTTCCCGCCTTCTGAATGTACTACTTGGTTCATCTCAAGTTCATACATTGCAACAGCAATTCTCCGCATTATCTTTGACGGTGTTTTCAGCTTTTTTAATGTCTTTTTTACTTCTGTAGAAGCCTTTCCTGCATTTTCAAAATCAAATTTATTTGTCGTGAATTCTTTGACCATTCTGCCCACTGGACCGGGCTGGTCTTTTTGCATCTGTTTTTCAAGCTTCTGCATTTCCTTGTTTATTTCTACAAGCAATGCTGTAATAATGTCTCTAGACGTTATAATTCCAACAAGCTGCTTCTCTTTGCTTAAGACTGGAAACCTTCCGTACTGATACTTGTCAAAATAGGAAATTGCAAATGACAAGGGCATGTCATCTTCCAGTACAATAAGATTTCTAGACATGAGGTCTTCTGCAGGGGCATCGATAGAACCAGTATCCAGTGCGCGAATAATGTCATCCATACTGACGATACCGTAGAGTCGCTTATCTTCAGCAATAGGGACCCCTGTTATTCCGTTTGCTTTCATGAGTTTCTGAATAGAACGGATGGGCTCTTTTCTGGCAGCTGTGTAGATGTCAGTTGACATAACATCCTTAATTTTCAGCTTGTAAATAAGTTCCAGTATTACACTGGGGCTGTCTACTGTATTTATTGGTATTCCTGTCATTCCGGCTCCTATTTACCGAGGAGTTTACCTAGTTCAACACACGCAGAAAATGTACTAAGCGGAGTTGACAAAAGGGTAAGGTCGGATTCCTTTGCAAGCTTTTTCATATTTTCCTGGGGGGCTTTGTCGTTTGCCAGGAGAATACCGTATGCACCGACAATGTCTGCTGTGCGGACCGCTTGATCAGTTGTGAGGCTTGTTACAAGTATAAGGTCTTCTTCATCAACAACTAAGACCTCGCTCATTAAGTCGGATGTTACAACATGATGGATTTGACACTCATCGCATTCTTCCCTTGTATGGTAAGCTGTACAATTTAGTTCCGTAATTATTTCTGAAAACGTCATATGTAATAATCCTTTGTTTCTTATTACTGAATTATAATAAAAATAGATAATAATTAGTATATTTTTGTGTAAACGGTTTTACTTTGCTGTGTGTTTTTGTGGTCATTTTCCATATTTTACATGGTTTATACAACCCCTATTATCTTTGTAATTCTGTTGATTATCTGCTTTCTGATTAGCTGTCTATATGTAAATCCGAATTATGCATTCTTACAAGATAAAATAGATTTTCTATCTCCAGACCAAGATTAACATTACTCACTACGCAGGATTCGCATGACTTCAATTCTACCGGCGCAAAATTAAGAATACCCTGAATACCTGCTTCGATCATCTGGTCCCGTAAGGACATTGCTGCAGCATCGGGCACAGCAATAATTGCAACTTTAATATTGTTGTTTTTCACGTATGTGTTTATCTCTGAGATGTCATAAATCGGAATGCTTATTCCAGGCTGAGTTCCTTCAGGGTCTATGTCAAATCCTGCTATTATTCGAATTCCGTCTTTAGCAAACTCCTTGTACTGTATAAGGGCAGTACCGATTTTTCCGCATCCTGCTATTATAACGTCTTGGAGCTCATTTTTACCAAGCAGGTTGTTCAGGTGTTCGATAATGTCATCGATATTATATCCTCCCCGCTTGTTTCCCGGCAATTTTATTACAGAAAGGTCTTTTCTCACTAATGCAGGTGTGACTCCGATTGCGTCACCAAGATTGTTAGAGAACACTTTAGCAAAGCCAAGGGTTTTTAATTTCTGTAAAACCCGTTTGTATTTTGATAAACGGATTACAAGTTCTTTATTTAAGGAATTTGCCATATTTTTGCACCTGCATTCACAATATAAATCGATTTATCATTATATATCATAACAACGTCAAATGCAAATGTATTTTTTTCACAAACCTGATTTCAAAAGAAGAATTAATATTGATTTTTTCTATTGTATGCCGTACAATGCAGGAAACTAAAATTCTATCTGATTAGCGTTTCGATAGGTGTATCGAAAAACAGCTGATAAGACTTCAATGAAGAAGGGGAGGTCCCATGCCTACAGCAGAACAAGTAAAACTTTCTGACGGACTTCTGGACTTTGTAAAGAAATGGAAGGAAAAACCGGGGAACCTAATTATGGTACTTCACCGTGTACAGGAAGAGTACGGATATATTCCCCGGGACGTTGCCATGGAAGTAGCAAAGCTCCTGGATGTACCGTTAGCAAAAATTTACGGCGTTATTACTTTTTATCACTTTTTTAAACAGAACAAACCAGGTAAGCACCAGATCTCGGTTTGTATGGGTACTGCCTGTTACCTTAAGGGCAGTGGAGATTTAATCGAAGAGATATCGAATATAATTGATATCGGGGTTGGCGAAACAACAGAGGACAATGAGTTCTCAATGGAAGCAGTTCGATGTATCGGGTGCTGTGGTCTCGCGCCGGTAATCACTATTGACGATGAAGTTTTTGGTAAAGTAACCAAAGACCAGCTTCCTGAAATTCTTGCTCAGTTCAAGGGGAAATAGTGCATTTCACCATCGCGGACTTTATGCTGGATATTATCCAGAATTCTGTTGAAGCTGAGTCGAGTGAAATTAGAATCGATCTTACTGAGACAGAAAGCTCTATGCGGTTCGCTATAAGGGACAACGGCGTCGGAATGGCGCCGGAGGAACTTAGAAAAGCAAAGGATCCGTTTTTTACAAATGGAGTTAAACATAAGAAGCGAAAAGTCGGACTTGGTCTACCGTTTTTGATTCAGACTATTGAAATGACTGACGGAGATTTTGACATTTCTTCTGAGAAAGGAAAGGGGACAATGGTTATAGCTGATTTTCAGTTGGACCATATGGATACACCGCCAACCGGCGATATCATAGCCCTTATTTATCAAGCAATGTGTTTTGAAGGAACATTTGAGATGGTCATCCGGCGGTCAGCAGAGTTCGTAGATGAGGAATATGTAATTCGGCGTTCCGAATTGCTTGAAGCACTTGGAGACCTGCATACAGCAGGGAATATGAACCTTTTACGGCATTTTATACAATCTCAGGAAGATGAGATAGTTCAGAAAAAGGAGCAGATATATGGCTAAAATGACTCTTGCAGATCTTAAGAAGCTGCGGGAAGAAAAAAAGAAAGAGATGAACAAACGTGAAACTGAAGGCAAAGATATTCAGATCATTGTCGGTGGCGGAACGTGCGGAATCGCGGCTGGTTCAAAGGAGACCCTGAACAGTATTCTAGAGGAACTGGATACTGAAAACATTGAAAACGCGACTGTGAAGCAGAGCGGATGTATGGGCCTTTGTTATGTTGAGCCTACAGTAGAGGTAAAGGTGCCGGGAATGCCTGACACGATTTATGGAAATGTGGATAAAAACGTTGCTCGTGAAATAGTGCATAAACACATTATGAACAAAGAGCTAGTGAATAACCATATTTTTGATAAACCAGCACAGGATATAGTGAAGGAATAACGGAGGATATCAATGGCAATTACAAACTATATACTGGTATGCGGCGGAACCGGCTGCGAATCCAGTAAGGCCGATGAGATATACCGGGCATTAATCCATGAAGCAGAAGCAAGCGGTGTAAAAAAGGATACTCAGATTGTAAAGACCGGTTGTTTCGGTTTCTGTGAAAAAGGCCCGATTGTGAAGGTGCTTCCGGATGAAGCTTTCTATGTAGAGGTGAAACCGGAAGATGCAAAAGAAATTATTGAAGAAAACATTGTTAAAGGAAGATTGGTAGAACGCCTGCTCTATAAGGCGGACGATAAAACTACAGTTAAAGATGCTGATAATATCGAATTCTACCAAAAACAGGTTCGTATTGTTTTAAGAAACTGCGGTGTTATTAACCCGGAAGATATTAACGAATATATTGCACGTGAGGGATATGCCGCGCTCGAAAAGGCGCTTTTTGAAATGAAGCCTGATGATATCATTGAAGAACTGAAGAAATCAGGTCTTCGCGGCCGCGGCGGAGCAGGATTTCCAACATGGCTTAAGTGGAATTTTACGAAGCAGGTCGGAGATGTTCAGCCGAAATACATTGTATGTAATGCTGATGAAGGCGACCCTGGTGCATATATGGACAGAAGTACCTTGGAAGGTGACCCGCATTCAGTAATTGAGGCTATGACTATAGCAGGTCGCACGGTTGATGCACACATTGGTTACATCTACATACGTGCGGAATACCCGCTTGCAATCGAGCGTCTTGAAATTGCTATGAAGCAAGCCCGTGAAATGGGACTTCTCGGTAAGGACATACTCGGAAGTGGATTTGATTTTGATATTGAAATACGACTTGGCGCAGGTGCTTTTGTCTGTGGTGAGGAAACAGCTCTTCTTGCTTCCATAGAAGGGAAACGGGGAATGCCGATTCCAAAGCCTCCATTTCCTGCAGTAAAGGGCCTGTGGGGCCAGCCTACGGTTATCAACAATGTAGAAACATGGGCAAATATTCCTGTTATCCTAACAAAAGGCGGAGAGTGGTTCGCAAAAATCGGTACAGAGAAGACGACTGGTACAAAGGTATTTGCTCTTACCGGACAAATCAGAAACTCAGGCTTAGTAGAAGTACCGATGGGTACGACACTGCGGGAGATTGTCTTCGATATTGGAGGCGGGATCCCTGGTGGTAAAAAGTTTAAAGCTGTTCAGACAGGTGGTCCTTCAGGAGGCGTTATTACTGAAGAGTTTCTGGATACCCCAATTGATTTTGACAGCTTGACAGCAATCGGCTCTATGATGGGTTCCGGCGGTATGATCGTAATGTCTGAGGAAGACTGTATCATTGACGTAACAAAATTCTACATGGAATTCTGTGTTGAAGAGTCATGCGGAAAATGTGCTCCTTGTCGGATCGGAACCAGGAAGCTGTATAATCTTCTGGATAAGATTTCCAAAGGGAACGGTGATGCCGAGGATGTTCAGAAGATGAAGGACGTTGGGTATGCGATGAAAAAGGCTGCACTTTGTGGCTTAGGTCAGACAGCTGCAAACCCTGTTATGTCCACACTAAAGTATTTTGAAGAGGAATACAGACAGCACGTAGAAGAGAGCAAATGTGCAGCAGGGAAATGTAAAGACCTTGTGCGCTATGAAATTGATCCGGAAAAATGTATCGGATGTACTGTCTGTGCAAGAAAGTGTCCTGTTAACTGTATCTCCGGTGAACGGAAACAGCTTCATGTTATTGACCAGTCACGATGTATTAAGTGCGGTCAGTGTTTTGAAGGCTGTAAGTTTGGTGCAGTAATAGTTAAGTAGCAATATAAAGGAGAGTATCAGTGAAAACCGTAAACTGTAAGATAAACGGAATACCTGTTCAGGTAGAACAGGGAACATCAATACTTGATGCTGCCAACGAAGTCGGTGTCAAGATACCTACACTGTGTTATCACTCCGATCTCGTGCCATGGGCAGCCTGTGGTATTTGTGTAGTAAAGGTAGAAGGATCTCCAAAGATGATCCGCGCCTGTGCTACTCCCATTGGCGAGGGCATGAATGTTATTACCCATGATCCGGAGATTAATGATGTACGCAGAACTGTAGTAGAGCTTATTTTAGCGAATCACCCGAACGACTGTCTCAAATGTGCGAGAAACGGTTCTTGTGAGCTTCAGGAGCTTGCTGCCGAATTTTCAATCCGAGAAATACCTTATGAAGGCCAGATTCGGGAACTTGAAAAGGATGAAAGCACCCCGTCAATCGTGCTTGACCCAAGAAAATGTGTAAACTGCGGCCGATGTGCCCTTGTTTGCCAGCAACTTCAGGATGTATGGGCCCTCGAATTCCTAAACCGCGGTGACAGCACAGTAATTGCACCTGCAGGTAATGTTCTTCTTAATGAAAGCCCGTGTATTAAATGTGGTCAGTGTTCAGCGCACTGTCCGGTAGGCGCAATTTATGAGAAAGATGAGACAAGAAAGCTCATGGACGCTATCCGCGATCCTGAGGTGCATGTAGCAATTCAGATTGCACCTGCTGTCCGTGTAGCAATCGGTGAAATGTTCGGAATGGAGCCAGGCACAGTTTCTACAGGAAAGCTGTATTCAGCACTCCGTAGACTTGGTATAGATGCTGTATTCGACACAAACTTTGCTGCTGACCTTACCATTATGGAAGAAGGAAGTGAGTTTGTTGAACGCCTTACACAGGGCGGCGACCTTCCGTTAATTACCTCATGCTGTCCTGCATGGGTAGATTACATGGAAAAGTATTACCCGGATATGATCCCTAACTTCTCCACTGCAAAGTCACCTCAAATGATGCAGGGAGCTGTCACAAAAACCTACTATGCTGATAAAAAAGGTATTGACCCGAAAAAGATTTATTCTGCTTCAGTTATGCCTTGTACAGCAAAGAAATATGAAATATCCAGAAGTGATAACATGTATGCATCCGGATATCAGGATGTGGATGTGGTTCTCACTACCAGAGAGCTTGGCAGATTAATTCAGGCACTAGGTATTGATTTTGCAGAGCTTCCGGAAGAGAAAGCAGACAGCCCGATTGGCGCATATTCCGGTGCTGCAACTATCTTCGGTGTAACAGGCGGTGTAATGGAAGCTGCTGTACGTACTGCATATAACCTGGTAACAGGCAAAGAGCTTGAGAATGTGAACATTGAGGTTGTCCGCGGTATGGAAGGCGTAAAGCGCGGTGTTGTGGATGTGGACGGTACAAAAGTACGCGTTGCAGTAGCACACGGTATGGTAAACATTGCGGAAATTCTTGATGAAGTACGCGCAGCACGAAATGCAGGCGAAAAACCACCATATGATTTTATCGAGGTTATGGCATGCCGCGGCGGATGTATTGCAGGGGGCGGGCAGCCCTATGGAACTACCGATGAAATCCGGAACAAGAGAATTGCCGGACTGTATGCAGATGATGAAAAGTCAACAGTTCGCCGGTCTCATGAAAATCCTGAGATTAAGCAGATTTATGAAGAGTTTCTTGAGAAGCCGAACAGCCACAAGTCACATGAACTGCTTCATACGAAATATACATCGCGGCCGTTGTATCAAAAGTAATGATATAGTCGTGCAAGGAGATGTAAGCCCCTCATATACGAGGGGCTTTTTAAATTTAATCGATTTTTCATTGTGCATTATCAGTTTGAAACTGTTAGAATATAGTCTATAAAGGGAGAACTGAATGCATACTCGATTAATTAAATTGCAGATTGCTATTATCAATATTATTTTTCCAGCTATTTTTGTGCAATTGAACCAGATGATCCTTCAGGCCTTTAACCCCCATATTTCAGGAAACTTTGCTTTTAGAATGGCTTTTTCTGTGAAGCCTGCGATTTACTCGATATTTGCCCTCTGTGCAGTCACAGCTGCTGCTGTTGTTCTTATAATGGTTAATCCTGTATTCCGGTATCTGCGCAATGGAGAGCTGGCAGAAAAAGCACGTGTTGCTACAATACGTGTACCATGGTTCCTGCTTATCCTGCATATCAGCCTTTGGTTTGTGGGAACAACAGTCTTTTACGCAATGTATGGGTTTCAGAGCCCTGGTGGTATTCCCTATACGTGGAGTTTGCTTTCCCATATGGCCTCCGGCCTTCTCGGAGCATTATTTACAATTCTTGTGTTAAATAATATTCTGCTCCCTGCAAAAGACGAGTTAAAGATAACATCCATTCAACACAAGGAAAATGACTCTTTTTCAAGAAGAAAGGACCTTATCATTTTTCTTTCAAGTTTATTTACCTTTGCTCTATATGTGGGATTTTGCGGAAGATACTTTATGCTTGCACAAAATGATTCAGAATTTATGCCTCCATATGGGATGACAATACTTCTGCTATCAATCCTGCTTGGAGTAATTTGCTTTTCTCTCCATTGGCTTACAAAATACCAATACTACTATCAGATCAGATCTTTAAAAAAAACATTGTCCATGCTTGGTGAAGGAAAAGCTGATCTGTCTTATAGGCTGATAATCATCAATTTTGATGAGCTTGGCGATATTTGTGCTGAGATAAATAGTTTTATGGATTACCTCGCAGGTATGATACGCAGGGTCCGGGAGGTAAGTGCTGTAACAGAAAACAGCTCCAACACAGTAAGCAGTAAGCTTAAAGAAAATGAGGATTACATTGCCGGGTGCAGGGATGCAATGCAGCAGATAACGCAGTCTCTGTCATATGAGAACACTGAGCTTGGAAGAGCCCAGGAGCGTGTGGAGAGCATAAGCAGTAATATTGGAAAATATGTTGATCAGATCCTGAGTCAGGCAGGTAATATTGATGACACCCTCCTGCAGGTTGGCAAAATGGTAGACGGGTTTTATCAGATTTCTGATTCCACAAGCAGTACTAAGGCACTTTCTGATGAGTTGACTGAAGAAACAGAAAAAGCAGTATCTGAGCTGAGCCGTTTTAATAAAGCAGTTGAAAAGATAAATAACGCATCTCAGCAGGTCCTCGGAATAGTGAATGAGATTAGCGATATTGCGGAACTTACCAGCATCCTGTCATTAAATGCATCGATAGAAGCAGCACATGCAGGAGAAGCAGGCAAAGGATTCTCGGTTGTTGCAGGAGAAGTTCGGTCATTATCCGGAAGAACTTCTCAGAGCGTGAAAACTGCTGTTGACCAGATTTCTGATATGAGAAATACGACCAATGACGGAATGGAAGTTGTCACAGCTCTAGAAAAGGCATTTCAGGAAACCCTTGGCAAAATAGGTTTAATCGAAGACAGTATTGCGAAAATAACTGAAGATATGAATGAGCTGACATCAATGTCTTCAGGTATTAAGAATAGTATGGAAGAATTAGGGAATTCTGCTAACAGTATGCGTGATCTATCGAAAGAGCAGAGGGAAAGCAGCAAGGAGATAGCCCTTGTTGTAGAGCATATCCGGGACACAGCAGAAAGGACTCAAAAGGCTGCAGATACAATGGAGGAAAAAATTGAAAAACTTCTGAACAATAATAAGGATATTCATAAGCTTTCTTCAGAAAATACCACAAGAACTAGCCAATTAAAGTCCTTAACGAGCAAATTTAGGCTTTAATATAAACTATATAATCTGCTAATATAACGCGAAATAATAAACAGTATTTTGATAAAAACTGCTTTTTATGAGGAGAATAAGAATCCATGATAGAAGCAAATAGAATTAACTCAGTATTTCTTGGTATTCTAACCATAATTGCGATCGGCACTGTAATGGACCTCGCCGGTAGGGTACTGCAGCCATTGGTTGTTGCAGTCTTATTATCCTATATACTTGCCTGGCCAATTGCATTTCTTGTTAAGCTGCGCTTCCCGAGGATCCTTGCAATACTGACTGTACTGCTTTTTCTTCTTGGAGTTCTTTTCCTTATCGGATTGTTTCTATACACATCTGTGAACTCATTCATCTACGAGCTGCCTGATTATCAACAGCGGTTTAATCAGCTTTTTGAGGACATAGTGCAGCAGTTTGAGTTTCTTCCTGACAATTTTTTTACAGAAATTGACTGGATGACCACATTACGGGTATACCTGGTTTCATGGTCAAGTTCTTTTGTAAACATAATGACTTCCGCTGCATTGCTCGGTCTGTATCTTGTATTTCTGCTTTTAGAAAAACCTTATATGCGGGACAAAATTGAGCATGCTTTTCAAAAGGTTAGCAAAAAGGATATCGGAGCAATTTTTAACCATATTAACGTTCAAATTAGTAAGTATTTAACGATTAAACTGCTAGTCAGTTTATTAACAGGAATTCTGGTTTACATAACCACATTGAGTTTTGGAGTTGACTTCCCATTAATTTGGGGTACTTTATCTTTTTTCCTGAACTTTATTCCCAATATCGGTTCTATATTCGCCGTTTTTATAGTAACGCTTTATACATTTATTCAGTTCTATCCTGTTGTTAATCCCATTATTTGGGTTGGTATCCTAACCACTGCAATCAACCTTATTATAGGTAACTTTCTAGAGCCAAGGGTCCACGGTGCGGGCTTGAATCTCAGTCCATTTTTTGTTCTGTTTTCACTCCTTTTCTGGGGCTGGCTATGGGGAGCGGTTGGCATGATTATATCTGTGCCGGTAATGGTAGCAATAAAAATAATCTGCGAGAATATTGAAATTCTCACGCCAGTGAGTATTATAATGGGAACTACTTTAGACGAACACAGCGATAACGAACAAAGAAAGGAACTATCATGAAAAAGAGAATACTTACTGGTGACAGGCCGACAGGGAGACTGCACTTAGGACATTATGTTGGATCACTAAAAAACCGCGTTCGTCTCCAGAACGAATACGAATGCTTTTTTATAATTGCTGATCTCCATACTCTGACAACGAAACCGGATAAACAGTACATAGACACACTCTCGGAGAATGCAAGACAGATGGTCCTGGATTATCTGTCCTGCGGTATAGATCCTGAAAAGTCAGTTATTTACCTGCAGTCTGCTGTGCATGAGGTTTATGAGTTAAACCTGCTCTTTGAAATGCTGGTAACTGTTTCCCGGCTGCAAAGACTTCCGAGTCTCAAGGAAATGGCGCAATCAGCACATTTGAATGAAATGCCTTTTGGGCTGCTCGGATACCCAATTCTTCAAGCAGCTGACATCCTACTGCCCAGGGCTCACCTTGTTCCAGTTGGCAAGGACAATGAGGCACATGTTGAGATAACAAGGGAGATTGCACGGCGGTTTAATAATACCTATGGAGAAGTTTTTCCTGTTCCTGAGGTGATGATTGGTGAGGTGCCGACCCTGGTAGGAACTGACGGCTCGGCGAAGATGTCAAAGTCCCTCAATAATGCGATAATGCTTTCTGATGATGAAAATACGGTAAAGAAAAAGGTCTTTTCCATGTACACGGACCCAAACAGAGTTCGTGCTGACATTCCAGGAAAAGTTGAAGGGAATCCTGTATTTGTATACCATGACATATTTAATCCGAATACAGAGGAAGTTGCTGACTTGAAAGAGCGCTATTCAACAGGAAAAGTAGGGGATGTTGAGGTAAAAGATAAACTTGTAAAAGCGGTCAATGAATATCTGGCTCCTTTTAGAGAAAGACGTGCAGAGTATGAATCCCAAAAAGGGCTTGTTGATGAGGTAATTTATAATGGAACAATGAAGATGCGGGAAGAAGCTGCAAGCACCTTGAAAGAGGCGAAAAAAGCAATGGGTCTATCAAGCGTATGGAGCCGTATTTCAAGAAAGGCTGAAAGTGTCAGAAAAAAACGTGAGAAGAAATAGTTAATGTCCATAACCTAAATGCCTCCTTTTTTGGAGGTGTTTTTTTTTAAAAAAAAATTCTGGGCTTAAACCCTTGTTTGCTGTATGTACTGACCCGAACCTTTTGGGTAAAACCGCAAATACAAAAAAAATACGCATTTTG
>CAYRYS010000063.1:0-20319 GCA_964428555.1 uncultured Spirochaetales bacterium | reverse complement strand
CGATACAAACCGCTATCAGCGGTTCACTCGAAGAGCGTTACGCAGCAAAGCTGGCGTTTTCACCGTCCCCTCGGTACAACACTGCTGGGGATTAATCCTTCACTACCACATCTGTGCCGCCGAATACAGCAACACCGTCAACAATGACTGTCGGGCCGTCGGGATATTCGTACTCTGTACCCTTAGAATCAAAACCCCCGAAAATACCGATGCCCCGGACATCGACATTTACCCCTGGGGGGATAATGATGTCAGTTCCGCCGAACACACTGACTGTGTGAATGTAGATAGTGTCATAAGCAAAAACAGCTTTCCGAAGGTCGATATCCGAACCTCCGAAGACAGATATAACAGAAGTTTCCTCTGCAGGACGCCATACCCCTTTTCTATCAGTACCTGAGAATACATTCAAAATAAATCCTCCTGCTTCTCTGACCTTTGGTGTTCTGCTAGTCTCAGAGGATTTAACTGTGTTCACACGGTCCTGTTCCGGCTCAGGGAGGTCGCGTACAATTTCCTGCAGCTCCCCCTTTGTGACCGCGTTTTCAGTCATCGCAATCCGCTTATCAAACTCATCCATATCTATAATATTTTGTGCAAAGCTGTCCTGAAGCTGCTGAATTACTGTGTTTCGTTCCGCTTCTGTTACACGCTTATTCGGATCGGTCATATCATTCATAACTTATCTCCTGCCTTAATTATCAGCATACTATAACATAGGAATGCTTCCTTTGTGTATAGCTTTGCTAATCTTCAATGGAGTGTAACAAATGTTACGGATGACTGACTCTTTTCTTCATAATATTAAACCCGGAACAAGAGAAATAGTACAATCTATGTATGAGAAATGGAGGAAATAATGAGTGAATTTATTCAAAATAATCGAGAGAAGCAGGATAAACTTAAGAAGATTATAGAACGGCTTCATAGCGGAGAATCTGTTGAGAAAGTAAAGCACGAGTTTTCCGATATGCTCGGAGATGTGAGCGGAGATGAGATTTCCGCGCTCGAGCAGTCGCTAATTAATGAAGGAATGGATCCGGAAAAAATCCAGGAGCTTTGTGAAGTCCATGTCGCGGTTTTTGAGGATTCCCTGAAAGAGAAAAAACAGAAATCACAAAAGCCGGGGCATCCTGTGCATACATATAAAGAGGAAAATAAGAAAATCCGTGAGCTTTTAAAAGAATTAAAGAATACCTGCGGCGGGGTGATGAAAAAACCGGATTGGGAAAGTTTTTTTCACGCCCTTGATGAGCTGTCCAAAGCAGAGTATCACTATCAAAGAAAAGAAAATCAGCTGTTTCCTTTGCTTGAGAAGAAAGAATTTACCGGTCCTACTAAGGTTATGTGGGGAAAGCATGATGAGATACGTGCAATTTTAAAAGAAATGAAGAAGCTCGATAGAAAAGCGCCTGGGAAAGAAGCAAAAGAGCTTGCAGGCAAGCTGGCAGATAAAATGCAGAATATGGTTTTTATGGAAGAAAATATTCTGTTCCCGACTGCAATAAAAAAGCTGACCGAACCGGAGTGGATTGCAATACGGAATGAGGAACCGGAGATCGGATACGCGTGGGTCCAGCCAGGGAAAGAATGGCTTCCGAATGCTGCAGGCCCAATGGACAAGCCTGTTGAATATCCGGAAGGCACTGTCAGGCTTCATGAAGGAGCATTATCCCCACAGCAGCTTGATCTTATGCTCAAGCACTTGCCTGTGGACATCACTTTTGTGGATGAGAATGATAAGGTCAGGTACTATACTGCCTCAGATGACCGCGTTTTTCCAAGAAGCCCCTCTATTATCGGAAGGGATGTTCAGAACTGTCATCCCCCGAAAAGCGTACATATGGTAGAGCGCATTGTACAGGCTTTTAAAGACGGAGAAAAGGACAAGGCTGAATTCTGGCTTCAATTCGGGGATATGTTTGTCTTTATTCAGTATTTTTGCCTTCGTGATACAGAGGGAACCTATAAGGGAGTTATTGAGGTTACCCAGGACATAAAGGAGATCAGAAATATAAAAGGTGAGAAACGCCTCCTTGATTGGGAGTAAACTAGTAGAATGATGATAAACATACGTTGAAGATACCCATGCACAATTGAGTAAAAGGTTTGCAAGTTTATGATAGATGTCAGAGAGGAGGCACCATGTTTGTTATTGATATTATCTTCGCGCTACTGATCGCGTTTCTTTTTGTGGGAATAATTGGGTTCGGTTTGAACCGTACTGGACCGTGGCAGAGCATATGGACTTTGTTTCTCATAATATTTCTTGCTGCGTGGGCAGGGGGTTTGTGGATTATGCCATTTGGCCCTATACTTTTCGGGGGGTATATCTTCCCCTTTCTCTTTGCTGGTCTATTAATTGCCCTTGTTCTTGGTGTTACTATACCGACCGAACCCACAGAGTATGAGATAGAGAAAACCTCCCCACCAGAAGAGCGGGAGGCAGCAAAGGCTCTGGATGTCTTCTTCTGGGTGATCATTGGCTTGTTAGTAGTTTTTGTTGTATTTGGGTATTTTTTTCCGGCTGTATCATAAAGAAAGGTAGAAAATGAGTAATCAAAAACAAATGCGGATTGTTACATTAACGGTGAATCCGGCTATAGATACAACCTTAGGTGCAAAACAAGTGAAGCCTGAGCATAAGCTTAGGTGCAGACTGCGAAACACCGAGCCTGGAGGTGGCGGGCTAAACGTTTCCAGGGCAATACGAAGGCTTGGGGGAGATTCATTGGCCCTGTACACCCACGGCGGTGCATACGGCAGAATGCTTCAATCCTTGTTAGGAGAAGAAGGGGTGAGCCACAAACCTGTTTCCATCTCTGGTTTAACCAGAGAAAATATCATGGTACAAGAAGATACGAGCACACAGCAATTCCGTTTTACCCTCCCTGGGCCTGAGATGACAGAAGAAGATTGGAATTCTGTGCTTAATGCATTGGATACATTGCGGGCAGAGCCGGAGTATCTTGTGCTCAGCGGAAGCTTGTCCCCAGGGATGCCCAAGAATTTTTATGCGAGATGCGCTGAGATTGTGAAAACAAAGGGCACAAAAGTAATTCTTGATACCTCAAGGCAGGCGTTAACACAGGGAATCGGCTCTGGAGTATTTATAGTAAAACCGAATTTACGGGAGCTGTCGAAACTTGCTGATAGAGAACTTACTTCAGAACAGGATCAGGAGGATGCTGCTAAGGAGCTTATCCAGCAGAACAAAGCAAAACATGTTCTTGTCTCTCTAGGAGCTGCAGGAGCTCTCTGGGTAAAAGCGGATACAGTACAGAGGCTCCGCACGCCTACAGTACCGGTGAAAAGTAAAGTAGGGGCCGGAGACAGCATGGTTGCAGGCTTAGTATTAGCACTTGCCCGCGGCGAGGATTTATACCCTGCAATACAGTTTGGAATTGCAGCAAGCGCAGCAGCTGTCATGACCCCTGGTTCAGAACTGTGCAGAAAAGAAGACACTGAGGAGCTTTTTAATAGACTCATGGAGAAATCATAAAGCCGTACAGCACTCCACAAAAATTACTATATAAATCCGAACACTGAATCTCCATTTGGAAGCAATTCATTTGAAATTGCTTCTTTTTTAATTATCGCAGCTCTTCGGGCACACTTTTCCTGATATTTCCCAGAACAATAAAAGATATTCAATATCTCATTGTAAAATGCAACCTTTTCGTGGTTGTGAAAAATGCACATATCTTTGTATTCACACTGTAACATCAAAATCTCCTTATCCCCCCTCAGGTATTCTTGATACAACAATATTGAATACAAAGGAAGTAGTAGAATGAAAATAACTAAATAGATTAATATACCTATTTCATGGGAAAGTCAAGAGATTAGAGATAATAATTTAAATAAATATAGGTTGGAGAATCAATCTAATGGAGAAAATTGATTAAAATGCCCTGGAAATTATAGACCATGTCTACTACAATATTTGGTATGAAAATACAGACGAAATTCTCAATTATTATAATACCTATTTTTGTTTTGATGGCTGGAATAATCAGCTTTATCAGCATACTCTCAGCTGAAGCACAGCGGGCTCGTGAAATACGCAGCTCTATGGAGTCAACTGCTGCTACAGTTCAGGCCCTTGTGCAAGATTTTCAGAATCAGGGTCTGCGTCTTGCTACTGTCTTTTCAGAAATGGAAGGGGTAGTCCAGGCATATCAAATGGAAGATGAAGAGGCAGCCAGAGAGCTAATGGATAATACTGTACAGCCTGTGGTCCAGAGGATCGAGGACCATAGTAATATTCAGGAGCTTCGGCTTCATTTTCATAAGCCTCCTGCGCGCAGCTTTTATCGCTGTTGGACCGATAGATGGGATGATGACTTATCCGGCTTTCGGCAAACTGTGATTGAGATAAATCGTACTGGAGCTGCTATCCGTGCTACTGAAATTGGGAGAGGCGGTCCGGTTATTCGAGGGATTGTTCCTGTAGAGTCAGATGGAGTTCAGCTAGGATCTGTGGAAGTGTATTTCTCTCCACTGGAATTGCTTCCTTTTATTGATGCTGGTGGTTCCCTGAGAGGGGCAATTTTCCTTGTTGATGCACAGAAGGCGCGGGAAATATTTTTCGAAGACGACCTTGAAAACTATTTTTCAGGAGAGTTTGGACCAAGCCTGATTTCAGAGGTAAGCGCGGATTGGATTGATCCAGAGGACGTACTGGATGCGCAGACATTAAGAGAAAGTATTGAGACCAGAAATTCGGTTGTCGACTTCCATGGAAATTACGGGGTTGGCTATGTGCCTTTAAACGATTTTCAGGGAAATGTTATTGCTCATATTGCAGTTGTTCAGGATGTAAGTGCTGAAATTGCATCAAGCAGGGCTTCAACAAGGAATATCATTATCAGTGTTATAATCGGAGGATTTCTTATTATGGTCTCCTCTTTACTCTATATCCGGTTTTCTATACTGCGGCCGATAAGTGAGCAGTCAAAAGCTCTCGCGCTGATTGCCCAGGGAAACGCAAGGCTCGATTCAGAACTCCAAGTACGGAGTAATGATGAAATAGGCAAGGTGTCTAACAATTTTAACAAAGTATTAGCCAATCTTAATGAAGTAGTAAAAAGTCTGTATTCATCTGTGCAGCGGGCTGAAAAGGTGAGCAATGCCTTGGAAAGTACTTCGAGAAATACACAGCAGGCCAGTGAGAATGTAAGCGCAGGGACTGAACAGATAGCAAAACAAAGCAGCAACCTGAATAATTCCGTTAACCATACATCAGAGGTAAGCAATAGTGTTATTCAGGAACTTGAGAAGGTAGAGGAATCTGTACAGCGCCAGGTAAGTGCTGTGGAAGAAAGCTCTGCTGCAGTAGAAGAAATGACAGCCACCATTGATAATCTGGCTTCTCAGAACAAGGGGCGAGTAGAGCTTGCTGATGAGGTGGTGGCCGAATCCAGAGAGGGAAGAAGTGAGATGGAGGATACACGCAGTAGAATTCAGGAGGTTAATAGGTCAACTGAGAGTATAGGAGAGCTGCTTGAGGTAATTAATGCGGTAGCCGGGCAGACAAATCTTCTTGCAATGAATGCTGCCATTGAAGCGGCACATGCTGGTGAAGCAGGAAAAGGATTTGCGGTTGTTGCGGATGAAATACGAAAGCTAGCTGAGGATACTTCTGAGAATTCACGGCAGATTGGAGACCAGCTGACTGGTGTTATAGAGGTAATTCAATCTTCTGCTGAGAGCGCGGCAAGCTCAGAAAAGCGGTTTGGCGAAATAGTTACCGGAATTGAGAAGCTTTCTGATGCGCTTCAGGCAAACAGTTCTAGTTTGGATGAGTTATCAAGCGGAAACGGTGAAATTCGGGAAGCATTGACTGAACTTGTGGAAGCTTCTCATGATGTACGAAATGTCGCCCAGACTCTATCTGAAAAGATGCGCGAGGTAGACAATGATATGAACACTATTTCACAAGGGTCTGGAGAAACGCAAGAAGCAATTGATAACATGCTTTCGGCATTGAATACTCTGCAGCAGGCTGCATCAGATATTAGCGGACAGGGGAAGGAAAATGCAGAGGTAATTCACAGCCTTCAGGATATTCTTGATCGGCTTGGGGGCAAGCAGGAAGAAGAGTGAAACCTCTTCTTCCCTGAGAATTTAAAAGATAAGAGTAAATTCAGTCCCATTATCCTGTTGAAACGAGAAGTGACCTTGAAGTTGGCCAGTCAAAGCATGAATGAGTTTCATTCCCAATGTACTGGTATTATCATTTGTGCCTTTATAAGGGAATCCGCATCCATTATCTATAATTATCAGCTTCTTTTCATCTTTTCCAGCTTTGAACGAAACGAGTATTGAACCAGTATTTTTTTCTGTGAATGCGTGCTTTATTGCGTTTGTTATTACCTCATTAAGGATGAGTCCTAGGGGAATAGCAATCGCAATTGAAGTTTCTATTTCGTCAACTTCGAACGTGAAGCTAAGTGTATTCTCTGAGGTATAGACGCTTCTGATTTCTCTGCATATTGTTTCTATAAAGTCTTTTATATCTATTTTAGAAAAGGCAGTTGAGCTGTAGAGTTTCTGATGTACCAATGCCATTGCCCGGACACGGCTCATGCTGGATAGTAGTGCATTATTTATTTCCGGACTATCTTGAAAATTATCTGCCTGCATTTTCAAAAGGCTGGATACAATGGTGAGATTATTTTTTACTCGATGGTGGACCTCCTGGAGAAGTACAGTTTTTTCCTCCAGTTCGTGCTTTACCTGATGTTCAGCCTGCTTTCGTTTTGTAATGTCCTCCTGAAAAAAGACAATATGTGTCGCGTCCCCAAAAACAGAGATTGGATACATTTTAAGGCTGTACCATTTTTCTTCATTTTTGCTTTTCGTGGAAAGGTACTCTGTATGCCAGTATTGTTCTCTTTTTACTGTGTTAATAACGGAATTGAGATCTAAAGATGGAAAATCTAATGCCCAGAAATCCTGTAAATTACTTTCTTCAACATCCGGATACGGAATGGAATGGAGTTTAATGAAATAGGGATTTGTGTATACTATTTTTTTTGTTATTTCGAAAATGCAGATTCCAGCTTGGTTTTGTTCCAGTACTACGGAGAAAAGCCGAAGGAGATGCTCGGATTTCTTTCGGAAGGTGATATCCCTAATAATTCCCACTGTGCCGAGAAATGTTTGTCTTTGTTCTCCTTTAGTGTATTGACCGGTTGCGGAAATCTCCCCATAACTGATAATTGAACCTAAAAGGTCTTCTTGGTTTTCTTCAGCTCCTTTCTGCTTCTTTTTCAGCTGTACCTCTAAACCTCGAGTTGCCCGTTGAAGGGTCCTTCGTTCATCAAAAAGCTTTGGTGCACTTTCTTCTCCAAGGATTTTTCCCTGCAGAAAGGGAAGTACGCTTTTCTTGCTGCTTCGGATAATATCCTCATCATGAAGCAGTACGCTGAAGTGTTTGCCAATGAGCTCTTCGGAGGAGTACCCCAGCGCTGATATAGCATTGTTTAGATATACAAATCTTCCTCTTGGATCGAGTTTGTATACAATATCAGGAATTGCCTCTAATAAATCCTGATATCTTTTTTGCGCGTTTGAAAATGTTTCTAAGGTGGAAAGGTCCTTATCTTTATCCCGCATTGCTTTTCGTAAAAACGGTAGGATGAATGGGAAATAATCTGAGCTGCTGTCTTTTAATAGGAGTTGCGTTTCATAGGCGTCGAGGACTTCTGTAATAACATTCTGTAGCTTTGGGTCAGCGATTGTGAGCACTGGAAACCTAATGCATATTGTGTAATAAGGAAAATAATTGATACTGCTTTCGCATAAGTCAATGATAACCGCCTCAATTTGGTTGTCTTTTAATATAACCTTGAGCTTTTCTGTAGTGTTTTCCGGTGGAAAGAATGTGAACGTATAATTTGCTTTTGTAGAGAGAAAAGAGCGGAGATTTTCATCTTTTGATATAACTAGAGTATGAACCATCTTATTCCTGTATATGAAGGTAAACCTATTTTATTGAAATATCAATCTAAAGCTCAAAAATCTCCAATAAATTGAGGATTTTACACAATGTCCAAAAAACACCATATTTCTTATTAGATAGGAAAACAGATTTTCCAGCATGTAAAATCATTTTCCCTGTACATTTCTGCTGTCCCTTTCATTTGTTCTATTAACGAATAAACCAGTTGTATTCCCAAGGAATTGCTGTTTTTCATTTCAAAATTTATTGGAAAACCAATACCATTATCTTTAATTAGTATTGTGCCGTTAGAATTATTATCTTTTAAAAAAGATACTCTGATTTTTCCTTGTTTTTTATCTTTTACTCCGTGTTTGATAGCGTTTGTCATGAGTTCAGAAGTAATTAGGCCGAGACTTATAGCTTTTTGAATATTGATTGAAAGCGGAGTGAGGCTTGTTTCTACTTGTATTGAATTTGACATAATAGGTAGAGATTCTGTAATTTTCAAAAGGTATTCATCTAACTGTACATAGTCGAAAGACTTGTTTGCATATAGAAGTGTGTAGATCTCTGACATTGCTGAAATTTTAGTATTTACATCGTGCAATGCAGTCTTTACATCTTCTGAAGATGATGAATTTCCCATAAGAGCTACCATACTGTGAATGAGGGCAAAACTGTTTTTAACCCTATGCTGTAATTCCTGCAGAAGTTTTCGCTTCTGTTTTATTGTTGATTGTAACGCTTCTTCTGTGTTTTTACTTTCGGTTATATCTCTTACCCATTCAAAGAAAGAATTACAATTATTGTTTTTATCGAACATGGGTAAAACCCGTAGATCTATCCATTTATCATCCGGGAGTTTTACCTCTGCTTGAAAAGGCACTTTTGATTCCAGTACTGTTTTAGCCTTGCAGTCAGGGCACACAGAGTGAAGCCCCCTATAGGTTTTATAACATTTTGTACCGAACTTTTTTATCTCTTTTGTAACATTACCAAAACCGTGCCAGTTACTGTAGAGTATGTTAAAATCTTGATCGTGAATTGATACCATGTCTGGAATTGTGCCAAGCACATTAGCAAAGCGCTCTTCGCTTTCCTGTATTCTCTGCTGCATTTCATGTTCTTCTGTTACATCCCGAAACACAAGTACAACGCCAATAGTTTTTCCGGTTTTATTCGTAATTGGAGAAGCAGAGTCAGCAATTTGAAATTTGTGACCATTCTTGCTTATAAGGATGGTATGGTTTGATAATCCAATAGGTTTTCCTTGTTTTATTGCCTCTTTTACAGGAGGATCAATCTGTTTGTTTGTACTTGCATTGTATATAGCAACGACAGTTCCTATGTGCTGACCGATAGCTTCTTCTTTTTTCCAGCCTGTTAGTTTCTCAGCAATTGGATTCATTCGCGTTATTGTCCCTTGAGTATTGGTTGCAATAACCGCGTCTCCTATTGAATTCAGCGTTGCTTTTAGATTTTCCGAACTTTCTGCTAATTTCTTTTCCTTTTCTTTTTCTCTGTTTCGTGATTCAAAGAGACGAAATGCCATCTTTATTGATGTATTCAGTATTGTTTTCCCTGAGTTTTTTGCAATGTATCCATACGATGTGATCTCCTCGGTTTTTTCAACATAATACGGCTCAGTATGTGCGGAAACAAATATTATAGGGACTTCTCGAATCTCTAAGATCCTTTTTGCAGCTTCTGTACCATTCATTCCAGGACCAAGGTCTATGTCCATGAGAATCAGGCTGGTTTCCTCATCTTCTGAAAAAAGGGTGACAGCCTCTTCTCCTCTATGGGCTATACGGACTTTATATCCATACTCCTCCAGGTCTTTTTTTTCAGATAAAGCTATTAATGCTTCATCTTCCACAAGAAGAACGCTGCTTTGATTAATGTCCATCCATTACCTCATAAGGAGCATCAAATAAACTAACTCCCACTAAAAAGTATATACAAAAAAATAAATAAAACAAATTTGCACTTGGAACCGCGGATTAGGAACTGCAGCCATGCTTAATGACTGGAAAAATTAATAAAACATTTCTCTATTCAAAAAAGAAAAACTCTACTATACTACCATTATAAACAATGAAAAAGGAAATAGTAAGGTTTTATGAAAAAGTATTATATTGTTGGAATGTTAATTCTGTTGGTATTGTCAAGTTGTGAAATTCTTGGTATTAGCAGCGGGAATCATAGTCAGCGACCCAGCATTATCCCAACAGCCGAAAATTTGGATGATAAACTACCTGCGCGTACTGAAGAAGTTGAGTTTGCTCTTATTCCTATGGAAAATTTAGGAGTTTTCTCTATTACATTTAATAGCGATACCATGCTTCCCAGGTCACTATTTGACCCGGAAATATCAGAAACTGACTATGAAGCTATTGAGTCCTTATCTCCGACTACCCAGCCAATAGATTTGCTGTCAGCAGAATCAGTATCTGCACCAGTTCCCTTAAGGTTTTTAATTAAGTATAATTATCCTTGGCAAAATACTCCTGATTATGAGGACTATCCTGTTACAAATCCATTGAGTACTAGAGAGGTATATCTGCGCATAAGCTATTATTATGAGCGAATATTTCAACATGTGGTACAACCTGGGGTTACTTTAACAGAAGAAGCTTCCTGGACTGAAGGATTGAGCGTAACAGAGGCAAATAGCTTTACCAGCACTCTCGGTGTTTCAACAGAGGTGTCAGTTGGTGGTGACTGGGGCCCTGTGAGCGCAGAAGTCTCAACAGAGGTGTCTGCAGAGTGGGAACGGACAACTACCCATGAAACAACGGTTACTCAGGAAGAAACACAAACTCAAACAATTGAATTCAGCCCGCCTACTGATCATACCTATTTATACGCTGTCTGGCAGAAGGTTGAAGTCTTTGAGTTTGTGGATGGAAATGGAGATCCATGGGACGTGCGTGACTTAGGCTACTCCTACACTCCAATCCCGTCTTCAAACGGCAGACTCGGATTCATTTCCCGCATTCCAACCTCCGCAGAGCAGGTTGTCACAACAGATTGGTTTTAGACAATAGGTATGGAAACACCAGTTTAGTAAAATTACTATATGAGCGGTCAGTGCTGCTATTCCTCATGCATCTCGATACATTTTTGTTCATTCGAACAAAAACACTCGATGAGCGTTTTGTCCATTAATTATGTGAGCTTTGGAAAAAGCTTTTCTATATCTTTTAATGTTGCATCTGGCGCGTTCTTTTCCAGCCATTTTTCTGCTTTTGTAATAGCAGGTTTGCTTACAGCGAGGGCTTGGGCATCCTTTTGTAAAAGCCGTATTGCAAGTATTGTTGCCAGTATCTTCACAGCAAGCTCCGGGTTTTCCCGGTGTATTGATTCTGCTGCTTTGGTAATCTCCTCCCTGCTTGTATCCAGTTTCTCTGCAAGAACATCAATTCCTGTAAAGCACCCTGGGGCTTGCTGCGTGTTCAGCAGCCGGAAATACCATTCTTCTTCAGTCTGCGGTTGTTCCGGCTGTTGGGGCGGTGCAGGGGCTGCGGGGAAGTTTTCAGAAAAGGATGTTTCCATTGTTTCTACATCTTCTTTTCCGGAGAATCCGAAGAACCCTTTTTTGAACATCTTTTTTCGTTGTTTTTGCGGACTTTGCGCTGAAAATGTTGTCTCAAAAGCCTGGACTGGGGGCAGCATTGTTGATACAGACTCAATTCCATGCCATCCGCTTGTGATCTGTACAGGAATTTTCCTCAGCTCTGGAGAACCTGAGAGCTTTTCATCTCCTGTCCGCTCCTGGACGGCAACAAAGCTGGTGTAGTCTGTAAGGAGGTTGTAGTCCAGACCGAGCTGAGTAATCTGTTTCTCTATTTTCTTCTGCTTCCTTGCTGTTTGGTTGGAACCGCCCGGTTTTTGTTCCTTTATTTCCCGGATTTTTGAAAGCGCCCAGAGGGCAGGGATGGTATTGTTTGTACCAAGAAACTGAATGTTTCCTGAGTAGGAATACTCTTTTCCACCTGCTGTTCCGGATAGGGTTATCTCTGCGTTTTCTGCTGTATCATGTATTTTGGCAAATAGGGAAAAACTGTTTTTGTCAAATAATGGGGGTATGGAGATGGGTCCTTCCATACTTCCGTTCTCAAGTTTGATAGAAACATTGGTAAGGTAGGGCTGGTTTATTCTTGAGAGCTGGCGCAGTACCTTTTCGTGGATTTTTTCGCCAGGCTGGATCATTTCACAAGCACCACGCCCTGCTCTTGCCATTCCTTTCACAAGATAGCTGCTTGCACCGTATCCTATTCCGAAGGTGAATACCCTTAGCTTGTGCTGCGCTTTTGCTACCTGCCGAATTACGGCGTCCGGATTACTGATCTGTCCGTCTGTTAAGAGGATAATGTCCCGAATTCCTTCTTCTTTTGCCGGAAGACTGCAGAGATATTTCACCGGGGCTTCCAGTTCTGTTCCGCCTAAGTCCGCACCAATCTCCTGAATATAGGTAAGCGCTTTTTCAAAGCTTTCCTCCGTGTACTCAAGGCTGCTTTCAGCGAATAATTCGAATCTGCTTCCAAAACAGATAATGTTGAAAAAAGTCCCTATTTCCATTGAGCGAAAGGCCAGTTCCAATGCCTTCCTTGCCTCTGCAATGGATGTTCCGGACATGGAGCCTGAGCAGTCCAGAAGAAAAATGATCTCCTTTTCCTGCTTGGCTTCCGGTATTTCCTTTAGGTCTGGGAAAAACCGAAAAAGCAGGGCCTGTTCCCCGTTTTCGTGTACAGATGCCAGGGCAACCGGTGTATTATCAGACCCGCATTGAATTTCGAGAATAAAGTCACGGTCTAGTTTCGTGTCTTCCTCCTGTAATGTAACCACAGAGGGCCTGTCATCATCATCAATAATAATGGCATGGGAAGGAGACTGGATATTTTGTATCTTCGGCATATCTACCCTTACTTCCAGAGAGAGACGGTACGGAGTGTCCAGAGTGTATTCAGGAGAGATGGCCTCAGTTTTTTCCGGGGCCTCTGAAGGAGGGGAGTAACGCGGGCTCACGGATGAAGGGATTTGGAGGCGGACCGTGTTGTCAGTAACACTGAGCTCTGCAATGTATTGAATTTTTACCTCAGCTTTCTGCCCAGGCGCCAGGTTCCCTGCAGACACGGTGAGTATGTCCTTGTTTTCTTGATCAAGAATAAAAGAGGTGTCACCATTTTCAATTGCTTCATCGTAGGCTTCAAAAGCCTTTTTCCGCTCTTCAATTTTGCCGGTTATTTTTCTGTTCTCTGTAATTATTTCAAACCCGCAGACAGCAGCCCCTTCCTCGATTGGAAAGCAATACAATGCTTCGATCTCCGCATCCTCAGTGTTTTCAAAGACCTGGGTAATAGTAGTATGTGATGATATGTCATTCATTTCTGTATTGATGCGCACTTCTTTTAAAGCAACTAACTTCTTAGAAACAGTATTAAAAAGACCTGCTGGCAGTTTCATTTTTCGTACTCCTTTTGTGTTTAAAAAGAGTGTACCCCCTGTATTCTTTGTTTACAAGGAGCTATTCAAATTTTGACTTTGAGTAGATAGGGAAAATTTGAATAGCCTCGTCCTGTTTAAGAAAAGCAAGATTTTCATGGCTTTAACTGGAATACTGCATGAAAATCGCTCATACAGAAGATAGACGGACTCTGAAATGAGAATTGGTGGTTTAAGAAGACGATGTTTTCTCTACAACCGTATAAGGTAATATAATTTGACCTGAAACAGAAAAACACCTATACTCTTTTCATGGTGGATCGAGCATACGTGTGTCCTACAACCGGGCGAAGGGTCAGAAAAGATATTTCTTGGGAAAAAATATCCTGTAGCGAAAACCTTGTTGCTGATTTTTCGCTCATTGCCGGGTCCATAATCTATAGCAGGCCTTATGGTACAGCTGACCTTGCCGGCGTAAAAAGCTCCCTTGCTTTAAATGATAGAATAGCTGAATGCGTGGATACTTCTGACGGTGCCCATATCCAAATTGAAGACTATTCACGGCTCCAAGGCTCTACTGCTGGAGCACGCAGATATTTAACAAAACGGATGAATGAAAACACGAGACTGAAAGCACTTATTTTTTGTAATGTATCCCCTGTGTTTGCTTTGGCAATCAAGATTGGTGAACGCCTTAATACCGCGGGTCATAGAATTTTTATTGAAGCAGATTATTCACATGCAGTAGAGCGGGCATTACAGATTGCAGTGGAAACTGAGACTGAAGCTCAGCCCCCTGTTTTATCCGGGGTGTTTGAGAACCTTCTGAAGCAAAGTTCTTTGTTGCCTCTATGTGTTCGGTCTTCAGAAAAGTGGAACATCCGGACTGAGCATTGTAATTCAGAGAGCTATATTATAAACGGAAAAATACTTTATACATGGTTAACAGGGACCTTGGACCTGGAAGCGGTGGAGTTCCTTAAAGAGATGCGGAAAGATGTATGGGCAGCTCAAACCAGTGAGTGGAAGATTGAATACCTAATTGTCCAGCCTGTCCTGCTAAAAGGCGCTGCAATACAAGCAAGAAATAGATACATCCGTGAATTACGCAGGTGGTTTCAGGAGCATCCGGTAAAAATGTATGCGTTGGCTGCACCGGAGGCATGGATAAATGTAATTGTACGCCTTGTCATGCATACAATGCCTTTCAAAACCATACTGGTGAAACGACTGGAAGAAGCATTCGACCTGGTATTTCAAGATGCAAATGGACAAACTGATATAATTCAGACAGCTGCCGATTGTCACGGGGGAAAGCTCTGCAATAAAACTGTAAAGGTACAAGATACAATGGACTTGATCGGCAGGATCAATTGGGAGCAGCGGGGCCTGGACTCAATTCCCAGTGTTCCGGAAGATGACCCTCTGTACTATCCATCAAAAGCACTTGGTGTTATAAAAGAAGAAATTGATGAGCTCCTTGAAGCAAGACTCATTCACGAAAAAGAACTGCGTCAGGCATACGAGCAGGAAAAGCTGCTGAAACACGAGCTTCACCATAGAATAAAAAATACCTTTCTCATGATAGACGGAATAATTTCACTTACAAAGGACTCTGTGGAAGATGAAAATACTCGTGCTGTGCTTGACGCACTTCAAAATAAGATAACATCTTTATCTTCTTTGTACGATGTTATTGATGAACAGGTCCAAGCCGGTAGAGCGGATGTTAAGCGCTATTTCTCTAAGATTATTGAAACCATCCAAGGAACAACCTCAAATATTAGTTTTGAGAAGACGCTTCAAAGCGCGGAAGTCTCAACAAAAACACTGGTTCCCCTTGGGATAATTCTTGCTGAATTGATAACCAACTCTTTGAAACACGGCTTTTCTGAAACAGCAAAGAAGGGTAATATCTCTGTTTCTGTTACTGTTGACTCAAAGGCTTTGACAGTGTCTTACTCAGATAACGGAATCGGTATTCAGAATACCGAAAATCCGGAAGACTCTGATTCTCTGGGCTTTCTTTTAATCCGGTCCCTAACAGAGCAGCTGAACTCCTCATTCCGTATTGTGGATGCTGGCGGATTCTCCTGCGTAATAGAGGTCCCCCTGTAAAATGTATCCCATGAGGATTCAGTTGAAGCAAGGAAACACGGGATACTTAGAATGAACTGGCAGACTCTACTCCAAATGGGATGACCCTGGTTCATTCATTTTTTTCACTGCTTCTCAAGCTTGTTTATGTGCTCGGTATGAATTTTTCTGGTAATTGGGTAGAAAAAGGTGAGTACTATTCCTCCAATGAGTAACAGCCCTGGTACAGGTCCTGCAATAATACGAATTACTGTAAGCGCGGTTTCCGGTTGTTCAGGTATTTGCTGATTCCCAGAAGCCTCTACAAAGCCTGCAACATCTAATGCTATGCCTGCAATAAACACTCCAAGACCCAAGCCTGCTTTTTGAAAAAGAATCATAAAAGAGTAAAAAATACCTTCTCTTCGTTCGCCGGTCCTTAGTTCATCCAGATCAATAACATCCGGCAGCATTGACCAGGGAATCAGATACGCGATTGCTACTCCGCACCCTGCCAAAATTGCGAAAATATACATGAGAATGATCTGGTCTTGGTTAAGAAAGAAAAGACCGATTTGTGCTGCTATCCAAATGGTCATGCCGATAAAATAAACACCTTTTTTTCCAAGCTTGTCACTAATTCTGCTCCAGATGAAAAGCATACATGCTGCTGACACTTGGACAACAAGGGCAACTTGGAAAAATTGGTCAACCCCTATCCAATACTTTACATAATACGGGATAATTGCGGAAGTAAGTTGAAAGGCGAGCCAAGAAAAAAGATATATTGCTATAACAAATAAGAAGGGTTTGTTTGTTATAATAGTTATAATCTGCTTTTTCCAAGGGGTTTCTGACTGCCTTTTTTTGTTATATTCTTCCTTTGTGCCCCAGACGCACCAGTATATCGGCAAAACAGATAGAACCGCGCAAACTGCTCCAAGAATTATATACTGAAGTTCTTTCTGTCCAGGTTCCGGAAAGAGTATTGAAAAACCACTGCCCAGTGCTAAGGCAAGAACGCTGCCTCCAATTGAGAAAGCAAACCGAAAACTTGTCAACTTTGTTCTCTGATCATAGTCTTTTGTAATTTCTGGAGTAAGCGCGGTATAAGGAAGATTGACAGCTGTATATGCAGTATCAAAGAGGATAAACATTGCAGTGTAGTAGATAAAAAGCCAAGTTTGGTTAGCAGCCTGGTTTTGACTAAACTCCGGTACAAACCACAAAAGGAAAAAGGTAAGACCAAAGGGAATGGAGCCGATGATCATCCAGGAATGGCGCCTTCTAAAAGGCAGTTTAGTGTGTTCCCGTAACCCCCTTGTTCTGTCGCTTAGGAATCCAACTATAGGATCATTTATCGCGTCCCAGATTCTGCCGACAAGCAGGACTGTTCCGGCTATACCTGCTGGAAGTCCTGCAACATTGGTCAGAAATACAAGAAAGACAAATGCTTCAATAGTAGCAGTAATACCTGCACCCATGTCTCCTGCACCATAGGCAAGCTTAGTTTTTAATGAAACTGTTTCCTTGGTATCTACGGATTCTTCATGCCGTGCCATATCAATACATTAGAAAAAAAGGATATAGACGACAATCTGCAGTATCCCCTAGTAATTGAGATTATTCCAGAGTTACTTCATACCCTCGCTCTTCGAGCAACGCAACCACGCTGTCATCTCCCAATAGGTGGCCTGAACCAACTGCAAGGAAAACAACTGCTTCTTCGGTTTCAAGAATTGTTTCTATTTCATCAGCCCATCTGATGTTCCGTTGGACGAATACCTCCTCATAAAAACCCGGTGCTTCATCTTCAGCATCCAAAAGCAGTTCTTTCAGTGTCTGTAGGTCTCTTTCCAGCCACGCGTCTCTCAGGTCTTCAAAGAAACCCTGTATCTCATCCCGCATATCAAGAGTATCTTGAAGCATATAAATGCTTTGTTCTCTTGTTAGGCTGTTAAAGAGCTGAAACTGATATTCCAATGATTCTAAAGACCGTATTTCCATTTCAGAGGCTGAGGCAGTCCTGGCCAAGCGGATATCAACCCCATATTGGGGTAAAAAACCAGCCTGTTGCGCTGTAATTGCTGTCGCGGTAATTCCGGCAAACCAGGGCTTCCAGCGCTGAAGAGCTTCTTCAGGAACACCAACGGGTGTTAGAAACGACCTAAGTGTATTCCATACCGAATCTGGTAGAATTTCTGAAAGCTCTTCATCCTCAGGAAGGAAGGCGGTTTCCTGAACAACTTGCTGCTGCTCCTCTTGGCTTATCTCTAATTGGTTCATCTCCAGATATAAAATATCAGCAGATTCAAATGCTTGACGAACCAAGCCATTGTACCAGCTAACATTCGGAGTCATTAAGTGAATAGTACCAAAGAGGTACACCGTTGTGTCAGCATTGCGGACAACCCACAGGGGTGGGTTTCCCTCTTGTCCGCCTTGTTGCGCAACAACAGGTGCAGTAAGTGTTATAAATAGTATTATGCAAAGCAATAGAAATGTAGATTTATACCGTATCATAGTAAAGAGTTCTCCTTATATATTATTTCACCAGCATAGAGAATCTTCAAATTAGGGTCAATATTCTTCCTCCGGCGAAAAAGGTATATGAAGATAAGGATTGTAGAAAGAAAATTACCTATCTTCATATATGCATTATCTTGGTTTTATGTAAAGCTAAAAAATTTCCAGTTCAATTACTCGGTCAGCGAGGAGTGTGTTTTCCTCAAAAAAGCGTAAGGAAAAGTCTCCAAAAACCGCAACTCTTTCCCCGAATTCAATGTGGCGGTCTCCCTGAGTATCTTGAACATTACGGCCAAGCTCGGAAAGGTCCACTGTTACGACTCCTGTACCAATAGCGAGAACAATTTCACGCATATTTGGATGGTCGTCTATTACAATTCCCTGAATGCTGAATTCGCCATTTTCGAGGGGTTCCGGAAGTGCTGCGTATCTTCGCAGGTCAGACCGTGCTTTTCTGTCAGCACTTTGGGAGATAAGAAAGGACTCATCATCTTTTAGATAGATTCCCTCTGCCTCCATCTGGACATCATTATTAAAGTTCTCATCAATCTCTCCGCTTACAATAACATCAAGTCCATTTTCAATCGGCATTGATGAAAGCTCAGAATCCCAGTCTTCCATATCCACTATCACTGTACCGTTGCCATAGTCAAGGTCAAAGCTGTTTTCCTGGATATTTGTGACCTCTCCTGCAAGGGTCAGCCATGCTGTTTCCGATTCCTGTGACTGTGTAAAGCCGGCAAGAGGCAGTAAGAGCATTAATAAAACCGCGTATGCTATAGTTATTGTCTTCTTCATGTTTATCCTCCTATATTCTTTACTAAGTGAAAGATACGGATCTTTTTTCAATGCATCAAACGGGTATAGCAGCGGACCGGGTCATATCCGGGGAAAGGTAATAGATGCTGAGAATATCATCAATTGCGCAATCCCCCTCCGCCGATTGAGCGGAGCCGAAATCAGCGGAGTCGAAATCAGCGGAGTCGAAATCAGCGGAGTCGAAATCAGCGGAGTCGAAATTAGCAGAGTCGAAATTAGCAGAGTCGAAATTAGTAGAGTCGAAATTAGTAGAGTCGAAATCACATGCTGTGTTCTGCTAAAATAAATAAATTTGACAAATAATATTAAGAATGGTAATAAATTAATAACAAACATTGGATGAATATGTAAACACCAAAGAAGTAGAAGAGATAGTAAATATGGACCAACGAAACGCGAGAATAGTATATGAAAGGATACTCTGTATTGACCGTGAAATACGGAACAACAATTATCCAAATTTGAATGACCTGGTTGAAATATGTCCTGGCGAGCGGTCGCGCAAAACTATTCAACGGGATATAGAGCATATGACCACGTTTCTCGGTGCCCCAATTCAGTACGATACAAAAAAGAAAGGCTATATCTACACTGAACCAAATTACTTTTTACCAGCCTTTATGCTTACTCAGTCGGATCTTTTCGGACTGACTATTGCTGAACAGGTTTTGCGGCAGTATAAAAATACTCCGTTATACGAAAATCTCGATAAAATATTTACAAAATTGGCACGGTATGTTGGAGATGACATTACTCCAATTGCTCCTGAGGTGTTTGAGAAGAATTTCACCCTTATTCATGACCCTGCGACTACATTAAAAACAGATGTCTGGGAACAAATAATTAAATGTATTCATTACAGCAGACGGGCGTGTATTGATTATCAAAAGCTTGGGAGCAGCAGCATTGTTAAGCGCAAATTCGATCCGTATCATCTTATTGCTAGGCATGGGTGTTGGTATGTATTCGGCTGGGACCATAAACGCTCGGATATGCGTATGTTTGCACTGCACAGAATACATAAGGTAGAGGTTCTGGAGGATGTATTTGCCATACCAAAGGACTTCAGTATATCGGAATATATTGATAAAGAACTCGGTGTTTTTGTGAATCCCCAAGAGTATGATGTTGAAATACAATGCGATTCAGAAATTGCGCCGTATATTAAAGAACGCAATTACCATAAAACACAGAAGATTATTGAAAACAGTGACAATACCTTGCTGCTGAAATTCCGCACAAATCAGCTTATGTTTGCCCAGCACCTTATCTTGAGTATGGGAAAACACGCCAAAGCTATTGCTCCGGAAAGGCTTGTGGAAATGGTAAAGGAACAAGCAAAGGGCGCGGCAAGCTTGTATGATTGAGCAAAGCAGAAACCACAGCCAATTGCACAGCATCCTCCGCCGATTGAGCGGAGTCGAAATCAGCGGAGAAGGAATTCCAGCCAATTGCACAATCCCCCTCCGGCGATGATTTCGACAAGATCAACCATCTAT
>CAYRYS010000062.1:0-20472 GCA_964428555.1 uncultured Spirochaetales bacterium | reverse complement strand
TGTTTATTCATGCCTCTGCCCCCTTTTTCTTCTTTTTCGGGAGAAATGCCTCATCAAACAGGGAAGCAAAGGTGTTTCCCATGAGTATGGCAAAGCTTGTTCCTTCAGGAAACAGTGAAAATGTCCTGATTAGCACCACAGAGACACCGATAACAAGTCCATAGAGCCACTGTGCCTGGGGCCTCTTCGGAGCACTCACCGGGTCGGTTACCATAAACACCGTAATAAAAGCAAGACTCCCTGACATTAAGGCATAGTGGGGAGGTATAGCACCATTAACACCTGCAAAATACAGCACTGCATGCAGGATTCCTGCAGTTCCGTATGTTGAAAGCATAATTTTCCAATTCGCTGTCTTTGTAATTATCAGATAGATTGCAGCTGCGAGCAAAAGAAGTATTGAACTCTCTCCTATTGCACCGGAGCGGAACCCGAGAAACATATCCAAGAGCTCTGGGGTTTGGCCTGCCCTAAGCATTCCAAGGGGCGTTGCGCTTGAGACCGCGTCAATCCCGAAATTACCTGCAGTTCTCCAGGTGCCTCCAAGTACAGAAGCAAATGCTATATAGATAAAAAGCCGGCCTGTTATTGCAGGATTAAAAATATTTCTGCCGAACCCCCCGTAGGCCATCTTTCCAATTACTACTGCAAAGACAATTCCGACTCCCGCAATCCATAACGGCACAGCAGGAGGCATTGCCAGGGTGTACAAGGCGCAGGTCACGAGCACAGCTTCGGATACTTTCTTTTTCGTATTCCGCACAAAAAGGTATTCACATAGTATTCCAAGCCCGAAGACCACAGCACTGACAAAGAGCACACGCAGACCATATAAATAAATTGAGAATAGAAAGATCGGGATCAGGGAATATAGAACCTTCCGCATAATAGGTTGTTTCTGAAACACAGCTAAACCTCTCTTTTCAAAGTTCTTTTATATTCATTGCTTTAAACATATTCATGGTTTTTCGTAAGGACAAAAAAAGGACCGCAATGTTCGCGGCCCTTGTAAAATTATTCTTCAAGTACTGAAAAATCTTCTTTACCAGCACCGCACATTGGGCAAACCCAATCTTCCGGTACTTTATCAAAAGATGTACCTGGTTCTACTCCGTTGTCCGGGTCACCTTCAGCAGGATCGTAAATGTAACCGCAAACATCGCATACATATTTTTTCATTCCTCTACTCCTTTGTAAGTTTATAAAATGAGACGGGGATTATTCTCCCCGTCTGCCTAGCTCTTTATCAAGCATGTACAGACCATTTTTCGAATCTTGTACCATTTTCAGCTTTTGTACTATTTCATCCGTAGAAGCTTCCTCTTCGACCTGTTCTGTCACAAACCATTGGAGAAATACCTCAGCAGGAAGATCGTCTACTTTTCTTGCCTGTTTTACCAAGTCATGAATGCAGTTAGTAATATACTGTTCATGCTGATATGCTGCTTCAAATGCAGCCAAAGGTGTATCAAAGCTTTTCTGCGGAGCATCGATTGACTGAAGTTCTACTTCTCCCCCACGTTCAAGAATGAAATGATATATTTTCATTGCATGGCCCATTTCTTCGTTAGCCTGGACATTCATCCATGCTGCAAAACCGGGCAAGTTTTTCGCGGAAAAATTCGCAGCCATAGCTAAGTAGATATAAGCAGACTTCATCTCTTCGTTTATCTGCTTATTTAGGGCATCCTGCATGCTATTTCCAATCATGATACAGTATCTCCCTTCCATAGCAGGTGAACATTACAGTATTCTCTTGCCCATACGTTTCCGCCCTGTTTAACACAGAACTCAGCGATTGGGTCGTCACCTGGTTTCAGATATTGTCTGTAAGACTTTCCGTCTACTATCAATTCAATCCATTCAATGTAATGTTCTTCTTTCATTGGGTGCAGGGTACTGCCGACAGTTACCTTGTATCCGTCAGCTGTCTTTTCGATCATAGGAACATGCTTCTCGTTTTTAAAGTCAGCTGTCTGGGGTTCCATCTTTTTCATAGGTTCGCCACAGCATACAAGCTCACCTTCACCGCCGTGATGAACTTCTACGATATTTCCGCATACTTCACATTTATAAATCTCTTTCTGTTTTGCCATGTATAACTCCTTTTATATTGTAATCTATTCACAGTATGAATCAAGTTTATTTCGTTGCATACTGCAGGATTATCATTCTCTCTACCAGTTTTCCCCTAATAGCTCAAAATAGCTCTGAGGATGGGCACAAGCAGGGCAGACCTGAGGCGGCTCAGTTCCTTCATACAGGTATCCGCAGTTCAGACAGCGCCAAACCTGTTCTTCATTCCGCTTGAAGACCTTTCCTTCTTCAATGTTCTTTAAAAAGTCAGCAAAACGCTTTTCATGCTGTTTCTCAGCAACTCCGACTGCTTCAAATACGGTGGCAATTGCGGAAAAACCTTCTTCCCGCGCTGTTTCCGCAAATCCCGGATACATGGAAGTCCATTCATGGTTCTCTCCGCCTGCAGCTGCTCGGAGATTTTCTTCTGTTGAACCAATAACTCCAGCAGGAAAACTTTCGGTAATTTCCACCTCTCCGCCTTCCATAAACTTAAAAAACCGTTTCGCGTGTTCGCTCTCCTGGTCCGCAGTTTCCTGGAATACTTTTGCAATCTGCACGTATCCGTCCTTTTTTGCCTTACTCGCAAAATAGGTGTACCTATTTCTTGCCTGTGATTCGCCGGCAAAGGCTGCCATCAGGTTTTTCTCTGTCTGAGTTCCTTTTATGCTTTTCATAGTTCCTCCTCTATGTTTTTGTGTAATTTTTTCCATACCCACACTCAGTGAGTATGGAGCTATATTAATTGTCTGTTACACAGACAAATTTTGTTCATTTTCGATAGTATCATACGACAAGTCAGGATGGATTCCCAGCCTTGTTAATGAAAAGTCATACTTTACCGGATCGTCCGGATCTAATGTCCGGAAATATTTAGTAATCTCTATTGCAGTCTTTCTGTCTGCCTGTTTTCTCCGGGTTATTCCCAGCTCCTGACAAATTCGCAAAAGATGTGTATCTACCGGATAAAGCAGCCTGGATGGATGAAAAGACCGCCAAAGGCCGGGATCTATTCTGTCCTTCCGTACCATCCATCGCAGGAAAAGGTGATACCTTTTGCACGCGCTATTGCGTTTAGGACAGGGAAGCAGGATCCCGCAGTCCTCACTAGTTTCTGCCCTAACCTGGTTTACAAATCCCTCAAGCGCGGGATAAAGTGACTCTTCCTGTGCGTCAAAATAGCGGAATGTATCTTCAATTGACCCGTATTTTCGAACAGTCATACCCAGTCCATAGAGAAAAGCGGCAATCTGCGTGCCGGAGAAAAACCGGTATTTTAGGTCACCAACCCTTGCTTCTATTTCCGAATAATCCCCTAGCATCAGGATTTCTCGAACAGGATGGATACGCTCAAGCAGTCTGCGGAGAAAAGAGAGAATACTCTCTACCCTTCCCAGAGCAAAGGAAGCAGCAATGAATGCAGTTAATTCTGCGCTATCGCTGCCCCTTTTCTCTAAGACTATCTCAAGCGGATCAGGAGAGATATACTCAGGGAAATGGTACCTGCTGTATACAGAACCGATTCGCAGTAAAGCTGACACAGTATTTCCTGTCAATCTTCCTCCGATTCGGCTTTACAGGCTTTACACAGCCCCTGAATTGTAAGGCTGATAGCCTGAAACTCACGGTCTCGAGTCCAGGAGTGAGAATTGTTCACTTCCACAGAAACCGCGTCCTCAGGTATATCGTTAATCTTACCGCAGTTTATACAAAGAAAATGGGTATGGGGCGCAGGGTTACCGTCAAAACGCTTCTGTGCACCTGGGTACTCAAGTTTCTGAATTAACCCCTGTTGTGCTAGCTTATCAAGGTTTCTATAAACTGTTCCTAAACTTATCCGCGGAATACTTTGGCGGACATCAAAGTACACATCGTCCGCACTGGGATGATCACTCCGGGATTTTAAGTTATTGAGAATAGTTGACCGTTGCTCCGTCTTTCTCATTCTTAACACCTTCCTAATAATAGTTATCATTTACCATATTAGTTAATTTGTCAAGGATTTTTTCAACAATCCGGGAAAAGCTGCGTTTATGATAGTCATTCGTGGATTCTTACAAGGTGTAACTTGAAAACTAAAACTCTTCTTGTACTTCTTTTAAAACCAGTTTACCATTAGAATACCATGAAAAAGAGAAAATTAATGCCTATATTTCAAGTCTTGACTAAAAGATAAAAATAGATACAGTCCTATATATGGGAAGTAAATCGAAAAAACGGATAAAAAAACATCAAACTGAAAAAAAGCAGAAGCAAGAGCGGTATATTAAATTCGCGCTCATTACTGCAGGAACAATCGGATTAATCGCGATACTCACACTAGGTGTTTTTACTATTATTAGAATTCAGAGATTGTCTAAGATATTTATTACCATTTCTCCTTCAATTGCAGAACTTGAATCTTTATCTTCAATCTATACAGATGCTTTGGATTCCGATTTTACAATAGAAGAAAAAGAACGCAGCATACGCATTTATCCATACCAGGAAAGGCCTGAACGAAACAACCTAGATATGCGGATTGGGATAACAGCACCCATGTATTCAAATTCAATTTATATTTCTCAGGATCCATATCTTATTATCTCAGACAAGCGCTTGGAAAATACGGAAACCTTGAGTAATTCAACTCTTCATGAATTTACACAGTGGCTATCAAGACAGTATCAGAATACCAGTCGTAGACTTATTATTGCTGGTAATAATCCCCTGGATTTTGCTTCTCTTATCTGCTATTTAGCATCTGAATTACTGACTAGTGCTGATTTTCGAGATTTATATACCTATATTCAGTCATCTCATGAAATAGCTAGTCAGGAAGACATTGAAGAGCACCTTGAGGTGTTGTCTCCTGTTATTAATCTGTTAACACAGTGGAAAGAAGAAGAACTATTACCCTACAACTGGACAAACTATGAAAGAATTGCTGCCAGGACAGCACTGAATAATAATACCGCCTCCGCGGTTTTTGCAGCACGGAGTTTCTACAAATCGCTTACGTTCAATGAACAATTTCACCTGGAAACTTATCTTCCCCCAACCGGTGTAGGCAGACGGAACTATAGACTAACAGGACAAAGTATTTCTATCCAGCCTGGAAACGGACCAAACTCTGAGACTGTTCACAATGTGTCCGGACTGCTCCTATCAGCTGATGTACAGGAGAGCATTGAATCAGAAACCCTCTGGTCACCTGTATCGCTTGAAGGGCTTCCCCTTAACCGACCACATAGGGACATTGTAAGATGGTTCAGAAGTGCTGAAGACTTTATTGAAGTGACCCCACAGATTGCTGAACACCCCTTCTTCCAAAGACTGCATCAGGTTCTGCGGTAACCAAGCATTTCTGCTGCTTTCCACAGCAGAAATGCCGAAAAATATACTATATTTTATTACTTTAAATATACCCTTTCAAAACTTACATCAGTGTAATATCCCAGGTAAATACTGTCCGCATATGTACCAGAAGTTGGGACACCTAAGCCAACCCTTCCGTCTACAGGAATATTATTTGTAGGTAGAGTCATTATCTCCCATTTGCCAGTAAAGAAATCATTCGTTGCGCCATCTGACAGGCTCGAAAAGTCAGTCTGCCAAGCTACACGTATAGAATTCGTAGTAGAATTAAAAGACGGCTGGTAATAAGAGATATATGGTACATAATTAGCTCCTTCTAATCGAGTATCAATTGTCAACTGTGTTCCGGTGGACAAATACGAGTCAACAACCACAGGTTCAGTTGCTGCGTCATACGAAGAGAGATATGCATATTTTAGATCGCCCGAACTGCTGTTATAATAGGCTATATGTACGCCATCTGCTCCATCTACAGCAACATCAACATACCATCCTGCAAAATCATCATCAATAACTTGAGCATTCGACTGCCATTGAGCTTCAGATGCTCCGGAAGGATTTGTATTGTATGAATAAATGAGTCTGCGATTATGGGAGTCATACCAGGCGACAACTGCTACACCAGTTGAAGTCGCATCTACTGCCACAAACTCGCCACCAGGATACGTCGAAGTAGAATCTGCAATCACCTGAAAGCCGGTAGCAGAGCCAGGATTATTATTACTCAGATTATTCCCAAGGCTTCCGCTTATTGTATCCGCATTATTCCCTATTTCACCGTATCTGAATTTGACCTCATCATTCACGCTATTTGCATCATAATAAATCATACAAACTTCCGCTGGATCCGCATCTGTACCTGAACCATGTATTGACATATCCGGAAATTCAACCCTGTTTATATCATAGACACCGGTTGATCCATTATAAGCTAATTCAAGACGCCGCTTATTTGTGCCGTTACTATATCCTGCTGTATTCCCTGTAGCGTTATTCCCAGGAGTACGAGAATAAAAAGTATAGCTTGTAGCACCATTAACAGTATTACTGATCCTATCGGTATTAGATGACGCTCCGTAGATATTACCGCTTAGATCATACCCAACTATTGTATGATGAAAGCTATTGTATGTCTGGTCATATTGCTGCACTGAACCATTATTATTCAAATACATTCTATTTGAATTATTGCCATAAGAAAGATAGTAATTACTTGCTTCATCCATAGTAAACCTTGGACTGGTTAATGATGCACTCGAAATAAGATCCCCGAAATCCCAGATATATAGCCCCCTGTCATCAACAAGAAGGTTATTATTGATATTATTAGGCTCCTGGTTATAGGATACTGAGTTATCATTAATATTATTTATAGATTCGATAAAATTCGTAGTCACAGAAATCGGCCCAGACGATGTATCAGTACCAACATTCACAGTTATAGAAGTTCTTGTACCGCTTGTTGGGCTTTTTGGAATTCCATTTATTAACACAGAATCCGTAGCTGTAGACAGATTAAAACCATTAATAATAACTTCCTCTCCTGAGGCTACTGGATATCTTCCTAAAGCTGATCTGCTGAATACAGAAGGTTCATTCTGATTCACAGAACTTAATCTAGTAACAATATCTGTAATATAAGGCACAATATCTACATCAATTGTATCTGTTGCAGAGTTGGTTCCGCTTGCATCATAGACTGTAAAGGTTATTGTCAGATTATTTACTGCTGTGTTTGTTATGGTCGCTGAATTCCACTGGAAGTCCCAGTTAAAGACATTTCCATGGTCATCTGTAAAGTGTTCATCTCCGTCTATACTAAATGACCAGTCTGTTCCATTACTTAAACTGCCGCCTGCTGCGGTGTATATGTTGAATTCGGTCCCGCTGTTATATCCAGGAATTGTCGCAGTAATTCTATCTACTATCTGATTATCTTCTACTTTCCCCTGGAATATTACACTCCCTGAAATATCAGCATCCAACCCGTCATGGAGGCTATCTGCTGCGTATTCCACATGGCCAAGGAGGTTGCTGTTTCCATCAAGTTCAATGTTATCAGTATACTCGGATACTGCTTCCAAAGTCTTTGCGTCATCATCATCTACATCATTATAGGCTTGTCCGAACGGCGCGATTCCAATGCTCGGCGGAACATCATCAATATTATCAATATTCAGGTTTAGGGTGATGGTATCTGTAAGTTCATTGGTGTCATCTGCATCGTCAGAGGTTGTACTGTCAAATACATGAACTGTAAAACTCTTTCCATTGCTATCAGCATCATCCCATAAAGTTGTGTCGATTTCCAAGAACCTGCTTGCTACACCTGTTCCTGAACCTGCGCCAGTTGCTATGAACACAGTACCAGGTGTATTATCGGTTGCTCCTATAGCTGTAAAATCTGTTGTACCAGCTTCCTGGATTATATACGGCTCGTCAATTACAAAGCTTCCAGCACTTACATTGAGCACCGCTGTCTGTTCAAAGGACTCATCTGCTTGTGTCACTCTGTACCGTACAGTACCGTTTCCGCCTGATGTGTCAATGCCGATTAAGAGGTTGTTGTTCCGTGCTGTATAGTCAGTACTTGTATAACCTGTTGTTATAGGAGATGTCAGTTCGTTTACTGTAATTGAAGAGTCAGCATTTAGATCTGTTCCCAGAATAATAGAGTCAATGCTCGGCGCGTGGTTCGCGATAAACGCGTTTGTCTGGCCTGTCCTCTGGTTTCCTGCGTGGTCTTCTGCTATATAGTGCACAGTAACCTGACCGTCAGTAACAAGATTTGAATCGAAAATTCCGGACCAATTATACGTACCTGCTGACAGGGTCAGGTATTCAGGGATTCCGTCTCCGTCTCCTGTAGGAGGTGTATCGTTTCCATTCTCAACATCCCTGTCAATTACCATTCTGTATTCATCAAAAGCTGTATTCTCTTCATCCAGAATTTGCGCTACTGTAAATGAGTTTTCTGTTCCCGATGAATTCTGGAGCCGTACCAAGTGGCCGTCAGCATTTGTCATGTAAACAACCACTCTTTCTATTCCCCGAACTGTACCAAGGTCTTCTACTGTTCCCTGGAGCTCAGCCTCTGTTCCAAGTATCTGTGTATCTCCAGTATAAGTCAGGGAGCTTGGAGCTACATTGTCCACATAAAAGCTGATCAGGTTCTGGTTACTAAAGGCGCTTGGTGTTGTTACATCATATGCTGAGAGTTCCACACTCATTGATCCCGCGGCGTTGGGGTATAATCCCGGTGCTTCAGTGTCAATTGGAATTGTAACAGCGTAACTTCCCGGGTAATCCACGTCATAGCGGCCTTCTGAGTCATTTTCACCAATGAGCTCTACTGTTATATCAGTTCCGCTATATGGATTTGTTGTTGTCTGTACAACTGTTGTATCTGTAAGAGGCAAGGTGTAAGAACCTGGGTTTTCATAAATGGTTGTACTATCAAGGAGCGGACTCTTGTTACTAAATACAATGCGGTCAAGATCTGTCTCATCCCGGATAATTGCAGTCAATGTCTCACTGCCGCCCACAGTCTGTCCGCTTGATAAGCTTACATCACTGAACTGCGGATAGTTTACATTAAAGGTAACTGAGTATTCTACCTCAGCACTGTATATTCCGTCTCCGGGATTTTCCTTATAGTCTTTTGCGCGAACCATAAAGGTTATTTCCCTGGTTGAATCCCCACCTGTTGGATTAAATTCCCCGTTCTCATTCAGGTTCACGTTCCAGCTGTTAGTTCCATTTGCCAGGTACCAGTTAATTCCGTCAGTTGTTTCATCCGGTGTACCCCCTTCTGTCCAGACATCGTCTGTGTAATCGCCATTATTATTTACATCGACGGCAATCTGGACTTTTTCAATGTATTGTCCGTCAGTTGCTGAACCAAAGAGCCGAACATATCCGCCTACTGTTGATCCGTTATCAGGTGAAAGGATTGTAACATTCGGTCTATCCTGCTTCGGGTCAATCTGGAGTGTGTAGCTTGTTAGGTACCCAATGTTTCCGCCGGCACCCTCTCCTGCTGAATCTACTACACGGACGTAGAAAGTAAAGTTCCAGATATCGCCCCAGGTTTCGCCGCCGTCTTCTACTCCATTCATGTTCGCGTCTTCTGCGTTATAGCTGTACGTATTATTCGCGTAATCATTAATATTAAGGAAATCGAAGGACCAGCTTGTTTGGCCTGAAACCGCTACCCAAGTACTGCCTTCCAGGTCTCCAGGATCAATCTGTTTTCCAAGACCAATACTGATTGAGTCTACACCAGCGCCGCCTGAGTTATCAGATGCTGTACCACCGATTGTGAGCGGCCCGAATACAGTGTCTCCATTTACTGGAGATGTCACCTCTATCGTAGGCGCGGTTTTATCAACAACCACCTGCTGAGATGTAACATATGTGTTGTTCACAGAGTCCGTTGCCCGTACATAGATTGTATGCGGCCCATCGGCAAGATCCCCTTGGGGTATTGTAAAACTCCAGTTAGAAAGGTCACCGGTTATCACGGTTGTACCTGAAGAGAAGTCATTGCTGTCAATCTTATATTCAAGCGCAGTAACCCCATTCGCGTCTGAACTGGTTCCGCTAAAGTCAAAGCTGTTGTTTGCTGACCAGGTTACTACAGAGTTCGGCGAGGTTATTGCTACAGTCGGATCTAGTGTATCTAGTCTGAACTCTATCTTTCCGGTATCTGTCCTTGAATAATCTGTTCCTGAATAGTCCTGGCCATTGTTATCAACACTGTCAATAACCCGAACACGAATCGCTCGCAAGCCGTTATCTATGGACTGAAGATCGATTCTCCAATCAAGATCAGTTCCTCCGTAAGCGCCTCTTGTGAGTTCTACTGTTTCAGTATCATTAGGTGTAGGACCGGTATTACCTTGGTCCCAGGTTTCCACAATAATATCTGTTATTCCATCGTCATCAGTAACATTGCCGGTTATTACAGTACTGGTAATTGTAGAGCTCCCATCTGTTGCTATATCATCAAAAGACACTACGGGATTGTCTTGTGACTGGTCTATTGTAAAAACAAGGTCATTCCCGCCTGCTGTTGAATAGGTGTTTCCTGCTAGGTCAGTTACAATCGCTCTGAGGGTAAGATCATATGTTCCATCTCCATTATCTGCTGCATAACTGAGAAGCGTGGAATTTCGTGTGTCAAAGTCCTGTATTATCCAGTTTGTCAGGTTCTGAGGTGTACCTGTGGGGAGTGCCATTTCAGCGTTTCCACTATTTACATCGATAATTCGAAAATCGATTGACTGAACACTGCTGTATGTGTCACTCGCTGTTCCCGTAATATCGATAATATTATTCTGTGTTGATCCAGGGAACTCAATGTCAAAATCGAGGACAGGGTCTGTCTTATCCACAAACACGCTTATAGATTTTTCCCGTGTATGATTACCGTCACTTGCTTCCAGAAATATTTCATAGGTCCCGCTTCCAAAGCTTGTATCAATTGTTACCGCGTTTGCTCCAGTAAAATCTACTGTAGGAGCAGATGTACCCGGAATATCTGTCCACGGTATTTCTTCTATACCGTCAACCTCAACTCTGTAGCGCAGTAATGTTACATCTCCTGGATCTGAAGCTGTTCCTTCTATGTCAAAGTCAGCATTAAAGTAGCTGTCTTCAGCAGGCAGCAAGCCGGTAATTTCAGGTTCATCAGTGTCAAAGTTAATTGTTATTTCCTGGCTTGCTGACACAATTCCATTTACATCGTATGCCCGCATTTCAAGGAGTTTATTTCCGTCAGAAGCACTGGTAATCTGGTAAGTGAAAGAACGGGAGGTGCTTGAGCCGCCTACTGAGACATCCTGCCACCCACCGTATCCTCCGCTTGTACCGTCTGAGGAGTATCTGTACTGTACTGTACCAGGGTCGCCTGTTATTCCGTCATCATCTGTAATACTTCCGGACACAGTTACATTTGTACTGTTTATTGTTTCTAAATCTGCGGGAGAGGAGATAGTAAGCACTGGAGTATCTGTGGACTGGTCCACATTCAAGGTAAACTGATGGGTATTCTGGTTTCCATTTTTATCAGTTGCCCGTAGGTCAACAGTCATTGTTCCTGTTCCAGGTATTCCAGTGGTATCAATATTTGGAATAGTGAATGTTCCATTAACCGCTAAGGAAGAATATCCTCCACTGTCAATCTGGTACTCAAGTGTATCCAGATTTGCTACACCTTGGTCTTCATTTACTGTACCTGAAAGCTCCATAATTCCGTTTGCTGTCGCGCTCTGGGCTCCTCCGTCAAAATTGATGGAAGGCGTTGCTGAGTCAAAAGAAACTACTGGAGCCTGCTGGTCTAGATTTACTGTTTTCGTCAATTGTGTTGAGTTTCCAGCAAGGTCAGTAAAAGTAAAACGGTAGTAGTAGGTATCTTCTGTTTGAGATCCGAGTACTCTATCCCATGACCAATCCCCTGTGCTGTTGTTAAAGCTTGCTGTAGAAGGATCGACAGTGGTAAATGTTACATTATCTGTACTTGTTTCAACAGAAATACTGCTTAAACCGCTTACATCAGTAAAGGTGCCTTCTATAGTAAAGTCAGAGTTTACATAGAGGGTGTCTGATCCTCCAAATACTACCGGTGCTGGTCCAGCTTGGTCAAGTCCGAAGTTATAGGTAGCAATGTTTGAATCATTCCCTGCTTCATCCACAGAATAGATGTGGAGAGATCTCTCTCCTGCTGCTGCAATGGCGACACTTCCAGTCCAGTTTCCGCTTCCATCTACACTTGCCTCTTCCCACGCTGGGTCGCCTTTCGCGGGCGCAGCTCCGCCGCGCGCTGTTTCTGTTACATACACAGTCTCCACACCTGAACCGGTTCCGTCTGAAGCAGTACCTTCAAACACATAGGTACTGCTGTTCAGCCATGAACCTGCTGCAGGATCAGAAACTACCGGGTCTTCCGGTGCTGTTGTATCGATAGTAACAGTCCGGGTCAGTGTAGTAACCTTGTCAGAAGCATCTGTTACTTCTATTTCATATACGTATTCACCATCAGCAACACCACCGCTTGGCATATTGGTTATTGCCCATGTGTCAGAAGTACCGGAAAGGTTTGTATTTAATACTTCCTGAGTTGTAGTTCCGTCTGTTATCTCTGTTACCGTAATATTGGATAGAGCATTTGTATCGCCCATTGAACCTGAAAGCCCGTATGATGCTGATCTGAACACACTTTCCGCGTTTATTTCTGTTTCTTCAACAACAGGATAGTTTCTATCTGCCATAATATAAATCGGACCAACTTCTGTGCGCACAGGAGAAAGACCGTCTTTTTCTGAAGCCTCGTCATACACCTCTATGTAAAAATGATGAGTACCTTCAGCAATTGTTGTAGGCAGATTCAGGTTATGGTTCGCGCTAATGTTCACTCCATCTGAGGGAGGTGTTCCTTCATTCCAGTTTATCACTTCCCAAGATGAATTATCATTAAGGGAAATCCGTAAAGATGAAACATCTACCAGGTCATCATCTGTTAGCGTAAAGCGGATAATAGCATTGGATTCAATTAAATTCAGATAGGATTCCGCAGGCGTATCTGCATTCGTATCTATTGCAGAAAAGGAAATTACTGGCAAGTCGGAGTCCTGGTCTACTGAGAGTTCTTGGGGTATTTCATAGGTATTTCCTGCTCTGTCAAAAGCACGGATCCAAAGTGTTGAAACCGAATTATCTGCTATTGTGACACTATAAACGTCAGAGTTCACTTCCACATTATTTGTACCAATAGTAGTATCAATATTGAATATAGGAGATGTTTTTGACCCTGATATTGTTGTGTAGTCACCATCCACAGGTGTTGTACTACTGTCAGATTGCAAGAGTGCCCACTGAACATAGTCCAAAGCAATACCGTCTGCTACTGCGGCACGGACTGTTATCTTTCCATTTACTGTGTTTGTGTCAATAACCGGTGTTAGAGAAGTTACTTCTGCAGAAGGATTCTCTGTATCTACACGTACAGATCTGGTTATTACAGCAGTCTTTCCTACAGCGTCTGTGGCAGTAATGGTAAAAACATATTCTCCGTCATCAACATCATCCCCATTGCCTGGAATATTATCCGGACCATCTGGGTCAAGTGCGAGAGTGGTAGACCATACTCCATCGTCATTCGTATCATTCAGGATCTGGATATCAGAGCCACCGTCCTTTGAATAGGTGATGATGATACTCGAAACACCATTAGCATCCGTGGATGTTCCGTTTATCTGGATGTCTGTATTTCGATACACAAGGCTGGACCCTGTATTTCCGCCGGTTACTGCAAGGGTTGGATTCTCTGTGTCGACATCAAACTCCCTTACAGAGAGTGTTTCAGTATTTCCCGCATAGTCTGTTGCTCGTACTTGTATTGTCTGGTCCAAGGCATCAGTAAGTGAAGACAATGCTGCTGTCCAGTTATCAGTGCCGGTTACAGCTTCCCAGGAACCGCCGTTTAGCTGGTACTCAACCAGCGCAACACCACTGGATAAGTCATTGGATGTACCGGTAACTGTATAGCTTTCAGAATTAATCTGGGTGCTTCCATCGGCAGCAATGTTACTCACTGTAATACCCGGTGCTGCTGTGTCTACTATTACTGTCCGGGTTTCCACAGTTGTTCTACCAACCGCGTCTGTTGCTGTTATCTCTAGTGTATGTTCTCCGTCAATCCCGATTGGTACTATTTGTTCCCAGGTGTCAGGGTCAGGACTTGCTTCATAGGTTAATGGATAACCGGTTAGATCCACAGGATCACCATTGGGGTCTTCCACTGTTACACTTACCGGTGTTCCGCTTAAGGGCAGATTGTCACTTACTGTTCCGTCAATTGTAAAGTTAGCGTTTACATACTCTGTTGTCGCGTATCCGTTTATTCCAAGGCTTGGGTCTTCACGGTCAACAGTAAATCCCGCAGAACCGGTGGCTGATACATTTTCTGCCCTGTCAACAGCACGTATATAAAGTGTATGGTCCCCTTGGGCAAGGTTAGCACCTGAAGCGCTTATATCGATGGTCTTAAACCAGTTCGCTGTACCGCTCGCAGAATACCAATCGCTTTCATTGAATGAGTACTCTACTCTCTGGAGCCCGCTTCCTGAATCGCTTGCAGTGCCTTCTGTTACCAAGGCATTCACCTGATAATCATCACTAAACGGAGAAATTACAGGGGTATCGGGTAGAGTTTCATCTATTAGGACTTGCCTTGTAACGACAGTTTGCCTTCCAGCTACATCGGTAGCAGTAAGCGTGTAAATCCATACTCCATCATCAGATCCGTCCCCTGGAAGATCATGGTTAAAAGTCCAAAGACCATCTGAACCAGTGGAAAAAACTTCTCCCTGGTCAACACCATCCTGGGTAGCGGTTATTCTAAGGTCTGTAAGTGCATTTGTATCACTGACATCTCCAGAAAGGGTGATGTCAGTATTTGTAATTTGCTGTGTTTCTGTTCCGATTACTGTTTCAGTCAGTGTTGGCGGTCCAATATCGTAACTAAAAGTCACAGATTCTACTGTCTCAGTATTTAGATTATCAGAAGCTCGGACGTACAGTGTCCTCGGGCCTTCTAATCCTCCTGAAAAATCGACACCTGAGTACTCCCAGTTCAAACCTGTTAATGGGATAGTTACCTCTTCGCCGGTAAAGTCGCCTGTTGTTGAGTACTCAAGAAGGTGCACACCCTTTCCGCTATTGTCCGTTACTTGACCGCGTATTGTATAGGATGATCCGTCAACCTGCTCATTTATAACAGGAGCAGTAATTGTCAAATCCGGAGAAGCAGTGTCAATCACAATATTACGGGTAATGGATGTTGTTTTTCCAACAATATCTTCAGCTGTAATTGTTACCTCGTAGGCACCGTCACCAAGTGCCGTTTCCAAATTTGTAGACCAATCCGAGCCAGTTAAAGCGGTGGTAAGCGGTTGAGGAGCAGCACCGTCCTTTGAATAGGTTACAGTTATCCCGCTAACTCCATTCCCGTCTGTCACAGTGCCCCCAAGAGAGATATCCAGATTGCGGTAAACAACTGAAGACCCTGAAATATTCGAGTCATCTTCTGTTAACGCAGGCGCAGCATGGTCAACATCAAAGGCCCTTGTTACTGCTGATGCGAATGGGGTCCTGTTACCTGCAGCATCTTCTGCAATAATATGCAAATACCAACTGCCTTCTCCTATTTCACCGGAAGCTCCCTTACCTGTACCAGGCTTTAAGTCTATCACCTCACTCCAATTTCCGTTCCCTACTGACAAGGACTCATACTCTCCAATAGTGGTAGAAGCTGTTGCATTCTGGGTAATCTGGTAATACAAAGTTGCCATTCCAACCCCTGAATCTGAAGCGCTGCCCTGTAGTGTATATGCTGCGCCTGAAAGGGCGTTGGTTCCTGTCTGGTCCAAAGCAGGAGAGGTAATATCTATTGAATCCGGTTCAGTGGTATCGATTGTAACAGTTACAGTTTTTTCACTGCTTATACGGTCCGCGCTGTCTCTAGCAACAATGCGATAAGTGTACACCCCGTCAGATAGGAGGTAGTCTCCAATACTGCTTGGATCTCTGGGAAGGTTGTCTATACTCCATGTTTCAGCACCGCTAGGCCCTGATACATCTATTGGTATTTGCGAGCCTGAATCTAGTTGCTGGCTTATCTCAATACTTGTCACCTCCTGACCGTCAGAAGCAGTTCCAGTTATTGAGAAACTACCGGATTCTGAGCGGGTACTGCTTTGATCCAAAGAAACCTGAGGTACAGAAGCATCGTACATGAAATTTCTGGTAAGAGCGGCACTTTCATTTCCAACACTGTCTGTAAAACGTATATTGAATTCATGTACACCTTCAGAGAGTGCTCCCGTATTCACAGTTGCAGACCATGAGCTAGTTCCTGCTGCTGTCTGCCAACCACTTCCATTGAGATTGTATTCTACAAGAGCAATACTTGAATGAGCATCGCTTGCTGTACCGGAAAAGGTAAAGCTGCTGTTTGTTATGAGCCCATTCGGGTCAGGATACCCAACCGGATTTCCGGGATCAGCATAGGCGTTATCACTTGGATTATTAATAACTCCAGTTGGGTCCTCCACATCCACAAGCACTGTCCGCGTTATTGAAGTTGTTCTTCCTATATTATCAGTTGCTGTTATTTCATACACATATGTTCCTGTATCCACACTTTGGGTTTCTATACTTGCAGGGTCTCTGGGTAAATCATCCAGTGTCCAATTTGCCCAGTCATTTGAAGATGAAGGACCTGATACATCAATTAATTCCGTGCTCCCTGAGTCCTTCTGCTGAGTTACTTCAATAGAAGCAATATTATTCGCGTCAAAGCTTGTTCCGGTTATTGAAAAACCGCTCCCTGACTCGCTTGGAGCAGAAGCAGTAACATTTGGCGCAGAGTGGTCGACAGCGAATTCCACATAATTTGACTCAAATATTTTATAGCTCTGGGTTCCTGTATATCCAGTATCCTGTACTTGGACTCTAGCTCTGTACACTCCTTCTACTAAAGAAGTCGTATCCAGATGAGACCAGATTCCGTATGTTCGTGTACCGGTAAAAGCAGTATCCACAGATCCATATCCTGACCAGCTGCTCCAAGAAGCGCCTGACCAGTCATAACTCTGTAGGTCAATTTGTATATCACTTCCTTCAATACCGTCATCATCAGATACTGATCCGGTTATTGTTCCGTTCGCGTCTAACAGATTATCCGGCAGTGTTCCCAATGGAGATGGTAATCCTGTGCCTGAAGGGTCAAGATTAGTAAATTCAACCCCGGGCCTATCAGATTCCTGGTTTACTGTTACAGTTCTGGTTACAGGAGTGCTCCAATTACCGGCTAAGTCCCTGGCAACCACATGGATTGTAAAATCCTTTGGCGTAAAGTCAGGGTTTTGGGCAGCATAGCTGTCCCAGTCTGTGCTCCAGGTATATGTACTTGAGAATTCAGACCACCCCTCTGCAACAGGGTCTGATACATCATAATCAGGCGCCGCAACCCCGTTTTCATCGATAAAGTAGTATACAGCATCCATCTGACCTGTTTCATTCACAGAACCACTGACTGTGACTATGTCATTCACTTCGCTACTCATGTCCGGCTGGCTGATAGTTACTGCAGGCGCTGAAGTATCAATACTAATCGTAAGGTTTTCACTTACAGTATTGTTACTCAAGTCCCTTGCCCGGATTCGCAGATTATGGGTACCATCTCCATAATCCCCGCCTGAACCTGTAGTACCGGTATAATTAATTGTTTCAGAAGTGGAGGTAGAACCGGAAACATACTCATATAGGGTTACCGGATATGTAACTCCTCCGTCTCTTGAGATCTCAATAACACCAATACCATAGGCATCTGAAACAGATCCCTGGATAGTAAAATTTTCATTTACTAAAACCCCGCTTTCAGGGCCTGTTATTGTAATAGTAGGAGGTCCGCTGTCCACAGCAATCTCAAATTCAAGCGCGCCGCCGCTCTCCGGTGCTGTTCTACTTGTTCCAATACCATTTGTGTCTTCTACCCATAGCTGGAGTATGTACTTTCCGTCAACAAGATATGTTTGTGCTCCAGGATCAGAGTAAAGGGGTATATTAAAATCCAGCCTAGAAGTGGTATCAAGGCCGCTGAGATTATCAGGATAAACCCAGCTCCCCCAGGATCCTCCCTCAGGTTGTATTCTATACCTGAAAGTCGCTGGGTCAACTGCGTCATCGTCTGTTACAGACCCGATTAAATGCGGTTCCCCGCCGAGGACATCCACATCAGCATCTTCTATATCCACATTAGTAAGATTAACAACTGGCAAGTCACTGTCCTGATATATCTCAAATGTCCGAGAGCTGGTAAAAGAATTGCCTGCCCTATCTCTTGCCCGCAGATATAGGGTGATATTCTCATCACTATAGGCTGTTGTATCAAAGGTAAACCTCCAGCCTGCAAGAGAAGGCCCAAATTCATAGCCTTCCGAAGCAAGCGAAGCAGAAGTGTCATGGGAAATCCACTCATTAGAAGAACTAGGATTTTCAGGGGAAGACTCCGGACTTAAGAGCACCTGAATATTGTCAATACCTGAATTTGCATCATCTGCGGCTCCGCTGATCTGCGCATTTGTATTCAGCTGCGCCCCAGCACTTGGAATATCAAAAGAGACCGATGGGTTACCAGTGTCTTTATACAGATACACATTTCTCTTCTCGTATTCTGAACCGACCCTGGCATAGGCCCTTACCAAGACCTCGCCATCTGTGACTGAGCTTAAATCAATGCCTGGATCAAGCTGGTCTGTGTCAATTTCCCAGGTATCTGTAGTACTGTCATAATCCGCGGGCAGATCTTCGAATACCCAAGTTGGTGATGAATTAGGTCCATATCCTATATCTATTGTTACAGCACTAAGGGGGACTGAATGGGAAGCAGTACCTGTAAGGTATACCCTATCTCCAAAGTACTGGCTTGCAGGGGGATCAATTTCTATTTGCGGCTTTCCATCGCTGACCACAAAGTCCCGGGAATATACTGTCTCCCTGGATGTTCCGTTTATGTCACTTACATCCAGAGAAAGTCTGAAATACCCCTGTCCAATTCCGGTAACCGGAAAGCTCCAGTCGATTCTCCTTGAACCTACCTCAGAGTTTATTTCATAGTCATCAATTTCATTCCATTGGTCCAAACCTGAGGGTATGCTCCAATCATCTGCGGTTGCTGTATTCACATCATAATTAACTGCCTTTTGTATCTGCAGCCGAATGCTGGATGTATCTATACCATCATCATCTTCAAAATATCCCTGGAGAAGGTCTGTACTCGTCATAGTAGGAAGACTATCTGGATTATCAGAAGCCGGAAAAGTTAATCCAGGTCTTGGTATATCTGTATCCTCATTAAACTCAATAATAATCTGATCCTCATCCAGAACGCGCTGTATAGCTGCTATGTCTGTAGATGTAAGAGAAACACCGGTCGCATTGCCTAATAAAACTCCTGCAATCTGCTCAACAGTGAGCAACTGATTATTATTGATTCGCGCTACATCATCTGAATGATAGAAAACAGTGCTTTGGTTCCCTGCCTCGTCTGTTGCACACACGGAAAACCTGAAAAACCTATGAAGCGCTTGTGGGTCACGCTCAACAGTAAATGGAGATGACTCAAAATTATGAGTCAAAGGCGAAGCAGACTGATCAATCTCTAAGGGGTACCCGGAAAGCTCCTCCCATTCAAGTGTACTCGGGTCAATTGAATCCGGATCGCTTCCGGAAGGTATAGTTGCTGCTTGAACATTTACTGTATATGAGCTAATAGGATACCTGTCTGTTGCTGCCACAGTAAGCACCATAGAGGTATTGAGACTCAGTAAATGGTAATCGCGGGGGCTTGTTACCAACACAACCGGAGCTGTATTATCAATTGAAAAAATCGATTCCTCGCTCATTGTGGTTTTGTTCTCTGAGTCACTTACCCGGAGCATAACAGAAAGTCTGCCGTCTGGAATGTTTGTTGTATCTAAATTATAAGACCAGGATTCCTGTGTAAATTCTGTGTTATTCCAACTACTTCCCCTGTCAAAAGAGATTTGCGCTGTGCGCACCTCTTGGTCATCAGATAATTCACCTGCGAAACTGACAGATCCCTGGACATAGGAACCTGTAGTTGGTGAGAGTAATGTAATTGAAGGAGGACTAATATCCACCTCACCGCCCATTCCTATTTGAAATAAGTTATCACATCCAAACAACAACAGAACAAGTGATAATATTGCGTATTTAAATATATATTTCCCTACTAGCCCTTCTAACCCCATTATTTACCCCCGAGTATATTATCCTACTTTTATACTTGATCTACTTCTTATAATTTACAGCACTTTAACATGTTTCAAAGTCTAATAGGCTAGCTTACAATTTTCAAGAAAATCGTTCAACAATATGTAATTACACTATATTAAACTAATTATTTTCTAACTTTCTCTTTCAATTTCGATTCATTTTCATATATCTTTTACC
>CAYRYS010000061.1:8405-20475 GCA_964428555.1 uncultured Spirochaetales bacterium | reverse complement strand
GGTAGGAGAACCGAAAAGTATTGCCTTAGACTTAAATACTTCGGTAATGACATCATTCTTATCGGTTTTCGCAAGATTAAAGAGCTTAATTGTTACAGAAGGGTCTTGAGCCTTAATGCCTTTTGCAATCTGCTCAGCCACCTTTCTGGTGCCTTCCCACATTGTGTCATACAGCAAGCTTATCCGGTTTTCCTGGTACGCCTCTCCCCATTCCAAGTATTTTTCTACGATTTGGGTAGGCTTGTCCCGCCAGATAACACCATGGCTTGTAGCAATAATATCGATTGGAAGCTTCATATCCAGTATTTCTTGTATCTTTTTCACGACAAGGGGACTGAAGGGGGTGAGTATGTTCGCGTAATACTTTATACACTCAGCAAACAGCTCTTCTTGATCTACAAGATCGTTAAACAGGTGTTCTGTAGCATAGTGCTGACCAAATGCATCATTACTAAAATATATATTGTCCCCAGTTAAGTAGCACCCCATTGTGTCAGGCCAATGGAGCATCTTCATCTCCACAAAAACCAGCTTCCTGCCGTTCCCAAGATCCAGCTCATCACCTGTCTTCACAGGATTCAGGTTCCAATCCTCATGAAAATGTCCTTTAATTGATTTCAGCCCGTTTTGTGTACAGTAGATGGGAACATCGGGAATATAGTGCATCAGTTCAGGAAGCGCGCCTGAATGGTCAATTTCCGCGTGGTTTATTACCACATAATCAATATCATTCAAGTCTATCTCTGTTTTTAAGTTGTCAACAAACTCTTTTTTAAAGGGCTTCCAGACAGTATCAATAAGAACATTCTTTTCTTCCCGGATCAGGTATGAATTATAGGTTGTTCCTCTATGGGTTGAATATTCATCTCCATGGAACCGGCGCAGTTCCCAGTCAATCTTTCCGACCCAGTCCACATTATTCTTTACATTTACTTTCATGGTATACTCCTTGGATAATCAATCCGAATCTACATTTTCAGCAGTTTTACCTTAGTCTATCATACTGCTTATTGTGCTATTGGAGATTGAGGAGTAATATCAATACTTCGATGAAACAAAGCACGTTTCCCAATGGTTTCCATAAGTTCGTACGCAAGGGCCTCCACAGCTGTGGCAGCCGGATCAGCGCCCCAGTTGGACGCAGTTACCACAACACTGTCTGTTGCAGGATACACCCGGAGGCTCATGTAAAACATAGAGTTTGTGCCATAGTGCTGAAACACAAATCCAGAGTCTCCTGGAGAGCCGAACACAAACATTCCCAACGCATAGCCGTTTTCAGCGCGCTGAGTAATAAACTCAGAATAGGATGATGATGTCAGCAGGGGTGCACAGTCATTGTACAGCATTTCACAATACTTGTGCATATCAGGAAGGTTCGCATGGACCCTGCCAGCTGAGTTAAACCCAACAGGATTATCCGGAAAATAGTGTATGCCAGAGGGGTTCACCGGGTCCGGAGGATCGCCGTAATGCCCCCAGGGCTCATTGTATGAATTCGGGTCCGCAGGAGCGCCAAATCCTGCGGAGTTCAAGCCAAGGCGGTCAAATATGCGTTCCCGGATCAGTTCTTCGTAGGTCACGGTCGTTCCAGTATGCTCTGAAACAGCGGTTTCTATCATCAACCCTGCAATAACAAAGCCGAAATTGCTGTAATACCAGCTTTCTGTGCGCTTGTGCTGATTAAAAATGTCCTTTGTCATTTCAACACGCTGCTGATGTGCGTTCAGGCCGTCAGAGAAATACCCTGACCATTGAGGCTTTGTCACAGAGTTCGGTATTCCTCCAGTGTGGGACAAGAGCTGTTCAAGGGTAACACCCTGATACCCGGAGGGAACAGCAAGCAAATGTCCTATTACTTCCTGGATGGTATCAGTAAGAGATATTTCACCATTGTCAACAGAGCGTAATGCAAGTATTGCAGTAAAAGACTTGGTAATAGAGCCGATATGGTAGGAATCTTCCGCAGTTACCTCAACACCGGAGCCTGCAGCACGGTATCCTATTGCATTCGAATACCCGGCAATCCCCTGGTCCACCACAAGCGCAGCTGAAGAGGGCAGATTATATTCCAGGTTATACTCACCAAGGAGCTGGTCAGTACCTTCAAGGTCTGCATAGATATCTTCCGGGTTTGTTCCTGCACCGGGACAGGAGATAAAAATCGGCAAAAAGAGAATCCACCATAGTATTCTAATACAGCGTGAAATAGCAGCCTCCAAATGCAGGGGGTTTATACATTTAGTGTACTATAATTCAGGGCGTAAATTCTTTATTTCTTTAGTACGTTTTTCTGTTAGGTACTGACTTTTCTTATGGAAAGCGCCATTGTGTCAGAACTCTTTGAAAAGCTGTACCCGCAGCATCCGAATATTCAGCGACGATTACAGACCCTTTTATTTTCAATTTTTTTTAAAGTTAACAGTTCAAAACACCGCAGAAAGTCATATATCTCAAAACATCTGTTTTCTTCTATATATTAGATGCTTATCAAGATTTTATTATGCATTCATTTACTCATCGATCGCGAGCCCATGGCTGGAAAGTATTTCCACGCGCCTTCCATCTTCTCTCAAATTATTCAGCACTTGGTTAAATTCATTCAAGATCCGCTCAGCATTCGGATAAGATCTGGAGACCATAAGACAGAGATTGTTCGGATCTTCCGGTGCGATTGGTGAATTAATTGCCCTAAAGTTGTCAACCTCCTCAGGATAGAGCTCGCGGATTATGGACCAGCAGGAGTTTTCTTCCTCTATAGTGAGGTCTATTCTGTCCCTGTAGAGCTTCTGAAAATTGAGGTCCATGGAATTTACGTTTTCTATAGGGATTTCCGCTTCCTCAAAATAAGAGTTATACCAGGAGCCTAAGAGTCCGCCGATCCTGTACTCCTGGAGGTCATCAGTATTTCCAACAGATATCCCCTCCGGATGGTTTGGAAAGTAGTAGAAAAGCTTTGCCCTTACCGTATAGACCGGCTCACTGAAATCGAAATTCCCCCTCCTTTCAGGAGTACTCCGATAGGGAAAGGTCGCGAAAGCAAGTCCTGCCCTTACCCGTTCTTCACCCCGGATCCATGGATAAAACTGATACCGGACCGTATACCCCATTTCAGAAAAAACCTCTGTTATAATCTCAGCTAACGGTCCATAATTTTCAAGCTGCTCAGAAACATAAGGCGGGTATTCTCCAGTAGCAATGTAGATAAAATCTGTTGGTTCCTGCGCAGTAGCGTTAAAAGGATGATTGAAATACGCTGCTAACAGCATTAATACTAGTAATAGAAAAGAGTGACTTTTTTTCATAATTTATACTTCCTGTCAATCAGTTGTACAAACATACCTGTTGGATAAAACACTTATTCTATAATTATAAAATAAGTGTTTTCCATTGAAAAGAGAAAAACGGTTTAATGAGCTTAATATTCAAATATTTTATAAAATCGAATCTATATTAGAAAAATGCTTCTCCATTCTCCAGGTGCTCTTATCCCTCTCCTATATAGCTACCCTTCGACTCCGCTCAGGGACCGCCCTTCGACACTTCGGCTACGCTCAGCACGCCGCTTTGCTCACTGCTGTTTCAACAACGGCGCAAGATACCTGCCTGTTACCGACCGTTCCGCTTCTACCAATTCCTCAACAAGTCCCTGGAAGATAATTTCCCCTCCATTTTTTCCCCCTTCAGGACCAAGGTCTATAATCCAGTCAGCATAGTGTATAATATCCAGGTTATGCTCAATAATAATGACTGTATTGTCCTTGTCAGTCAAACTCCTGATTATCCGGTAAAGCCTGTGAATATCTGACATGTGCAGCCCTGTTGTGGGTTCATCCATTACATAGATGTTTCCTTCTTTATGAAGCTGGGAAGCGATTTTCATTCTCTGACATTCACCGCCGGAGAGGGTACTCAGGCTCTGGCCAATCTTCAAATATCCAAGGCCTACTTCTGAGAGAACTTCCAGGACTTTTGTAATTTTTGATAGATCAAAGAATTCCAATGCCTGTTCTGTTGTCATCTCAAGAACATCCGCTATCGACATTCCCCGGTATTTCATTTCCAGGACTTCAGGTTTGTACCGCGTCCCTCCACACTGGTCGCAGGGAGTTTTCACTGAATCGAGAAAACTCATTTCCAGAGAAATATCCCCCTGTCCCCCGCATTTCGGGCAGCCTCCTTTTGAGTTAAAACTGAAAAGCGAGGCATTCTTGCCGGTTTCCTTTGCAAATAATTTTCGGATATGATCGAATATTCCCATGTAGGTTGCAGGATTTCCTCTGGATGTCCTGCCCACAGGGGACTGGTCAATCAAAATAGAGTCCGGATATTTCTCTATAAAGCATTCATGAATCAAGGTACTCTTTCCGCTTCCCGCGACTCCGGTCACACAGGTAAGGCACCCTTTGGGTATTTGAACAGAAACATTTTTTAGATTATGCTTTTCCGCGTTCTCCAGAGAGAAGAATGAATCCCCTTTTTTTCTGGTAAAGACAGTCCGGGATTCTTGAAAAAGGAACTGTGCGGTTTTGGATCCTGAGTCTTTCAGTCCGTGAAAGGGCCCTGAATACATGAGCTCTCCCCCTTTTCGGCCTGCATTTGGGCCAATATCCACAATCCATTCTGCTTTGCGGATAATTTCAGGATCATGTTCAACAACAAGCACGCTGTTTCCCTTATCTTTGAGCTTCCCTAGTATATTCAGCATCTTGTCCGTGTCCCTCGGGTGCAGCCCGATGCTCGGTTCATCAAGAATATACAAAAGATCTGTAAGATTACAGTCCAGCTGACGGGCCATTTTTACCCTCTGGGACTCACCGCCGGATAAGGTGGAAACCGTACGGGAAAGGGTAAGATACCCGACCCCTATTTCTATCAAGTGCTCAAGAAGAAACTCAGCCTTTGCCTTCACAGCTTCGGCACTCTCATTGTTAATCTTTTTAAGAAAAGCATACGCCTGGGTAAGCTCAAGATCACATAGCTCTGCAATATTCAGGCCATTAATTCTTACAGACCTGGCAGCCTTGTTGAGCCTGGTGCCTTGGCAGTATTCACATTCTGAGTAGATAAAGTATTTCTTATACGCGTCTTTCCTGCCTTCAGGCGCCTCGTCCTCTGCTTTTGCTGTAACCGATCTTTCAAGTCTCCTGGCAATTCCCTCATAATTCTTCGAATAGGTGCTTTTTCCGTGCACCCGCTGGACAGGGACCGGCTCAGTATAGAGGAGCATCGCAAGCTCATCATCTGAATAGTCTTTCAGTTTTTTATCTGGATCGAACAAACCGATCGATGTTATCTCTCTCCAAAACCAGCTTCCAACCTTGCATTCCGGGTGGACTAGGGCGCCTTCGTTTAAAGACTTATCCGTATCCAGGAGTATGTCCAAGTCAATTTTTACCCGCTTTCCAAGGCCGTGGCAATGGGGGCACATTCCCTCTGGGTGATTAAAAGAAAACAGGAAGGAAGGCCCAATACACTCAGAGCCAAAGCGGGAAAAGAGGATCCGGAGATACGTATTGATTTCTGTTGCTGTTCCGACTGTACTCCGAAGGTTGTTCCCCATGCGCTTTTGGTCAATCACGATAGCTGTAGCAAGGTTTTTCAGGTCCTCCGCGGGAGGCCTGGAAAGTTTTGCCATCCTGGCCCTGGCAAATGTTGAAAACGTTTCAATCAGCTGGCGTTGGGCTTCTGTGTAAATAGTATCGAATAAAAGAGAGGACTTCCCTGAGCCTGAAACACCGGTAAAAACCACAAGTTTGTGTTTGGGGATGGAAACTGAAATGTTTTTTAAATTGTGTGTCTTTGCCTTTACAACCTCAATGTTCTTCTGTTCCATTATGCTGCCCCCGTGAATTTCTTAGTATTACCTGAATATTGAAAACCGCTGTCTAATTTTGAAGTAAAAATTGCCCCTTCAGGACACCTGTTGTAGCAGGCAAAACAGGACATACATTGTTCCCCTCTGTACTCAACACCCTCCTTCAGGGCCAGAGAACCTGCGGGACAGGCTGATATGCAGGCACCGCACTTTGTACATGTGTCAGTATCGATAAAGAGTCTGCCAAAGTCCTTTTTTATCTTCTTATTTGAGGGGGGACGGATAATGATGTCCAAAAAGCTCAATTTCGGTATTGCTTTATCCAGGGTATTCCCCTTCTTGAATCTGCTGAGCCCAGATTCTACAGAGCCGGCAAACCTATGGAACTCAGACAGGGCTTGCGGATCCGGTGCCTCTTTGCTGGTAATTCCCTTTTTCAAAAAAGGCGGAAAGCTTTCAGGCATCTCTAGCGCATGGCTTTCAAATACAGTGTATTCCTTTGTAGCCAAGAGTTTCGCTGCTTGGCGCAGGCTTCTCCCAGGCATTACTCCATAGGTGGTCACCAGAAAAACCGGTTTCCCATTTCCCTTCGGCAGATTCTCTATCGCCTTTAGAATAACAGGATGTGCTTTCAGGTAATAGGTTGGAAAAAAGAACCCAATACAGGAGAATGTACCAATCTCCAGCACTTCGGAATTGCGGACTGAAAAAAGTTCAGTCCCTTGGGTGACGTTTGAGAAATATTCCGCTGCTCCCCGGGTATTTCCAGACTGTGAATAATACAATACTGCTTTTTTCATAACTGGGAGTCCTCCTGGTTTAAACTGTTTAGATACTCTTCTACCCAGGAAATCTCAGCTTCCAAAAGCCGCACCGGCCGTTTTGCGAGCTGAAGCCTGTTTTTAGAGCAGTCTGAATCTTTGAGAAACTGTTCCAACTCCAGATACCCTTTTCTCTTTTTCTCCAGCTCTGTGCAGTATGTGTGCAGGCAGTTTTCTATCTCCTTCTTTGAAAGAAGATGCGCGAAATGAAGACCGATATCAATCTGCCATTTCATATGCTCAGGTCCAGATAAAAGCTGTGAAATCTTCGCTTTTAGTGCAGCCTCTCCATTCTCTGTTAAGGAATAGTGCTTTTTCAGCCTATTTTCCTGAGTAATAATGTCCTTGCGCTCAGTAAGTCCCTCTTTTTCGAGCTTCCTGAGAAGCTTATAGATTGATGACATTGAAAGGTCTGTCCAGAACCGCATATCTCTGTACTTTACCTCTTGCTCAATCATGTAGGGGTGCATTGGCTTTTCTGATAATAACCCGAGCAGCGCTGTTTCTGAGTTCGATAATTCCCGCATACTTCCTCCTATTCTCTCAATACCATATTGTACCTATACAATATGGTATTGTTGTTTTATTGTCAAGTCAATTTTTAGAGCAGTTAAAAGCATTTTACGAAAAGCATCTAATTATTATGATTGTATAGCGTGAATACCATGGTTTCCAGTACAGTAAATCTTCATCATTGCGGAAAGTATCTTTTTCTCTGTTTCTCTTTTCATATATCTTTTGAAAAGACCTTCTGAAACTCTTTTAGATCAATCGGCTTTATGAAAAACTTGTCAAATGCTTGGCTTCTTTCATCATCTTCCTGAAAACCGCTGCACCCAATGATCTTCACCCCAGGCAAGCTCTGTTTCAGCTTTTCTGCTAGGGTGTATCCATTAATGTCCGGAAGCTTTATATCAGTTACCACAAAATTCGGGGTAAATTCCACAGCCTTTTTCAGTGCTTCCTTACCGGTTCTGGCGCGTTCCACCATGAATCCTTCATCTTCCAGGAGAAAGCTGAGACCCTCAGCCGCGACTTGGTCATCATCAATTAAAAGAACTTTTTTCCCGGTTTTCTGAGAAAGAACACCTTCTTCCTTTTGCTCATACTTTTCAGACAGGGCGTTGTACACATATTGCGCAAGCTCTTCAGTAGTAAAAGGCTTGGAAAGCAGATTTTCACGTTCAATCAATTCATGTTCTTTGAGTGACTGGTCCAAATCATAGCCTGTCATAAAGAGAAAAGCTAACTCAGGCTTTTTTTCTGTAAGTGATTTATAGACTTCTACCCCGTCCTCCCCAGGAAGCACTATATCAGAAATTACCAAGTCTATTGTATTCTCTTCAAAGATCTCTTCGGCCTGGGACAGGGTCCCTGCCTGGTACACAGTATAATCAAGCTCTTCAAGTTCTTCTGCTGTGAACTGCCTGGCATGAATATTGTCCTCCACAATGAGCACTGATTTTCCGGTAATAATAGGATACAGTACTTCTTCGTGCTTCTGATTCTTCTTCGCCTTCCCTTCTGTTACAGGAAGATATATTTTAAAGGTTGTTCCCTCTCCTGGTTGAGAATAACAGCGGATAATTCCGCCGCTTTGACGCACAATTCCATACGCTGATGAAAGCCCCAAGCCGGTCCCCTGTCCTCCTGAACGGGTCGTAAAAAAGGGATCAAATATTTTTTCCAGAGTATCACTGTCCATTCCGCATCCAGTATCTGAAACAGAGACCATGATATAATCTCCCTTTGGCACTGAGTCCTTTTTATCAGGGTGGTCTTCTTCAAGTTCAACCTTCTCTGTTCTGAATACTAGATTGCCGCCATGAGGCATGGCCTTTTGAGCATTTACTGCCATGTTCATGAACACCTGTTCAATCTGCACAGGATCAACCTTCACCCTATCAGGGGACGCCAAAAGTTCCGCATGAATTTGAACATCTTCCCGCAAGGAATGAGTAAGCATACTCACTATCCTTTTCAGTGTTTTATTCAAAGAAATTACCTGGTTCCTAAGAATTTGTTTCCTGCTAAAAGCAAGGAGCTGCTTTGTCAGATAAGCAGCGCTTCTTGCCGCGTTTTTTATATGCTTTACCTCAGTCTGAAGGTCGCTTCCTTCCGGCAGCTGTCGAGCAAGCTTTGCTGAGTATCCAGTAATAATTTGAAGCATATTATTAAAGTCATGGGCAATTCCTCCTGAAAGCTGACCAACTGCTTCCATTTTCTGGGCATTGAGGATCTGCTGCTCCATTTCCTTTCTCTTGGTAATATCCTGCATTATTCCAACCAGATGGGTCACTCTTCCATCTGTATCACGCTCTAGAGCCTTAGAAAAGGACTGAACATAGATCCATTCCCCCCTCTTATGCTTAAAACGCAGTTCAACTTCATAAGACTCTGTTTCCCCTGAAATAAACTTATTGTATGAACTGAGCAGCTGTTCTTTGTCATCCGGATGAACATGTTCCTGGATCCAGTTCTTATACTCTTTCCAGTGCGGCATTTCCTCAGGAGCATACCCCAGTATTTCCGCGTATCTCCTGCTTACAAAAAGTTCAGGACCAATTGGAACAGAGTGTTCATAAATACCGCCCCCTGAAGCATCAACAGCTGCAGCAAGCTGTGCTTTTTTTCGGCGCAGGTCTTCTGTTTGTTTGTCAAGAAGCTGGCGAAGGTTTCCCTGCTCTTTTTGCAGGGCCTCTTGGGCAAGTTTTTTTTCTGTCACATCTATACTGCTGCCTGCGAATCCCAAGAATTCACAGTTCTCAGAAAACCGTGGCTGAAGTCTCGACTCTATCCAACAGTACAGCCCGTCAGCGCGTTTCAGCCTTGCAGTTAAAACACAGGGTTCTTTTTTTGTGAATACATTTTTCCAGGACTCAATAAACTGATCTTTGTCATCCGGATGGATAAAATCTTCAGAAGTAACAGACCCAAGGCTGTCAGCTTTTAAACGAAAATATTCAGCACACGCTTTATTAACAAAACAAAGTTTACCCTCTTTATCTGTTACCCATATGCTCACTGGAGTTCCATCAGCTAAAGCGCGGAACCTGGCTTCACTTTCACGCAGCTTAGCTGCCTGATCTTCAGCGAGCTGCTTTGCTTTCATCAGCTCTTCTTCAACCTCCTTGAGCCGCACCACGGAAACACTGCGCTCCCCGATTACAGCATCAACTTCATTCTTTTTCAGAGCTGAGATAATTGCTTCAGAACTCGCAAGCTGTGCTTTCAGATTTTTATACTCAGGGTCGGTCATCTTCATAATTTTTTCCGCCCCTTTTTCATATAGTATTCAATTTGATTACTTTTCTGTAGGTTTCCAAAAAAAACCATTCTATCCTGTTTATCCGATCGTGATGCAATAAGAGTAGGTGTGATGACAATGCCCTCTTCTAAGGCTACCGAATAATCTTGGTATACATCTATAATAAGTATTTCTCTTTCTTCCTCCGGTATTTCATCGCAAAGCTCATAGAGTTTCTTTTTGGCAATTACAGAGTTCGGTTCCTCTCCTGCAACAAAGAGTTTAAATAGCAGTTTCTCTTGTTCTGCTGCCTTTGACATTATTCGCTCTCCTGATAAGCTTCCTGTCTCTGACTGCGCATCTGCTTTCTCTGTTTGTCAGACTCTAGGCTTATCTCTGCTTCATGTTTCAAGTCCACTAACTCTGTCTCTGCCCTCCGTACCTGTGCTTCTATCTCCGCGCGCTGCGCAGCATCTCGAGAGCGCAGAAATTCCAGTTCTTCTTCTTTTTCAAGGATATTCCGTTTTCTCTGCCGTCTTTCATATTCTTCACGCAACTCCTGCTCCTGCCGCGCGACACCTGTGAGCATACCCCCTGTTCCTGTGTATACATCTAAAAACCGGACCCCTCGTTCGGAGATGACAAACTCCCTGTACTGGTTGGAATGATGAGCGCCCCTGGATTTTACAACAAGGCATGTCCTGTTCACCTCGCCCCCAATGGGTACATAATCGAGGGAGATAATTGTATCAATAAGGGATGAAATACCGAACCTGTCCAGATCTCCAGGATGTCTGGCCCTTCCGGTCTGGCTTGTCAAAAGGAGAGTAATACTCTGCCTCTTACAATAGAGGATAATCCGGATAATATAAGAAAACCCTGCCTTTTGGCTGCCCATCCTTGCACACGCGGAAACTGCATCTATTACAACAAATTCAGGTTTTAGCTCCTTGATCCTATCCAAGTCAGCATTTAAATGTTCCTCAGGCCCCCACGCTTCAGGCAGCCTGGAGGTTATTACCAGAAGCTCCTTTTCTACACAAGAGGCAAGGTCTATTCCTGACTTTGACATAAGAGCTATCATGCTATCCTTTGGTTCCTCAAAATTGATGTATAAGACCTTCTTTCCATCCTTGCAAAGATGCTCAGCAAACTTTGAGGCAAATAAGGTCTTTCCTGTACCGCTGGCCCCTGAAAGAAATACAGCTGAACCAAGTCTGTAGCCTCCTCCGAGCTGGCTGTCCAGGTCCGGAAAACCGGAAGATACATATTCGCCAATTGATCCAAAGTGAATTTCGCTGCGAATAAGAGGATTCATAATGATTCCGCTGCTGCCAATGGTATAAGGGTGCTGCCCCTTGGCAAAGTCAGAGCCGCGGTATTTCAAAACGTGCAAAAGGCACTGGTTGTCCGTATTTCTGGGGTAGAGCCTGAGAACACAGTCAACCGCGAATTCCAGAAATGGAAATTCTACAGTTTCCCTGTGTATTTTCGCTGTAATAAATGTGGTTAGATTTCTTTCCAAAAGCCAGGAGTGCAAAAGGTATACCTGGTTTCTCATTCTGATTTCGCTCTCTATAAGCTTTAATAAGATGTCAATTGCGTCAATAACCAGGTATTTTGCGTTTATTCTTTTTATTGTTCCTTCAATAAGAGCGAGCATACCTGAGACATCAAAGTCGCCTGAAAGCACAGCACTTGGATCAGGCCTTAGATCCAAGAGAGCAAGCTTGTTTTCCTTTTCCAGGGCATCCAAGTCCCAGTCCAGAGACCGGGCGTTCTGCTTCAGAGAGGCCGCCTCTTCCTCAAAGGAGATGAAGATAGCAGCATCCGCTGCTCTAATATTAGCAAGAAGAAACTGCAGACCAAGGATTGTTTTGCCTGTTCCCGGACTGCCGTGGACCAAGGCAGTCCGGCCTGTGGGAATGCCTCCCCTTAAAATAGAATCTAGACCATCAACCCCTGTTGAAGATTTATTTATCTTAAATGACATATTTTTCCTGCCTTTACACCTTGTTCAATACTAAAAATGATAGCATTGCAAGTTTCACCTGTCAATTTTTGATATTTTTCGAACCTACTCCTTTTTCTATTGAACCAGAGAGAGAGGGCTAGGATTTAATTCGCCTGCAGAAAAGCTCTCCTTTACCAATCGGCACGACCAGTGCGTCAAAACGAGGATCC
>CAYRYS010000061.1:0-8305 GCA_964428555.1 uncultured Spirochaetales bacterium | reverse complement strand
GCAGAAAAGCTCTCCTTTACCAATCGGCACGACCAGTGCGTCAAAACGAGGATCCCGATTCTCCAGGAATTCCATCCGTTTTTTCATTGCAACTGACATTCTGTCATACATTCTGTTCTCCTGTATCAGTATAGCCTTGATTTTCAATTTATTCAAAGAAAAAACAATAGTATTCTTCTATGGATTCACTCATCTGCTGTGAAAACACTTCAACACTGTTCATTAAGAGAAACAAGCATACAAGCCCGCTCCCTTCTTTATAAAAGGCATTTACGCTTCCATAGTCATAGTTCCTTAAAAAGTGAGAGTCTCCTTCAACAAAAGAAGTTATCCCAAGATCTGCTCCAAACTCATTTCGTACTGCCTGTTTATTCATGTAACCAAACTCCGGCTGGACCTCTTCATCATCAAATAAAGAGAGGCTGTAAAGCAAAGGAAGATGATGATGAACTATGCTTTGATAGTATTCTCGAAAATACTTGCAGTCAATCTTCTGTTTGTTAATCATTTCTGAGGAATATTTTTTTACATACTGTTTGTTCAAACAAATTGCGTTTTACATTAGACTTTTCTAAATCCATAATAAGTTGCAGAATAACAATAGGGCCCTCTGAGAATAGCATCTCAGAGGGCCCTTGCGTTGTCAGAATAAAAGAGTTTTTTTATAGTCGATAATTCACACCGGCTACAAGACCAATCTGATGGAGTAGATCAAACAAATTCTCTCCATATCCAAGGGTTGAATACCGGAAACCGCCTTGCAATGTCAAATTATCAGTAAGAGGATGCGCGTATCCTACTTCTGTTGCAGCAGCAATACCCCAGTCCGTTCCGCCTTCATACGCATCGGATTGAGCTGCAGTGGATGTAATATGAATACCAGCAGCAATATCAATATAAATGGGACTAACTGTTAGGTGAGCAAGTGCCAGTACTGGAATAGAGCTTACTGAAAACATATCAGTTACACCAAACAAATTAATTGTATACCCTGTCATAAAACCAGCTGCCACTTTTGCCTCGCCAAAACCCTCGACAGGAATTGTCATTGGCAAATCATACATTGCTTTAACGGAAATGGGAAAACCGATAGTATTTAATCCATCAGTTCCATAATCATCGGAAGGTATTACCATACCTACACCAAAATCGCCACCAAATGATATTTGCGCAAAAGCTCCAGTTGTTACTAATGCAATAAATAGAAATAATAGTAATCCTTTTTTCATTGTTTCCTCCTTAGTAGTTTATAACGGTGGATTAAACCGTTCATATAATAAATATAATACACAAGTATTAAATGAATATTAAATTTATTTCATTTTATATAGCTATTTTCCCAATTAATAACTTACCTACTGAACAGCCTAGCAAAAAAGGCATGGAGCTTATGAAAGCCTTTTCCATACGCAAGCAAAGGACAGCCGGATTGTATTTCAATACCAGCCTCATCAGCTGATTTGCGAATATCCGGAGTCACAGCAGTCTTTTCCTGGAAGAGTATCCGCTTAACCCCTGCGTCCATCAGTTCTTTAAAAGCCTTTTGGGCGTTTTCCCCGGAAAGCAGAATATAGCCGGCCTTAGGCAACTTGGATATTTTTGTTATATCTGTATACACAGGCACATCGAACCCGGAATCTGTATTAGGGTTTACCGGAAAAATACGTAAGCCTGCATCTGTCAGGTCCTTATATACCATACGTGAAAAGCTCTCTGGGTTTCTGGAATACCCCATCATAACAAGTTCATTATCTGTGAAAAAGTCCTTTGATATTACTGCCATTTTTGCCTCTTTCTCTGAAATATTTATTGGAGTAATAATAATTATAGTTTGGCTTTCTGTCAATTTTAATGCAGATTATTGTTTCTTCATGTATTACTCATCCAATTTTTCTTGGATTATTTCATAAGCATAGAAAAACTCTATTGTCATTTAGGGCCTACTGAATTTACCGTTTTAGTAATTTATGATAACTTTATACCAATAAATAAAACAGTTAAGGTGGAAGCTATGGATATAATTGACCTAAAGCTTTTTCAAAAGCTATTTCATACAAAAAATATTTCTGAAGTAGCAAAACAACTCTATCTTACTCAACCAACTATCAGCTACCGCTTAAACAAAATGAGGGATGAGCTGGAAAAAAAACTGTATGAATACAATGGCGGCTTTCACTTCACAGAAAGTGGAAAAACTCTCTATAACTTTTGTGAAAACGTTCTCAAGGAATATGACAAGCTCTTAAAGGACCTTGAAAGCAAACAAGTTATACGCATGAACATGAGCACTGCTGCACGGAATAAATATCTAGACAAGATCTATGACCTTGCCATGAAAAACAGCGCATTTCCGGTAATCAATTTCACAAATTCCGATGATGCTATCTGTGACTTAATCGACAACAAAGTCACAGCAGCGCTTGTAGGCGGTTTGAAAATTGAACTTTCGAGAAAGGAATATTTCATTCGTGAACTTGAAACTGAAAAGATTATTCTTGTATATAATTCAGAGTGTTCTGAGGATGACATTAACAAAATCCCAATTATAAATGATGAGATGAACTCAGGATTATACGAATATATTTTAGATTATCTTGAAGAGTATGAAAATAAAAAAGTAATTGCCGAAGTCGGTACATTCAAAGAAAAGCTGCCATTAATTGAGGACCACAAAGCAGGATGTTTCATTCCAGAGTCATATTTCCAGGAACAAAAAAAGGAATTTCCAAACATCATTCCATCTGAAAAACACAGTTTTTCCAGGAGTATATTACTAGTTTTTAAAAAAGAAGCTATGAATAATTTCTTTATTAAAAGCCTTATTGAAGAATTTATCTAAGCACCTACTAGTTCTCTCTATCATTACCCAATTTTTTATCAAAATCCTCTATTTACTATCAAATCATTTTATTTCCCCTTCTTCAGTGCTTCTGGTATGCTCCTAATCAATACACAGCAGGTGTTAGCTGTTCGTGTCATCACGATTATGAAAAGAGGGAATATATGGAAGCAATAAAAAAAATTGATATTACTGCATTAAATGAAGAATCACTCAATTCTGGTATGAAAAGTATAATCTCCTTAGCATATAGGACTTGGGGAGGCGACCTGGGGATGACTACAGCATTTGGTTATAGCGGCCTAGTGATTCTGCATCACTTATACAAGATGAACATACCTATTGATATCTATTTTATTGATACAGGGTTTCATTTCCCCCAGACCCTCAATTTCGCAAAAGAACTCCAGGAACGATGGGACCTTAACCTGAATATAATCCGCCCTCAGCAGGAGCTTCAGGATTATGTATCCATTGCAATGGGCTCCGAACCCTATAAAAACAATGCTAACCTCTGCTGCCATTATTTCAAGGTAGGTCCTCTACTCCGTATACTTCCAGAAAAAGCAGCCTGGATTTCAGGCTTACGAAGAGACCAGACAAAAAGCAGAGAACATATTAAAAACTTTGAGATAGACCCCAGGGGCACCCTAAAAGTTCATCCCCTTGCCTACTATACAAGAAAAGACTTATGGAAATATATTACAGAAAACAACCTGCCTTACCATCCTCTGCACGATAAAGGGTACGCAAGCATTGGCTGCGCACCGTGTACAAGCCAAATTTTCAATGACAATAATGAACGCGAAGGCAGATGGAAAGACTCAAGTAAGCTCGAGTGCGGACTCCATATTTTCTAGGAACTCAGGACAAATGTCCAAGATATATTTACGTGAAATACATTTAGGAGGAAAGAAAAAATGAAAGTTATTGTATTAGGCGGAGACGGTTTCTGCGGCTGGCCCACATCCCTACACTTGTCGGACAAGGGCCACGATATAATGATACTTGACAACTTTGCCAGAAGGAAAGCAGATGAGGAGATGGGAACCAATTCCCTTACACCAATTAGATCAATGGAAGAAAGAATTTCTGCATGGAAAGAGGTCTCAGGTAAGCAAATAGATTTTGAAGAAATTGATATTGCAAAAGAATATGACAGGCTAGTAGGTATCTTTACTGACTATAAACCCGATGCTGTAATCCATTTTGCAGAACAGCGCGCTGCACCTTATTCTATGAAGTCAAGCTGGCATAAGCGTTACACAGTTGATAACAATATGAATGCCACAAACAATGTACTGTGCGCAATTTTAGATTCAGGACAGCATGATATTCACCTTATCCACCTTGGCACAACCGGTGTGTACGGCTATGGCTGCGAGGGTTTTGAGATCCCTGAAGGCTACCTTACAGTTACCATTCAAGAGGGTGATAAATCAGTTGACCAGGAAATTGTGCACCCCTATAAGCCTGGAAGCGTGTACCACTCAACAAAGTGTATGGATAATGTTCTTTTCAACTTCTACGCGAAAAACGATGAAATGAAGGTTACAGACCTTCACCAAGGAATTGTGTGGGGTACAAATACTGAGCAGACTATGCGCGATGAGCGGCTTATTAACCGTTTTGATTATGATGGTGACTACGGCACTGTGTTAAACCGTTTTCTCATGCAGGCAGCTGTGGGATATCCCCTTACTGTCCATGGGACTGGCGGTCAGACAAGAGCATTTATCCATATTCAGAATACAGTACAATGCATTGAGCTGGCACTTCTGAATCCGCCCAAACGCGGAGACAGGGTAAAAATATTCAATCAGCTCACTGAATGCCACAGAGTCAATGACCTTGCAAACCTAATCTCTGAACTTACTGATGTAGATATCCAATACGTTGAAAACCCGAGAAAAGAAGCTGATGAGAATGAATTGCGTATCTCTAATAAGTGTTTTCTCGATGTTGGTCTAAAACCAGTAACACTCAGGGAAGGTCTACTCATGGAAGTAGTGGATGTAGCAAAAAAATACAAAGACCGCTGCAACGAATCCACAATCCTTTGTAAATCCAACTGGGCCGCATCGCAAACTGTGGAAAGCAAGTAATTGGAATGTACCGCTCCCAATTGGAGCGGTACATATTTATCGCAATCCGGGGGGGGCGCAGAGATCATCGCTTCGATTCTAATACAAGCTGAAGGATTCCTTGGACCTGTTGGAATATTAGGGTGTATCTATCTTTTCACAATGATCTTCACAGAACTTGTAACAAACAATGCAGCAGCAGCACTCATGTTTCCAATTGCAATTTCAGCAGCAACAGCAATTGGCGCAAGCCCAAGACCATTTGTTATTGCTGTGTGCATTGCAGCATCAGCCAGTTTCGCAACACCAGTTGGTTACCAGACTAACCTGCTTGTTCAGGGGATGGGAAGGTACCGGTTCCGGGACTACCTAAAAGTAGGCCTGCCGATGAACTTAATCGCAATGACAATCGGGATAACACTTATTCCAGTATTTTGGTCTTTTTAACAGAAGTGAAGTACAATAAAAAAGAGAGGACAGAAAATGATAGCAGTAAAAAACCATTTGGATGAACTTGAATCCGAAGCAATCTACATCCTAAGGGAAGTGGCATCACAATTTGAGCGGCCTGTCATGCTTTTTTCAGGGGGAAAAGATTCAATATGTATGGCCCACCTTGCGCATAAAGCATTTTGGCCCGGTAAATTTCCATTTCCTTTAATGCATATTGATACTGAGCACAATTTCCCTGAAACAATTGAATACAGAAACTGGTTTGTAAAAGAAGAGCTAAAGGCAAATCTTATTATTAAGTCAGTCCAAGACTCTATCAATAATGGGAGAGTGATAGAAGAGACAGGTCCCCATGCAAGCAGAAACTCTCTTCAGACAACAACGCTTTTAGATGCAATCCGGGAATTCGGATTTGACTGTGCAGCCGGCGGGGCGCGCAGAGACGAGGAAAAAGCAAGAGCAAAGGAACGGTTCTTCAGCTTTCGAGACAGCTTCGGCCAATGGGACCCTAAGAATCAAAGACCGGAACTTTGGCATATATTTAATACACAACATAAGAAAGGGGAGCACTTCAGGGTATTTCCCTTATCCAATTGGACTGAATTGGATGTTTGGCAGTACATAAAACAGGAGGATATTACAATTCCGTCTTTGTATTTCAGCCATAAGCGGAATGTATTCCAAAGAGACGGAGTAATACTAGGGTATATACCTGAAATTCACCAGCTTTTACCTGGAGAAGAGATCACAGAAATGTATGTTAGATGCAGAACAATAGGTGATGTAACCTGTACCGGGCTAACCCTCTCAGAAGCAGGGAGCCTGGATGAAATAATTACAGAAATTGCAACAACACGGACAACTGAACGCGGCGGTAGAGCGGATGATAAGCGTTCAGAGGCTGCAATGGAAGACAGAAAGAAACAGGGGTATTTTTAAAATGAATAATAACAGCAAACTCGCGGAAATTTATAAAAACAGAGAGCTCCTGCGTTTTACCACAGCAGGAAGCGTAGATGACGGCAAAAGCACATTAATTGGAAGACTGCTCTATGACAGTAAAGCAATCTTCCAGGACCAAATGGAAGCATTAGAAAAAAGCTGCAAGCTTAGGGGTGAGGAGACAGTAAACCTTGCCCTGCTAACTGACGGGCTTCGGTCAGAGCGGGAGCAGGGAATTACTATTGATGTTGCATACCGCTATTTTTCTACTCCAAAGCGGAAGTTTATCATTGCGGACACTCCCGGCCATGAAGAGTATACCAGAAACATGGTAACAGGGGCCTCAACAGCGCGTCTTGCGGTAATCCTGATTGATGCGAGAAACGGAGTGCTTCAGCAGTCAAGGCGTCATGGAATTATCGCAAGCTTGCTTGGTATTCAGCACATTATTATTGCAATAAATAAAATGGATGCAGTTAACTGGTCTGAAAACGTATTTAACAGCATAGTATCTGAATATACCGCATTCTCTGAAAAATTGGATATACATGACATCACCTTTATTCCAATCAGCGCGCTCTATGGCGACAATGTTGTCTGGAAAAGCGGAAACATGGAATGGTATGAAGGACCAACTGTCCTGCACCAGCTGGAAAATGTAACAATTTCAGCAGACAGAAACCTGATTGACTTCCGCTTTCCAGTTCAGTATGTTCTCAGACCGAATCAGGACTTTAGAGGCTTTGCCGGAAGGATAGCCAGCGGTTCTATTCAAGTCGGAGAGCCTGTCATCACCCTGCCCTCTGGAAAAGAATCGAAAATAAAAGAAATTATTCAGTATAAACAGTCTATTGAAGAAGCAAAGGCTGGAGAGTCAGTAGTTCTTACTTTAGAAGATGAGATTGATATCAGCAGGGGTGATATGATTCTCAGAAAAAACAATGTTCCCCAATCATGCAGCCATTTCGAATCCACAATTTGCTGGATGGATGATAAGCGCAACATAAAAACAGAATACACATATAAGCTGCAGCAGAATACGCGTATTGTAAATGCGTTTATTCGACAGATCAGATATCAGCTGGATGTGAACACACTCCATAGAAAGACCCCGGATTTTCTGGGACTCAATGAGATTGGCAAGGTCGAGATAGAAACATCGAAGCCGATCTTTTTTGACCCATACACAGTAAACAGGGAAACCGGCAGTTTTGTGCTTATAGACCCTGCAACGAATCTGACAGTTGCAGCTGGTATAATACGCGGTCCCATTGTTCCAAGTGTGAAAACTGAAACAAAGCACAAAGGTATCTCACAAAATGTCAGATGGGAGAACACACCTGTTACCAGGCAAATGCGTGAACAGAGAAACGGGCACCCTGCAAAATGTATTTGGCTCACCGGGCTTTCAGGTTCAGGAAAAAGCACTATTGCGAAGGCAGTAATGACAAGACTCCACACCCAAGGGAAATACGTATATGTTCTTGACGGCGACAACCTGCGCCACGGCCTTTCCGGAGACTTGGGATTCTCAAGACAAGAGCGGAGAGAGAACATTCGCAGGGCAGCACAAACTGCCCGGTTATTTTACGATGCAGGGTTTATTGTAATATGCGCGTTCATCAGCCCGGAACTGGAAATGCGGAAAAGGGCTGCAGAACTCTTTCCTGAAGAAGACTTCATAGAAGTACTTATCCGCTGCAATATAGAGGAATGTAGAAAACGCGATCCCAAAGGGTTGTACAAGAAAGCAGATGCAGGAGAAATCGAAGAGTTTACTGGAGTAACTGCTGAATACCAGGAGCCATTATACCCTGACCTGGAAATAAATACCCAGGTAATTAGTGCTGAGGAAGCGGCAGGACTGATCTGCAATAGCCTAAAAACCAAAGTAAGCGTAAAATAGCCGGCATCGCCACGGTCATCGAGTGTTTTTGCTCGAAGAACAAAAAAATATCGAGACGACGGAGAAATGATGGGCTATACC
>CAYRYS010000060.1:14303-21171 GCA_964428555.1 uncultured Spirochaetales bacterium | reverse complement strand
TTTTTCCAGAGCAGACTGTTTTGCAGCCGGCTCATCCTGGACAGGCGGCTGCTGTACAGCAGGGGTTTTCTGGCCTCCTGTGCTGCTGCGCTTCTCCATAATCATTCTTTCGAGGTCCTGTTTTTCTGCTTCCAACTGCTGAACAAGGCTGCGGTATTTTGCAAGGAGCTTATTGCTCTCCCGCTGGCGCATACTTAAGGTATGGCCAATATCCTGGAGCAGGGTAATACCGATCCTATATTGGGTATTGATAATATTATCCAGGACCTCTTTTGTCATAACTATGGTCAGTGTTTGGCTTTCAGCGCGGACTGTAGCACTCCGGGGTTCTCCGGTGAATACCCCCATTTCTCCAATACAGGTTACAGGCTGGGGTTTTGCAATAATATGACCATTATGAATAACTGCCACACTCCCGGAAAGGAGGATGAACAACTCTCTTGAAGCCTCCCCTTCCCTGCACAGGTCCATTCCTGCTTTGTACTGGCGCAGTTTACTGACCTCTAAGACAGACACACGCTGCTGACTGGTTAACGAACTAAAAGGGGATATTTTACTTAAGGTTTCCGAGAGCTTCTGTACTGAGTAGCCGCTGGACATGGCTGCTTTCTCCTTGCAGGTTAAAAGGACATCCTCATCCCAAGGGTAAGTTCATACACATCAGTATACATTCCAAAGCCGTAGTCTTCCACCCCTCCAAAAATAAACGGATAGGTTAGGTAAAAACTCATATTGTATTCAGGTGCAAAAACAATATCTGAAAGAAGGGCTCCTCCGTTCCTGTCAGCATCTTCATTAAAGTCATTCACTAGGCCGATACTCATTTGGAGCCTTCCTTCGAACAACCGGGCAGTAGCTGAATTTACCCAGAGTGTAGTGAACATGCCTGTTGTATATTTATTCGGCGTATTAATGAAAATACTTGTACGAAATTCACTGGAAAAATGCAAGGATGCTTGGGGAAAATACAGATCATACAATGCACCAGCGGTCAACTCTATTACATTTGCAATACCAATCCCGCTTTTTATTTGTTTACCTGAACTCTCAATTTCCGATACTAACACTGGTTTATGCAAGTTCCAATAGCCTTCTCCATAGAGCCTGAGCCCCTCCCATGCCCAGTCCAGGGCAAAGCCGGGTCCATATTGAAGATCATACTCAGGACTCAGCTGAATGTCGTAATCAGCACCCCAGCCGTCTTTAAGAAAAACAGATGGAACAATTAATGGATGCTGGGGGAACCCGTAAAAAAACAGAAGAGATATATCTACTGAAAAAAGATTTCCCCCCACTAATCCGAGGTAGGAAAACTGAGTAAGATCTGTCTCTGGAATAACAGTTTCAGTATAGTATATTTCTTCTATATGGATGTAGGTGTCTTCGCTAAAGGGGCTTTGCAGCTCCTGAGGCAATGCTTCCTCTGGAAACCAAACAGACCCTATGTCTGCAAGTGCCGGCACATAGGTGAAGGGCATAACACTCAACCGGGCAAACCAGTCCTGCCAAAAAAAGGAAAGGCTAAGCTGGTCTCTTCCAGATGCTTGAAAGCCATGGGGAGACTCCATAATCTGCATAGGATTACTGGAAGTATTAAAACTAAAGGGAGTAAAAAAACGGGATGCACTTATTGATTCAGAAATCCTTCCTGCTGTCATTGTTGCATAATCAGAAAAGTACCAGGTGAAATATAGTTCAACTAATCCCCACCTCAGCGCTTCTTCTGTTCGGGTATCAATAGAACCGGTTGCACTAAACTCAATAGTATCTCCATAAAATTCAAGGGTTGGATAAAAAGTAAGTCCAGTTGTATTTACCGATTCATGAAAGGGAGAATCGAAATATGTTCCATTGTTGATAAAGAAATCCCCAGAAAGCACAGTCTCAGCAAAAAGCGGAAACGTTGCAACCACGAGGACCCAGAATAAACAGGGTTTTTTCATAAATTCCCTCTGTTAAACACACGCGAGGGAATACGTCTGTCCACATCCAAATCGAGGAACTGGAGCTCTGTTTCTGTTCCTGCTGCAAGGTCCCGCATAATACAGGTTTCCGGGAAAATATATTCGCCAATGTTCTGTGTTGAAAGCAGCTCATACTGTTTCACTAACTCTGAGGACGCTGAATAAAAGTCTACCCTGTGAATAATACTGCTTTCCTTTGAAATATGCATAAGCCTGTACGCGTATCTGCTACCACTATTTTCAGGAACAGCGCGAATAATGAAAAATTCGTGTGTCTCTTCTTCCAGAGACACTGAATAATCCGCTACCGCGCTTTCTGAGAGATCGCCAACAGTAAAATCTGATCCAAAAAGCGGCTCATCGCTATTCGAGGATGTCAAACGCTGTACTCCTCTGGAAGTCCTGAGCCATTGCTGGGAACTACCGTCTCCATCCTGGTGCTGTAAATACTTCATATTTCGCAGAAAACCCGGTCTGGTTATCTGCATATACACCCTTCTTCCGCCGTCAGATTCATTCTCCAGAAAAATCTCAAGCTCCCGCTCTTTATCTCCCCTGCGTTCATGGATAGTCATTGCTACTTCCATAACAACAGAATCTGAGTTACTAAAAAAGAAAGCCTGCTCATAAATCTGCTCCGCGGATTGCGCAAAAGCAGAATAGACAATAAGAAGCATCCATATACAAACTAGTATTTTTTTCATTTCTTCACCTTTAGGAATCCTTTTCTTAAAATACCGGGAATAATCAATATTGTAACGCTTGTGCTCATAGCAAAACCAAAAATTATCAGAATTGTTGCCTGAGATATCTGTAAAAAGCCAGAAAATGTAAGGTGCGCCAGTCCGCCACATATGCAAAGTGTGGTCTGAATTATAGCATACCCTGTTTTATGTACTGTTTCCCGTACAGCTATAGTCTCAGGGTTTAACTGCCGCATCCTGTTGTAGTGGGCCATAAATACAAGAATATCGTCAATTCCGACACCAAGAAAAATGGCTATTTGAAAAACTGTAATAAGTTGTACTGGTATTTGCAACCATCCGCTTATTCCGAACATAAATAAAAGACCTGAGACAACAGGAAGCATGGTTAAGAGGGCAAAGCGAAAACTGCGAAAGTAGAGAACAAGGATGCCCATAACCAGCAATAAAAATACAACAATGTTAGTCCATATTTCCCGGACAGTTATTCTATACAGTGCGTCTAATTCAATAACCTGGCTGGTAACTGTTATTTCGGTGTTTGGGAAATAAGATTCTGCTATTTCACGGATTGCTTCTATCCTTTCTCTGAATTCCAAGGGACGAGCGTTTTGCTCCTGCGCTAAACGCAAAATTATCCGCGCGGATTCTAGGGGCGGGTCAGCAATTGAATAGAAAAACCCTTCAGCCTGGGATGATGATAACATTTCCAATGCTTCCCCAAGCTCGTATTGATTCTCTGCCTGAACAGGACCTGAGGCATCCCAGAGCACCCCATTTACCAAGTCAGCAAATCCTGCATAAGAGATAACAGTATGCATCCCTTCAATACCTTCCAGCTCCTGAACACATTGATTTACTGTGTGATAAAAATCCATATCTACTAAACCGTATTCAGTATCTGTATATAGGTTTACTGATACTTCATAGATTCCGTTCATGTAATTATTAAACGATTCTGTATATTCATAGCCCTCAGTCCAAGGTCGAAAGTACCTGCTTTCAAGCACTCTGGGCTTGAGAAAAAAAAGCCCAATAAGGGCAAGAGCAAAAACACATAAAACAAAGAGCTTTGCTGCTTTTTTGAATGCAGGATGTTTCTCACTAAAAAGGTATTCACTTTCATTTGTTTTTGTTTTCCCCCTTTCCTGGAAAGCACTGAAAAAACAAGGGAGAAAGAAAAAGGTAAAGAAAAGCGAAAGGAGTATGCCTAAGACAAGGAGCACCCCCATTTGAGAAAGCTCATAAATACTGGAAATAGAGAGAAGGACAAATCCGGAACAAGTAGTTATTCCTGCAAAAAATATAAGCGGAGTTATCTCCTGAATAAGCGTTCTAACAGAAATATGCTGATGAAGAGTAAAATACCGATAGAAATGAAGAGAATAGGTAGTTCCTAGGGCAAACACCTGTAAAGGCACAACAAGGGTTGTTATCTTCAGCTCAATTCCTAGAAGACCGTACAAACCGAATATCCAGATTCCAGGCAGCACAGCAGTAAGCCAGAGGATAAAAGCAGTCATCATATTCCTTGTTATTATTAATTCTATTATATACAAGACAAGGAGAGAAATCAGAACTAAAACCACACTCTCTTCCAGGACCCTGTTCATATAGAGCATGGATATATACTGCTCTGAAAAAAAGCGGAGGTTTTGATTTCCCCTTTCATATTCCCTTAAGGAATTCATAAGCTGTTCGATCTCTGCGTCCGGAGTTTGAAATACATAGATAATGAACCCGTTTTCTCCAGGTGTAAGAAAGAGCTGGTTAGCATATTCGGAAGTTTCTAGTAACTGATTTAGATCCTCCGGGCTTTCGGGAAAATGGTCATACAAGGCGTGGTACATATCCGCAATTGTAAAAACAAAATCAACCCCCTGTATTTCTGAAAGGTCAGTTTTTATTCTGATAAACTCTTCAGGGATAGGTGATAGGGGCTGCGGCGAATACACAGAGAAAAGAAAGCTAGAGCCTGAAAAGAGAGCCTCAGCTTCTTGTGTATACTGGTAAATTTCTGTTGTTTCCGGAACACTGAACTGCATTTGCGGCGAGTACTGAATACTTGGAACAAAAACTAGGAGCAATAGGGTTACAAGGAAAAATGGGATAGTACCATATGCCCCAAAACGGTTTGTGTAAGATGAACTAAGCCGGGAAACAAGGGTAAACACTGAAGTCTGCATCCTTTGAACTAATAATTATGAAAAAGGCCAGCCCAGAGGGCCGGCCGTTGATATTTTTGTGTACTTCAAAAGAGATTACAATCCCATCATCAAAGCGTACATGTAAACCCAGAAACTACCTAGGCTGGTAATTGTTTCTTCTTCAGAATTTTCTCCACTTGTGCCTTCAGCAGTCATAGAATGCCATACTGCTTCTGGACTGGTCCCAGCCATGCCTAAATCACTTGTAAATACTATGTGGTCTTCAGGATCAATGAATTGAAAATCGTTATAGAATTCAACACCAGTGTCAATTCCAGCACTAGATATTGCATCGCGAAAATCGGTAACTGTGCTGCCATTCGTAGTATCAACAAACTCGGCTAAAGTGGTGTCAGAAAAATCTAAAACATCCATCTGAAACTCATTAGGATCGGCTCCGTTGAACATATCCATACTACCAATAACATTAATATTAAAGTTAGAAGAATATTCACTAATATACACAGCAGTAATCGTTTCACCGTTATCCCAGCGATTGTCGTTATCAGTATCTTCCCACCGGATATCACCATAATCCGGACTAACATATGGAGAAAACACATCTTCGAGATATTCTTTCATGCTGGCATATGTTCCATCGTTCAAATACGAGAGAGTAGACCAGTCCAGGCCATAATCCACAGAATCATCGAGCACGCCAGCGTCTATCATTACATAGTATGTATCTGAAACAGAGGGATCAGGTGCAGTAGTAACCTCGGTAAATGAAAAGTCACTAGCATTTAGTTCATAAAACAATGGTTCATTTTCCGATGTAGAGCCAAAGAATTCGAATAGACTAATTGGTGTTCCCAAGAGTGTGGCAAAGTTTAGTTCTACTGCATAGTAATACCCGTCTGCATCCATACCAGGTGCTGTTGGCCAGCTGGAATTAATTGCATCGATATTGCTCGTTTCTGCAATATAAAACGGAACAACTATAGCCGTGGTAATGTTCTGAATTGAGTTTACTACCTGGTCAGCATTGTTTTTTATAAATTCCATGTATACTACAGAATCATCCCAAGTAACGTCTGTATCCCAAATAGAACTTCCGGAGGCAAGGGTAAACCCAGATCTGTCAGAAATAATATCTGCAAACGCGTTAGATACCAAGGAAGCTGCAGATTCCATTGAACCGAGCGCTGCCTGGTAGCGTTCTACTGCGTCCGCGCTTAAATTGAGAAACGTTGAGAATGGGTTTTCAAGACTATCAACATTCCCTTCATAGAAGTCTTCTATAAAGCCGTCAGTTGGAAATGTTAGATCGTATGCCATAAACAAGTCGAGAAACGCGCGGTAAGCGCTCAGCTGCGCTGCAACAAGCTCAAGCTCTGCTTTTCCGATTGTCATTTCAATTGGATCCTCGTTATCATCTTCAGGCCAATCTTCCTGTGAGTCAACAAACATGTCCCATGTATAGGTTACACTGATTCCCTCAGGAAGAGAGGTAATTGCTGCAATAGCATTGTCCAGCCGCTCACCAAGTGCAGCATCATATGCTGCAGCTACATCACTAGGCTGAGTAGCATGAGCTGTAAGATACGTCATAAAAGCGTCCAATCTTTCGAAGGGATCGATAACACCGTCTTCGTTTTGGTCAGCCTGACCATCTATTTCAGGAAGCAGCATTGAATAGGTCCCCTCGCTGCCGTCCGGAATTTCAACTACCTCCAACCATGTATTGTTAACAATTTCATTCATGGATGAGGGATACCCCACAAGCCCCAGGTCTTCCTGCATTGCTGCTACAATTTCAGGGTCTGTAGAAATATCTGTTACATTCAGCAAACTATACCCAAAAAGTGCTTCGCCGTTTTCCGGGTCAAGAACTACAGCACTGGCAAAAGCATCCAGAGCAGCGTCATAGTCTCCGTCCTTCATTGCTGTGTTTGCCTCGTCTACGAGAGCTGCAGCTCCTTCAGGGTCAACAATATCTTCAGTAGTTTCAGTAGTTTCAGTAGTTTCTGCAGTTCCTACAAGCCCCTCACAC
>CAYRYS010000060.1:0-14203 GCA_964428555.1 uncultured Spirochaetales bacterium | reverse complement strand
TTCAGTAGTTTCAGTAGTTTCAGTAGTTTCTGCAGTTCCTACAAGCCCCTCACACCCGATCAGCAAAGCAAATAAAAATAAACTTGTAAATAAAATAGGAATAAGTTTTTTCATTTTGAACCTTCCTTATAATATAGTACTTTCAAAACAGTATATCCCAACTTTACATCAAATACAATCTATATAAGCACAAAATCTAAATAATTTCTCTATAATTCATCTAATAATAGTCCTTTCTCTTCCACGGGTTTCTGTGAAGATTATCAGTGAAATATATAGGGCTTTGTTCCCACCCGTATTCATGCCAATCTATTCTTCAGTCTTTAAGCGCACTGCTGTTTCAAGAACATTCTTCATTTCCTCCAAAAGGCCTTCCCTGCTTGCTTGGGTAGATCCAATAGCAATATCATCATTTCTTGTATAGATTTTTAATACATATACAGTATTTCGATTTTTTGTATTAGTTTCCTGAACTGCTACTGAACGGATTTCTTTATACGGTATCTGCTTTTTCTGGAAAGTCTTTTGAAAGATCATTCTGGTAATTGACAAGTTATCCTTTCCAAGGCGGATCTCTTCTTTTCCAAAGAGCAGATACAATGCATAGAGAGGCAGCCCGATTCCTACTGCAATAAAGGGAAGCATGAATATGAGCGTAAAGAAATCACCTGCACCTACACCGAAAAATGTAACCAAGAATGAATCCCATATAAGGGAAAAGAAGATGAGAAATGCAGCAACAATTTTTTGGCCCTTTTGCTTAGGAAGCTCAAGCCGTATAGCTCCGTCATCTTCCAAAACAGGATAGATAATAGAGCACATTGCGGTTACCTCTGTTTCAAAGTCCTGGAGCTTCACCTTTCCAAGAAGCACATCCAGAGCGGTTTTTGCGCTCTGGAACCGGTCATTAGCGTTCGGCTCAATCATTTTGGAGACAACAGCACACAGGCGTTCGGAAATATCCGCGAGCCCGGTAAACTCTACTTTCAAGCCGTCTGTTTCCAGCTCGTAGGGGTGTTTTCCAGTAAGCATGTACACACAGGTTAGTCCAAGGGCATACAGGTCAGTCGCAGGTGTAAGCTTTCCATAGTACTGCTCTTGGGGCATGTATCCCATGGTTCCCACAAAGGTGTTTCCAGCCATTATGGTATCCTGTACAACAGAACCCACAGCGCCGAAGTCAACAAGATATACCTTCCCTGAGTCAGTAAGAATGATATTTTTCGGATTCACATCTCTGTGGATTATCGGGGGGTTAAGGTTGTGAATATAATCCAGTATTTCCAGCATTGTTTCAAGCACACGGGAAACCTCATCCTCGGAAAAGCGGCGGCCCTGACGCACTAGGTCCTGAATACTTTTTCCTGCAGCATATTCCTGAACAAGCACATAATAGGAGGTATCATCAACCTTTGTTTCAAAACTGTCTATATAATCAGGAATATTGGGATGATCTATATTTTTCAGAGTTTTTATCTCCCGCTCAAAAAGCTCAATCCCCTTCCAGTCATCGACCTGCTTTAGGGAAACAAGCTTCATTACAAGCTCTTCATCATCCTTTTTTGCCAAATAGGTTGTACCCATTCCCCCCTGACCGATCTTCTCCTGTATTTCATAATTATCCTCAATTATTGTACCTGTGTTAAGCTGGACATGCTGCATACAATCGCTCCTCTTAGATAGGTGAATAGCTTTATTATAACTGCATCCAATAGATTTCGCAAAATTTCTCTGTAATACTTAGTCAAACACCAGTTTCTTATGAGAGGATAACAGATACACAGGATACAGACTTTCAGCCCTTGGTTTTTTGAATATTTTTCATTGAATAATCATAATTACATGATTGACAGGAGCGGTAGTCTTGAGTATCTTTTGCACTCTATAAAATATGAGGATTTTACTATGAGAAAACAGACAAAGATTGTTGCCACAATATCAGATAGAAGATGCGATCCGGATTTCATCAGCCAGCTCTACCAGGAAGGAATGAATGTTGCCAGGTTGAATACAGCTCACCAAAGCCCTGAAGATACACTCCAGGTAATCCAGAACATCCGTTCAGTCTCTGAGAAGATCGGTATTTTAATTGACACAAAAGGCCCGGAAGTACGAACAAAGGGGATTATAGAAGATATTCCTGTAAAAACCGGGGAAACAGTGAGAATAACTACCGGAAATGCAGAGGGAAAGGCAATCTCCCTATCATACCCAGGCTTTATTCAGGACATTCCTGAAGGAGCTGTTATCCTGATTGATGACGGAGCAGTGGCTTTGAAGGCTGTAAAAAAGTCTGATGACACACTTGAGTGCACAGTGGAAAACGACGGTGTTATTCAGAACAAACGGAGCGTAAATGTTCCAGGGGTACACCTGAACGTACCTGCTCTATCTGAAAAGGACATGGAATACATCAATTTTGCAATAGAAAACGATATTGACTTTATTGCCCACTCCTTTGTACGGAACAAGAAGGACCTGAAAGAGATACAGAAAGTACTTGATGCAAAAAACTCCAGAGTAAAAATCATCTCCAAAATAGAAAATCGAGAAGGCGTTGAAAACCTGAAGGAGATTATTAAGCATTCAGCAGGGGTGATGATAGCCCGGGGCGACTTGGGTATTGAGATACCTGCAGAAGAGGTACCTGCAATTCAGAAAATGATAATCCGGATGTGCATGAAAAAGGCAAAGCCGGTAATTACAGCAACCCAGATGCTGCATACTATGATAGAAAACCCTAGGCCTACCAGAGCAGAAGTAAGCGATGTTGCAAACGCGATATTTGACGGTACTGACGCAGTCATGCTCTCCGGAGAAACAGCGTACGGGAAATACCCACTGGAGTCAGTGCGGATAATGGCGCGGATTGCACGCAAGATTGAGTCGGAAAAACCGAAAGTGCAGGACCTTCCATTGTTAAAAATGAAAAACAAGCTGCGCAACTACCTGGCAATGACAGCTGTTCATGCATCTATTGATTTGCCTGTAACAGCGATTGTCAGTGATGTCGAGACCGGCCACTCAGCCCGAGTCGTTGCAGCCTACCGGGGGCATGTACCCATCTACGCGAAATGCGGGGACCGGAGGGTGGTCCGAGAGCTTTCCCTGACCTATGGAGTGTATCCGTCATTTATGGAGATACCTGCTACAACTGACCAGGTGGTACAGAACTCCCTTGAGTCCCTGGTGCAGACAGGAGACCTAAGCCACGAAGACCTTGTTGTAGTTCTGACCGGAACTCCGGGGTGCAGAGACGGGTCAAATATCATTGAGATAAATACCGTCCGCCACTGCCTTATCGGAAAGCAGCGGAACATTCGGTAGAAGCTTATCTATTCATTAACCCGGGTTCTGGCGAGCAGCTTTCCCGCTGCTTCCAGGAGCTCGGCATGTTCCTGCCGCCCAGTTTCTAATGCATCGATCAGCTGATAGTACATATCCCATCCCCTGCGTTCTATTTCAAGCTCATCCTGCATTGCTGAGTTTCCGCTTCCAGCTGCGGTAGTCCTGTCTGTTACAGACTGGAGCCTTCTGACAGCCATGGGAAAGAAAGCAGTGCCTGTTTCCTGGGATTCACGGAAAAACATTTCAGCCTGAATACTCATGCGCAGGTGTGCAATCGTATTGGAAAGCTCTGAAACAAATGCGCCGGTAAACGGATCAATTTCTTTTTTGACCTTCCCCTTGCTTCCTGCAAGGTCATCCGCGTATGCTGAGAACCAGAGCATCCGCGCATAATCTCCCACTGTTTTTCCCAGCTTCGCTGCTTTCATTGCTTCTCCGGCAAATGCCTCTTTATCGTGGCGCATGATAAGTCCTGAGGAATGGAGGTATCTCAGCTTTTCCGGAGCCTTTTTCGATAATACTGATAAGAGATAACACTGGTCTTCTGCCCTGCCGATAAAACTTGGGGTAAACGGCTTATACTTGCGCAGAGAATCAATAAGAATACCGTTTGTACCGCCTGTAACATGAACTCGCTGGAGACAGGTATTCCTGCCATCTGGATCCTGCCCAGGGAGGTACCTGGTCATCATCTCTGCTTTGGTTGACACTGCCTGTGGAATTCTTGAATAAAAGAAAACCTGTTCCCCAGAGACTTTCGGCTCCGGAAGGTCGACATCCGGAGTAAACACACCGTTTTTAATGTCCTTTTCATTGACCAATGCGCCTGCAATAAGTCCAAGCTCAACCTCTTCTCCTTGGGAATCTTCTCCCTTTGCACCCCACAGCGGTGTCATAAAATGTTCGAATGTACTTGCCCCTGTTTCTTCAACTAATGCTTCCTGGGGAAATACCTGGTCCAGATCTATTTTAAAGGTTGCCCGCTTTTTACTATCCATACATACCTGCCACAGCGCTGCTATTGCTTTGAGAAAGCTGTAATGCCGCCCATATTCACCGTCAACACCGAAAACAAGGCGGAGAGGTTCTACCGGGGTATTCCCAAGCTTTTTAGCAAGGGGATGGAACACCTTTTCAATTAGGCTGTGTGTATCATTTTCAGTAAAAACATGTATGCTAAGATTTTTCAGCTCCCCTTTGGATAATATTTTTTCCAGCTCAGCTTGGAGATAGGGTTGCGCTGCGTCTCTAAGAGATTTATGGGTTATTGAGACTGAGAGAATTACGGTAATTTTATTATCCGCATCCGCATTTCCCCTGGCAATCTCGAAATCCATCATCTGTTGAAGCCCGCGAAGTCCGTAGATAACCTCATTTGCGTCTGTTTCTATTCCAATCTGTATTGGATGGTCATACCAGTAGAGCTGCTCTTCTGACTCTGCCTTTTTTACAGATTCCGTTAACTCTTTAGAGTATCCAAGTTCATCCACATTGGTATTACTGCCTGGAAGCGTAAGCAGTGCATTGGAGGTAAAGATAATCTCTTCGCTGGGAGAGCGCACAGGGTTGGGATTGTTCTCCTTTATTGAAACGTTTCGCTTTTTTCGTAATTCATCGGCAGCAGTATCCGGGTCCTTCCAAACAGCGGCACCTTCAGGAAAAAACACTTTCCAGAGCGTGAGAATATCTGCTTTATCCAGAGATTCTCCGGTTTTCTTATCCAGTAAAGCAGAGGCATTTTCCAGTGCTTTTACAAAGCTATTGTCCCTCTCTGCCTTTTCCTGTATTTCATTGATTATAACCTCTGCAGCATACAGAAGATGGGCTGCAGTATTTCCCCATGTGCTCTCGTCAGCCAAGCGGGAAAGAAAATCGAAAGCCTCATCTCTCCGCCTTCCGGCAAGGAGCATGAGAAACGCGGTATTCATTGACCTAAGCAGCGCAGGCCGATGATCTGCATCAGTATTAAAGACCTCTTCTATCGGCTGTACTCCAAAAACCTCCTGGCGCTGAAACAGGAGCTTATCCATAATATGCTGAAACCTTTCCACACTGTTCTGATCCACAATTGCCTCCAATTCTTATCTCTATAGCTTCTATTATTTCAAGCATCCACCTGCAAAGCAAGTGTTTTCTTTTTTTAGAATAAAGGGAAAAGCTTAGCGTTTTACTTACATTTTGCATATTTTCTTTTATACAATTCAAAGATATTGAACATTCAGCAAAGAACGCGGTACAATGGTCTTATACAGGGGAAGCACACAATGGAATTTACTATTATCTATGACAACACAGTATTACAAGAAGGCCTTACACCGGACTGGGGCTTTGCAGGCATTCTCAAAACAGACGAAAATGAATTCATTCTTTTTGATACTGGTGCTGACGGGCATATCCTGGAGTCAAACTGCCGGGAGCTTGGGTTTTCCCTTTCACAAATGGACTATGTGGTAATCTCCCACAATCATTTTGATCATATCGGAGGACTTGCCCAGACAGTACATAGAAATTTAACAGCTCGCTACATAATACCTTCCAGCCTGCGCGGATTAAAGAGGCCCAAGACTATAATCGAAGCAGGGCCGGAACCTGTACAGGTAACAAAGACCATCTATACAACAGGGGAAATGGCCGGTATCGAGCAGTCCTTGGTTATTGCAAAGGATAACTCTGTTATTGTAATTACCGGCTGCTCCCACCCGGGCCTTTCAGCAATTCTCGATAAAGCAAGTGACTACGGAAAGGTGAAAGGTATTATCGGCGGGTTTCACGATTTTTCAGAGATAGAAAAGCTTAAGGCTATACCCTTTATCTGCCCAACCCACTGCACAGAAAGGATTGAAGAAATACAAAAAAGATATCCAGGCGCTTACAGAAAAGGAGGCGCCGGAGCTGTTATCAATATAACTAACCTATTGTAAGTTTTATAAAGGAGAACAGAAATGAACCACGAAACCGGTCCTGCAGCGCAGGAAGAGCAGGAAAAACGATTAAAAGAAAACCTAAGCCGCATTAAACACAAAATTGTAGTAATGAGCGGAAAAGGGGGTGTAGGAAAAACAACAGTATCAGTTAACCTCGCACACTCACTGGCAATGAAAGGGTACAATGTCGGGCTTATGGACACTGACATTCACGGCCCGAATATTGCAAAAATGCTGGGAATAGAAGGAAACCAGCTTGTTGGTGGAAGTGAAGGCTTGGAACCATATCCCGCCCTCCCAAACCTGAAAGCAGTAAGTATCGGTCTGCTTATAAAAGACCCGGACAGCCCGATTATCTGGCGCGGACCGTTAAAAATTGGGACAATCCGTCAGTTTATCTCGGATGTAAACTGGGGAGAGCTTGACTACCTTATTATCGACACTCCTCCAGGAACTGGTGATGAGCCTCTCACAGTGTGTCAAACAGTTACCGGAATTGACGGTGCGGTCATTGTTACCACACCGCAGGATGTTGCAATACTGGATTCACGGAAAAGCGTGAATTTCGTTAAAAAACTCGAAATTCCGGTACTCGGCATTATAGAAAACATGAGCGGCTTTATTTGTCCTCATTGCGGCGAGGAGACCAACTTTTTTGGAAAAGGGGGCGGAAGAAAAGCTGCTGAAGAGCTGGAGGTTCCATTTCTTGGAGAAGTTCCACTGGAGCCGGAGCTTTCTGCAATGGCGGATAAAGGAAAGCCATTTGTTGCAGCAAATGATGAACATGAGACAATAAAACGAATGCATGAAATTGTAGACCAAGTAACCGTTTTCTGCGAAAAAGGTCAATAATTATCTTTTATTGCATACATAACGATTGAGGCATTTATAGTATACTTAATGGAAACATATTGGAGGTATGAAATGAAAAGAAACGCAGGATTCACCATCAATTCTCTGTTCTTTCTCCAGCTTTCAGTTGCCATATTTTTTCTGGCTTCTGGTATTCTGGGACTTGCTGAATACAACTCAACAGCGAATGAAGTTGCCCGAGGAATTTCACAGCTTCTCGGAGGCAGCACAAACCAAACTGTTAATGTTATCATCTATATTGTGGAAGTAATCAGCGGCGCTATTATTCTAATAAGCCTGTTTGTGCCTACTAGCACACGGATGCTGTATTTTGCTACAATTGCTATTCTCATTATCTGGATTATTAAAATGATCTATACTCATATCGGAGGGGGGATCTTTGAAGCCACATTTTTAATCTGGCTTCAAAGGCTTTCAGTTGACCTGATTGTATTAACCTCTATCTGGGTGATAACAGGACGGTACAGGTAGTAATTACCCCAACAAACCAAAAAAGGGCTGCTTCTCTTTCCGGGAAACAGCCCTTTTATTTACCCTGTAAATAATTATCTATGATTCACGGATATCAGAAATATTTAATATATACGGCTTTAACACCTCTTTCAGTTCGCTTTTACTTATCTCCGATACCTTAAGATAACATAATCTGTTCTCTACATTGTCCCCAGGGAAGGTTCCTATGGAAATGATATTTGCGCCCTTTTCAGATAACGCAGCAGTGATCTGAGCAAGCTCACCCGGCTTTTCAGGCAAGAGAACAGTTGCTTGTATACCTTTAGACCGTGCACCGAAAAGCTCGATAAACATGCGGAAAATGTCAGACTCAGTAATTATTCCGACCAAGGTCTGACCGCGCATTACCGGCAGCCCGCCGATATCATTATCAGCCAGGAGCCGCACTGCCTCTTCTATAGGCGAATCTTCGCTTACAGTAATCACTTCTTTTGTCATCACCTTATCAACAGTCAGCTTTGCAAGGAGTGCATTCATTTCATACACATCAAGTGTGCTTGCTGGTGAAGGAGAAGCATAGAGCAAATCTTTTTCTGATACAATTCCAACTATGTGGTGCTTTTTATCTAAGACCGGGACTCTGTGGATATTCTCCCTGCGGATAATCCTTTGTGCCTCCGGCACAGCTATTTCTTTATCAACATAGATCGGATTATGGGTCATAATTCTGGAAACTCTCATCTGTTAAATACCTCCGAAGAATACTCTCTTTATATTATACGCCAAGATAGGCTTTCCGTACATCTTCATTTTTCAGTAAATTGTCACAGGTGTCAGATAGTGTAATTCGTCCGGTTTCCATAACATATCCCCTGTGTGCTACTTTCAGCGCGAGGTTCGCGTTCTGCTCTACCAGGAATATTGTGGTATTGTTCTCTTCATTGATTTTTTTGATAATATCAAAAATCTGCATAACAATAAGAGGAGCCAAACCTAGAGAGGGTTCATCTAAAAGCAGGAGCTTTGGCTTTGCCATCAGCGCTCTGGATATAGCAAGCATCTGCTGCTCACCGCCTGAAAGGGTACCACCCATCTGGTGCCTCCGCTCTGAGAGGATCGGGAAAAGCTCGAAGATGTATTCAATATCTGCTTTTATCTGGTGTGTATCATTCCGGATAAAGGCGCCCATGTCCAGATTCTCCTGCACTGTCAGGTACGGAAAAATACGCCTTCCCTCAGGTACCTGGATTACTCCCTGGGTAACAATTCTATCAGTATCCATTTCGGTGATGTCCTTACCCATGAAGGTAACAGTTCCTTCTTTTGCAGGTACTACACCGGAGATAGTCATGAGAGTTGTTGTCTTTCCAGCACCATTTGCTCCAATGAGGGTAATAATCTCCCCTTCTTTAACTGAAATACTGACGTTTTTTAATGCCTGAATATTTCCATAAAAAGTCTGCACATTATTAAGCTCAAGCATATATCTCTTCTCCCAAATAGGCCTTAATAACCTGAGGATTTTTTCTAACTTCCTGCGGTGTACCGCTGGCAATCAGCTTACCGTAATCCATAACAAATATTCTTTCAGACAAAGCCATTACCAAACTCATATCATGTTCGATTAAAAGAATGGAGACATTCTCTGTGTCCCGTAACCTGAGGATGAGCTCGTTCAAAGACCGTGTCTCCTGGGGATTCATTCCTGCAGCAGGCTCATCCAGCAAAAGTATAAACGGATTAGTTGCAAGGGCACGCGCAATTTCCAGCCTCCTCTGCGCACCATACGGAAGGTTTTTCGCGTATTCATTGGCAAACTTGGCAATACCGATTTTCTCTAGAACCGCGTACGCGTCCTGAATACACTGTCTCTCTTCTTCGCGGGTTGCTTTATTTCGAAAAATTGCTCCAAGCACCCCGGCATTCAAGCGCGGATGACGGCCTATCATTACATTTTCCAGTACTGTCATATTCTGAAACAGGCGGATATTCTGAAAAGTCCGGGCAAGCCCTTTTTGAGTAACAACATGGGTCTTCTTTCCCTGAATCTCTTCCTTCTCTCCGGCAGGAGGCTCAATCACAATCTTGCCTGCTGTTGGCGCATAAACCCCTGTTACACAGTTAAAAAAGGTAGTTTTTCCCGCTCCATTGGGACCGATAAGGGCAACAATCTCCCTTTCTCCTACATTAAGATTAACAGAATTAACAGCCCGAAGCCCGCCGAAATCCATAGTTACGTTTTGTACATCTAAGACTGATCTCATACTGTTTCCTCCGAAGCGTTCTCATTCCCGTTTGCTTCTTTCCGGTTAATCTTATAATGCTTCCTCTTTGCCGGGATAATTCCATTCGGTTTGAATATCATCATAATAACCAAAAGTGCACCAAACATGAGCATTCTATATTCGGAAAAAGCCCTGAGATACTCAGGGAGAAGAATGATGATAAATCCGGCAAAGGTCACTCCCACAATAGATCCGCGGCCGCCGAGTACCACAATACAAAGGATAATGACAGACTCCCATACCCTAAAACTTGTAGGGTTGATAAATGTAGTCCGTGCCGCGAACACAACACCCGCGACCCCGGCAATAGCAGAGCCAAGACCAAAGGCCAGGACTTTTATCTTTGTAATATTTATCCCCATAGCCTGGGAGGCAATTTCATCTTCCCGCATGGCAATAAGCGCCCGCCCAATTCTTGAGTCTTTTAGACGCAGGGTGATAACAATAGTCAACGCGGTAAACGCGACAAGCAGGTAATACACCAGCCTTGTTGTATCAATAATCCCAAGGTCTAACCCTGGAATTGCTGGTCTGGGAATGTTCGCGATGCCTGAAGGACCAAAAGAAAGCTCGTTCCAGTTTTCAAGAACAATCCGGACAATTTCACCGAATGCAAGGGTAACAATCGCGAGATAATCTCCTCTGAGTCTAAGAATCGGCAATGAAAGAAGGACCCCAGCACTAAACCCCAAAAAACCGCCAACAGGAAGGGCAAACCAAAAGTTCAATCCAAAATGATAGTTTAACAAGGCATAGGAATACGCGCCGATGGCAAAAAAAGCCGCGTGGCCCAAATGCAGAATTCCAGCAATACCCACAACAATGTTCAGACCAAGAGCCAGCATAATATACATAAGTGCTGAAAGCATAATATTCGTTTGGTAAAAAGAAGCAATAAAGGGAAAGGCAACTATCAGCACAACCACTGCTGCAATAGAAACCGGCTTAACATGTGTTAATCCAGTAACCTTGGACTTCAGGTCAGAATACACCTGCTTTACTTTGCTATCCTTTTTTGTTTTAATCTTTTGCCGTTCCAGGAGATAATTCCATACAAGACTCATGAAAAACGCGATAACAGCAACGAAAGGGATGAAATACCAACGCCATCTTATAGTATCTTCAATAGTATTTACCCGGAGCACTGTAATTGGAAATGTAAGGAACACAAACCAGAAAGAAATTATAGCAGACCGCTTTAAATTTTCTAATCGAAACACTGTTTTTCTCCGCTATCTAAATTTTATACTTTTTGCTTAGTTGATTTTCCGAGAATACCTTCAGGTTTGAAGGTAAGGATCAATATAAGAATTATAAAGGCAAACACATCTTCATATTGACTTGAGATATATCCGGCACCAAAACTTTCAGTAAACCCGAGAACAAAGCTTCCCAGCACAGCACCGGGTACACTCCCAATTCCACCGAGAACAGCGGCAACAAAGGCTTTAATACCTGCCAAGAAACCAATGTAGAAATTGATCTGCCCAGTATGGGAACAGATCAGCACACCGCCGATTGCAGCAGTTGCGGACCCGATAATAAAGGTCATTGAGATAATCTTGTTCACACTGACACCAACCAAAGTAGCCATGGTTTTGTCCTGGCTAGTGGCGCGCATTGCTTTCCCGATCTTTGTAAATTTAATAAGAATAGTAAGCAGTACCATAATGACCGCTGTTGTTACAAAAATGATCAGCTGACTTGATCTGAGTATGTGTCTGTAGGGCGAAAGAAAATCGAATACAGGCAACATTTCAGGATACGGTAAAAAGTTAGAAGTCTGTAAAAGCAATACATAATTCTGCAAAACAAGTGACATTCCGATTGCGCTGATTAGTGCGGAAAGCCGCTGAGAATGCCGCAATGGCTTATACGCGAGTTTCTCCATAGTAAACCCGTATGCAGAGGCATAGACAACTGCAATAAAAACCGCTATTACCATTATTGCAAATACAGGCAGCTGCAGATAACTGAGCACCCCTGCTACAATAAGGGCAATAAATGCACCTAACATATAGATTTCACCATGTGCGAAGTTAATGAGCTGAATAATACCATATACCATGGTATACCCTAGGGCAATAAGCGCGTAAATACTGCCTTTCGTCAAGCCGCTGATAAAAATCCCGATAAAATATTGAAAATCCATTGCTCTATACTTCTCCTCAAGCGAAAGGCAGGCCCGTAAGGGCCTGCCGCATGGGTTTTGACTTACCCTAATAAATATACGTGTTTTATTCTACCTCTCTGTAGACTCCGTTCTGTACCTGGTTCATCGCAAAACCAACACCAATCGCGTCGCCTCTTTCATCAAAACTGATTGAACCAAGGGGTGTCTCAACATATGTACTTCTCAGTGCTTCAGTAATTGCTTCATACTCAGTACTGTCAGCAACATCGATAGCATTTACGATTGCGAGCGCTGCAGCATAGGCGTTCATAAAGAATGGACCCGGTTCTTCACCGTATTCCTCAATATGCGCTTGTGTAGCTGCCTGTGCCATAGGATTGGATGATGTATCAACAGGAGATGTAGCATACACACCTTCAGCAGCATCACCGGCTACAGCAATAAATGTCTCATCTTTTACACCATCACCTGATATAAAAGGAATCTCAATGCCCTGATCTCTCATCTGAGTTACAAGCCGGGCAGCTTCAGGATGATACCCACCGTAAATGAGGCCGTCAGCGCCTGAACTTGCCACACGGTTAATGATAGATGAATAGTCAACAGCGCCTACAGTAATTCCGTCAAAGAGCGTAACTTCCGCGTCCGGATTTTCTTCAATATAGTCCTGTACGAATTCCGCAAGTCCCTTTCCATAGTCTCCGCGGTCATGAAGTATCGCGATGTTTTCAAGTCCGAGTTCGTTTACCGCGAAATCCACCTGGAGCTCTGCTTGTGCATCGTCAGGTGCGATTGTACGGAAAAAGTTGGGGTATTCCCCGCTTTGTGTCAATGGCGGGCTGGTAGCAGATGGGGAGATAGCAACAATATCTTCATCGAGATAGATACCCATTGCTGCCCGTGTCGCGCCTGAACAGATATGGCCGATAACAGCAACAACATTGTCGCCAACCAGCTTGGCAGCTGTGTTTGTTGCGATTTCAGGTATGCACTGTTCATCTTCCACAATCAGCTCAATCTGTCTTCCGTTTACTCCGCCATTTTCATTCACATCACTTACGACAAGTTCCGCTGCATGAACAGTAGGTAAGCCGTACGAAGCAAGGTCTCCGGAGTGTGCTCCAGGTACACCGATTCTAATAGGTCCAGTTTCACTATCACCACCCGCAAAGATCGCCGCAGGAAGCAGAACCGCAAGTATAACAGAAATAAAAAGTTTTCCTTTCATAAACATTTCCTCCTTTTGTTTACTAAAAAAACAATACAATAATTGATATAAATCTGGATTATAAGTAAAGTTTCCGTTCTTATCAATAGAACCTGAATAAAAAATGGTAAATTTATTAAAAAACTGCAGGGGTTTTTGTATAAATATTCATATTCTTTGTATCAATATGATTTCCAGAATATGAAATATTAAATTTCTCCACTTGTATTCTGTATACTATCAATTACACCCATGGTATATCCTGATATGTCAGCTGCATTCGCCTCGTCAGTATCAAGATGCATTGCAAGACGGTATTTTGAATTCACACGTACAAGAACATCTCCATATAACAACTCGCGCTTTCCTCGGATCTTGACCCGTACCACATAACGGTCTTCTACGCCGATTCTTTCAGCATCATCGGGAGTCATGTGGATATGGCGTACAGCAGTAATAACTCCTTGGGAAAGTTCAACCTTCCCCGCAGGACCAAGTATGGTAACACCGGGAGTGTCAGCCAGAGTACCGGAAGGTCGAATCGGCACCTTCAAACCCAGACTGTACTGATCTGTCTGAGAGACCTCGACCTGGGTGAACTCACGTACAGGACCAAGTATTCTTACATCACCCAGCTCATTTTTCGGTCCCCGGATAATTACAATTTCTTCAGCAGCGAATTGCCCAGGCTGGGACAGCATTTTCACAGGAGTTAATTTATAACCGTGCCCAAAAAGCGCGTTTACATGGTCCTTTGACAAGTGAACATGCCGTGCAGAAACCTCGATCGGTATTTCAATATTACTATCTACCATTTTCCACTCCCATATTTCCCAATTATAACAGACCTTTGTATAGTACCATGATTTTCATGATTCTCAAAATATCTACTTTCTTAGCCTTTGCACCTGATGCAAATCAGGACACCATTGGCTCTGTCCTGCAGACCACTGGCTAAGCAAGAGGCACGGGAAAGCAG
>CAYRYS010000059.1:0-21364 GCA_964428555.1 uncultured Spirochaetales bacterium | reverse complement strand
ATCCTGCTTTTGGAACTGATCCGGAACGCGGAAATTTTCTGAATACCACCACCTATTTTGTCGGTAGAGCAGAACCGCCTGAAGAAGGCCTTTCATTCATGCAGATTGCTTCCGAAGAAGCAACTAATGAAAATGCGCTGGTACGACGGGGTATTTTCCTTGAAACCACTGATGAACCAGCAGAAACAGCATTTGGAAGCGATGACCATTTTAAATTCTATCTCGACGCATACTCCCGTCTCGGATTTTTTACCGGTTTATCCTACTCCTTTGAAGAGCTCTTAATATTCCGAAATTTCCAATCCTTCCTTGGTCTTGGATTCTCTAGGAATATCTATAACTATCCGCAAATTGGCTATTCCCCATACAGAAGAACAGCTGACGGATCCACAGAAAGTGTTTGGCATACGAGTGAGCTTTTTGGCGCGACTCTTCCATTCAGATACGGTTTTACCAGCGAATCAAATTTCCAGCTTCCTGTTGTCCGAATCAATTATGATTTCTCTTACTATTCTGATCCGAGTTTTTTTTCGGACTTCCTTAATCGCCAGGAAGATATGACATTGAGCCAGTATTTAGGTCTGGATGATGAAGAAGAGGATGAAAGCCAAACGATCATAAGCGAATTAGAACGGTTCAGTTGGTCACTCAACACAAGCGCCAACATCCCGGTATCTCTGTTAAACCCATATGTAAGCCAGTTATCTATTCAGGATCTTGATACTAACTTTGCGTGGAGAAAATCCGACATTGAAAACGGTGAATACGATTCCGTAGACCCGAGAAACAGTTATTTTTATCCACAAAAACTCTCTTTTCCCAACTTGAGACTTACGCTTTCCGGAACTTTGTTTTCTTTTGGATCTTCATCCGGCAATACATCTTCGTCCCCGGATAATCAAGACGCGGGAAATAGAGAATACACCCCAGTACCTCCATGGGAGTTTGAGAATAACAGTCAGGGTGAAGATGAAGAAGAGAATGAGGAAGATAGTGATGGAGTACGGAGACCTGAAAGCAGGAACGAACTGTCAATTTCGGACGCAGCTACACCGCTTGTGCTTACATTACAGTATTCCACGAATCAGTCCTATATAATGGAACATGAGACTGATTGGAACAATTGGGAGCTGCCAAGCGATGTCTCTTTTTCATTCATCTATAGTGCTATAAATTATAGGAATACTTTTAACTTCAATTACCGAGCACAGGTTTATAATAACCTCTTCCAGCTTACCGGCAGTCTCAGGGAAACGTATCAATTCAGAGAGCATTTAGATTACGATGCAGATACACAGTCAAGTCAATGGTCATCTTTTACTCTCAGTGATTATCAAAATACAAACTTTAAGATTCAGAACAATTTGGCACTCTCGAGCAGACCTTTTCAGGCAGAGCCGGCGCTACCTCTTTCCTTTACTTACACGCTCAATATGCTGCTTCTGGAGTATTCATTCCTTGAGCTTGTCAATAACCAGCCTGTCTTTGAAACAGAGACAATTGAATTTACAGAAGACTTCTATTCTGCTCACTCGCTGCAGACCCAATATACCCCTGAATATATATTTGGAGAACAAAGAGCACAGCTTCAGTTTGTTCTTCCCCCCAGGGATATGAGTTTTACAACCAGCCTTGCGTTCAATGTTTTTTGGATGAATATGGAATTAAGCGGAGGATATACTCAAGAAGAGGATGAAAATGAAGTTACCGAGTGGGTCCCCCGGGACATTCAAGGTGCTCTGCGTTTAAATAGAACAGGAGATGTCAATCTTTCACAGACTGCTGTGTACAGTCTCGAAGATATGGAATTTAAAAATGCATTAACATCCCTGTCAATCTGGAATTTTGCAGCAAGCCTCAGATCCAGGCAAGAATATAACTATGAACTTAACTCCGGTAATTGGGAGCGTCTTGAAGGAGACGCATTTTTTCAGCCATGGCAAATCTCGCTCGGGTATGACAACACGCTTGAAACGCCCCCTCTTTGGAGAAACCGTATTCAATGCAGTATAGGCATTGACACAGATTGGCGTATCAATATGGTAAGGTTTACTGAGAACTTATTTCAATTCAGTTTATCCTTCGGATGCTCAATCCACGAATTCTTGGATCTGGAGTTTTCGAGTACATCCAGAAATACCGCAACGTACAGGTATTTTCCGTTTCTTGTTGAACAGGTCGATTTCCTTACACCACTGAATCCATTTGAAGATCTGTTAAAATCCTTTAACTTTTTCAATACTACAGACAGACAGGTTTCAAATTTTAATATACAATCCCTTTCATTCAGTGCTACTCACCACCTTCATGATTGGGATCTCGTTTTTACCTATGAAGGAGAACCTGAACGGGTAGTTGATGATAATGGAAGACCCATATTCAGCTGGAATACAAGCTTTTCTATCCTCATTCAGTGGATACCTATTCGTGAATTGGAATCAGATATTACTATCAATGATGACGGCATATCATATTAGACATGCGTTTTCTAAGGTTCTTAAAAATACGAACGTCAGTCAATAAATATTAAAGAGATTTCCCTATGCAAACAGAATTGGCTTGACTTTATAGCGCAGCTATCTATACTCTTCATCAGAAGAGGAAAGATAATTGGATAATACACTGTCGATAATTCTACACGACCATGAAATCCTAACACGGATATGCGGTGAACAGGATAAAAACCTTCGAATAATAGAAGAAATACTGGATTCTCAGATATTTATTCGGGGAAATGAAATGCATTTGGATTCACAGGAACCTGGGAAACAAGCCCTGTTTCGTGAACTCCTGAAAAACCTTGAAGAGCATGTCAAAAACGGTCATGAACCGTCTCCAGCTCTCATACGGTCAATCGTTGAAACAATTGAATCCGGAGACACGAATAAAACTGAGTTTTTAAAAGCCCATCATATTTCAATACCAGGAACATCGACAAAAATCTTTCCGAAAAGCTTTCACCAGGCAAAATACATCCAAGCCATGCAATATAAGGACGCTGTGTTTTGTATTGGTCCTGCGGGGACTGGAAAAACCTATATTGCGATTGCTCATGCTCTGCATGAACTGCTTTCCAAGAATAAGCGGAAAATTATTCTCACAAGGCCTGTGGTAGAAGCAGGGGAAAGCCTCGGATTTCTGCCCGGCGATCTTACCCAAAAGCTTAGCCCATATCTTCGGCCTTTATACGATGCTATGGAACACTTGCTTCCATTCGAATTAATAAACAGGCTGGATGAAACAAGGTCTATTGAAGTAGCTCCGCTTGCGTACATGCGGGGCAGAAGTCTGAACGATGCAATCATCATTCTAGACGAAGGCCAAAATACCACGATTGAGCAAATGAAGATGTTTTTAACGAGGATCGGAGAAGGGTCCAAAGCAGTGATAACAGGAGATATTACACAAATAGATTTGCCGAAAGGCAAGCAATCTGGTTTAATTCATGCCCTACATATATTACAGAGCATTGAAGAAATATCTATCCTCCAGTTTGACAAACACGATGTGGTAAGGAATCCAATCGTAAAAAAAATTATTGCGGCATATGAAACAAAAAAAGAGTGGTAGTTTTACCGAAAAAGTACAGAGGATATACACCCGTTTCTCTTTTGCGATTATCCTTGCTGTCTCATTTATTTTTTTTGCGATAGGTATTGTACTGTTTACCCAGTTTGGGCACTTTTTCTTCCGTATCAGGCTTTCAGACTATGATGTAGGAAGAGTCGCAGAAAATGATTTAACAGTTGACAGGGACATTACCTATGTCGATGAAGAAGCAACCCGCATCAGACGGGATGCAAGAGAAAATCTTGTACCTCCAATCTACCAAGTACATGACGATATCCGTATACGCAGCCTTGAAATGTTTGATCAGTTTACCCAGGTATTTGAACACATAATCAATAATGAAAACGCTACAGAACGCCAGTATCTGGAGCTTCAGTCCCAATTTCCGAGTTTATTCACTATTGAAGATATAAACATTCTAAAAAGCTACGACTCAATTACCGAGCTGTTTTCTGCAGCCAGAATTATTATGAACCGGATATTGCAAGAGGGAGTTGTGCTCCTTAATGAGGAACATGTTAATTCCGGAATTGGTATTATTGAATTATGGAGATGGCGAGAAGGCCAACGAGAAAAAGAAGAAAAGCTGATTAGCGAGGTGATATCCCTTGAGGACCTAAATGAACACATAACGGTGTTCAGAGAGAGAGAAGGGTTTCCTGCTATCTATGAAGCAGGTCTACAAGTAATTATTCCGGCATTTGTAAATGAAAATACATTCTTTGATCATGAACAGACTAGCATAGCGAGAAATAGAACAAGACAAGAGGTAGAACCGGTTGTTAGACGGCTTTTTAGAGGAGAAACCATAGTACGCAGGGGCTTTATTATAACAGAAGAAGATATAGAAAAAATCCGCGCACTTGGTCAGTATACATCAGCATTCAACCTTCAAAAAACAGCAGGTTCCATGCTTTTCCTTCTATTTTTATATTTTCTTGGTTACATTTTCTTCTATTGGAGCAGAAGCACCCGTTTATCAGGTCATACAGAAACATATATAATTCTTGCTTTAGCAGCAGCCTTTTTTGTAATATCACTGCTTATATTACACTTTGTCTCATTACCAGATGGACTTCCGATATCTCTCATTATACCGACTGCTTTATTCACAATGCTTATTACTTCTCTTATTTCACGAAGCTCAGCTTTAATTTCATCTTTTCTTTTCTCTCTGCTCCTTCTATTAATTTCTGAATTAAATATCTATGTATTTCTCTTTTCCCTTTTTTCAGGAGCCTCAGGCTCACTAGTGGTAACAGGTGCAAATAAAAGAATTGACTTGATGAAAGCAGCAATCCAGCTGTCCGGAATACAGATCCTCGTATTCATTATGATCGGCTTTCTACAGACTATCGATTTTAGGCTTTTTTTAATCGGTACTTCTATTGCAGTAATCAATGGTTTTGTTTCCGGGATCCTTAACATGGGCTTTCTCCCTGTAATTGAGCATCTTCTCAATATCCCAACCCGGTTCCGTCTTCTTGAACTGTCTGACCTAAACGCTGCAATTCTTAAGCGCATGCTTACGCTTGCCCCTGGAACATACGGACATTCTGTAAGCGTAGCAAACCTTGCAGAAACTGCGTGTGAAAGAATCGGAGCGAATGCTATTTTAGCCAGGGTTGGTGCATATTACCACGATATAGGCAAGCTTGATCAGCCGGAATATTTTATAGAAAATCAGAGAGAGCATAATAAACACGATGAGCTAAAGCCGAATCTTTCAGCTGCTGTCATTAAGTCACACGTAAAAATTGGAGTTGAGAAGGCAAAAACATTAAGTCTTCCACAAAAGGTGATCGATATTATTGCCCAGCACCATGGAAACGGTGTTATCAGCTATTTTTACAGAAGAGCACTGGAAATGGATGAAAAAACAAATGCTGATGATTATACCTATTCAAACAATCCTCCTGCAAGCAAAGAAGCAGCGGTCGTTATGCTGGCAGACGCGGTTGAAGCAGCATCGAGAACCTGGAAAAAACCGACTGTTTCAAAACTGGAAAAAAATGTGTGGGCAATTATTATGGACAAATTCGAGCAAAAACAGCTGAATAACTGCGAACTTTCAATAAGTGACCTTGAAATAGTAAAAAGAACATTCATACAATTGCTTGCAGGTCATTTTCACTCTAGAATAGAATACCCTAAGATTGGTGACACAAAAAATGAATAATATCGAAACAGTAAATATCCAAATTCAAAAAGCACCTTGGATGGACACAGCAGCTGATTTCATAGATCAAGTGCTCCGCAAGCTTGGAATTGATAACTGGGAAATCTCAGTTGTTTTTACAAATAACACATATATTCAAGAGCTTAACAGCACCTACCGGGATATAGATTCCCCTACGGATATTCTATCCTTTTCACAACTAGAAGGAGAATTCTCCCAGGCAGCCATATCGTCAAATGACACAGTTTTTGCAGGAGATATTATTATTTCCCTAGAAAAAGCAGAGTCCCAAGCAAAAAAAGCCGGTATTTCTTTAAACGAAGAAATGAAACGGCTTTTAATACATGGTATACTGCATCTACAGGGAATGGATCACCCGGAGGAGAATTCGCAGATGCTGACGATGCAGGAAGATATTCTAAAAAATTTCATGGAGGAAACAGTAATTTGAAAAAGCCGAGCTTTTTTGAAAAACTCTTAGGAAAACAAGCCGAAGAAGCAAAAACATCATACGATGAATTTAATATCGAAATAAAAGAAATGATTCGCGGAATCATAGACCTGTCTGACAAAACAGTCAAAGAAGTAATTATTCCGCGTATCGACGTAGTATTTCTTTCTTCAGAGATGAACAAAGAAGAACTATTAGAAAAGGTAATTTCAAGCGGTCATTCCAAATTTCCGGTATTCCATGAGACAATCGATAATGTAATCGGAATTCTCTATGTAAAAGACCTGCTAAAGGCAATAGTAAAAGAACCTGATGAACTTCAGATAGATAAGCTTTTACGAAAACCCTATTTTGTGCCGGAAAGCAAGCGACTGGAATCTCTTTTACAGGAATTTCAGAGGAGAAGGGTGCATATAGCTGTAGCAGTGGATGAATACGGCGGGGTTTCCGGTATAATCTGTTTAGAGGACATAATCGAAGAGATTGTCGGGGATATCCAAGATGAATTTGACAATGAGCGAGAAGATATAATAAAGATCGGTCCAGATAGCTATCTTTGTGATGCTAGAGCAGATATCGAAGATATTAACGAAGAACTTACTCTCAGCCTACCGGATGACCAGTTTGATACACTAGGCGGTTTTGTGTTCGACTTGTTCGGAAAAATACCGGTACGCTATGAAAAAGTAAGCTATGACACAGCCGATTTCATTATTCAGAACATGGACGGTCATAAAATCCGTACAGTTAAAATAGTTCTACAGCCGAGAGAGGTACATGAAAACGCGGATTAGCATCCTATTCCTATTAATAGTATTATCTGCTGTTCCACTGTTCTCTCAAAATGACGGGGAACCGAGAGGACTCTATCAAAGAGGCAGAGAATTCCAGAACAATCAGGACTACTTTAGGGCAATAGAATATTACAGACTTAGCATAGAGCAAAATCCTCGGTACATTTACCCTTTGATTGGTTTAGCAGAAAGCTACTTTCACCTTGCAGAATACGAAGAAGCATTGAATTTCGTAACGCAAGCAAGAAACCTCAGCGAATCAAGAACTGATTTGAAAAACCTTGAAGCACGGATACATATTGGACTCGGTAATATTGAAGATGCTGAGACCCTGTTTAATGAAGTACTATCTGCTGAGCCGAATAACCTTGAAGCCCAATTCGGATACGCTGAGCTGGATATTGCTGCAGGTAGAATCCAAAGCGCTGCAGAACGGTACAGAAGGGCTTTACGGATAGCACCGAGAAACAGGAGAGCATTATTATCCCTCTCTTTTCTCTATGAAGCAATGGGCTCACCTGATCAAGCTGATGAATATGTAAATCTGGCATTACGCTACCATTCTGAAAACCCTCAGGTTCATTACCTTGCAAGCTATCACTATTACCTAAAGGGCGATTATTCTCAGGCAACATCCTATATAAATACTGCAATATCAATGGATCCTGAATATGAAGATGCCCTGCTTCTAAAAGCTTCGATCCTGCTTCAACTCGGAGAATACAATGACATTATCTCACTTATGCAGGATCTATTATCGATAAATAGAAGGAATCCGCTGGCTTTTTACACGCTCGGGATTGCCTATTCAAAGCTTGACCAGCATGAAGATAGTATCCGTAGTTTTCGAAATGCACTATCTCTTTCACCTGGAGACGAAATTCATAGGATTGCACTTGAATCTGAATTGATCCGTTCCACTGATATTGAAGATGACAGCAGGAATCAATGGGCCCAGTACCATTTCAATCAAGCCCGAATCTACAAAGAGCGTAATTATTATTCCAAGGCATTGATAGAGTTTAGACGCGGACTTATGCTGCAGCCCCTAAATCTTGAGGGGAGGATGGGATATGCGGAAATACTTCTACTCCAGGGACATAGAGCACGCTACTTGGATGAACTTCTTTTTCTTCAAAACAATGGTGTTGAAAATCAGGAAATCTCAGATGCAATTGAAATATCTCAAAGCCTATTACGGGATTCAGTTGCTTCTGACTGGGGAGTAGAGCAATTTCTCCTCGAAAGAGAGCAATTTACCTTAAATATCTATTTTGCAGACACTGACCATACCTTAGACCATACTTTCGCTGAAGAGATTTTAAGCGACTATTTCCAGGAATCACTTCAGCGGTTCCCAAACATGGATCTTCCAGAATCTGTCCAGCGCGTGGAAAGTTTTTCAGAAGCTTTCCGCAATGCAAGAGAAAATGAATCAGACTATTTTATTATGCTCAATTTCGATGAAACAGAGCGTGTTTTTTCCATATCAGTAAGGCTTTTCCTTTCGCGCACCGGGTCTGAGCTAGCATCAAATAGGGAGATACGGTCAGGTAATTTTCGCGTAAGGGATGCAATTACCGGTGCAGCAGAAGAGCTTCACGCCCTTTTTCCGCTCCACGGCAGCCTTATTGACAGACATCTGAACAGAGGACTAATCAACCTAGGTGAGTTCAGCGGAATAACAGCTGAAGACCGGCTTACTATTGTCCGCAAGGATACTCTCCAGCTCCGAACTGATTCTGTGGGATTCCAGGTAAGTGATGAAAATATTCTTGGGAATATAACTATCACAGAAACTGATGATCATGTTGCTGAAGGTTTATTGGAAGAACAGGGATTCTATGACCTAATAAACAGGGGGGATGAGATTATCTACATATCTGAAGAAGATGATGAAGATTCTCAGCATCAAATTGAAGATCCCTTTTTCCTTCCTGAAATTTATTCGAGAATACTTTCAATCAGGTGATTTTTTTTCAGGTAATTTGTGCCATTTTACGTTGTTCCCCTTTTCTGCAGAGAGGTATAATTGACACTTAACCAGGTATATCGTATAGTTCAAACAAGATCCAAAATTAGGGGGAAATAATGAAATTAGCGATTAATGGATTCGGAAGAATCGGAAGAAATGTTTTCAAGATTGCACTTGAAAAAGGTGTAGATGTTGTTGCTATCAACGACCTAACAGACACAAAAACATTAGCACATCTTCTGAAGTACGATTCCACACAAGGAAAATTCAACGGCACAGTTGAATTTGATGATGAAAACCTTATTGTAGACGGAAAGAAATACAAAGTTTGTTCTGAAAAGAACCCAAAGGAAATACCTTGGGGTGATAGTCCGGATGTTGTTGTAGAATCTACCGGTGTTTTCAGAAAAAAAGAAGGACCAAGAGGCGGTTATGGCGATCACCTGAAGAACAGCAAGTATCCTGCAAAAAAAGTGATTCTAACAGTACCTGCAAAGGACAAGATCGATAATATGATCGTTCTTGGAGTAAATGATGCAGACCTCAAAGCAACGGATGAATGTGTATCCAACGCTTCCTGTACAACAAATTGTCTCGCTCCTGTTGCAAAAGTACTGAATGATAAGTTCGGTATTGTTTCCGGTGTTATGACAACTGTCCACTCTTATACAAATGACCAGATCATCCTTGATGGTCCTCATACGGACCTTAGAAGAGCACGTTCATGTGCAGTTTCTATGATCCCTACAACAACAGGTGCTGCCCGTGCTGTAGGTAAAGTACTACCTGAACTCGATGGTAAGCTTGACGGAGTTGCAATTCGTGTTCCAACTCCAACAGGTTCACTTGTTGACCTTGTAGTTGAGGTTGAAAAGGAAGTAACAGCAGAAGAAGTAAATGCTGCAATCAAAGAAGCAGCAGATGGTCCAATGAAGGGCATTCTTACTTATACTGAAGACCCAATCGTTTCTGTTGATATTATCCACGACCAAGCTTCTTCAATCTTTGATCTGCCAAGCACAATGGTAATGAATAAGAAAACAATTAAGGTTTTTTCATGGTATGACAATGAATGGGGCTACTCAAACCGCGTTGTAGACCTTGCAAAAAAACTTGTATAAAGGAGTTACAAACATGGCAGTAAAAACCGTTAAAGATGTAAATTTAACGGGTAAACGTGTACTGATCCGTGTTGATTTTAATGTCCCCCTCAAAGAGGGGGTCATTACTGATGATACCCGTATCCGTGCAGCATTACCCACGTTAAAATACATTCTCGAACAGGAAGGAACTTCATTAGTTATTATGAGCCATTTGGGTAGACCAAAAGGTGAAAAAAAGCCTGAGTTCTCCCTGAAGCCTATAGCAGTAAAATTGGCTGAATATTTGAACAGAACCGTAAAAATGGCACCTGACTGCATTGGCCCGGAAGTAAATGAAATGATAAATGACCTGAATGCAGGAGAAGTTCTTCTACTTGAGAATGTACGGTATCATAACGAAGAGAAAAAGAATGATGCTGATTTCGCGAAAAAGCTTGCAGAGCTTGGTGAAGTATATGTAAACGATGCCTTTGGTACAGCACATAGAGCACATGCATCAACAGAAGGCGTTACAAAATACCTTCCCGGTGTTGCCGGATTCCTCATTGAAAAAGAAGTAAATTTCTTTGAGCCGCTGTTGCATGACCCTAAAAAACCGTTTGTTGCAATAATCGGCGGAGCAAAGGTATCCTCAAAAATTGGAGTTCTGGAGTCGCTTTTGCCAAAGTGTACGACTCTTATTATCGGTGGCGGAATGTGTTACACTTTCCTCAAGGTACAGGGGCATGATATCGGAAAATCCCTGCTTGAAGAAGACTACCTGGACACAGCAAAGAATCTGTTGCAAAAAGCAGAGGAAATGGGTGTTGAGATAATCCTGCCTCAGGATCATGTAGTAGCTTCAGACTTCGATGAAAATGCAGCTCCTGAAAAGGTAGACAGCGTTAATGTTCCGGAAGGTAAGATCGGTATGGATATCGGTCCTAAGACGCTTTCAAGTGTAAAAGAGAGAATACTAGAAGCGAAAAATATCGTTTGGAACGGACCAATGGGAGTTTTTGAATTCGATTCCTTTGCTGAGGGCACAATAGAAGTAGCAAAACTCGTAGCTGAATCTGAAGGTACATCAGTTGTAGGCGGAGGCGATTCTGTTGCTGCAGTAAACAAATTCGGCCTTGCTGATAAAATTGACCATGTATCTACCGGAGGCGGAGCTTCTCTTGAGTATCTTGAAGGCAAAACTCTTCCCGGTATAGCAGCATTGCAGACTAAATAAAGGGGTATATTTGTGAGAAGACCATATCTAGCAGGTAATTGGAAAATGAATAAACTGACCGCTGAGGCAAAAGCACTTGCGTCAGAGGTTATTGATCAGACAAAGGGAACTGAAAATAAGGTACTTGTAGCACCGCCTTTTACAGCGCTACATACAGTAAGCGAAGTAATAAAGGGAACCCACGTTCTCCTTGGTGCACAAAACATGTCTGACCAGGAAAGCGGCGCACACACCGGCGAGGTTTCAGTACATATGCTGAAGGACATCGGTGTGTCAACCGTTATTTTAGGACACTCTGAACGCCGGCTTGTTTACGGTGAATCAGATGAATTTATTAATAGGAAAGTAAAGCTTGCTCTAGCAAACGGGCTTGAGGTAATTCTCTGTGTTGGAGAAACCCTTGATCAGCGTGAAGCTGGAGAGGCTGAAAAAGTAGTTGAAGCACAGGTAAGGGCTGGTTTTGATGGTATTTCAGAATCCGATCTATCCAACATTGTTATTGCCTATGAACCAGTATGGGCAATTGGAACTGGAAAGACAGCAACACCTGAAGATGCGGATGCTATCCATAGCTTTATTAGAAAACTACTCTCCGAATTGTACTCTGACAAAGCAGCAGAGGAAATGATTATTCAGTACGGAGGCTCGGTTAAGCCGAACAATGTGAAAGACCTTATGGCAAAAGAAAACATTGACGGTGCACTAGTCGGCGGAGCATCCCTGAAGTCTGAAACCTTTGTTCCTATTGTACAGTTTGACAAATAAGGAGAAAACGGAGTACTTAGCATGAGCATTTTAGGAATTCTCCTGCTTGTTTTGTTTATTATTAGCGCAATCCTCTTAATCTTTCTTGTTTTAATACAGGATGACCAAGGAGAAGGTCTGGGGGGACTTTTCGGTGGCGGAGGCAGCTCAACTGCCTTTGGTTCGCGTTCAGGAAATATTCTTACCAGATTTACCTCGATTCTGGCTGCGATTTTTCTGCTTTCATCTTTTGGGCTTGCATGGCTGAACCGATCACCTGAAGAAGGTGATGTTGTCGGAGCTGCCCGCAGAGCTGGAGCAGAGGAAAGACAGCTGGAGTGGTGGGCAGTAGAGGATGAGTCCGAAGCATCTGATTCTGAGACAGCTGAAGAAGAGGTTATTTCAGAAGAAGAACTTGGCGCACAAGACTCTATCGAAACAGAACCTAGTAACGAGTAAACAATTCAAGGAACAATTTCTTACGCTTCCCGGTTTTTCTCCGGGAAGCACTTTTAATCAAATTATTATTCAAGGTAAATACAATGAAAGTTGCAGTCATATATTTCCCCGCAAGAAAACGTGAAAAGCTGTTATCAGTAACAAAGGCCCTGGCAGCAGGTATTGAAGCTCAGGGCGCAGAAGTAGATATTATTGACGGCTTGCGCGATGTAAATACGAAACTGACAATGTACAAATACATTGCTGTTGGAACAGAGCCCTTAAGCATTATTGGCGGTAAGCTTCTCAAGGAAATTCAGCCGTTTCTCGGCAGCTCAGGCATGGTTGCAGGAAAGCGAAGTTTTGCTTTTATACTTAAAGCTGGTCTGTCTTCAACAAAGACTCTTCAGAATCTTATGAAAGTAATGGAGTCTGAAGGTATGTATTTAAAGTATTCTGAAATCTTCTCTAATCCTGAAGAAGCGGAAGAAATAGGTAAGCAGTTACATCTTAAATAAAAAAAGCAGTGCATTTTTAAAATACACTGCTTTTCCATATTCCTAATCCATTTTACCTGGAAGAAACACATCCTTAATGGTCCTATGTCCCATTTTCTCTTTATCATCTTTAAAAAGCGCAAGCCATGGTATCTTCTTCTTCCTTTTTGCGCCGTCTCCTCCCTGCCGTTTTAGATATTCATATTTTTTCCGGCGCAGCCTGTAAGCCTCCACTTGAAAAAGCGCAACACCTGCAATTCCAGGAATAATAAACAATGACAATACTGAAAGCAGGGTCATTAAGAATGAAAAGAAAAATTCGAATAAACAGAACAGCTGGTTATCCAGAAAGAACATAAACATTCTTTTTAAAGATTTTCCAAGTTTTCGTTCTCTTCGAATATAAATTGGAAGAAACGATTGAGCAGAGAAAAACCAGACTGCCATACCCCACAACAAAAATCCGATTATTAAAGGCGTCAGCACTGAAGTTCGATCTTCCTGTGTATAAAATCCGATCGCATTTAATGCGATGAATAAGACAAAACCATTCAGCGCCCATATAATAAGGCTGGCAAAGAAATGCTGCTTCACATATTTGACAAAATCTTTTAGGTCCGGCTTTCTGAACTCTGCGAAATCATTCAGCAGTCCCAATACTCCGCCGGAATATGCAACCAGTGTTAAAAAACCAATTACATATACTGCAAGAAAGAGCACTCCAGGCATAGAGATAAACAATGGACCTGCGAAAATGAAAAAGAACATGACAAATCCAAGGTTGAGGAAAATAACAAAAAAGATATTTTCCCAAAATGTATACAAGTATTTTTTAAGTAGAAATCCAATCATGTAAACAATCTACCACAATTACCCTTTCTATTACAACTATTGGTACCTGAGATTCCGATGCTTTTTATAATCATCTCTATTCTGCTGTATCTAGTAATTTCAAATACTGCACTTTCTATCAGGATATAGGGATACTTTGCGGGTATTCGAAGTTTGCTGTTTATTGTAGACATTTTGTTTGACTTTTTTGATTTTCAAGCGTATAATTGCGCTATATGTGTAAAAGTAGGTCGATTTGAATTATTACGAAATACTTGGTGTGAACCCGGAAGCAACACAAATAGAAATAAAAAAAAGTTTTCGCAGAAAAGCTAAAGAACTGCATCCTGATATTAACCCAAGTGCTGAAGAGCACATGCGTATTCTTTTAAAAGCCTATCAAACCCTTTCTGATCCAATGGGAAGGGAAGAGTATAACCGGACCTATTACCGGTTCATTAAGCCGAAATATCAGTTCAACTATAGAAACTTCCTAAAAGAACAAAAAAATGACTTTTACTATCAGAGTAAACTTATTTTTCATGACCTGTTACATAATAATCCAGATGAAGCAATGGAATTATATGAACAGCTCTGCAGGATATACGCATTAAATATCCGTGAATACCTGGAGCGCGAAGATTACATGGATTGTTGTTTTTTACTTGCAGAGGAATACGAGAAAAGAGGTGAATTCGTCAAAGCCTATCAGCACCTAAAAATTATCGTACTGGAAGAACAGCTGAAAGCCTATTTCCGTCATTTTATTGAAGAAGTTGTAGATAGGTTGCGTACAATCACCTGTTTTAAGATGCCGAGCATTCTGCCCCCACGGCTTATTCTTGATTATTTAAATGAGTTGATTAATTTTGATTTTTCAAAAAAGGACAATGCCTTTTTTTATAAAAAAATATCTGAAGTTTATGCAGAATTGGGAGATGAAGAAACTGCGGTACATTTTCTGCAAAAAGGACTAAGCTTAGATAAGAACCTTGCAGGAGTAAAAAAACTGAAAGACAAGCTTGGCTATACCCAAGCTTCGTAATATATTACATATATACAGATAAAACCTGTGGATTTCTATTAATATTCTATTAAATCTACTAATACGTGTTCACATCTTGACAGAAAACCATCTCTAATGTAACTGTTAAGTGTTTTGTTTGTGTTATATTGTAAACGAGTTATTAACTCAAAACCACGGAAAAGGATGTTTCTATGACTTTACGGAAATTAACAGCCTCTATAATATTTGGTGTTTTTATCGCATGTATAGGATTCGCAGATGTAATAGATGTTCCTATAGCGATGATAAATTTTCATAGTTCAGAGGTTATCACTCAGGGCCAACTGAGAGAAAAATATGAATTAATTGAGTCTCAATTAGGCGGTAGGGCAAACCCTACAAACAGGGAAGAGCTGCTGGATTTAATGATCGGCGAAGTGCTCATTAATCAGGCAGCACAAGAACTTGGCATTACTGTAAGCCAAGCAGAAATCGATCAGCGGATCCAGGCAACTAGGCAATCATTAGGAGTACAGGTAACTGATGAACAGTTTAGAATGCTAGTACAGCAGCAAACAGGATCCACATGGGAAGAATTTGTTGATCAGATCCGGCAACGGGTTATGCAGGAAAAATACGTTACCCAGGTAAAACGGGAGCTTTTTGAAAACATTGACCCTCCAAGTGAAAGTGAAATACAGGAGGTATTCGAAGAAAATGCGCTGCAATTTGTTAATCCTCCAATGGTCAGATTCAGTCACATCTTCATTGACACAAGGAATCTTGGAGACGAGGACCGTAACCAAGCTAGAGAACGGGCAGAAGAAATTTACCGCGATCTACAGAACGGAGCAGCGAACTTTGAAGAGCTTGTAAGAGAATACTCAGATGATACTTCTTCCAGATACAGCGGCGGAGATTTCGGATATTTAGTACGTAATGATGAACGGGCAGTTGCATTATTAGGCAGAGAATTTGTGTCTCAACCGTTTTCAATGGAAGAAGGGGAAATTGAGGGAGTGCTTGAGTCCAATATCGGGTTCCACATTATTAAAATTACTGACAAACGGGATAGACGTTTTCTTGAGCTTGATGATCAGGTATCGCCAAATGCTGATATAACTGTTCGTCAACAGATTGTAAACTACATCATGAATTCTCAACAGCAGCAGATATTCCAGCAGGCTGTAAATGAGGTACTTGAAGAACTTCGAGCACAAGCTGATATTACAATTTATGAACAAAATTTGAACTGGTAATTATGGGATCCAGGAGAAAAGCACGAATAATAGCTGTTCAGGGGCTCTATGCTTGGGAAGTAAGCAAGGGGCCTTTGGACTTAATTACCCAGTTTCTCTGGCTGAGTGATGATAAGCGTGAAAGGCTAAAGGAGGATACCCTGCCTTTCGCCAGTCTTCTTATCACTGGCACAGTAGATAATAGTAAAGAAATTGATGCTATAATACAGAAACACCTGAAGAACTGGAAGCTGGAACGCCTGGATAAGGTTGACCTGAGCATTATGCGGCTCGGCGCCTATTCTTTATTGTACCAAAAAGACATTCCAGGTACAGTAAGTATTGATGAAGCAGTTGGTATTGCCAAGGAGTTCAGTTCTAATGAGTCATATAAATTCATTAATGGTGTATTAGACGCAATACGGAAATCCCAATTACAGGACAGAGAATGACAAGGAGTAATGGTTTACTAAAAAAAGCCCTATTATTCATCATTCCGATTCTAACTGCTGCATCAATTATTGGTGCGGCTTTTTTCATTTTCTCCCGGAATTATAGTGTCCAGAATTTTCAGGATAGTATTGCACAGGCACAAGCTCATGTACGCCAAGGTGAATATTCAGATGCTCAAAGAATGCTCTCCTCATTGTCCCCGCAGAATGCTCATCAAACACTGGTGCTTCTCAAAACAGCCTATGTCTTAGGGAATCAAAACACTAACTATCGCACAATGTATGAAATAGCTGAAACAGGGTATGATACCTATCCGGGCAACCGGGCAATTGGTGCTCTTTATGCCTACAGTGCTGTCCTTAACTCAAGACCTGAATCTGCGTTTGAAGTTCTGGAACAGCACTCTGACTCTTTGGATCTGCATCCGGTGTTTGCTCTTGCAGCAGTACACAGCGAAACGGATATCTCCGGGGACCTTTCATCACCCTATGGAGCACTCCTTTCTTCTGTTCTTTCTCCGAATTCAGAAAATCTTTCCATTGCTGCACAAGAATATCCTAATCCTGTGCTTGCATTGGATACAGCAATTTCATACATGTATGAGGGAAGACCGGAAGCTGCTTTTCCCTGGGTCTCCCGTTTTGAACAAGCATACCCTGAAGCAGCCTCAGTCATATCCTATGATGCAGGTGAATACACACAAGCTTTGGAAATACTATCAGATCCTGAGCTTCAGATTCGCGACCTTCCTGGACCTGCATTACTGTTAGCAGATACCCTTTTAAAATTGGACAACCACGAGGAGGCTATGAGCATATATGAACAAATGCGCAGCTCATATCCTGAGTTTTCTCCGGTTCCATACATCAATAGTGCAGTATTTTTACACAGTGAAGGAGATGCTGAAAATGCTATAAGTGTATTACAAAGCGGATTAGAGGTTTTTCCAGCTGAACGCAGTCTTATTATTATCTCCACTAAACTTCTGCTTCAAATGGAATTGAATGATGAAGCAGAAATGATGATATCGGATTATGCAGAATCTCATCTCCATGACTATACTGCTCAGCTGCTTTATCTGAGAACACGGTCCAATGCCTTTTCTCCAGAGCAATACCGAGGTGAATTATGGAATCTGTTTAATAATGATCCAGGAAACCGGCAAATCGCTGAATACCTTTTTTGGTTTCTTCTCGGTATACGGGACTTTGAAGGACTTCGCCAGGGACTAAATATCTATACTAATGCTATGGATGAGACAAGATGGCAATTGAAATACCAGGCAATTCTTGAAGCAGAGGAGGGGAATCTCCCTGGGGCAATTGCCCTATTAGAAGAGCTTGATACACATAATGCTACTTGGGAAATAAAATACAACCTAAGCCTTCTGTATTGTTCTGCAGGACGGTATGAGCGGGCTGCTGAACTCCTGCGAAACGGAGAAACCATTGCCTCCCGCACCCTCCAAACCGAAGACCTCAGCAGTGTACAAAGCACTATACGGACACAATTAGGGAAAGTGCTAATTCATACAGGGAGCAGTGAACGTGCGAGATCCGAGCTTGAATATGCATTAGAACTCGACCACAGCAACCTGCGTGCACGGCTTCTATTGAAAATGCTTGAAGAGTAAAATGAAAAATGCTATTGTTGTATAGTTCTATTTTTGTACGCTCATTATCCCCATAACCTATTGATAGAAGGAAATACCATGAAAAAGATCCTTAAAAGGATACAATATTTTTTTACAGTGCCTCTTTTATTCTCTTTATTTACTGGGTGCTACTCTCAGCCTGAGGTTACCCTCTCTTCTTTGCAGGAATCCTACAGAGCTGTTGTCTCAGATGTACTTCCAGTTGTGGTTCAAGTGGAAACTCTACAGATAGAATCAGAGTCTGTTCCTGACTGGAACGAGCTTCCTTTTCCCTTTCTCCCGGAACCGCCGGAAGAAGATGAAGGCTATGAAGAACGGGAATATAGGAACCAAGGCCTTGGTTCCGGTGTGATTGTCCGGCAGCTAGGTGATACCTACTACGTACTTACCAACAACCATGTAATCGAAGAAGCAACAGAAATATTCATCAGCCTATTAAACGGCAGCAGATATGAAGCTGAGCTTATCGGTGCTGACAGTAGAAAGGACATAGCAATTATATCCTTTGAAGCAGAGGATGAAGAAATAGCAGTAGCTCGATTAGGGGATTCACATACTCTACAAGTCGGAGATATTGTATTTGCTGTGGGAAATCCCTACGGTTTTGAATACTCGGTTACAAACGGAATTATCAGTGCTCTTGGCAGAAGCGGCAGGTCTATTGGGAATATTAACGATTTTATTCAAACCGATGCTGCAATTAACCAAGGGAATTCCGGAGGCGCATTGGTAAATATTCAGGGTGAAGTAATCGGGCTGAATACATGGATTGCTGCTCCTTCAGGGGGGAGTATAGGACTTGGTTTCAGTATTCCAATAAACAATACAAAACGCGCAATAGATAACTTTATCGAACACGGCGAATTGATGTATGGGTGGATCGGTGTTTCCTCTGTGGACCCCACTGAAGAGCTTTCCAGTGCAATGGGATTACAGGAAGATACCGGCGCTTTTCTGCAGAATCTATTTCCGAATGAGCCTGCATTTACTTCCGGTCTCAGGCCAGGTGATATAGTTATTAAAATAGATGGAGTCGATATACGGAATTCAGAGGAATTTGTGTATTTTGTCGGCGAGCTTGAACCGGATACCGAACATGTATTTACAGTAATCAGAGACAGAGAAACCGTCGATATTATAGTAGAGATAGGAAGAAGAACAACTGATCAGGAAATCCAGGATGAGTATCCGACCCTCTGGCCTGGAATGACGGTTTTTCCGCTAACAGAACAGATCCGTGAAGAATTGAATATTTCCGGAGAACTGGAGGGTACATTGGTTGTAGATATTGTACCAAGTACAATCTTTCATTTAGCCGGGCTTCGTACAGGTGATGTAATTACTTCAGTAGATGGTACTGCTGTTCACAACCTGACAGATTTTTATCAGAACATGAGAACACCGCTGCAGCAGGGAAGCAGTATTACCTATGTAAGAAATGGCCAGTCTTTTACCATAGAATTACAACAGCAAGGAGCACACGAATGAGTAAAGAATTTATTCCATATAACCTGGTACGAAATAATTCACTGAAAATGGCCCATAGGATACATAAGGACGGATTTGTACCGGATGTTATCTATGTTTCTCTTCGAGGCGGAGCATATGTAGGAAATATCCTGAGCGAATACTTTAAAGTTGTAAGGATTGAAGGAAGACCGGTGTTTTATGCTGCAGTGGTTGCCCGTTCTTATACAGATATTCGAAAACAGGAAAAAGTAATGGTAGACGGATGGACATACAATCCCGAACATCTGCGAAACGGTGATAAAGTACTCTTTGTAGATGATATTTTCGATACAGGCAGGACATTGAATCATTTAGTAGAAATTGTGCTTGAACAAGGTATACCACGCAAGGATATTAAGGTAGCTGTTCATGATTATAAGTATTGCACTTTTAAAGAAGACCATCTTCCTATTCAGCCGGATTACTATTGCAGAAAAATGGTTGTTAACAAACCGCAGGACGATGTATGGATCCACTACATGAGTCATGAACTTACAGGGCTGACAAAAGATGAGCTGGAGCATTACTATTTTTCCGAAGACCCTGAACTGCGGGAAGCCCTGCATATGTTTACTGAAAAATAAAAAGAAGGGGTGTATGAAAAAAACTGTTCTTTTCTGTTTTTTTATTCTTTGTGCAATACTCTCCTATGCCCAGGAGGAAGATCAGGTCTTTGATCTGCCTCCTGGTACATATGCGCAGCCGATTACACTCAATCCGCAGACATCATCTTCTCAAACTCAGCTATTTTATAATTTTCACGGCAATGATGAGAACCACTTTATTCCGCTGACAAGGCCAATTCGGCTTTATGCAGCACAAGGGCAAACCCGGGCCTATACAGTCCAGATTAGAACAGCAGGCACAAGAAGTACCGAATCTTTTTCATATGTAATTGACAGAACCCCTCCGGAAACACCTGAACTGGCTAATTCTCTTGAAACCATTATTTCAAACCAGAGCTTATGCTTCCAGGAAGCAGAAGATACCTCTATCTATTATCGGTTTTCCAATGGTCCAGAAACCTGGCAGGAGTATCAAAGCAGCCCAATTGTTATTCGGGAAAACAGCTTTGGAAGCACCCTCTTTGCATACGCAGAAGACAGTGCAGGGAATACCAGTGCTACAGCATCCTGGCAAATCCCGAGAAATGTGCTTACCGAGGAGGCGCATTTATCAGTACTCAGCCCGGTTGAAGGAGATTTTTATAACACACAGCTCTTAGCTATACATTCATCCGGTTTTGAATGGATTAAGTATACTACTGACGGCTCTGACCCGGTTGAGAATGGCAACGTGTATGTGCACCCAATTATGATAGATCGGACAGGCGAGATAACCCTCCGTATTTCTGCAAAGCCGTTGACATCCAACGAGATAGCACGGAGGCGTATCGTTTTTTCAGCGCAGAGCAGTAATACAGATATCGACCTTGCTGAAAGCGGATTGTATGATGAGCAAGTAAGCATCTCTGAAGACTCCATCCCAGAGGGTTGGCTCTTTACTTTCCGCGAGAAGATGCCGGATATGCGGCCTTCACTTCCCTCTGGAACCAGTGAGCTTTCGCCAATAGAGAATTCCCTGGTTACCTATCCGCTTCGGCTTTATAATAGCGAAGAAGAGAGAGAATACCGATATTTTTATGTATTTGATCAATCTTTTTTCTTCTATCATCTTTTTTTTTGAATATATTTTGGTAATTACTT
>CAYRYS010000058.1:0-21854 GCA_964428555.1 uncultured Spirochaetales bacterium | reverse complement strand
ATATAAGTTCTGAAAAGTTGAACTTTCTATAGAAAAAGAGAGCGCGGTTTATTTGAACTGGCATTTTGTTTCCAGGAAATCTGGTTATAGTTATCAAGATTTACATAAATACTTCGGTATTACACGGGAGCAAATCCATATTACAAATTATCCGCGTTCTCTCACCGCGCATGCCGCAGGCATGGCCGTAGTTCCTTAGCCGGTAAATCTTCTTTATCCGCTGTTTGATATTCCTGGTATTTTTTGTTATGCTTGCGGTTCTGAATACCCTTTAAGGAGCTCCCCATGCCGAAGCTGCGCTTTCACTGTATTGTACTTGACCACGATGACACAGCGGTTGACTCAACCCGGACAATCCACTTCCCAGCCCACCAGGAGGTTATGCGGAGGCTGCGACCTGACCATCCAGAACCCACATTGGACAATTGGTTCAGCAAAAACTTCCACCCTGGAATTATGGCGCTTCTTACAGAGGAACTTGGGTTTAATGAGGACGAGCTGAAAGCAGAGTTCGAGATTTGGCAGAGCTTTACAAAAAACAGCCTTCCTGAGTTCTTTCCCGGCTTTCAAGATACCATCCGGGAGTACAGGGAAGCAGGGGGTACTGTTGCTGTTGTCTCCCACTCAGAGGTACCGGTAATAGAGAAGCACTATGAAGCAGCGGGTTTCATGCCTGACCTTATCTACGGCTGGGACCATGACCATGAAAAGCGGAAACCCCACCCCTACCCTTTATACGATATAATAGAAAAAACCGGACACCGCGCTGACGGGCTTTTGGTTGTGGATGACCTGAGGCCCGGAATTGAGATGGCCCATACTGCCGGCGTTGCAGCAGCAGGTGCAGGCTGGGCGCACCAGATCCCTGAAATCCGATCTTTTATGGAAGATGCCTGCGACTATTACCTTGAGACTATTCAGGATTTCAAAGAACTGATTCTCCGCAAAGAGTAAACCACTAGAATACCGCTTTGAAACATGTAGGAAATATTCTGTGAAACAGGTGAACGAGGTAATTATGAGAGTATTCGAAGACTATGTAACAATCCGGCGGTACCTTGTTGACTTTGGTTTTCTCAGCCGCTCGAAAGGAGGGCTTGAGTATTGAAAACTGTAACTAATACAGAAAAAAGCTAATAGATTCACGAAGAAACTGGATCATCATCTCCCTTTTTTTTGGGTATTATATATACATCAAGATAAAAAGGAGTTATGTATGAATGACAGTGTGTATAAAGTAGTAGAATTAATCGGCACCAGCCCTACATCCTGGGAAGAGGCAGCAAAAAACGCGGTTGAAACCGCGAGCAAGCACCTTGAAGACCTTCGGATCGGAGAAATCACACAATCGGATGTAAAAATTGAAAACGGAAAAGTCACCGAGTTCCGGGTAAAAGTTAAGGTTTCTTTTAAATATAAAGACGGTGTATAAAACAAAAAAGCCTATAGATTATGCTGAGGGGAAGCGCTTCCCCTCTGGCCCTTTATAGCGCTTATATTTTTCCCTGTCCCGGGTCTTTTCTGTGTATAGGATTGCCTGGACAGGGCAAAAACTATAACACCGCATACACAGGACACATCCATCTCCAAAAACAGGGCCGGAATCACTCATTTCCACTGCTTTTACCGGACAATTGCGCACACACCACCCGCATTGGATGCAATTCTCATCCGCAGTAAACCCGGTAAAGGCCTTGTCAATGAATTGGTCAGCAGCAATGCGCTGGGTAATTCCCAAAAGTACTCCAAGGGGGCTGTTTCCGGTAATAAACCCGACTTTCTGATGGATTGCCTGGCACAGGATGTCTAGTTTCGCGTCGGCTTTTTTCAGCTTATCCCGCATCTTTTCCTGGGAAGTCACCCTTAATGGCGAGAGTTTTGGCAGGTGGAGGTTATTTCCCATCATTACATTAGTCAGAAGAAAGGGTTTGTACCCTTTTTTACGCAAAGCCTTCACACTATGCACTGCGGTGTCACCTGCGGCATATGCTGCTGTTGTTACTGCAAACAATGGGAGCTTGTTAACACGCGGAAGTGAGGCAATAACATTTTTCATCGGCTCCGGCGGGTAGGAGGTATGCACAGGAAAGAAAAGACCCAGCATATGGCAGCCGGTGAGGAGGACCTGATCATCAACCAAATCTTCAATATTATCAATGTCCACGGTATTTCCCAAGCCCCGGAGTTTCTCTGCTGCCTTTTGTGCTGTCCAGGCTGAATTCCCGGTTCCGCTGAAATAAAGGATTCGGATTTTCTTCGGTTTCGGCGGGTCTTTCTTTCTACGGAATATATCTAACAGCTTATTCACAGGCACTCCATCTATTTTTCAGGCAGCATTTTAGTACTGCCACGAAGCTTTTGGGTATTAATGCAAACATACTAGGACACGAACTTCCTTCTATTTTTTTTTGCAGGAATGGAACCATGAAAAGGCTTTTCCTATTTATTACTCAGATTTTAATAGAATCCATCGTGCCTCTGCAGTATTATCATAATAATCCAAAAGGTTCGAGCCAGTACCGATTAAATTCTTTGGCTCTGAATCATGCTTCTCTCCCTTGACTCTTGTTCAGATTTATCGCATATTCAGAGTAAGAAGATTTCCAACCAGTCAAAATGTTCACGTCCTTTCTCTGTTATTACAATTCAGTCACAGGATACTAAAAACGCGCATTTTGAGGGGAGAGTTGTACCTCCGGCCCTGATTTTCGGGTCCGGTAAAATGCTGCGTTATCTCAGTGTTACTGAGTTCCGCTTTCATATTACAACAGGAAACAGAAACACACAAAGGATTTTAATGTGAAATTCAGTAAAATGGGGCTGAGTTCGGAGGTCCTCTCCGCTATCTCAGATCTCGGGTTTGAATACCCGACAGAAATCCAGGAACAGGTCCTGGGACAGTATTTTCAAGGCACAAACGATATTATCGGTTTGTCCCAAACAGGAACAGGAAAAACAGCAGCATTCAGTCTGCCGATCCTTGAAACAATCTTACCCAAAGGCAAAAACCCTCAGGCGCTTATTCTTAGCCCGACCAGGGAGCTTTGTATTCAGATCGGTAAAGATATTGAGAACTATTCGAAATATATGAAAGGCGTCAAGGTAACTACCGTATACGGCGGTGACAGCATTGTACGCCAGAAAAAGGCCATTAAGCAGGGCACAGAGATTGTTGCTGCAACTCCGGGAAGGCTGGTTGACCTGATAAAGCGCGGAGATATTAATTTGGGTGATGTCAGCACCCTAGTTTTAGATGAAGCTGACATTATGCTCAACATGGGGTTCAAGGAAGAGCTTGACTTTATTCTCGAAGCAACCCCGGAGAACAGAAGGACACTGCTTTTCTCAGCAACAATGCCCAAGGAAGTACGCAGGATTGCTGAAAACTATATGAACAATGCCCAGGAAATTACAGCCGGAACAAAGAATGCCGGGCTTTCCACTATTGAGCATAAATACTACATGGTGCATTCCAGGGACAAGTACCTTGCACTCAAGCGTCTTGTCGATTTCTATCCAGATGTTTACGGCATTGTGTTCTGCAGAACACGCGCAGCGTGTAAAGACATTGCAGATAAGATGATGAGAGACGGCTATAATTCAGAGGCACTCCATGGAGACCTCTCCCAGGCACAGCGGGAATCAGTAATGAACAAATTCCGCGACGGTAATGTGCAGCTTCTCATAGCAACCGACATAGCTGCCAGAGGGCTGGATGTTGATGACCTTACCCATGTTATCCACTTTGACCTGCCGGATGAAAACGAGGTGTACACACACAGAAGCGGCAGAACAGGAAGGGCGGGAAAAACAGGCATGTCTCTTGCAATTATCAATATGCGGGAGAAGTCGAAAATCCGGAATATTGAAAAATCAGTGAAAGTAAGCATCTGCGAAGACCAGGTGCCTAGGGGCAAGGATATCTGCGCCCACCAGCTGATGCACTTAATAGACAAGGTTGACACTGTCCAGGTAGACACAAAAGAAATCGATGAATACATGCCGATGATCGAAGAAAAACTTGCCCACCTAAGCAGAGAAGAGCTTTTGAAGCAGTTTGTTTCTGTTGAGTTCAACCGCTTTCTTGCGTATTACAAGGATACAAAAGATCTTGCAAAAGTAACAAAGGCAGAACAGAGGAATGCAAAGGAAAAGCCCTCTAAAAACAGAAAGAACAAGCAAAAACGCCTTCCCAGAGGAAAAAAAGACGGGTATACAGGCATACAGATAAACCTGGGCAAGTCCCATAAGATAAAACCAGTTGACCTAATCGGATTAGTAAACCAGTCCACACGGTGCAGAGATATAGAGATCGGAAGAATCAATATTGACAGCAAAAAGAGCAGGCTGGAAGTACCGTCTCAAATAGCAGACATGGTACAGCAGTCAATGGACGGCTTTACTTTTAAAGGCAAAAAGGTAGCTGCCAGCATCCGGTAATAAAGGCAGTCTTGGCATGGACGAAGTAAAGCTGCGGGAGTTGGCAAACTATACAATGCCTTTTGGGAAATACGCAGGCAGGTATCTTATTGATATTCCAGAGAATTATTATATCTGGTTTGAAAACAAGGGCTTCCCTGAAGGCAAGCTCGGAGAAATGATGAAACAGGCATACGAGATTAGAGTCAACGGCCTTGAATACCTGTTAAGACCGCTTCAAGAAAAAAAAGGGCAGCATTAAACCGCTGCCCTTTTTATCGTATCCAGCAACACATTCTTTAACGCGCCCACAGGTTCAAGCATAATTTTCGAAAGCTCTTCTTCACTATCTTCCCCAAGTATTCTGTTTGGTTTTACTACTCCGCATTTCTCGCAGCGGTGAAGAATAGAGACTTTTTCATCTCCGCTTCTTCTTTAGTTTCTTTGTGTATTTAGCCACATCCTTCTGCCATTCCTCTTTTTTCCGTAAAGCATTTCTGCGGTTTGTGACAAACTCAAGCTCCCGTTTCTGTTTCAGATAAGCTTCATACCTGTCTGAAAGCACCTCTCCGTTCCTTGTCGCAGCAAGCACAGCGCATCCAGGTTCATGCTGATGTGTACAATCATTAAATCTGCACTGGTCCGCAAGAGCAGTAATGTCGCTGAAACTGTGTTCCATTGACTCTTCTCCCCCTGCAAGCCCGACCTCCCTCAAACCCGGAGTATCGATAATTGCTCCTCCTTCGGGAAGCACGAAGAGTTGGCGCGTGGTTGTAGTATGGCGTCCCCTATGGTCATTGCTCCGCAGATCATTAGTCTTCTGCACCTGGGTACCTATCAGGCAGTTCAGCAGCGTGGACTTGCCTGCACCCGAGGAGCCGACCATGACCGCCGTTTTTCCGGCTGCTAAAAGCGCCTTCACCTGTTCTGTCCCCTCCCCTGTCAATGCGGACACAGAGAAGACGCTTGCACCAGGGGCTGAGAGTTCTGCCTCAGAGACAAGGCCCTGCGGGTCCTCAGCAAGGTCTGCTTTATTCAGTATGAGCACCGGCTGCGCACCTGAGTCCCATGCCAATGTCATATACCGCTCAATTCTCCGCAGATTATAGTCCCCGTTCATGGCAGTAACAATAAAGGCAAAGTCTATATTCGAAGCAATTACCTGGAGGGCTGTCTTCTTGCCGGAGCTCGCCCGCTGAAAGACCGCGCTCCTGGGCATTACCGCATGGATAATTCCTTCTACATTTCCTTGGATCTTTTCAAAAACAATCCAATCGCCGACAGCAGGCCAAAGCCCGCTTTTCCGCAAGCTTCCCGAGGGCGCGCAAAGGAATACAGCCTCTTCTCCTTGGACATCAAAAAGTTCGTGGTGCTTTCCAATAATCCGTCCAGAGCAATATTGTTTTGCCTTGTTTATTTTGTGTAGTTCATTGTGAAATTCATTGTTCCGCTCATGGTTCCAGCCGATGAGTCGTATGTCATTTGTGTGCATTGTTCTGTTTTCCTCACATAACAGTACCGGTCCTTCCGGTAAATACGATCCGCAGAGGAAAACAAAGGTAGGTCTAATTACAGATAGATTTCCCTTTCGTTATTCCGCTGCAGCCAATACTTGTGAACTGGTTTTAGCTTTTCCTACAATGGGTAACATCTATCCTCCTTAGGTTTGTTAAGATAAAAATATACTACACTGAACCGTGTAATCAGTCAAGCTGTATCCTGTGCAGAATAATTATACTCTCTTGCCTGAATACCAGGTGTTCTCATTACTTGTTGTAAAATCTTTCAGGACATATTCATCATCAGTATAAATAAAAAAAAGATCGGTTCCTTTATCTTTCAATTCAATATCTGCGGTAATATCCATCCCACCAAGAATAACCCGGGCAGAACCGCCTGACCGCATCCAGATTACATCAGTTTTTTCCAGTATAAGCGGTGCGGCAACAAAGCAGTATTCACAGACCCTGTCAATATCTTCTACCTGAAACCAGAGCTGCTCTTCAGGGAAATAGATTACTAAGTCTCCGCTGTCTGTATGCTCATTCTTTGTATGAGACGCAATAGGCTCTCCCTTATAAAAAAGCTGAAAGTTCTCACCTTTCAGTGCATAGTAAATTGCAGAATCTTCTTCAGCAGAAAATATTGGAAGATGATTATCTCCAACTTTAAGCCTAGCAATATTCTCAAAAACAAATTGTGCTGACAGCTGGTTGTGATACACAATAAGATCGTTTTGGATGGATACAAAGATAGCAGCTTCGGAATAATTAACTCCTTTCCAGAAAAGGTACATTGTGTCAGCAGGTCCCTTGAAATACACAGGTACCAGATCATCAGTTAGAAATTCAGGAATAAAGCTGCTGCCTTTCTTATAATCAAGATACTCCTGTACAAGGTAGGTACCTTTATTTTTCGGATAATACAGATACAGATGATTTTCTACAATTGATGCAGAAACTTCGTCACTTATATTCTCCCCCTGTATAAGAAAGAAAAATACTTCATCTGAGTTTTTTATAACAAGGGAGCCATTGGTATTATGCAGAAATCTCGCTTCATACCGGGTATTGTCTTTTTTTACACTCACCTTTGGGAGCTTAATATAGGATCCTGTGGGTTTGTGGAATACATAGATTTCACCGCCAAGCCGGTTCAAAGTACAGTCTTGGGTTACCTCCACTTTTCCAAGAAACACCCTGTATGTTTCAAGCTCTTGCTCCCAATAGAATTGTCGTAACTTTTTTGGAAAAAGCATAAGTAACCCCTAGTCCAGTATAGTATGAGATAGGTAATCTGAAAACATTATTAATGCATATAGCCCTGTAGGTAGGTTTTGCCTGCTTCTTTTCCTGCATAATAGCCTGCATCCAGTACTGCTTTGTCACTAGTCATGCGTGCAAGTTTCAGCTCCTCTGGAGGGTTTATTTCACGTACTTCCACACCTTCAGGGGGCCTACGAAGGAAGCACACTTGACTATTATATGTTTGAGGCCGTTTTTCCAGGGTATTGTACAATGCTTTTCTTTTCTGTAATACACTCCGGACAAGGAGAGAGGGCTTTTTCTTCTTCATTGAGAAGCTATAAGGTCGGGAGCGGATAACTGTTATTATTTCTGCCCCGTCCTGCCATGCCTTTTCTGCTGGAATTGGATCGGCAATACCACCGTCAGAATACTCAACACCCCGGACCATAGGAAAACTCTTGTAAAACACCGGAATGGCGCTGGATGCCTTTAACAGCTCAATGTATTCTTCCCTTTTTGGTTCCAGATACTCTGCTTTCCCTGTAACAGCGTTGGTAACAATTATTTTTTCCAGTATTGGAGATGATAGTATCCGGTCAATATCCAATGGCACCTCTTTTTTTGTAATGTCCCACAGCCAATCCAGGTCCATATAGTGCCCGCCTTTGAGAAAACGAAAGATGCTGTTTAGTTCTTTTCTGAGCATGTAATCGGTGAATACCTTGTAATTCCTGCCGTACATTTTGGCAAGATACCCGGCAACATTCGAGGCACCGGCAGATACCCCGTAACTGTGAGTGAAGGGATAGTAATTTTCCTGAATAAAGGTATCCAATACTCCAGCAGCAAAGATGCCGCGCATCGCGCCGCCTTCAACAACCAGAGCATGCTGTTTCCCCTTTTTGTTAGAAAGAATACTCAATATACCCTCTCCAGGAGCCTAAAACACCGGTAAACTCTGACATCTGACTATTTACAACTGCGGCTGATGCACTGCCCTGGTAGTTAATGCCCCATCCGAAAGGTCCAGGAAACCGAAGCATGGCACCTGCGTTCCACTGAAACAGATAATCAAGATACCCCGATGCCTCATTCCCGGATTCTCCGGCAAGAGCCTGTAGACAGCCGGTGGAAAGGCCTGCCTCCAAACGCACAATGTTTTCAAGCCGCAAAGCAATATCAAGTCCAATATTAAAATGATAAGGAACAATAAAGGGATTCATGAATACAGGCACTCTGTAGGAAAAAGAAAGAAGCCAGAAAGGGCGTAGATAATTATGATCAATCCCGCCGAAATGAAACATAATTTCCGACTCAGAAACTGCAGGCCCTGAATGCAGTTCATTATCTCCAATTATTCTTCTCATCCAGTCCCATTGGAACCCGAGTCCGAACATGAAATTATTGAAAAAGCCAATTGAAGCCTCTTGCGACAGGGCAGAATTCCGCAGTGAGTTCGTTAGAGTTATTTCATCACTTATTGTAGATGTTCTGAGCCAAACACCAAGATCAAAGCCTCGTTCCAATCGGATCATACCATTAAACTCATTCCGCATCTGAAACCCTTGCTCCTGGCTAATATGAAAGGGCAAGTCCCATCTGAAAACTAGAATATCCCCAGGATCATGCAGAAAAAACCACCCAATACCCCGGCCTACATTCTTCCAGAATTCTGCAGAACGTCTGGCGTTTTCCTGCCGTTGAAGTCTTGGATTCCGTATTTCAAGGCGGAGCTCATCTCTCATTCTATCCAGGTTCTCTTCCTGGGTATCTAAATCAGATAGGGTCAAATCAATTTGTTCACGTAAAAATACCATATCTGATGGAAGGTTCTCTTTTAAAACCTGATATCTCTCACGCAGCTGGGTTCGTATTTTATCAAGATTTGCCTCTACCTCAGTTAGTATTGTTCGAAGTTCTGCTTCCGGCATATCGTAAAACGGAGAAAGGGGTAAATACTCATCGATAAATGCATCAATACTGTGGGTTTCATTCTCCAAGAGTCTGAAAGTCCTCCGCGATTCTTCAGCTTCTTCGTTCCGCTCGCTCTCAGATGCTAACTCTCGCAGACGTTCAACTCCTGAAGCAATTGTAGTTTCCATAGAGGTGGCAATATTAAATAGTGCAGTCCTATTATTCCCTGAGTCTGACAGCACAGAATTATCGTTTAAAGACTGAAGAAGAGACTTAACTTCTTCAATTCTAGATTGTGCCTGGCGAAAGCTTGCGTAAGCTTCTGACATACGCAGGTTTTCCTCATCCCGCTGAGCTGATGCAATAAGGGATTCTGCCTCATTAAGAATAGACTCGCTCCTGTTGAGGAAGTTAATCACAGTATTCCTATAAGGCTGTTCTGTCATAATTACCGCATTCTGATCAACAAGAACCCTGACCATAGCGGTAAATGTGCTGTCATTGTTTTCCTGTACAAGACTGTCTTCCACTGTTATTGCCTCAGGAAAAGAGGAAATAAACATTTCCTGATACATCTCATCCTTATCAATTTGCTGAAAGATAAGATCTATTGCAGCAGCTTTTGCCAAGCGCTCAGCCTCTGCATGGTTTGCACCGATTGCCTGACCAATACCGTGGTGGCCGTAGATGTCCGTATAAAAAGGTCTCGGGTCTTCAAAAGTTAAAGCTTCCTGTGCAGTCACAGCAGATACTGGCAGGAAAAGAAGAGTTATTAATAGGGAGATAAAAAGATTTTTTTTCATACTCATCAACAATACCCCTCCAGAGGGACAGTAATTTAAATCTATCCAGAAATAAAATTAGCAATAATACCTATAATAATAGTGCATTATTCCCCCCACTTCCAAGAGACAGAGGCATTTTTTTACTGCAATACAAACTATTCCTGTTTATATTCACCAAAAAAGGAGGTCATCCTGCTTAGGGCTGTACCCAGAGTTTCGGTGTCAGGAAGAAAGACAATTCGAAAATGGTCCGGAGAAGGCCAATTAAATCCAGTCCCCTGGACCACCAGGATTTTTTCCCGCAAAAGCAAATCAAGGACCAGCTTAGCATCTGAGTGAACACCAAAACGTTGTATATCAATTTTGGGAAACAGATACAAAGCACCTTTTGGTTTTACACATGATATTCCGGGAATTTGGGTGAGTTTATCATAACAAAAGTCACGCTGCTTTATCAGCCTCCCTCCCGGCAGAACAAGGTCACGTATACTTTGATACCCTCCAAGTGCTGTCTGAATTGCAAATTGTGCAGGTACATTGCTGCACAGCCGCATATTCGAGAGCATCTCGATTCCTTCCAGGTAATCTTCCGCATGGTCGCGTTTCCCGGAAAGAGCCATCCATCCTGCACGGAAACCGGCAGCCCTATAAGACTTAGAAAGACCGTTCATAGTTACAACTAACACATCTTCTGTCAGACTTGCAATACAGATATGTTCTGCCTCATCGTAGAGGATTTTATCATATATTTCATCAGCAAATATAATAAGCTGATTCTCTTCCGCAATTTTTGCTATTCCCTGAAGTATATCCTTTGAATATACACTTCCTGTGGGATTATTCGGATTAATAACTACAATACCCTTTGTCTTGGCTGAAACCTTTGATCGAATGTCAGAGAGATCGGGAAACCAATCAGAGGATTCATCACAACGGTAATGCACAGGTGTGCCGCCTGCTAAACTTACCGCAGCTGTCCAAAGGGGATAGTCAGGGGCAGGAATCAATACCTCATCATTTCTGTTCAAAAGGCCCTGCATAGACATAACAATGAGTTCGCTTACGCCATTGCCTATGTATACATCTTCAATACCCACATCCGGCACACCGCGCTCCTGGTAATACTGCATAACCGCTTTGCGTGCAGCAAAAAGGCCTTTAGAGTCACAGTAGCCTTCTGCGTTTGGAAGATTCAGTATAACATCGTGGACAATTTCATCCGGAGCAGTAAAGCCGAAGGGCGCAGGATTACCAATATTCAGTTTTAATATCTTGTAACCTTCCTCTTCCAGGCGCTTTGCCTCCCGAAGTGCAGGTCCTCGAATATCGTAACACACATTATCAAGCTTTTGCGATTTCTGGTAATGTTTCATTATTTTACTGTACTGGCCCTTCAGGTTGTATATCCGATACATTGGACGCTTTTTTATCAGGGTTCCACTCAGAAAAAACCCAGTCTGCAGCATCTTGAATGAGCTTTGACAAAATAACTACCTGTATATTTTCTCTATGCTTTTCAACTTCACGTTCCAACCCTGCAGGTGTGTACTTATCCTGGATAAGCTCCCGTGCCTTTGACACCTCTTGGCGTATAGTTTCATCTGAAGAAGAAAAGGCATCCAGCATGTAAGCAGTTAATAAAAACAAAACGTGATCATTTGTGCTCTCAAGAACTGATAACAAGTAATCCTTTGCTTCTTCAGTCTTGTTTTGAAGAATAAGCGCAAATGAATAGTTCCATTTAATCCAACCGAGATTTTTCACACCCTTTCCATGTAAGAATTCTCCAAAGTATTCTTGGGTCTTCTTTGCTTCATTTTTCAGCAGATAGGGCATACCCAAAGATAGTGCATAGCGCTTAACGAGCTTAGGTTTATGCTCGCGTAAAAAGGTTTCAAGCCTGGATATTCCGGCAAGGCTGGAAGTAACAATGTATGTATTAATAAGCAGACGCACATATTGGTTGCGAATACGTTTTTGATTATATATCTTTTGTTCAAGAAAGTCCTGGAGATGCGGCCAATCCTCCTGCTCAAGGAGCGAAAAGAGCTTCCAGTTTTTGGCAAAATAGCTGTTTAGTACTATAATAACTACAAGGAACAACAGCGCCAGGTACCAATTCTGTGACCAGAAGAGAAAGGCGTATTCAGTTCCCAAGATAAATAAAGGCATAAGAAAGATAAAAAGAAAGGAAAAAATGATTACTGTATTGAATATTATGAAAATTGTCTTAAACTTCATATTAGTTTACTCCAATAATTAGAATAGGAGGATTCTTAATTGATAGGACCGTCCTCTGTTTTAATGTAAAGAAGGGGAATAAATACTATTTTCAATTATCGGATTCCCCGAATACGAAAAGTCTAATGGATAATCCATGGCGGGTCAACGTATTATAGTTGTATATTATAAAAAGGTTAGAGGATTAACAGCAAGGAGTCATATAGTGGAAAAATATCCAATAACGGAACTGCAACCCAAAACATATTTCACTGATAACGTATATCTCGATGATAAATATATATTATTAAATCCTGATACTCCTTTTTCACAGGAGCTGAAACAAAGACTGACAGACTGGAAGTATCAGTACGTATATTCAAACGGATCGCCCCAAGGTACACCTGTTCAGCCTTCTGTAGAAGAATCGGAAAGCCAGGAAGGCGATGGAAGCTCAGCACTTTTAGACAACCACATAAAAGAAAGAGAGCAGCTGGAGGAAGCAAAGCAGTTTTTCAGCAGCTTTATTGAATTAATTGAGAAATCCTTTGAAAGCTTTATCTCCGATGGTAACTTGAATATCAATGAAATCTCCAACCATACAAAGCAAGCAATTCAAATAATTAAATCCCATAAAAGATTCATCCTCCGTTTTCCGGACATGCCGATACATAAGATCCAGTATGTATATCCTCATACTGCACGAAGCACCCTTTTGGCCCTTGCTATTGGAGATATACTGCATATGCCGCAGCATAAACTAATCGACCTGGGTAATGCGTGCATACTCCATGAAATTGGGATGATGAAACTCCCCCCAAAGCTCTACCTGACACCGAAAAAGCTTTCTTCAAACGAGTTTAAAAGCATAACAACCCATACAGTGCTTGGGTATCAGCTATTGAAAAACCACTCTGTTTCTCTGAGTGTCGCATTACCGGCTCTTGAGCACCACGAACGGGTAGACGGGACAGGTTATCCAAGAAAACTGACTAAGGAGAAAATATCCCTGTACGGCAGAATTATTTCAGTCGTCTGTGCATACGATGCAATGATTTCCAGACGTCCCTACAGAGAAGGTATGAATGGAAATTCTGCAATCCTTGAATTACTAAAGTTCAGGGGAAAATATTATGATGAGCAAGTGGTAAATGCCCTTGTTATGAATCTTTCGCTGTATCCGCTTGGACATATAGTAAAACTTAAAAACGGTTCAATCGGTATTGTTGTTGACGCACAGTCTGATAAACCAAAAAATCCGCGTATTCGTATCCTCATAAATGAGGTTGGAACACGCCAGCACGATGCCCCCCTTGTTATAGCTGGAGATAGTGAACCGCACCAGGTAACAGGTATCCTGAACAGCAGAGAACGGCTGCAAGTGTTAAAACAATTCCAGCAATAGGTTCAGAAAACTTTGCATTCCAGTGAAAACCTAGCTTATAATAAGTATCCCAAAGAAAGTAGAACTTTCTTAATTCTTACAACGGAGTCGCTTCATGAATACGGTTAACATTACTTTCCCAGACGGACGGAAGGAAGATTTCAGTTCCGGTACGAGATTTATTGATATAATTTCCCAGAAGGATAAAGAAAATTTACCTTCTCCGCTAATTGCTGTTAAAGTAAACAATGAACTTCAGAGCCTCTATACCCGCGCAGTAGTAAACAGCAAGGCAGAACCGGTCGAACTTGCCTCTCCTGAAGGAATCATGGTATATAGAAGGTCGCTGTGCTTCCTGCTTACAGTTGCAGCAAGTAATATATTTATAAAACACAGACTGGTAATCGGCCATAGTCTAGGTAACAGCTATTACTATCACTTTGAAGACTATGAAGAGATTCCGGATGATCAGCTGTCACAGCTTAAGTTCCAGATGGAGGAACTGGTCAAACAGGACCTGCCAATCCAGAAACACCTTCTCTCTTATGAAGATGCGCTTGAGCACTTCGAAAGCCAGCTCCAGCCGGATACTGCTTTACTGCTTAAATACAGAAACAACCCCCAAATTCCAGTCTATGTATGCGGTGAGTATATGGACCTTAGACACGGTGCAGTAGCACCAAGCACAGGACTCTTAAAGTATTTTGATATTAAGAAGTACGGCTCAGGCCTTATTTTGCACTACCCCTCTTCCAAAAACCCTCTGCAGCTTGGCGAGTTTGTGGACCAGCCGATTTTATACAATGTATACAAGGAGTATAAGTACTGGGGCAAGGTGCTCAATGTTAATTGCGTAGGAAAACTGAATCAATTGACAGACCAGGGAGAAATTGAAAAATTTATTCACGTTGCAGAAGCATTGCAAGAAAAAAAGATTTCCGAAATTGCGGATAAGATATTTGAACGAAGAAATAATGCAAAGGTGGTTCTTATTGCAGGCCCTTCATCTTCGGGAAAAACCACATTTACAAAAAAGCTTGCTATCCAGTTAAAAGTTCTGGGACTGCGGCCGATTACCATGTCACTGGACGATTATTTTGTTGAACACGAACGGACTCCAATCGACGAAGATGGAAACTACGATTTTGAAGCACTTGAGACGATAGATGTGCCACTGCTTAATGATCACCTCCTGAGACTTATGAATGGGGAAACAGTAGAAACCCCGATTTTTGACTTCAAAGCAGGACGTGCAAAACCGAAGGGAAGGCCAACGCAGCTTCCGGAAGGTTCGATCCTCATTATGGAAGGAATACACGGGCTCAATGACAAGCTTACTCCCAAAATACCGAAAGAAAGAAAATACAAGATTTATGTTTCAGCACTGACTCAGCTAAATCTGGATGACCATAATCGTATTTCTACTACAGAAAACCGGCTGATACGGAGGATGGTCAGAGATCATAAATTTCGCGGTCAAAACGCCCTCGGGACAATACGTATGTGGCCGAGTGTCCGCAGAGGTGAGGACAAAAATATTTTCCCCTTTCAGGGAACAGCAGACTCAGCCTTTAATTCAGCACTGGATTATGAACTTGCAGTACTAAAGGTATATGCGGAACCCTTATTAAAAGCAGTTAAGCCTTACCATAAAGAGTACACTCAGGCAGTTAATTTGCTGATGTTTCTAAACAACTTTACACCAGTACCTTCAAAGTTTATACCGCAGCGGTCAATTCTGCGGGAGTTTATTGGTGACAGCGGGTTTAAGTACTAGGGCTGCGTTTGCAAGTATTTGTCCGAAAAAGGATGGAGAAGCTATACCTCTTCAGGCTCAACCGGCTCCTCATCCTTTACAGTACGGTCAAGCATTTCCTGAAATTGAGGATCAGGCTGAAGGAACATTAATCCGAATCCGCTTTCATCCGGCTCACCTGTTTCAGAAAAAACACGTGCAGAACGAACGACCCGCGCTTTTCCCTCGTAATAGCGCTCTTTTCCTTCTGTTACAAGGATATCAACATCTTCTCCCAGGCCGAAGATAGTCAGATCTTCGGTGGTTATAAAAACACCGCTTTTTGAAAGGTCCTGGCTTACAAATTCCATAAGGTAATAGCGGTTATCTTCTCTGCGTTTCCGTATATATGTTACTATTTGGAGTTTTTTCCGATGTGACTTTCTTTTATTTTCCATTATCTTTCCTCCATGTACCAATAGTAGTAGGAACAGAAAAACAAGTCAAACTTTTTAGCTCCTAATTATGAGCATCAATACTTGCAGCACCGGATACACTAATATCTTCGTAAGAAACAGAACCCCAGTAATCCACAGAGCCGCCCCCGGAAATTGAGCCTGTAAGCTGTCCACCGTTCATAGTTACCTCGACAGATGCAGCACCAGAGAGGTCAACATGGGCGTTGTTAAACAGTGAATCCCTCAGTTCAGCAGAAACAGCTCCGGAACTTGATAAATTCAGGTCTTCATAAGAACAGTCTATCATTTCAATCTTTGCTGCACCTGAGAGCTCAACATCGAGCTGGTTGCCGACAAAATCCTGGCACAACACCTCTACTGCCCCGCTTCCTTCTATATTCGACAAGCTAGGCATTACAATTTCTGCGCGTAAAGTGCCGAAATTCAAAAACCCGGAATTTATACCCAGCACCAAGGTGTCTCCTGACAAGCGGATATTCAATCTATCCGCAAGGTTTTCAGACACTTCAAGGTTAACTTGATATTCATCACCCTCTTGAAGTTCAATATTCCAAGTGCCGCTAAATCGGAGGCTTGTAAACCCATCTAAATCGTAGGTGCGTGCTACTATTTCTCTAGAGCCTCCTTGAAAAATCCTCAGAATAGAGAATCCGCCTGAGCCTGAGGTCGCTAAATTAACTATCCCAACCCCGATAAAAAGTACAGCAAGTACTACAGCCCCTATAAGCACTATATTGTTTTTCTTCTTGTTTCCCATATTAGCCTCCATTTTAAACGAAAGTACGCAGATCAATTTTAGCTTCTGCATATGAAAATATACTAAAGCACTAGTGGAAGTAAATCACTTCTTGACTATCACAGTGTTTTTTTTAAGAAGCAGGCTTATTTCCCAAACCGGAAATACTGTTTATGCCACTTCCCTATTTTATCCTGGTTTACGAGATTCTTATCCAGAATTGATAAGAAGTCCTTTCTGGGTATCTCCTTCGCACCAAGGGTTCCTAAATGCTCAGTACGTACTTGGCAGTCTATAAGGGCAATACCCTTATCACGAAAAAACTGGACAAAGGTGATAAAGGCTGCTTTTGAAGCATTCGATATATCTGAAAACATTGATTCTCCGAAAAAACAATCTCCAAGAGACACACCGTAAAGACCGCCGACAATCTCTCCGTCTTTCCATGCCTCAACCGAATGTGCGTATCCAAGCTGGTGAAGCTTAATATAGGACGACAACATATCATCGGTTATCCATGTGCCATATTGGCCTTCTCTGTAAACCTCTGAACAGCGTTGAATGACATATGGGAAATTAGTATCAAGAGAAAAGGAAAACTCACCGCGCTTTAACACCTTTTTCATTGACCGGGAAATATGCAGATCCTCTGGAAAGAGTATAAACCTTGGATCCGGACTCCACCAGAGAATGGGTTCTCCAGGAGAAAACCATGGAAAGATTCCGCGTCTATATGCTGAGAGCAGCATACCAGGGGACAAGTTCCCCCCTACTGCGACAATTCCTTCTCCAGTAGCCTCTTCAACCGCGGGAAAGGGAAAATCATGGTGCTCAGGTAAATAGGGAAACTCATTCTCCATTTTCAGTTACTACCCGAATCTTAACCTCGTCGTCCTGAAGTTCGGCAACCGCCTTTCCTCCGGCTGTCAATTCTCCAAAAAGCACAGCATCCACGAAATAGCCTTTTATCTTTTCCTGAACAAGCCTGGAAACATTTCTCGCGCCAAACTCATCTGAATATCCTGCTTCAGCAAGCCAGTTTCTCAGGTCATCAGTTACTTCTAACTCAACCTCTTTCTGTGCAAGCTGTTCTTTGAATTTATTAAGCTCCTTGTCCACAATCTGCAGTACAATCTCTTTTGCAAGGCGGTTAAAAACAATGACTGCATCCAGTCTATTCCTGAATTCCGGAGAAAAGGTTTTTTCTACTGCATCGGACATTGCACTTTCGCGTATACTATTGCTCCCAAAACCGATCAATGGCTTTCCAATGTCTCTTGCACCTGCATTCGAAGTCATAATAAGTACAACATTTCGGAAGTCAGCTTTTCTGCCGTTATTATCTGTCAGTGTTGCATAGTCCATTATTTGCAGGAGTATGTTAAAAATGTCTTGATGCGCTTTTTCAATTTCATCCAGCAGGAGTACAGAGTGAGGGTTTTTTCTCACAGCGTCAGTTAAGAGCCCTCCTTCTTCATATCCTACGTATCCGGGAGGTGCTCCGATGAGTCTTGCAACTGTATGCTTTTCCTGATACTCACTCATATCAAAACGATGCAAGGGTACACCGAGGGTTTGGGAAAGCTGCCGTGCAAGCTCTGTTTTTCCTACACCTGTAGGCCCGACAAAGAGGAAATTCGCAACAGTCTTGTCTTCTTCCCGGAACCCTGCCCTTGAACGTTTAACAGCATCAACTACCTGTTTAACAGGGGTATCCTGCCCGAATATTTGGGCTTTTATTTTTTTCTCAAGGTCTTTTAACTGTTGTTTTTCTGCAGCATTTACAGACTGTTCCGGTATTTTGGCAATTTTCGCAACCACCTTCTCAATATTAGCCACATCTATTACAGTTTTTTCTTTTTTGTCAGGAGTTGTCCAAGCAAGTATATGCATGAAAGCTCCTGCCTCATCCATCAGGTCAATCGCTTTATCCGGAAGTCTGCGTTCATGAAGGAACTGCTCAGACAGGCGCACTGCAGCTTTTAATGCCTCATCTGTATAAGTAACCTGGTGATATTTTTCAAAGCGTTCTTTTAGACCGCATAATATTTCGTATGTCTCATCAAAATCCGGTTCATCTATTTCGATTTTTTGAAAACGCCGGGAAAAAGCCCCGTCCTTTTCAAAATATTTTTTATATTCATCGTATGTGGTTGAACCGATACAACGCAGCCTTCCTTGACTGAGTGCCGGTTTGAGCAGATTGGATGCATCCATTGACCCTCCGGAGACCGCACCTGCTCCAATGACTGTATGAATTTCATCGATAAAAAGGATTGCCTTTTCTTTTTCTAATAAAGCTGCAACCACTCCCTTCAGTCTCTCTTCAAAATCTCCCCTATATTTGGTTCCTGCAAGCAATGCTCCCATATCCAGGCTGTAAATAGAAAAACCTTTCAGATTATCCGGTACATCCTCCTGTGCTATGTGCTGAGCAAGGCCTTCAGCAATCGCGGTCTTTCCTACACCTGGGTCGCCGACAAGAATCGGATTGTTTTTTAAACGCCTGCAAAGGACTTGTGCAGCACGCTGTATAATATCTTCCCTGCCGATTAATTGTTCGAGTTTACCCTCAGCAGCAAGAGCAGTAAGATCTTGGGTAAAATTCTCAAGCGGTGCCTTACGCTTTTTCGGTGAAGCCTCCAGATCATCTTCATCAAAGAGGTCTTCATCATCTTCAGAAAAGATCCTATCAATTCCGTGTGAGACTGCTTCCAGCAGATCCAGCTTGGTTAATTCCTGTTTCTTAAGATAGTACTGGGCAAAGGATTTGTCTTCATCAAATATGGCTACAATGACATCTCCAATATCTACTTCCTGCTTTTGAGCAGACTGTGTATGAAAGACAGCCCGTTCAATAACATCCTGAAAGCCGATTGTCTGCCCAGGCTCTCCGGTTGCGCTTTTAGTGGTCTTTGTTTCAAAGAAATCCTGGAGGTCAGACTTGAGTTCTTCAATATCAACACCGCAATATTCAAGAACATCTTCTCCAGCCTCGAAATGTATTGCAGCATATAGGACATGCTCAGGTGTGACATACTCATGCCCCCGGTTCTTTGCTTCATGATATGCTGCGTTTAATACAGATTGTACGTCTGCGCTAATTTCCATTCTTCTTCCTCTTCTATGTTTTTTCAACAGTGCATTTTAGAGGGAACTCCCGTTCCCGTGCCATCTGAATAGTCTGGGTCTGCTTTGTAGATGCTACATCATAGGTATAAATACCAACAGAGCCGCGTCCCTTTTTATGTACATCCATCATCACTTTTGTAGCATCAATTACCTGCTTATTAAATACTTTAACTAGAACTTCAACAACAAACTCCATGGTTGTATAATGGTCATTATGAAGAACTACTGTGTACATTTCCGGCTCTTTCAGATCCTCTTCACTCCGCTCTTTCAAATCACCTTCATATTTTTGTGACATTCAAATTCTCTCCTGTTATTACCTTGCTCAATTTTCTGCAGGCTCTGTTTCTTCTATAAATTTATCACAAATAGCTCTGCTTACAAGACCGATTATATGAATTTTCTAATAAAACCGAAAGCAGAAAAGCAAAGACGTTTTTGCTATTAGTATTTATCATTATTAATTATAGAAATCAAAATAAAGATTCATCATATAGTATAAAAATTCTCAGAATTAATGTAAAGAAAAATCGAATTTCTCGAATATGTGTAGTAGAATTAATGTAGAAGGCTCGTTACAATGCAGCTAAAAGCAAAAAGCCCACATTAAGTATTTTCAGGATGTGCAGATGAAAAGAAACACCTTTTTTCTATTGTTTATTGGACTAATCCAAATCCTCGCAGCCAGCGGCCAAAGTTGGAACTATATTGATATAGGCTCACAGGTAAATGCAGAACTCTCAGAAAGTGATGAATCTCTTGAAAGCGGAGAATACTATGATGAATATTCCCTTGAAGCAAGCAGAGGGGATTTACTGATAATTCAGATTTACTCAGACTACATAGATCCATATATGATACTGGAAACCCCGGATGGGGAAACCATAGATATTGATGACTCATTTGGGAGCACGAATCCTTTTTACATAGTCTCCGCAGCCTCTACAGGTATTTATAACCTTGTGGCTACAAGCTATAGCCCCGGAGAGACCGGGGACTATACTGTTGAGGTAACAGATATATCGAATGCAAACAGAATTGAAATACCCCCATCGGGTTTTATTGATTCAGGAAGGCTGGATGAATCCGATTTCCGCCTCCCTGACGGCAGGTTTGCTGACATTTCAATACTCCCTGTGGAGCAGGCTATGGAGTATGATATATCACTGTCTTCTAACCATCTGGATACAGTGCTTTCAGTTACAATGCCAGGGGGTACAAGTTATGAAAATGATGATTTTCAGCAGCAAGGCGGCAGACCGACTGACTCATTTCTTTCATTGACCGCACCTGCCCAGGGTAATGCAGTTATCCTTTCCACTAGCTATTCAGCTTCCAGCGGATTGTATTATATTGAAATAAGCGAACCAAGGCTTAGTCCTGCTGCAGGCCGGTTTTTCGGTATACTCCAATCTCCAAGCCAGGAACATAGCTTTGGGGAAGCACTCCTTGAATCAGGACTCTCAGCAGGACCGGACATAATCATTGCAGAGAACAATAGCAGAGGGCTCATAAGTGCTGTTGAGGCACTCTCTTCTACTGCAACAAGAAGCGACAATATAGTAATAGCAGTAAACAACAGATATGAAAGCGGCAGAATAGGAAATACTCAAATACGGGATTTAGAGCTTGCTCTCAGCGACTTCCCCGGAAGGGTGCTGTTTTTCTTTGATGGTCCGAATATGCAGACTGCTGCGCAGGAACTTGCTCAACGCAGAAATGACCTGTATTCAGTTATTTTTTCAGATATCAGCAACAGTAATTATGAGCATACATACGGATACATGGCACAAACATTCTCAGAAGCATTGTCTGCTGATCACGACAGAAACAATGACGGGTACATCAGTTTTCGAGAGTTTATCGGAGGTATGAATGCTTCCTTTTACTCTCTTGATTGGGATACCTTTCAAGGAAGACAAGCCCTGCGTGTAGACAGTGCTGGACTAACTACTGAAGATTTCCTGTTCCCAGTAGTCGATTAAAGGAGTAACAAATGAGATATATAGTACTATTTATTATACTTTTTCTCTCTATACTCAGCCCGGTTTTTTCAGATCCGGTCCGCGTTTCCCCTGGCAGCCAATATGAAGCTTCCATTTACAATTCCGAAACTCAGGAGTTTTCATTTGCAGTACCCGAGCAAAGCACGCTGACCTTTACAATCCAAGCAGAGTTCTTTTCCCCGGTTTTAACTGTTATTGCTCCAAGCGGAGATTCCCAGAGCTTTTCCATCCAGGTTACCGCCGGTCCTTTTTCTTTTCATTACCACTCTCCGGACACCGGTGAATCCCGTGTCTTCT
>CAYRYS010000057.1:19812-22004 GCA_964428555.1 uncultured Spirochaetales bacterium | reverse complement strand
TAGAGCGGGTGGCTGTTAACCACTAGGTCGGCAGTTCGAGTCTGTCCGGGGGAGAAGTTTAAAGCCAGATGCTTTTGCATCTGGCTTTTTTGATTAATGATACAGACTCGAAACGGAGTCCCGGCGCGACCTTGGGAAGCGCAATTCAGCATGGATGCTGAATTAGGGACGTAGACGTACTCGGAAGGAGAAAACAGGAAAGTTTTCGAGTGTAGAGCGAGTCTGTCCGGGGGAGAAGTTTAAAGCCAGATGCTTTTGCATCTGGCTTTTTTGATTAATGATACAGACTCGAAACGGAGTCCCGGCGCGACCTTGGGAAGCGCAATTCAGCACTCCCATTGATATTCTCCACCCTCTTTACTGAAATACGTTCCAAGCGTATACTAAAGACTATATTCAATATTTGGAAAGCTTCATGGGAGGGGATGTGGCTGAACAACTAATTCTCAAGAATTTGCCTTTTATCAAGATTCTGCCTGCGTGGGCCCAGGATTTATCCTATAAATACTGTTCAAAAACCGCAAATTTATACATCATCCATGGGAATATACGGGATTTCCTGCCTCATAAAATGAATCAAGGTGAATTCATTTTTATGAAAATACAGGAATATATCTCAGATGTACTTTTTGGAAACCAGGATATTATCGTATACTATGACCGTTCTTCAGGTATAAGTTTTTGTACCTCAGAGATGAAAAAAGAATACATGAAAGCAATGAAACAAGCGTATCCTGAGGATGAAGAACCTGAGCTCATTTCCAATGATCCCCTAAAAGCATTTCATTCATTAGAAAAATACTTTCTTATGAATATTCCGAAAAAAAAGCGGATAGTTCTGATAATGGATTATGCAGAGACTATTATTCCGAATACAGATATCTCCAGATTAAACGAGGAGGACAGATACTGTTTAGTTACATTGAACAGATGGTCCCATGATCCGATTTTTACCCAAGGGGATGTTTCCATCATCCTTTTAACAGAAAACCTTGCTGAGATAAACCAGAAACTTGTCCGTTCACCAAGCACAGTTAAAGTGGATATTCCTATTCCGGATGAAAAAGTTAGAGAAAGTTTTTTGACCTTCCTGGAGGGGAAAAAATATCTTCTCTTAGAACGGGGAGTAAAGCCTGCAAATGTTGCCAAGATTACAAGCGGTCTGAACCTGTTAAACCTTAATCAGCTTGCTGCAGAGAGCTTTCAAGAAGACAAACCCATTTCCATGGACTACCTTCGGAGGAAGAAAAAGCAGATTATAGAGAACGAAGCAGGCGGTCTTTTAGAGTTTATTGAATCTGAGCATGACCTTACTATGGTTTCAGGCCACGATTTTGTAAAAAAGCGCTTTAAATCTGCTGCGAAAGCAATAAAACAGGGACGTCTGGATGTACTTCCAATGGGGTATCTGATGTCAGGTCCTGTAGGTACTGGTAAATCCTTTATGGTTTCCGCTTTTACCGGAGAAATCGGCATTCCAATGGTTAAGTTCCGTAACTTCCGTTCAAAGTGGCAAGGGGTTACAGAGGCAAACCTTGAAAAGGTACTCAATATTTTAAAAGCAATGGCACCTGTGGGTGTGATGATAGACGAGGCAGATGCGTTTCTAGGGGACAGGAACCAGGACGGTGACTCAGGTACATCGAACCGGATATTCGCGCAGATTGCTTCTTTTATGGGGAATACCGAATATCGCGGCAAGATTATTTGGTTCCTCATTACCTGTAGACCTGACCTACTGCCAATAGACTTAAAACGTCAGGGACGCGCTGAGGAGCACCTTGCAATCTTTTATCCGGAAACAATTGATGAAAAAGAGGCGCTTTTCCAGACATTGGTAAGAAAGCTGAAAATTAAGGTACAGAGTAATGTAAATGCAGCGGACTTGTTTAAGAAACAAAAATACGATTTTTCCGGTGCTGACATAGAGAGCATACTTATCCGCGCGAAATTCCTTGCTGCAATGGAGAACCACGTAATTATTACAAAAAAAGACCTTGAACAGACTATTCAGGACTTTGTACCCCCTGCATATCCCCATGAAATAGACCTGCAGAACCTTGTTGCAGTGCTTGAATGTACATCAAGGGAAATGGTACCCAAAAAATTCCAGAACCTGGACAGGACAAAGCTGGTGAATGAAATTAAGCAGCTGAAAGCGCTCTTAGGCGAACGGGATTAAAAGTATTTCC
>CAYRYS010000057.1:0-19712 GCA_964428555.1 uncultured Spirochaetales bacterium | reverse complement strand
AATGAAATTAAGCAGCTGAAAGCGCTCTTAGGCGAACGGGATTAAAAGTATTTCCTATGATGAAAATAATGCACCCACTGTATCGATTACTACAGAAGACCAGACAATTTATGTAGGAGACAGCCTTGATATTGAAACAGCTGCTGAAGATCCTGATAAGGATGAGCTGACCTACTCCTGGTCTGTAAACGATACTGTAGATAAAGAGTTAACAGGAGCTACCTTTACTTTCACTTCAGATACTGCCGACACCTTTACTATTACCGTAACAGTAAGTGACGGAACAGATACTGCTTCTGACACAGTAACTATTACTGTGGAAGCCATGCCTAGCCTTTCTAATGGAACGTGGTATAATTCAAGCTCTGTTACCGGTTTTACTGACGATAGTATCTACGATGTGGATGCAAGCGGACAGGTTATTATTGCAGGCACATTTGCAAGCGGTGTCCATTATTCAGAGGATGGAGGCTCTACTTGGAGCACTGTAAGTACAGGTTTACCTGATAATGGTATTTCATCGCTTCATATAGACGGGGACTTCTGGTATATCGGTACTACTGATGGACTAGCAGTATATGATACCACTCAGTCGAAAGTAACGGATACTTATTTCACTGGTTCTAATTATGATGTCACTGATATTGAAACTGATGCCTCTAATATCTATGTTATTCTAGATGGAGAAGGTATACGTCAGGCGCCATTAAACGATATTGGTAATGCAACTGCAGTTACTAGTGCGAAGGTAACCACCTTTCCTAGTGATAGCTGTTATGATATTGAAATTGACGGTTCTGTAATCTATGTTGCAACATTTAACGGTCTTGCAGTTGGTGATACAAACGATGTGTTATCTGGTTGGACAGTATACGGTAGCACAGATGGCTTAGCAAGTAATGACACCTCTAGTGTGAATGCCACAGGCGATTCAATATATGTAGCAAGTTTTGATTCACTAAGCTACTCCCTAGATGGAGGTGCAAGCTGGAATATTGATGATACTAGTTTTACTACAACAAATGGGATACGGGATTTCGCTTCAGATGGAACATTCGTATATGCAGCAGAGGATGGCAAGGTATGGGTTTCTGTAATTGGCCGCTCAGATTGGACTGAATTAACTACAGACCTGCCTTCAGACGAAGTAGTTAGTAGCCTCTCTGTTGATGGCACAAGTATTTATGTTGGAACCGGTTCAAGCGGGGTTTACTCTGCAACTATAGAAAGCGGCAGCGGTAAATAATAACAATTACCTGTTTTCTATACTAAAGCGGGGCCTTTTGGTCCCGCTTTTTCGTTTGCCTTGTATATGTTAATAGCGCTTGTTCAGCGAAAGAGAAGAAAGATTTTCAAGCATTTGAAGTGGATAAGAGCATGAAAATCGCTCATAAAGAAAATAAACGGACTCTAAAATGAGAATTGCTGGATGCTAATAGTAAAAATATGACTTTTTTTCAGTGCAGGATATAATATATTTATGAAAACCAAACAGAAAATCATCTTTTTTATACTAATTCTTAGTTCACTTCGTGCTTTTTCGGGTTTTTCCCAGGAAGTCGGAGCGCGAGTCTTCGCAAACTGGGACCAGGATGAGTATTATTACCCTGCCACTATTATAGACCTAAGGGATTCAGAGGCATATATTGTGTACGACGACTTTACCAGGGAGTGGGTCCCGCTTTCCAGTCTGGAGCCTGACACTATTGGTGAAGGTGCCAGGATCCAGGTACTCTGGAATGGTGATGAATACTATCATGACGCTGTTATTCTACAGAGATTGGGGTTTGCTATCCATGTGCGCTATGAGGATGATACAGAGGAATATACAACCATAGCGCACATACGGATACAATAGCTATATAGATGTTCCCGGGTAAATAATCCCGTTCTTCGGTATTACAATTATACCGTCGCGGATGTAGTAATTATCGTAATCTCCGTCTTCCCTCGGTTTGTCATCAATACCGATTCTGCATCCGTCACCGATTCTTGCGTTTTTATCAATTATTGCATGTTTTACAATGGTACCCCTGCCTATTCCGATATTCGGTATGCGTTTTTTTCTGTTTTTCTCTTTTTCCTGTGGTGTTTCATAGTAATCTGCACCCATGTATACAACACCGTCTAGGTTAGCGCCTGAGTCAATAACTGAGCGTATACCTATTATTGAATTTACAATAGAAGCGTTTGTTATAATACAGCCGTTTGCTGTGAGCGACTGGGAAATAGTACAGAAATTAAATTTACTTGCTGCCAGATGACGCATATGCGTGTATATAGGGGTTTCTTCATCATAAAAATTAAAGTCAGGATTAATACTTGCAAGGTTTATGTTCGCTTCATAGAAAGCCTTTATTGTTCCTATGTCCTCCCAAAACCCTGTGTAGATATATGCATTCACCTTTCCGTTTTTAATTTCATAGGGCATAATTTCCTTGCCAAAGTCTTTATGTTCGTTGTCCAAAGCCCGTTCCATAGCCTCTGCATTAAAAACATAGATCCCCATAGATGCAAGGTATTCTTTCCCTGCGTTTTGTTTTGCCTTGTCAGGGTGAGCTTTGGAAGGGACCTTCATATCATCAATATTTTTATCAGGACCGGGTTTTTCCATAAAGTCCTGGATGTGCATCTCTTCATCAATCTTTAAAATACCCAGCTCATTAGCTTCCTGTCTGTCTACTGTTGTTGTGGCAATAGATATTTCAGCCCCAGAGTCCAGGTGTTTTTGGAACAGGTCTTCGAGGTCCATTTTATACAGCTGGTCACCAGAAAGAATAATGTAATGACTGGGTTCTATCGGATGAAAATGTTCAAAGTTTTTTCTTACTGCATCTGCTGTTCCTTCATACCACCCGGAGTGCTCAAAGGTCTGCTCAGCAGCAAGGACCTCTACAAAGCCCCTGGTAAAAGAGTCGAACTGATATGTACTTGAAATATGCATATGTAAAGAAGCAGAGTTAAACTGGGTTAGTATAAAGATCTTTTTATAACCTGCATTTATACTATTTGAAATAGGAATATCTACTAATCTGTATTTTCCTCCAAAAGGAACTGCCGGTTTTGAACGGTTTTTTGTGAGAGGAAAAAGCCGTGTACCCTTCCCGCCACCAAGAATTACTGTTACTACATTGTGTGCCACATCTGCCTCCTAATTGTTTCATTTTATTGTATTCCACTTAATACCTGACGGTCAAGAATTACCGTAATTCTGTGAGATTTTTATCAAAAAAGCCTTATATGGATGCATGCTTTTTACCATGTACGGTAGTAATCTCCTTTCCGCCTGTCTATTGCCCATTGATAAACATCTGCATATTCTTTTGCAGATTTTTTCCAAGAAAATCTTCTGGCCATCCCGCGTTTGCGCATTTTTTCAATCAAATCCCTGGAATTATACCAGGTGTGTACTGCCCAGCCTATTGTGTTGTAGATTGCCTGGGGAGTCAGGTCTTTGAACACAAAGCCGTCCCCTTCTCCGGTGGATTCATCCAAATTTTCAACAGTGTCAGCTAATCCACCTGTGTGGCGCACAATAGGAAGTGATCCATACCGCAGTGCATACATCTGTGTTAGTCCGCAAGGCTCATATCTGGAAGGAATGAGAAAAAAGTCGCTTGCACCAATAATGCTGTGTGCAAGGTGTTCATTAAAGTCTAAAATTACCTTTAGGTTCGCAAGCTTGTCAGAGAGTGTCTGCAGTTCCTTTTCTACCCAGGACTCCCCTAATCCGAGTATAACAAACTGGATATCCATGTCATTACATATACTGTACAAGCTTCCGTATCCTGGTCCGCAAAGCTCTCCAAAGCCTTTCTGATCAGCAAGCCTGGAAACAATACCGATAAGAGGTTTTTCTGCATTTACTTCGAGTCCAAGCTCTTTCTGGAAGTCTTCTTTTAGCTTTGCCTTTTTTTCTAAAGAATCTGAGTCAAAATTTACGGAGATGCTCTTGTCCTTGGACGGATCCCATACAGAATAGTCAATTCCGTTTAATATGCCGAATAAATCCTGGCTCCGCCTTCTAAGGAGGCCGTCCATTTGATGGCCGTATTCCGGGCTTTGTATTTCCTGTGCATAGGTTGGAGAAACAGTAGTAATGATATCAGAATTGTGTATTCCTGCTTTCATGAGGTTCAGCTGATCGTAAAACTCAAAACCAGAACCATAGAAATGTTCCCAAGTCAGCTGGGTGGTTGTAATAGTGTCTTTTGGAAACACTCCCTGATACCCAATATTGTGGATAGTAAAAACCCCTGCTGTATCAGCAAATTCTCCGTACCATTCCCATGAGTACAGGTACACAGGAACGAGGGCACTAGGCCAGTCATGGGCATGCATAACATTCGGAAACCAATTGAGCATCTTGCAAACCTGAAACGCCCCCCTGGATAATAGGGTGAAACGGTCGATATTGTCCGGATAGTCTCCACCACCGGATTTTGGTGTATAGATTCCGTCTCTTCCAAAATATGCGTTATGCTCTAAAAAATAGACAGGAACATCGCTTTCAGGCAGTTTTCCTTCTAATACGCCGCACCATTCTTCGTGGAACCCAAGGGGTATACCGAGAGGGGATTCCAGGCGCTGCAGCTTCCAGTGCTCTGCATTTATAAAATAGTACCTGGGCATAACAATTCGTACATCAATTCTCAGTGTATCCAGCTCCTTTGAAAGAGAAGAAACTACATCCGCTAGTCCTCCGGATTTTGCAAAAGGGACTGCTTCACTGGTAACCATAAGTACTTTTAGCTTTTTTTGTTTCATGCGGACTGACTCCTTCATCTAATTTCGCAAAATAATTATACGCAATCTATGTTGCTTTTTCATTAGAACATGGAAAAAATGCCGGGTCAATACATAAGAAACTTTTTCAAGAAAAACCGCAAAAGGAAAAGAAGGCTAATAAATCTTAGGTATTAGAGAAATGCGAAAAAAATGTTTCAGAAACTTATGAGATGTTCTATACTATATCCCGTAGTATATTGATATCCTGGAGGAATTTATTATGAATTCACAAGTTCAAGCACAACAGCTCCCCTTCAGTAAGAAGATTATTTACTCTTTGGGTCAATTCGGATGGTCCCTTGCGAGTTTTGGAGTATTAAATTTATTAAACTACTTCTATGTACCCCCTTCTGAGGCTGGCGGAGAGAGAATGTTTCCTATTGTAATTGGTGCAGCAGCAATTCTTGGTGTTATCGCTGCTGTAAGCAGGCTTTTCGATGCAGTAACTGATCCGCTCATTGCGGGATGGTCAGACCGCTCAAATTCTCCAATGGGAAGGCGAAGAAAGTTTCTTGCAATTGGAGCTCTTCCCTTTGCTGTCCTGTCTTTCCTTGTATTTTTTCCGCCTGTTCTCGAAGTCTCGATAATAAACACCATCTGGCTGTTTTTTACAATTGTAGCATTTTACTTTTTTATGACCATGTACGTGACTCCATTTTTTGCGTTAATGAGCGAATTAGGGCATTCTCCTGATGAGAGGCTCCAACTGAGCACTATGATATCTGTTACATGGGCACTCGGTTTCTTGGTCGGAAACCAGGCGTATGCACTTCAAGGCGCTTTTGAGTCCTTCCTTGTACCAGTACGGGCTTTTCAGGTAGTAATTGGAATATTTGCCGTTGTATCCCTCATTCTCATGTATCTCCCTGTTTTTCTCATTGATGAGAGAAAGTACTGTGAACATCATGTTTCTAAAGAAGGAAGCTTTGAAGCAATACTCTCAGCGTTTAAAAACCGGAATTTCCGCATATTTGCGCTTTCAGATTTGACCTATTGGTTGTCTCTTACATTTATTCAAAACGGTATCAGTTACTATGTAATTTATCTGCTTGGGCTTGATAAATCTTTAGCTACCGTACTGATGACAATTAGCTTTGCAGTAAGTTTTCTCTTTTATTTCCCAACTCCGCTCATTGCTATGAAAACAGGAAAGAAAACACTCATGATTGCGGCATTTGTTATTTTTGCAATCGTTTTTCTCGGTGTGTTCTTTTTCGGTATGATGCCTCTGCCAATGTTTGTTCAGGGAATCATTGTTATGCTGATTGCAGCAATACCCCTTGCAATTTTTGGGATACTTCCCAATGCTATTGTTGCTGACATTGCTGATGCTGACGGTATTCGAACCGGAAACTATAAAGCAGGCATTTTCTTTGGTGCCAGAACATTCATGAGTAAGGTCGGTGCATCTATTACACTCTTCCTTTTTCCTATTATTATCAGCTTTGGAGGTACTGGCTCGGATGTCACTGTTTTTGGGGTCAGACTCACCGGAGCATTTGCTTTTGTATTTGTACTAATCGGTCTTATCCTTTTCCTCGGGTATGATGAGAAAGCAGTACTAAAAACACTTGCTACGAAAGAAGAGCTTTCAGAGGAAGAATTAGAAGAAATAGAAGAAGAATAATATAAGCAAAAGCCGTCTTAGTATAAGGCGGCTTTTTTTTACATGCCTTCATTTTCCGTAAAATCAATAGGAACCCATGCAGAGGGATCTGCCATGTCCCTTGGAATAAGTCCAAGATCCACATTGTCAGTCAGCTCTGCAATAACATAGTCACTTCCTTGATAGGGAAAAGTTGCGCCCTGGTGGTCTGTTAATACGCCTACAAGGGCATGAGAGAAGCGGTGACTTACTAAAAAAATACTGTCAATATTCATGAACTGAAGCATTGTAACATATGCCAAAGCCCGGGAATCGCAATCGCCGCCGGAAGTAAGTACTGTGTTTACCGGCGAATCAAGATCTGAAGTACCTCCCCTTCTCTGATACGTAAAGTCCTGAAACCAGGAGAGAAGAACCTGGGGTATTCTTTGACTGTCTGTACTCGAAGAACGGATACTTCTGCGTACAGCACGTGCAAAGGGCATGAGCCGTGTGTAGGTGTCTCTGTACACCATTCTATAATACCGTTTCCATGCTTCAAGGAAGCGTTCTGTCATATTTCCTGTTGCATATGTTGAGAGTATCCTTGCTTCACGTTCAATTACTTCCTGGTTTATCCGGATGTCAGCACTGTGAATCTGCACGCTGTGACTCTCGTTTTGAAAAGGAAACTCTGCTGTTTCAAAGTTGCCTTGACTCTGGTGCCGTAAAAACTGGCTTACCGGTCCTGGGTCCAGAAGGTACGCAGGGGAAAGACTGAAACTGTCAATACAGGAGATGAGAAAGTCTTCATATGCTGAAAAGTATGATTCATATGCAAAACCGGTAATCCAAAAGTAGCCGTTTTCCGATTCAAGGTATACAGCCTTGCCTACAGCAGTGGTTTCCCCGGTTTGAAAGTGTATATTCCCGAAGGCTGCATTATTGCCAGAGTATAGGAAGTCTTCAGCTTCCCAGGTTTCAGAAAAGAATGATCCCATCTGCTCCACCATTGCAGTAACAGATGAAAAGCTATCTATAGGAAAATGCCATACTTGAAAAACTGCGGCATGGTTCGGGTCAGTAAAGGAGATATGATTAATATCTTCTGCGTCAAGGAGCTCCCATGCAGCTGGAAGCTCTAGGTAATATCCAATTTCCTGTACAAATACCTGTTCGCAAAACAGGTTACCTGAGAACAGAAGTGAGAAGACCCATACACTGAGTAAAAAGAGTTTTTTCATTGACCCTCGATTATATTACCGTATAGTCCATACAGTTTCATTTTCCACCTGTACAGTTCCGGAAATTTCTAAACGGTTTCGCTTACTATTATACACCCAATTGGGCCTGTTTTCAGGAGATTCTGCTGTTACCATGGAAGGTTTTCCTTTTCCATAGAAATACAGAGATAGGTGCTTTTCTTTTAAGCTGCGTAAGAACGTGGGATTATCTGTTTCAGATGAAATGCGTATTACTAGCTCTCCGGTCTCAGATTTTTTTGTGGTTACCAGGGTTTTACACCATTTACCTTCCTTGTAGTCTAGAGATTCTCCGTCATCATCGTAAATTGTTGCTGAGCCGGTAAAAGGTGCAAAGATATGGATGTTCACCTCGTTGAACTCATGGCTGCTTGGAATATACTGGAGAATAGGGCTTGTTGCTATCGGGTAGCCTGCGCGTAGGAAGAGCGGCACAAATTCAGTTGGTGCAGGCACACTCTGTATTCCAGGTCCTGTGTATACCTTCTTGTCCCACCATGAAATCCAATCGCCTTTAGGAAAATACACGTCCCGCGCGTCAGCTTTTGACTGGATTACCGGCGCTATCATCACCCTGTCCCCAATTAACGCTTGGTCTTCAATATTCCAGGACTGCTTATCAAAAGGAAATTCAAAGAACAAAGGCCGGATTATCGGAATACCGGATTCGTAACTTTCACGTGCACAGGAATAATAGTATGGGAGCAGCTTCATTCTTAGGTTAACATGTCTTCTGAAGCTTTCTGTATTGCTTGTGCCGTAAGCCCATGGGTCCCGTTCAGTATACTCAGGGCTTGAGAAATATCTGGCTATTGGGTTAAACAGTGTCCACTGGGCATAACGCTTATGAATTTCCGGATCCGGTTTTTTATACAGTCCAAATGTGTCGGAACACCAGTATGAAAAACCGAGGAGACTCATATTCAGGCCGCAGCGAATAACAGAAGCCAAGTGCTTAAAGCTCGGTACTTGGTCGCCAAGGAACATAGCAGGATACCGCTGCGTTCCGATCCATGCTGTCCTGTTAAATATAATTGCCCGTTTTGATTTATCAAAATATTCTTGTAATGCCTCATACAATGCCATGGAATAAAAAAATCCGTAGAGGTTATGGTATTCCCCTTTGGGCACTAGTGTTTTTGCCATAGCTGAATCCGGAAGATACTCTCCCCCGTCATTTTTGAAAAACCGGATGCCCTGTTCTAAAAGGGGTTTTTGCTTTTCAAACCACCACTTTACAGCCTCCGGATTGGTGAAATCTAATGCACCGCCCTTTCCAAGCCACCAGGACACTTCATCAGCAGCAAAATATCCTTTTTCAAGTGCTTCCTTGTACAGGGCCCCGGCATCTTCGGTTGAGAAAGGTGAAACACCTTCTGGATAATTCTTTACATAAAAGCTGATAAGCAATTTAAAAATACTGAAAGCCCGTTTGTTTATATAGGGAGTGTATATTAATCCGGTTTTTATTCCCTTTTCCTGCATAGTAGCAAGGAAGTCATCCGGATCTGGGAACAGGTTTTTTCGCCACTGAAAATTATGAAATCCCGATTCCCAGTGATAGTCTAGAACAAGAGCATCTAAGGGGATCTTCCGTTTCCTGTGTTCCTCTATTCGCTGCTCCGCTGCAATGTGGTTTTCCACCGGATAGGAGGTGTTCCATAGTCCAAACGCCCATTTCGGTATTAACGGCGGCTTTCCGGTGAGGTCAGTGTAGTAATTCAAAAGTTCCTTAGGGTTTTTACTGTAAAAAATGCAAACATCGATAATTCCTGTTTCAAATTCCATATGGAGCTGGGATTTAGATTTATCGATACTGCATGCACCGGAACTTCCGTTTAATACAAACAGCATATACCCTGAATCGCTGATATAACAGGGAAATGAAGAATATGTTTGTTTATGCTGGGTAAATGCAGGGGATTCCTGATTGTAGAACTGAAGCGAGCCATCTTCTCTTCTATACCTATTAAACCATTCACCAAACCCGTAAAAGCCCTCGTTTTCGGATGTTGTGATGACTATGCGGTTTGCTTGTGCTTTTCCGTGATTATCTGTGCGGAATTGCAGGAATTTTCCGCTTCGGCCTTGGAAGAAATTCAAGGTATTCTCATTCTTATCAAACTGAATGGTCATATCCTCGTATATTATTTCTGCTTTATGGGGGAAACTGTTATTCACATATACACCCTCGTCGCGGGTTATACATTCATGGTCATACAGCACAGCATCCGCAGCTTCAGAGGTGAGTATTTTACCGTCGTTCGCTGCAATAAACCGTACAGAGCGATTGTTGAGAAAATATAATCCCCCAAGCAGATAATTAAAACCAAGTAGAGGTATACATTTGTTTACTTCTTTCATAGCGAGCTCCCCAGATCAAGAAAATACCTAGGAGCATAGTAGAACATATGTACATAAAGTACAACATGTATTGTAAATCAGAGGTATTGAATTCTATTGCCATTTTACAGGAATACTGGAATAAAAGGGGAACACTTTGTATCCCCCTTTTATATTACATCCTGAGTCTTGTTCCGATTGTTAGACTCAGTGTTGACAGCCGGTTTGCTGTATATTGCTGTCTGCTTGCAGTCCATTGTGCGTTTTCATATTCAGAGGTGCCTACAGCTGTTCCGCCAATAAAGCGCAGCCCGAAGTAAACATCTGCAGGGGTAAATGAAAAACCAGGCCGCAGGGAGGCATCCAGAATGGAGCCTTCAAATTCAAAATCAGCACCATTGATAATAGCAGAGGATGCCCAAAGCCCTGTTGCCTCGCCTGCTATAAAAAATCCGGACTCATTTCTGTATTCTCCGGCAATTACTATCGCCGGCACAGGTCCGAGGTTCTGGCTTACAGTCTGCAATGTACCGTCTTGCGAAGCAAATACAATGGAAGCATTGCGAAGCTGAAGTGCTAAGCCTGCAGATAGTGTTAGTGTATTGCTGTCAATAAAATCGTAGACATAGGTGGTCCGCCAGAAGGGAAACCCATAGGTTGCCCGCATGGAGGTGTTTGCAGGAAAGGTAACACCGTCTACTGTAACAGGCTCTCTAAACACAGGCTCTGTGGTAATGGTAAGAGGCTGATACAAGAAAAGTATCCGATGGCGCTGAAACAGACCGAGTTCAAAGGCATACCGTTCATATGGAAACAGTATCTCCTGGCCGCCTTGGGTCCGGAAATTGAATACCGTTCCATTTTCTCCAAGCTGTAATGTGTGGTAAAGCACTGAAATAATTCCTGCTTCTGCTTCAAAGGAAGCACTGTACCAATCCTCCTGCGCAGAAATAAGAGAAACCTGGAGCAATCCGATCAATAGAATAATAAAGAGCGTCTTTTTCATCAGTTATATCCTTTTCTTTGTTTGATACCTATAATATAGGAATATCTATATATAAAGGACAACAGAAATTATTCTAGTGATTATAATTCATACAGTTCATCATCTTCCAGTACATTAAATCCTTTTTCCTTTGCTGATTTCACAATCTTTTCATAGTTTTGTACTTCTAAACAGAAAACAGCCTTTTCTTTATTTCGGATGACAAATCCATAGGCATCTTTAATGCTGGTCTGGGTTTCCTCGAGAGCTGTCACGAAATCGTGGAGTCCACCTGCTACATCTGATATCTGAATAGCAACTATATCCTTCAATGCAGAGGCAAATCCGTTTTCACTAAGGAGCAAGTTTGCATCTGCAGGTTGGTCAACAATCATTTTCATCATACCGTAATCGCCTCTATCCTGAATGGTTAATGCACGTATATTGATATGATGTTCCCTAAGCAGAGAGGTAATGGCACGGATTCTACCAGGTTTATTTTCCATAAATACATTAACTTGTTTTGCCATTTTCACAACTCCTTTATTCTTAGAAGGTATTTACTTAAATACTGTAAGTAATTAAAAACTCTGCTGGTCTTTCTGTAAAACCTGAATTATAATGTTGAGACAGTATTTATATAATATAACGCAAAAAGTAAGAAAAACGTATTTGGAGTGTACTATGACCTGTGTGGCAAGGAAAGTTGTTTTTTATGCTGTTTTACTGTTTATTTCACTTTTTGCTTATGGAGAAAATGTTCCTCAGATAGAAATAGAAGCGTACAGCGATCCGGTACGCTTTGCATACGAGCCGGTTGTATTGATCGAACCAGGGGACAGTGCAGAATACCGGCTTCCTGAATACGATGACTCACTTTGGCAAGTAATCAGTGTGCCCTCAAAATGGGAAGAAGCAGCATTACCCGGCCACCAAGGGATAACGTGGTACCGTATCCATATTCAGTTTCCCGATGAACTTCCCGGGGAGGCAATCGGTATCAGTCTCGGTGAAATATTCGATGCTGACCAGACTTTTTTTAATGGAGAACTGATTGGTGCAACAGGCGATGTTGATAATCCGCAAGGTAATGCTTTTGAGCGTGACAGAATATACCAGATACCCACACGACTAATCCGGCCTGGTGATGAAAATGTCCTTGCTATTCGGGTACGCGGCATATTCGGACAATCCGGGCTCATTAAAGGTGATTATATTATTGCGTATTATTCTGAACTGATTAAAGACTTTTATCTCCAGGAGTTTCTTCGTCTCATGTTCGGGGTTGTTTATATAGTTATCGCTGCATATTTCCTTCTTTTTTACATTCGAAGGACCCAGGAAGTAGAAAATCTATTATTCGGTATTTTTTCATTATGTTTATCTATTTACGTGTTTTTCAGAACCGAACTTCGATACCTGGTGTTTGAGAATTTTGATTTAATAAAACGCTTGGAAATATCCTGTTTATTTCTCCTTATTCCTGTATTGATGGCATTTATCCTTGCTTATTACAGGAAAAAGCAGGAACCGGTTTTTTTGGCATATTATGCTGTGAACGCAGTTGTTATACTATTTAACTTGTTTTTTATCCAGGATGCAGAGATACGGTTTACCCTAGTAAAAATAGTACAGATAACGTGGATTTTTCCTGTTGTAGTAGTTTTATGGACACTGGTAACCCACGTGAAAAAGAGCAAAGATGCAAAGCTCATGCTATATGCAATAACTGTTTTAGTAATAATCCTTGTTTTGGATATTCTGGCAGCAAGAAATCTTATTCAGCTTCCCTCTCTTATGTCCTATGGATTTCTTTTATTTGTAGTGAGCATGGCAATTATTCTTGCAAACCGTTTTGTTGAGCTACACCATGAAGTTGAAGAGCTGAATGTGCACCTAGAGGATAAGGTTAAGATCCGTACAAAAGAATTGAACGATGCGCTTACCAAAATACAGCTCCGTGATAAACAGCTTATGTTTGAAATGAGAATGGCAGGGGAAATTCAGGTAAGTTTGCTTCCGAAACCAATACCCCGCTGGAATGGCGTCCATTCTGCAGCGAAATACCAACCCCTGAGGTCTGTAAGCGGTGACTTTTTTGATGCATACATTATGCCTGGGAATAAATTCGGTGTGGTAATTGCAGATGTCTCTGGCCATGGCATGCCTGCTGCTTTAATAACAATTATGGCAAAGCGGTTTTTCACCATTGCATCTGGCAAGTTTTCCCGTATTTCTGAGATTTTCAGATTTGTAAATACAGAACTTTGCCAAATTCTTCAAACTGAGCATTATATGACAGCCTTTATGATAATTTTTAACGGAGACGGAACAATTCAGTATGGGAATGCAGGGCATACAAGAAGTATTATGGTGAATAAAGAAAAGGGTTCTATTAAACTGCTGAATACTGGCGGTACATTCATTGGTGCAATGGAAGAGGCAAACGATTCCTATGAAGATAAATCAATGGCAATGAAAAAAGGAGATAAGCTGCTGTTATACACAGATTGTCTTACTGAAGCAGCGAATCCGGCAGGAGAGATGTATGAAGATTACCGCCTTATTGAATCAGTGAAAAAGCATTTTGACAAAGAGGTGAATAGTTTTGTGAACAGCATTTATAAGGAGCTGTTACAATTTACAGATGAAAAACCTTTTGTAGATGATCTGACTATTATCGGATTAGAACAAAAGGATTAATGCTGATTGTGTTCTCCGAAGATCTTGGTAAGCTCTCTGTTGCACCGTTCTAAGGGAATGTGACCGTAGCAATGGGCTCGGATTATGGCGCCTGGGTTGAACCCTGCTTGCAATACCCGTTTTCCAAAAATGTCCTGAACACGTTCAACAGCTGGGAGAAAATCGGAGTCATCGCTCATTAGCAATGCAATATCGTATTGATCATTAAACGCGCCCATAAGGAGTTGGCAGACGATTTCTGTGTCAACTCCCTTTTCCCGGTTGTGGTTGTCTACCCTTCCGTATTTTACGATGTATCCAGTCATGCGGTCTAAAACCTCGAGCCATTTCATAAAACGTTCCTGGTCTGGGTTTGCGCAATCCGGGACACCGGCACAAACCCAGGTTCCGATATGCTCGAGACTGTAATCTATTTTTGAAATATCACCGAGAACATGGTCATTTACTAAATTAAGCAGATTCCTGTTTAAGGTCTCCCATATAGGATAGTCGCCAAAAACTTCTCTGAACCGTATTTGAAAATTATTAAAGTCGATAAAAATAGCTATTCTACTATATTTCATAATAACCTCTTGTGTAGAACAAATGTGGTGTAAAAATCTATAAATAACTTACATTAGTTTTACTATATTTTGGGTCATTCTTCAACTCAGTACCTGCTTTTTCCATTGAGCAGTGGTAATATTTCCTGAGAGCAGCTCTTCAAGAGTATCTGCCGCTGAATCTATAATACGGGGAAGTCCTGCTTCCTCATCTTGTGTAAACCGGGAAAGGACATAGGAGGAAACGCTCCCCTTTGCAGGCCTGGAAATACCGATTTTCAGCCTGAAAAAATCTGTTCCTATATGCTGTTTTATAGACTTCAGTCCATTGTGACCGCCTGTGCCTCCGCCTTGAGAAAAAGCCAGGGTGCCAAAGGGTGTTTCAAGATCATCATGTATTATACAGGTGTTTCCTGGAGGTATTGAAAAATAATCAATAATTGCCCGTACTCCGGTTCCTGATTTGTTCATATATGTGTGCGGCCTGTAGAACATAACTTTTGTATTTCTAATTATGGTTGATGAATACTCACCATGGAATTTTTTCTGGTATTGATTCGAATACCGTCTGTCCAGCTCATTATTGACCATCCACCCGATATTATGGCGTGTCTTTTCATATTCTTTTCCCGGATTGCCCAGAAATACAAATAAACGGAAATTAAAACTCATGCATTGTCCTTTTCTCTGTGTTTCACTTTCTGACGGTATTGTAGTACATTTACAGCATGTTGTACTACACTGCAGAAGGCAACGGACCAAGCATTGTTTTTCTTCACGGTTTGTTTGGGAGCGGAGATAATTGGTCCTGGTTTGTAAAACGGTATTTTCAGAACTATTATTGTATTCTTCCTGATTTGCCGAATCATGGAAGTTCCGAACACTCAGGCAGCTGCGGTTACCAATGTATGGCTACTAGCATAATTAACCTATTGGACCGGCTTGAAATACAGGAAGCAGTGTTTATCGGTCATTCTCTTGGCGGAAGGGTAGCTCAAAAAGCTGCGTTATTACATCCGGATAGAGTGAAAGCGCTTATCTCCCTTGATGCAGGCCCTGGAACTATATCAAAGGATTTTTCCGACATTTTTGCTGGAATAAAAGCTGTAGAACAGGAGAAACCGAGTAATAGAAAAGCAGCTGATACACTGCTTTCTCAGCATATAGCCAGCAAACAGGTTCGGATGTTCTTATTAAAAAGCTACAAGCCAAATGATTCTAACAGTTATCAATGGGTTTTTCATGTAGATAATCTTATAGAACTAAAGTCTGAACTCTTTAGCCCCTTGGAAATCAATGGAAAATATAAAGGCAGCAGTCTGTTCATACAGGCGGAGGTGAATCCCTTTCTTACGGATAAGGAATTTGAAACAATAAACAATGCATTTCCAAACTCTGAAGTACAAACTATGAATAAAGCAGGACATTGGATGCATGCTGAAAGACCGGAAGAAACCGCGTCTGCAATAGGCGGCTTTCTTGCTTCCCTTTGACTGTATAATCAATAATATTCATACATGCATTAGTATGGAATATATGTACTTATAAAAAAAGAAAGCTTGTTTTTGTAAGTACAAGCAATTAGGATAGTACTATGCAAATTAAGAAGAGAGAATTACTAAGGAAATCGTGGCTGTTTCCAATATTGTTGAGCATACTCTATTTCATTACTGCATATCTATCCCGGAGGTATCTGCTCATACTTCCGGAAAATTTTACTATTTCCTGGCCTCCGAGCGGAATCGGTGCTGCATGTTTTATCCTTATTCCTTTTACAAACTGGCCTCTTGCGCTTCTTTCCTTTGGTGCTGCGAATATAGCAGGGAATATTCTCTCAGGAGCCGGGATACTGCAGTCATTCGGCTATGCATCTGCAGAACTTGCCCATTATTTGGCTGGCGCCTATATCTACAAAAATCTAACAGGCGGCATTGTCAATTTCTCCAGATTAAAAGAAATTCCTCTGTTTATTCTTTTTCCCGGAATACTTGGTTCTGCCATTTCTGCAGGAATCGGCAGTTTTTTTTCCATACTTCATACACCGGAACTGTTATTTTTTAACACATTTGTAATGTGGTTTGTCTCGTCTATGGTGGGGGTGTTAACAGTTTCTCCTTTTATTCTGGCTTTTTCTGTTTCCGAACCATTGAAAAAGACCTTTCATAAAAAATCTGTTTATGAGGCGAGTCTCCTTCTTTTCCTTCTCCTAAGTACAACATTCTTTGTTTTTGGGATGAACCCGGAATTCCATCCCTATGTATTTCCTCTTATGTTTCTTTCTTTTTCTTTTATTATTTGGGGAGGTATTCGATTCAAGCAGTATGGCGCGTCGTTTACTGCGATGGTTTTTTCATTGATTGTTGTATTCTTATCAGCAAATAAAAGCGGTCCTATCATGATGATACACGGACCTATTCAGCAACGGATAATCTGGTTTCAGGTCTATCTTAGTGTAATAACAATTTCAGGACTTATAGTAGGGGTTTTGCAGCAGGAACAGGAGAAACAGAAAGAAAGGTTAAGTTTTATCCGGAATAGACTGGAAAAGCTGATTACCAATACTGATGAAATAGTTTTTACGCTTACAAAAGAACTCCAATTCTCCTTTCTCTCCCCAAGCTGGATTGTACATACCGGATATAAATTTAAAGACCTATTAGGCAAACGGATCCTGAATTTTATTCATGAGGATGATCAACTGGGTTTTACAGAATATTTTAATAGTACCCTTCATAAAACCCATAATAAAAAGCATATTGAATTCCGCTTTAGAAAAAGTGATAATACCTGGCTGTGGCTGCGTACTAGCGGCGCACATATTTCTGACTCTGCAAGGAGTGATTATTATGTTGCAATGGCACAGGATATTACAAGCAAGGTAAAACTTGAATATGAGCTTCGCAACTCTATTAAAGAAAAAAATGTCCTGCTTAAGGAAGTGCACCATAGGGTGAAAAATAATCTTCAGATTATTCAAAGCCTGCTTCGGCTTCAAAAGAGCCAATTAAAAGATGAGCGTGATAAAGAATTGTTTAATGACAGTGAACAGCGTATTCGTTCTATGTCACTGGTACATGAAAAGCTGTATTCTCAAGACAGTTATGATAAAATAAATTTTGCTGATTATATTAAAAGTCTTATCAATGAGATAAAGTCTGCTTTTGGTATAAAAGATAGTTCAATAACTTTTGATGTTACCGGAGTGCTGCCTTTACCAATGACAATTGATAAAACTATTCCCTGCGGTTTAATTATCCAAGAGGTAATAAGCAATTCCCTCAAACATGCTTTTGATGGTATTGAGGATGGCCGTATTACGATACGCTTTTATCCGCAGGATAATTATACCAATGTTCTTTCACTCGCTGATAATGGAATCGGAATGCAGTACAATGATGAGCAGACGCCAAACGGATTGGGAACACGGTTAATAAGTGCATTAGCTAAGCAGCTGAACGGTGAGTTAGATCTGAAAAGCAATGAAAAAGGCGTTTCCTACACTATTAAGTTTCCAAAATAATATTTTTAGAAAACTAGGCAGAAAAATACTCATGTATGTCAGGCTGCCGGGTAAGTATTTCGTGTCCATCCTGTGTTACTAGTACCATATGTTCGCATCTGGAAGAGTATTTTCCGTCAAAAGTTCGGGCATCCCAACCCCTAGTGATTACTTCATACCTTCCCATATTAATCATTGGTTCAATACAAAGCACCATTCCCGGTTTTAGGCGTAATCCCCGTTTCTTCTTACCCCTATTAGGTACAAGAGGGTCTTCGTGCATTTCCAGCCCGATAAAATGACCGGTATACTCTCTGACCACACTGTATCCATTTTTCTCTGCGTGGTCCTGAATTGCAAAACCGATATCTCCAATGTGGTTTCCCGGTTTAACCTTTGAAATGCCCTTTTCCAGACATTCTTCAGCAGTAAGTACGAGCTTTTTAACATCTTCAGGAATCGGTCCGACCGGGATTGTTTTAGACATGTCAGCGAAATAACCGTTCCTTTGGATAACTAGATCAATATCAACAATGTCTCCATTGTTCAGGACAGTCTCGTCCGGAATACCATGGGTAACCTGATCATTTACAGAGATACATGAAACACAGGGAAAACCGTGATACCCTTTACACGGGCCTGTTACCTGCAGCTCATCCATCTTCTCTTCAATTATCCGGTCAAGCTCAATAGTGGATATTCCAGGTTTTACATGGGATAAACTGAACTCAAGCAAGTCAGATAGTACATCTGCCAGTTCTTTTATATGGGTAATTTGTTCAGGGGTCTTTATTAGGGCCATTTTTGTACTCCATGTATTAAGTACGTCCAATAATACGGAAATCTCCATCTTTCTACAAGGGATTCCCAATTACTATAGGAAAGTTTTATTATTGTATTCACAATTTTGATTCTATGTACCCTATTAATATTGCAGAGCTTTTATCATAACTTCCCTGAGCTGGTGTTTAGCTTGGTTCACTATCATCAAAAGAGAGTGCTTTGCTGTTTATACAATACCGAAGTCCGGTGGGGTTCGGACCATCATCAAACAAATGACCCAAATGTGCCTCGCAGCTGGCACATACCACTTCTGTCCGCATCATTCCCATGCTTTTATCTTCTTTTGTCTTTACTGCATTAGGAACAACTTGGTAAAAACTCGGCCATCCGCTGCCTGAGTTGAATTTTTCTGTGCTTCTAAACAGCGGATTTCCGCAGCAGGTACACCTAAATATACCGTCTTCATCAAAGTGATAGTACTTTCCTGTAAAAGGCGGCTCTGTGCCCTTTTCTCTGGTTATATGATAAACTTCAGGATCGAGTATTTTCTTCCATTCACTGTCTTTTCTTTTCATGGTTTACTCCTCTTGTAGATTCTATGTGTAATATACTGCTTTACCACTCCTTCGTCTAATTGCACTGGATGACAACACTTCTGGTATTCCTTGCTTTTTTTAATATGCCTTCGTATATTCTCAATACTAGTTCGATGGTATAATTGGAGCTGACCTGACCAGAAGGTTTTTGTTCCAGGCAAAGCGTATAGGTACTGAATATCTCTTTCCTTCTGAGGTCTATGGAAGCCGAAAACGGGAACCATACCCCCATGGAAACCACAGTTCCCGGAATATTTATTGCAGGGGATGTTAGGCATGGTTCCCTTGGAAGGATAGCTAGTGCTGTAGGAGATGCAGCTGCTGCTGTGAAACATATCTATACATAATGTGAAACAAAACAATGAAGCACTCTGTAAAATAGCGTACCTCTATTTATGTACATCAAAATAATAGAAAAACTAATGACGGGCTTGAAGACTTTTTCAAAAACATCTACAATCTTCATGCTGCAAAAAGGAGAGTCTAATGAGAGCCCTCATTACTGGGTCGCACGGTACGCTAGGTACAGCGTTTCGCAAATATTTATCTACACGCGGATTTGAGGTCTATGGATGGGAGCGGGAAAAAGTTTCCATAACAAATTATGATGAGATGGAAAGCTATGT
>CAYRYS010000056.1:0-22146 GCA_964428555.1 uncultured Spirochaetales bacterium | reverse complement strand
CAGCTAAAATTAAAACATAGTAGACTTTCTGAACGCTCACGCCGAGACGGAGGAGAACTTGCCATGATATTTGGGCACCTAATAGCTCTGCATATTTATTAAAGCAAACCCCTTTATCCTCTGAATCTATATCATCCTCCAAGAGCCAAAGAAGATGGTATAGAAAAAGATTCCTTCCTGAAGTCATGATAAGGATTTTATTCAGGGGCAGATCAAATTCTGAGAGCTTTGGGAAAAATTCTGTAATTAATTCTTCTACCTCAGATAACCGAAGGGGCTTTAAATTAAACGAGCTATAGCGTTTATTAAATATCGTTGTGTCGAACCCCTTATCTTCGGATACAACAATAGGTAAAAACCCTTGAGTGCCTAGAAACTTGTTAACAAGCTGCTGGATATGAAAAATATTATTTCTACTATAGTGGTGAAAATCTTCAAAAACAACAATTCCGGGATACAGCTTCTCCCTCATAAGCCTGAGAAATGCAGTAAAGTATAGTTCATAAGCCGAGTGGAAATCTATTTCAGTCTCCTGATTATAAAAAACTCCACCCCCGGTTAGGTACACTCTTGAAAAGATGGTTTTTTTTTCTTTCCATACTTTTTTCTCAGTATCTGTAAGGTAATCGTCTACTTCTGGAACAAAATCATTCTGAATACTATTTATAAATGCCTCACAACCGCTGGATACCCGGGAGCCCGGATAAATTCGCATTGGCAATAGATCCTCTTCAGTTAATATCTGGCTAAGAGCATGATTAATATTATACTTCTTTGCAGTGTACGGCTGACCAGTTAAGATAATCGCGCCAGGCTCTTTTTCCCCATTAATATACAAAAAGAATTCATCAAGTATGGATTCAATAGCTTTTCTCCGCTTCCAAAAACCTGAGACATCACCGCGTTTATCTTTTCCTGTGTCTTTTCGTTCCAAGACCTTCCGTAATACCCCTACCCGTTCACATACAAAAAACTGTTCCAAATTTGCAAAAGCCGCTGGACCTATCCAAAACTGATTATCATCATCAATATGAAATAGATATTCTTCAAATTGCTCTATAATCCTGTCGGGTTCAGTAAAAATTGACCGGTCAACTATCATGGTAAAGCCGTTGAGTTCTTCCTCGTGTTTTTTAATATATGAATATGCATGATACATGGCTTCAACAGCTTGAGACAAACTGCCCTTTGCCGGTTTTTCCAAGCGGAAAATAAGTACACCGGACGGTAATTTTGCAAACAGTTGTGCCTGCTCACGCTCTAGGGTCATCTGAAAGGTATTTACAATTGTGTCCAGAGTATCACCCCGTAGCTTATGTAATTGTCGGAAACTGCTTACTTCAAGAAAAATATAAAACATTCACACCTACATTTCACAGGAATATTTTCCATGTCCTTCCAGTATCGCCTTTCCGGCTTTACCCCTGCCTTAAGAATACTTTTTTCTCTATTCACAGTTTCGTACATTTTGAGTGAATTATTTACATAAGGTTCATATTTTTGTGTAATCAGTATGCTGATATTTCTGTTTACCCCTATAACAAGTAATTGTTTCTTGACTGATCAGATTTTTCAGTGTTACACTTGAAAAACTATTCAAATAGACCGATAACATAAGTAAGACATGTTGTATAGATTCTATGCTATACTAACTATACCAATTGGAAACACGGATAAGGTAAGGCTATGCTAGTTCAACAATTAGGAACAATTTTTTCATCAACCATATGGGTACGCTATTTTATTATCGCGTTAATGACCATTTATTACTTAGATATCAGAAGAAAAAGTGAAGCAAAGGAATTTAGGTTTTTTCCAATTATTATGCTGCTTATCCTTGCCAGAGAGCTGGTATTTACATTTCTCCGCTTTGAAGAGGTAATCATTGTATTTGAAACTGCAATCATTGCTTTGTATCTAGTCTGGCTGCGAAAATACACAACCCGCGTCAAGCTGGACTTTGTTTTCTTCGGCTTTGCAATACTTTGTTCTGTGTGGCTCATCTTAAATAACAGCGGCGCGAATCCCGGTCCCAATTTTATGAACTCCCAGTATCTGGTCCCGATTATTTGTTTCAGCTATCTTGCGATAAACATGTTCCAGGTATCGCAGCATAATACCGCACACGCAGATTTAATAATGAAGATGCGGAAAATATTTGTTATATTCTATTTCATTTCTTTAATCCTTTTTATGATATTTGGTCATTTTAACCCCTTTGTTTTTACTTTCCTTTATCCACTTTACTTTTTTTCACATTTTTATTTTATCTACCAATACCAAAAGCTCTATGACTTTAGAACTAATAAAAAAGTCCGTTATCTAACAAATGACCTTGATTCAGTCTTTTATTTCATGGAAAAGATTGGTACTGCTATAACAGAACGCCTTGAAATGAGTGAAGTGCTCCAGTTTGTTGCTGACTCGGCAACAAGAAACTTGAACGCTGATGCTGGAGCAATACTCATGATCGACGAGTACGATGATGTACTGCAGGTAAAGGCAGTAAACGGTATTTTCCCCCCGCCATACCATATCGGACAGATGGTAAAACGGAAAACAGAGAGTGTAAAACACTATTTCGAAAACACACCGATCAAGTTAGGTGATACAATCCTCGGAGAAGCTGCCAAAGAAGGACTGCCTATTTACGTGCGGGATACGAAAGAAGATGAACGGATGAAGCACAATACCCGTGAAGACATTTGTTTTGTTTCATCCATCATTGTAATTCCTTTGCTTGTGAAGAAAAAGATACTCGGAGTACTGGCTGTAATCAGATCAAAACCCAAGAAATTCTTCTCTGAAAATGACTTCACTCACCTAAAAACATTTGCTGAATACGCTTCACTTACCATTGATAACCTCTTAACTTACATGGAAATACTGGAAAAGCAGGAAATGGAACGTGAAGTAGGAATTGCTGCTGATATACAGCTGCAGCTTCTGCCTTCCAAACTGCCGAAAATTAAGGGAACACAATTTTCAGCTTTCTCTGTTCCCGCAAAGGGAGTATCCGGAGACTATTATGATGTAATCCCGATTAAAAAAGGCAAGGTTGCCTTAGTAATCTGCGATGTTGCAGGAAAAGGTGTTCCTGCTTCCCTTGTAATGGTAATGATCCGCACAATTATCCATTTGATAGCAGGGGCAGATAAAGACGCAAGAACGATTATGACATGGATCAACCGCGGTGTTGCCGGTAAGATCTCTATAGACCGTTTTGCAACCATGAGCTTTCTGACCTATGATCCCAAGACCGGAGAAATAGAATATGCCAATGCTGCACACCACCCGCTCTTCATTTTTAAAGCCAAAACAAAAACAATTGAATCCCTTGATGCAGAAGGTCTTCCAATTGGGCTGGATAGAAACACAAATTACGGGCAGAACACGATAAAACTGGAAAAAGATGATTGCATTTTACTGTATACTGACGGTATTATAGAAGCAATGAATCCGGACGGTGATCAATATACCTATGAAAGACTTGAAGAAGTTGTGAAAAAGCACTATGCTTTAGATGCGGAAGCACTCATAGAGGAAATAAAGAAAGATATTTGGAAATTTGTTCGTAACGCGCGTCAGCATGATGATTTAACGTTATTGTGCATGAAAAGCATATAAATATTTTCATAGGTTTTAATTCTTTGAAAGGAGCATAGCATGGAATTAAAGATTAGAAAAAACGCTGAGACATACATTATCGATGTCAATGGCGAAATGGACCTTTACAACTCGTATAAGCTAAAAGAACTGGTCATGAAAATGCTCGAGAAAAAGGTCGAAAAATTCGTAATCAATCTCGAGAATGTCGATTACATTGACAGTAGTGGTATCGGCGCTTTGATCTACATCTGTTCAACAATTAAAAAAATGAACCTTAAACTGATTATCGCAAACATTCACGGGTCGGTTAAAAAGGTTATAGAATTAACAAAGCTAATGGGATACTTTCCAATTGCAAACAGTATAGATGAAGCACTTGAAAAGGTCGAGCAATAAAGGGGGTATAGTGTGTCTGACTTTGAATTTAAGGAACTAAAGGTAGATGAGAATAGTCCGCTATTTGATAAAACTGGGATGTTTTACAAAGAATTCCCAAGTGATTTTCGCCAGATCAGGTATTTCACTTTGCTAATTGTGCAAAAGGCACCCCCGGAAATCAAAGAACTCAATCTGCTCGAGCAGCAGATTAGTGAGATTATCAAAAATGCTGTAAAACATGGCAATAAGAACGATCCTTCAAAAAAGGTAAAGGTTTGGTACTCATTTAGTACAAACCATGCCCATCTTATCGTAGAGGATGAAGGCGAAGGTTTTCAAGGCCTCGAAGCGTGGAATGAATTCAATAGAAAACGTATTGAATGCTTTCAGAAGCAGGATTTTGAAGAACTCGGTAACTATGTATCCTTCCGCACAAAACAAAGCGATGATAACGATGGCGGTAATGCTATGTTTGCCGCGCTTGAATATTGGGATGGCGGCTTAGTTTTCAATGAAAAGAAAAATGCTATTGCAGTATTGAAAACATATCAGCAAAAGCGGCACGGAATAAAGATCGAAGAATAGAACCTTATGTTTAGATATCAGGGGAAGGTGGTTTTGCTCCGCCTTCCCATTTTTTTTCGTCTTCTTCCTGAAATGAACGTCCGTACAGGGTCTCAAAAAGATACCGAAAATCTTCAGGCCGGATATCCATAAATTGAACACCATAGAAATTCACTCCCCTCCCCTGGAATTTTCGAACAATACGCGAATTAATGTGCATTTCCCGCTTCCCGATACGAATGACTACCTTAATATCAGTATACAACTGAAGATTTTCATCCAATTCCTGAGAGGGATATCCAAAAAACAGTCCAGAAGCACTGATATCCAGTATCTGCGGTCTGTACTGCTTTTCCTCCTCACCGCTGGTTTTAAAGTACCCATTCACTTTTAGCGCATAGGCAAGGATCTTGGAAAAGCTCATAACAGTTTCTAAAATGTCCTTGTTGAAACTGCCGTTTTTCTTGTTCGCTAAATAGCAGTAACCAACAACATATTGATGATACAATATCGGAGCAATGATCTCTGCGGAGATATTATTACGTTTCTTTCTCTCTTTAAATTGCTTAATGGCATTTTCAGCCTGGTCTGCATCCATTCCACGATCTTCCAAGTATTCACGCACCATCAACCTTGTAAGGACCCGCGGATCAAGAATAAATGGATCTTCTATAGGGAATCCATCCTCTACTATCGGCAAATACAGAATCTTCCCAGTTTTCGAGGTAATTTCTTCTTCAAAGCCAGTCGGTTTCCGCTCACGAAACATGACTATTGTATTAACCTGTGCCTCATCCTTAAAACGCTCTCTAAAATTGGTAACAAGCTCTCCAAGCTGGGCTACCTCAAAATCACCGGAAACCTCAGGTTCCTCCACAGGATCATATTCATTACTTTTGGGAAAATCCAGGTCAACGGTATCGCCCTTTGAATGAAAGGAAACCTCCATATTTACCGGTAATGGGACACGTTCATATTTTCGTTCCAGATTTTTATATATTCCGTCAGGATATTTAACATGAATGGCGCTTTTATTTTTGATCTTTACAACAGTACTTTTAAAAGTCATTACATGACCATAGAATTTAAAAAAGGCATTAATTTTACCTTCAACGTCAAATTCGTCCCCGCGGTTGTCCGAAAGCTGTATCTCTACAATATCTTCATTATAGTCTGTTATCTTTGCCTGATACTCTCTTCTTTCATAATGAAGAGATATGTCTGTATCGCCGTCTATTAGATTTTTAAAGATAAACTCTTTCTCAATTCTAGTAATCTCAACAGCCACTGCTATACTCCTCTATCTTTACTACATCCAAGATGCGGATAAGTCATAACTTTCAGGCATAAAAGGCTCCGTCCGTTCAGGACGCTCTATTGTTAAAGCAAATAAATCCACTTGTACATCTTCAATAAACCAGCTTCCATTCTGCAGAACAAAGAAAACTTCACCCTCTGCTGAAGATCCGTCTTGCATTAATCGTATATTACAGTTTGCCTGCAGATCGCTGGATCTTTGAATACTACCAATTCGATACTGTTCTGGAATGTATCCTGACTCTATTTGCGGTTGTAATAGGGACTGTATATACTGTCTTTGCTGTGCAGATACTAAATTCGAATTGATATTAGCCTGTAGTAATCCTGAAAGGAATTGATCTGCAAGATTGTAAAGACCGCTGTATTCATCACCTCTCCAGGTATTACTCAATGGGCCGATCTCAAAATCAATCGGTACAATGTACATACCGCTGCGGCTTGTCAGAAAGGGACTAATACTGCTTGTTTCCACAGGCTGGTCAATAGTCCGTTGTTCTTCTATCTTTTCTTCCCGGATACTCTCCCGCCCTGTTTCAGTCAATACCATGCTTTCGCTATTACTCGGTTCAAAAGCACGCACCTGAGTCTCATCTTCAGGTTCCTGCACTTGTGTTTCTTGAGCTGTATCATTTTCCTCTTCAGCCTGCTCCTCATCATTTCCTGAACATGAGGTTATGAGATAGGAAAAAAGAAACAGAAAGGTAATAAATATAAGGCAGATTCTTTTCATGGTTAAAACATATCAGACACTGCTTTTATGGTCAAATACAGATTATGTAATGACGCAGGCCATACTCCAATTAATGATTATCGTTACAGTGCGGTAGGAGCAGCAATTACCTTAGAAGCTATTATATAGATTACGTGCAAAACTAAAGCCGATCTATGGACATTCAGCTCAGTCCGCGGTAATATACAAACCTACATTTAGTTTATAGTTGTATAACAAAGCCAAGTCAAGTAAGCTGGTTACATTTCTCACACAAATCAATATTTCAGCATTTTATTATTCATTCAAGTGTTTTGTTATTACAACCTATGCTTATTACAAAGGAGTATATTGTGAATATTACTGAAAAGGTCCTTTCCTCGCATCTTGTGCAGGGAAACATGAAATCCGGCGAAGAAATTGCAATTCAGATTGACCAGACTCTTACCCAGGATGCTACCGGCACCATGGTTTATCTGCAATTCGAGGCAATGGAAATACCGAGAGTAAAAACAGAGCTTTCGGTCTCTTACGTTGACCACAATACCCTCCAGAACGATTATAGAAACATGGACGACCACCGGTTTTTACAAAGCGCTGCTGCAAAATACGGACTCTATTTCTCACGGCCTGGAAATGGTATTTGTCATCAGGTCCACCTCGAGCGCTTCGGAAAACCAGGAAAAACCCTACTCGGCTCAGACAGCCACACTCCTACAGGCGGCGGACTTGGAATGATTGCTATTGGAGCAGGGGGGTTAGATGTTGCAGTTGCTATGGCAGGCGGCCCATTCTACCTAACCATGCCTGAAGTTATCGGGGTGGAACTCACAGGCGTGCTTCAGCCTATGTGCAGTGCAAAGGATGTTATACTGACTTTATTAAAGCTTGAATCTGTAAAAGGCGGGGTTGGCAAGGTTTATGAATACTTCGGCCCAGGTGTCCAGACCCTTTCTGTCCCTGAACGTGCAACCATCACAAACATGGGCGCAGAACTTGGAGCAACTACCTCTATTTTTCCTTCGGATGATGTAACAAAAACATTTCTTGAAACCCAGAAGCGCGGAGATGACTGGAAGGAACTAACAGCAGATGCTGGTTCCCAATACTCCAAAATAATTAAAATTGACCTTTCCAAAATTGTACCAATGGCAGCGTGTCCGCATATGCCTGATGAGGTTGTGGAGGTCTCCGAAATTGCAGGAAAAAAAGTTGACCAAGTTGTAATCGGCTCCTGTACTAATTCATCTATCAACGACCTTGGCGCTGCAGCAGACCTGCTTGCTGATAATGTTGTTGCTCCGGAAACAGCACTTGGCATTGCTCCTGGTTCTCGGCAAGTCCTTGAAAACGCAATAGAAGCAGGAATTATTCCGCAGCTCGTAAAAAGCGGTGCCAGGATACTGGAAAGCGCATGCGGTCCGTGTATTGGAATGGGATTTGCGCCCTGCTCTAAAGGAGTAACTGTCCGCACATTTAACCGCAATTTTAAAGGAAGGTCGGGCACAAAGGATGCAGAGGTATTTCTTGTATCTCCGGAAACTGCAGCAGCTGCAGCAATTACCGGACAATTCACCGACCCTCGGGAACTCAGAAAATCCCCTAAAAAAGACTACAGCAGCTTTATTCAGCCGGATGAGTCGATGATTATCCCTCCGCTACAAAAGGAAGAGGCAGAGAAAACTGAAATAATACGGGGTCCGAATATACAGCCCTGTCCAAAGGCAGCGCCTGTAGCACAGAAACTGAATGCAGAAGTTCTGTTAAAGACAGGGGATAATATTACAACTGACCACATAATGCCTGCAGGAGCAAAGATACTGCCTCTCAGGTCCAATATACCTGCTATTTCACAACATGTTTTTGAAGCAGTTGATCCGGATTTTGCAAAAAAAGCAGAACAAGTTGATGCAGGAGTTATTATAGGCGGCGAGAACTATGGGCAAGGTTCATCCAGAGAACATGCTGCTTTAGCACCTATGTATCTCGGAGTAAAGGCTGTTATTACAAAGTCCTTTGCCCGTATTCACAAAGCAAACCTTATTAACTTCGGTATAATTCCGCTTACCTTTACTTCAGAAGCAGATTATGGTGCAGCTGCTGAAGGGATGAAAGTACAGTTCCCTGACCTCCGCACTGAAATTCAGCAAGGGAATCAGGTAACTGCTGTATTCGGAGATAAGACTGTAAAGCTTGACTGCACACTTGGGGAGCGTGAAAAATCGGTACTCCTTGCAGGGGGAAAGCTGAATTATACAAAAGAGGCAGTTTCATAAATGTCAGAACAAAGTATCCAAGATCATCTTTACAAAGATTACACAGAACCGGTGCGAGACCCTCTATGGAAGCATATATACCTATCACCAGGGCTTATCCGGATCATGCAGACCAGAGAGGTCCAGAAACTAAGCAGGATTAAGCAGCTCGGTCCAGCGCACTTGGTATATCCCGGAGCAACCCATACAAGGCTAAACCACTCCATAGGTGTGTTCCATATTGCAAAACGGATGATCTCTGCCCTGCTCCGGTATTCAGATTGCGCCCAGATGACAGTGGACGGGGTAAAAGCATTCCTTACAGCGTGTTTCCTCCATGACCTTGGTCATTTTCCATATGCACATTCCCTTAAGGAGCTTCCCCTAAAAGAACACGAGTCTTTAACTGCTGAAATATTGCTTGAAAAGCCATTGCGGGAAATTATCCGGGATGATGTTGGAGCAGACCCGAGAATGGTAGCTGCTATTGTAGATGAGAACATAGAACACCAAAGCAGTGAAGAAATTCTTTTCTTCAGAAACCTTCTTTCAGGTGTTCTAGACCCTGACAAGCTTGATTACCTTAATAGAGATGCCTATTTTTGCGGAGTCCCTTACGGTATTCAGGACATTGACTTTATTATCAGTCAAATGCGGCCGCACAGAATACAAGGTATCGCGATTTCTGAAAAAGGCCTTGCTGCAGTCGAGAATGTTCTCTTTTCAAAATACCTTATGTATAAAAGCGTATTCTGGCATAAAGCTGTGAGGATTGCCACAGCAATGATCAAAAAAGCAATACTATTGGGAATGGAAGACGGGTATATCCGGGAAGAGATGCTCTACAGAATCGATGATGATGAATTTTACCGGATCTTTTCTGACATCCGCTATGCACCCTTTGAGCTAATCCAAATGGTCAGCAGGAGAGAGCTGTATAAAGCGGTTGTAGAGATCCCCATTTCAGCACTTGGGCACCTTCCAAAGGACACCTTTTCCATTGCAAAAAGGGACAACCTAGAAAAAGAGATAATTAATCGTATTGCAGATGAGACAAAACAAAAAGTACACAGGGAAGAGGTTATACTCGACATTCCCGAACCTATTTCCTTTGAAATTGATATCCCCATTCACGGCGGAGAAAGCGAACAAAGCTTTTCTGAAAGCATGACAGTCTTTACCTCGCCTGTTGTATCCGGTTTTACCAGAAACCTGCGGAAGATACGGCTGATTGTCCCGCAGCACATTGCCCAGAAACTCGATGAACCAGTACGTGTACTTCCATGGACCTTGTAAAGCGGCTTTTTCAATACGGTGTACCGCCGTGGGTAATGCGGTTTGTTAAAACTATAGGTAAAGGGATAAATAAATTTGATATGATACGCTCAGAAGAGAAAGTTCTCCTCGGTGTCTCAGGCGGTAAGGATTCTCTTGCCTGCGCCCTTGCTTTAGCATTGAGAAAAAGATGGCTGCCCATTGACTATGAATTAGAAGCAATGATGATTGAATGGGAAGAACATCCTCCAACCGAACAAGAGCGGCAAAAGCTGTATGATTTTTTTGATGCCATTGGTGTCCCCCTTGCCATACACAGAGCAACCATGTTTCCTGATTCTTTTCAGAACACATTTAACTGTTACCTCTGTTCAAGAAACCGAAAACGCATTCTCTTTAACGAAGCAGGAAAGCGCGGTATTACCCGAATTGCTTTGGGCCACCATATGGATGATATTATCGAAACAACACTTATGAACATATGTTTCCAAGGCCATGTTGCAACAATGCTGCCTGTTCAAGAGTTTTTCCAAGGAAAACTTCATATTATCCGTCCCATGTGCGAGGTAAAAGCGAATACAGTGGAGCGTGTAGTTGAAAGGCTTGATATTCCAACTTTCAAAATCTCCTGTCCTTTTCACGAAACAAACCTGCGGGAAAAGCTTCGGCCCATTATCAGTGAGCTTGCACATATTAATAAACATGTCAGGGAAAACATCTATGCTGCGCCATGGAATATAATCCCTGAATACCTACCTGAAAAAGATACAGCACCACGTGCCCATGCACAGAGCACCAGAAAAAGGATGAATAAATGAAATATTCAAAACTGATGAAAGAACGTATAAGAAGGGCCCAGGTATTGTTTACAGAATTAGGGTATGAGATAACAGAAACAGAGAATTATGAAGATTCATTCACCGGTATTATTGAAAATCTCTCAGGGTTTCAGACAGTTTTCTTTATTGACAAGGACAGCAAATTTCTAGAACTCGCGTTTACTTTTACATTCTCCCATACTCTCAATTCATTTCTAACAGCCCGTTTGGATGAGATAATGAAAATCTGCTATGAATACGGATGCTATATGAATTTTCACACAGATGAAGAGGATATCTCCTTCTCAGTTTTTTCAAAGATTTATTATATGGGGTTAAATTACTATTCTTTGAAGGAAACCTTGAAAGATTTCACATCTTGTATAGAATCATTAACAGAGGCTGTTGAACTTCATAAATAACCAGTATGTTTTCAGCCCATACTTACAATAGGATTGGAATATACATGAAAATACATAACCAAATGGAAGATACGGTACTAAAAATGGTACATGAGATTTTCACAGAAGAAGAGAATAATCCCAGAATGGGTGTCTGCACATGCTCGCAGTGCAGAATGGATGTTGCATGCTATGTACTGAACAGAGTAACCCCTGAGTACATTATATCCGGCCGCGGGGTTGCACATTTAGATTCTGATTATAATCAGAAACTGCAAAAAGAAGCTGATCTTGTTTCACTCATTAAAGAAGGAATAGGACAGGTAAACTCCACAAAGCGTCCGCATTTCACCCACTCCCCTCACAATGAACCACAGGATAACAAAGCCGGATTGTTTTTCAATTTTCCGACCATTATAGGCAGACTGTTTAATGGAATTAACTTTGAACCTGTATTTGGGCTCAAAGTATACTTGAGACAAAATGGGGAAAATGTAAAAATGCTTGATCCAAACTGGCAGAATCCCTATAATACCGTAAAAAACACAGCAGGGACATATATTTTCTGGCCCCACCCCCTGCATGCCGAGGAACCCGGTATTACAAAGACCTTTGAGTTTGAAATCTCCATTGAATCAAAGGGATATGAGCCTATTCACCATTTTATTTCTGTTGAATCCAGATCTGAACCGTATTTTCTTGAATCTTTTCACATGCAGCGCAGCTACAAAGTGGAGGACCTGTACATCTTTCCTGAATAGCCAGGAAAATGGGTGTAAAGGAACTACTATTTTCAAATGGAGTAACAGAAAACTATGCATAGCTTTCTGTGTGAATTTCCACGTTCTGAACCCTTCCAGGCACCTCATCTTCAATAAAGTCTATAACCTTATTCATGACCTTTTCCCCATGAGAGCGGGAATTCGAAACAAGTGCACCGCCTAATTGACTAAAGGTGAGAGAGTCCAAAAGATCTACTTCAGCAACTGACATTTTGAATTTTCTCTGAATTTTATCGCGCACAGAGTGAACAATTCTTCTTTTTGCTTTTATTGAATCAATATCAGGAAACTCAAGTATTACTTGAAACATGGAGACTATCATACGTCTGTATTGTCGCCTTCTTCTTGAAAGAGCTCCTGAAAGTCATCCATCTTGAGCTCCAGATTCGAAGCGTCATCCTCGTCGCTGTTCCTGTCTTTCAAGGGTAGAAAAACCTGATTATACTGGTTTGCAAGTTCGAATATATCATCATCAGCATAATCTTCAGGTATTTTCACTTCAAGGTTATATCCCGGCTCTTCAAGTCCGCGCTTCATTACATGGATGGGATCGCTCACAGTCAGAGCAAAATGGGGGCTGTAATACAGAAGGAATAGCATTACAACAGTTATTACAACAATAAAGTATACAAGATTATTCCTGGAATACTGAATATTCAGAGGCCGAAGATCATAAAATACGCCTATATTGCCTTCTGACACATAGTCATAATCACCAGGGCCAAAGTATCCCTGATAATATTCATTATCATATCTGGTATACATGGTAGTATCATCATCTTTTACAATGAGGAGATTTTCTTCATAAGAGCCGAATTCCTGAAGTATCGGAAGCCCTGCCCTCTGAGTCAGATTATGCTCAGTAATATATTCCAGAATTTCACTGCTGTTTGCGCGGAATTCCCTATCCAATCCAGGAACTCCGACAACGCCGAAAAGCAAAGAGAAAACAAACAGAACAATAATAAAGCCTGTTACAGCAATAGTAGTAACAGTGGATACATGCCTTTGAGCAAGTTTTGAGTCAGTGTATTTAATCTGTTTAAAAATCTTCAAAACACGAAGGAGCCGAAGGATTCTGGCAATCCGTATAGCTTTTATTACTTTTAGGACATTCAGAATTCCTCCAAGTCCGAGAAAAGCTCCGCCGCCGACCAATGCCAGCACAGCCGGACCTGAGTTAAACATAAGCAGAGGAATACTTGCAAGAAAATCTATCCACCCTTTTCTAAGAAATATATATTCCCTAACCTGTCCCCTGAAAAGGGCTATATAAATTCGGGTAAGAAATTCAATAGTAAAAAATAAATCAAAGATAAAACCGCAAACAATAAGCACAGCGCGTACGTTCCACGACCAGGAGAGAACTACAGACAAATCTTCTAGGAATGTCTGTATAAGCACAAGGAAAATTGCAACAATTACCAGAGACTCAAAAAAAGATGACATTTTTTTCATAGGTCCACCATCCATATTTTATAACCCATTCTCAGCTGCTACTTTATAAAATTCGTCCAGCATTTTAATATCAAACCCATAGAACTTGTAGTTTCTTCTGGCAATGCTGAACCAGCTCTTGTCCGGTGTATCGGCTCCTCTATCAACCTTGATATTCGGTCTGTAGTTTTTGCATCTAGAGGAGAAGATGGAGACAATTCTTGCAGTTGCTTCAACAAAACGGTTCTCTTCAAAACTCAGGTTGCTGTTAATTCCGCTTTTAATTACTGCTTCCGGTATTGTTCTCAGCTGATTTTTAACTACCTGTATGACCTTCTCAGCATACTGCTGTTGTACTAAGCCGGTCATCTGCTCATGCTGAGAGGACTGTTCGGTACTCAACATACCCACTGCAGGGCGGATAAGCAAAGACACCCGGATAAGGTCCTGTATGTTTTCTTTACTCATTTTCAAACGCTGTACTTTAATCAGCTCAAAATGGACGTATTCCTTTCTGCTAAAGGCTGCCTCAAGGTACTTTTCTGTTACTGAATACTGAAGTGCTGTACAAGGGCCGGTAAAAAGTCTTCTTACCTCGTTTTTCGCAAGAATTTTCTGAAGAAACCCAAGGAGTTCATCTTGAATACTCTTATGACTGGCATTCTGCTGGCGAATGTGCTGAATGAACTGGTAGTCAATCTTTTCCCTTACAATTGCCTCAAGGAAAGGAAAGAGTTCTTTATTGATTAAGTCAAACAATGCGGTGATTAATATTTTATACACCTGATTCCAGTTCTTCCCTGGAAAAAACGAGGGAGACATGAGAGTGGGTGCCAATTGCCGCGAGTTTACATGGAGAAACTGCATTATCTGCTCTTCTTTCTGAAGCGCATTCAGCCCTTGTAAACTGGGGTTACTGATTAATCGAGTTACAAATGCCTGTGCTTTTTGTTGTTCTATACCCATTTTTCTTATCTTCGACAAAAATATTCATTTACATAACTCTCAAGTTTTCACTACACTGTAAAAGATGAAAACAATGAGAATACTTTTATTTTACAGTATTGTGTGTTTCCTTACCATACCTTTTCCGGTTTTCACTCAAGAAATTGAGCCGCTTATACAGGAGGAAGCACCGACAAGCTTGTTTGAAGCATCCATTGGAGATTCCGAGGTGGATCTGTTTATCTCCGGTTCCTGGGGTGCGACACTAGGTTCAGGCTTTGCTGCTACTTTTCATCCCCAAAACGGAATCATCTACCCTTCAGTATATCCCTCACTTTTATCAGAATTTCTTTTTTCCCAGGCCCCGGATTTAACCTTTTCCCTCTGGTATGACCAGCGCTATTTTGCAGAAGCAAGCATTGTGGATAATTATGATCTAAACTCCTATGTCCTGGGCTACCAGGGAAGGGAAACAGAGTTTCTTCGGAATCTCCGGATAGGCAACCAGGAGATAGGAATTGAAAGTATTCCCGGAATTGCGCTTGCAGGTGCAAATACAGACTCTCCGGGAGTGATGTCAAGGTTCCAAAGCACATCCAATATCCACGAACTGCTCTTAAGATACGAACCTTCTGATACAGTGGAGCAGGTTTATATCGGCAAAAACCGTGTCGAAGAAGGAAGGATTGAAATAACCGATTATGTAGAAGGAAGGTTTTTCCTGCTTCCGGATTCACAAGTGCAAAACCTGCGTATTTGGATAGAAGCGGCCTCCGGCAATATTTCAGACAGCAGCGGAAATTCATACCGCCTTCTTAACAGAGGTACGGATTTTTTATTTGATAATGATACAGGTCTGCTTTACATGAAAAATTCGACACCAGGTAAAATATGTATTTTCTATACAAAGAACAACCTACCCATAGGAAGCGCCGGGCTTGGAGAAAATGCTCTCTGCGGTACAACCGAAGGTGCGTTATCTTTATCAGCCCAGAGAATAGACTTTACTTGGGCATTAACTGACTATCTCGGCGAAGATATGATAGAACGGCAGGTAGAGCTTCAGGGCAATACCGCTCTGGTATTATATGCTCCAGGTGAGTTTTCCCCGTTTCAAGCCTCCGGTTTTTATGCTTCTAATGCTACACTTCCTGAATCTCGGTCCGATTTTGCTGCATACATAGCCAGAAACGGGGACACAAATGCAGCACCGGGTTTTGAGAATTACCTTGCAGATCCTTTTCAGCAGACCTACATTAGAATATCTGCGCCAACCTCTTTGCAGGGCAGGTCACCAAGGTACCCCCTGCTTGCCCAGTATCCCGAACTTTACGGACCTGACCAGCAGCGAAACCCGGCTGTATACGGACATGAGATCTTTTTTACCGCATCTGAAGAAGTTGATGAATACACCCTGGATGAGACCCCCCTGCCGGACAGCATTACTGTATCTGTAAACAATATCCAGGAGCCCCGTTTCGAATATGATGATGCTTCAAACACAGTCCGTTTCCTCCGGAATATTTATCCGAATGACAGGATCGTTATTGAATACAACACTTCAGGTACCGGACTTGGTGATATAGTTTTTGCTTCAAGCAATAGGTTCACCATATCCCCTTCCCTCTCTCTTTATTTAGGAACCGGACTGAAGTGGCAGGTGCAGCCTGAGTCATATGAAGGTATTGCAGAAACATCGCCTGGAAGATTGCTGTTTACAGCAGGGGGAGAGTATAGTACAGACAATTTCACCATCCGCACCGACTTACAGGGCTCATACTATACACCAAATACTTCAGGAGCGCTTGACCTGTTCCTTATGGAAGGTGCTGGATTCTCTTTTCAATACAGCACCAACAATATTTATCCTGCTTCGGTATTCCCCGAAGAGCTTGCACCGGGAATTACACTCAGTGCTCAAACCAGGGGAAAGCTTTTTTACCGCAGGTTTTGGAGCAGAGACATTTTCGGTTCTCCTGTATTAAACAGCTACACCCCGGAGGGGGGTGAACTATCCGGATATGAAAGCGGAAATAAACCTGGGCCGTACCTTGCCAGATACCCAGGCGGAACCGCAGCTGTCATGGAATTCAGTCTGGAAAATGAAAACCAGTGGGTTGGTATGCAGTTACCTCTTGGAAGCAGCTCAGAAGACTTTTCAAACATATCAGGACTGAGGTGGCAATGGAAGGGTGAAGAATTATCGGAAAACATCCGTGCCTTTGTCATATTCGGAGCAGTAAGCGAGGATTTGGATGATGACAACACCCTCGACGCAGAATCATCCGAACTCTCCTCAGGGTTTATCTTTAATGATACAGGAAACGGGACTGAGCTTATTCTGGGAACAAATCCCTGGAATAATCCAAACAATGAAATAGACAGTGAAGATACAAACAGCAATAATCTTCTTGATCCTGCGGTTCCGGAATTGACCATTGTCCGTGAAGTCCAGCTTCCTGAAAGCAGCTGGTTAGATATGGAAATTCTCTTAACTGATGAGGAACAGCAGCGCCTAGTCAGAACTACCGGATTCCAGATCATACTGGTTAATACTGACACAACCGCAACCGAAGGGTCTCTGCTTATCTCCTCCATTCAATTCACCGGGTCCACACTTGCAGCAGAAAACAGGGAAGCCAGACTGAGAGAGATTCCTGAAACATGGAGTACATACCGCCCTGAAGATGACCAGTACCTTGAAACAGCCTTTCCTGACATTGCAGAAAGCAGCACACCCAGCAATTCCCAAAGCGTGCTAGAGGTTTCGTGGGACGACGCGGGAGACGATAATGCGGTTACTCTCCGAGGCAGTACCCCTTCAATACCGCGGGACTCCTACGAGGTACTCAGTTTTTACCTCCGGTCAGCAACAAGCCTGCAGGATACACCCTATGCTGTTACCATGGACACAGAAGAAGGTACTAGTGACACCGCTGAATTCACTATACCTGGAGACAATTACTGGCACAAGGTTGAGATTAATTGGTTAGAGCAGAGAGTCTATATAGATAATGCCGCAGTCGAAGCTGCGGTTACTGTTAGCGACAGAGGTGAATCCTATACCCGCTTTTCCCTAACAGCAGCACAGCAGACAGCAGGCACCTTCTATGTTGATCATGTACGTTTTACTGAGCCGATAGGAACCTTTGGTGGGGCAGCATCCTTAAACCTCAGCTATTCTCACACACCTCCGCTTTTCACCATACTCTCTATGCCTGTTTTATCGAATTCCAGTGTTTCCTCCAGAACTCAGGGAATAACCACCGGATATTCGGAATTCCACAGCACTAATCCACATAGTGCCAACTCAATTACTCAGGACATATCAGTAAACTCTCATATTTTTCCAGGGACACAGGTAAGCACAGATATTTCTACTGTGGTTTCAACAGGGCAGCCGGTCATCACTGCCGGTCACACCGTAGATATCGGTCCGTATTTTAACTTCCTTGCGCTTACAGACCGTTTCAGTTTAACCGGCAGTCCCATTCACCCAAGAGCAAGCCGCAGATTATCAATGACCCTCGGAGGTTCAGGGTTTTTGAGCAATAGAAGCGCAGCAGAGCTTTCCTATATTGACACAATGCTTATCCAAACCTGGATGAACATAGTTGATTTTCAGCTTTTTAACAACTTCACCTTTTCACCGGAAGCCCAAATATCTATTTATACAAGAGAAGCCCTGGACAACGGTTCAAATTATTTCCTCACATACGGATCAACAACAGCCTCGCTCATACCGCATAACGGGATTTCTGCTTTTGAAAGAACAGGAGAAGCAATAGCTCCAGTCAGTTTTTCACTTGGCAGCTTTCAGACATCCCTGAGACTCAAAGATAATTTCAGGTTTGTTGATTCACAAACCCCCTTCCTTGAAGACTCCCTGGAACTCACGTGGGAATCCACCCTCTCTGTACCCATTTTCAGCAGAGAAATTACCTGCACAGCAGAATACCTGCGTTCAGCACAATATGTATCGCCCCATGCAAGGGAAACCGGGATATTATCCGACATTCAGGCAGTATTCCAGCGGCACACAAGGGGAAACATAGTGTTTACCTCAATACCCTTCTCTGAAATATACACTGGAGTAAATCATATTGCAGAAGCTGTTGAACAGAGCAGTACAAGCGGGCTCATCTATACCCCGAGCTTTCAGTTTTCATTGGAACGTCAATACGGCTCGTATCTCATAGACTTGTTTGTTCCCTCAAGGATTTCTACGGTCATTACAAGAGAATCGGATTATAAGGATATTCTCATCACTGATACTATAAGCCATGGTATTACCTTAGATTCAACCGGAATTAACCTATTCGGAAATACCGGTGTTTACTCACTTTTTTCCTGGTATGAAATAGACTCCTTCACAAACAGCTTTAATCTCACTGTATCCAATGAACGGACTGCGGATGAGCTCACATATACTTGGAGCCTCCGGAATTATGGAGAGTTCCTGATACACCAGGAAAGTATTATTTCCCTGGAAAACTCCCTTGCTTGGGAGGAAAACGCAGAACCACAGGTAAGCGAAGAGTTGACCTGCTCTATGCGGCTGACTTCCCATCCTGAGGAAGGCATAAACATTCCATTTTATGAAAATCAAGTTGAAAATTCCGCATTTTTCACTCATACTATATCTATTACCGGAGGGTTAACCGCAGCACCGCCGTTTACTCGGCTCTTATCTTCTGAAGTATTAGGCGCATATGGAGCTGCGATAGTCCTACCCCAAACCGGAAGGATTGGTTTTAATATTAAATCCGGTTTACTCTCCAGGAGCATAGAAGAGTATACTGCTCCTGCATTAACATTTGGGTTAGAGGCCGGAATTGAGGTGAAGATTGAGTACTGACATACTATGAACAAATAGTTTTTTATAGTATAAGGTGTTTTTTCTTGATAAAAGGTATATATTTACTCATAAGGAGGAGTCTATGAAAATTACAGCAAAACCTGCATTTATCTGCCTGTTCTTAGCTATTTTTTTATTCACACCATTATTTGCACAGGAAAACGCATCGCCCTTAGACTATGGACTTGGGCTTAACATTGGAGCAGAAACCATTGACGGCAACACCTATCAGGTTCTTGGGCTTACCCCTGACCTCAGCTTCGGCAATTTTGGCGTAGGCTTGAACCTCGCGCTGCGCTACCGTTTTGTACCTGAAAGCGATAATAGTGTTGAGATTTATCCTGAGGACTGGGTACCTGCAGATTTTCAGGATTTCTTTGCTACATACCTTCCGAAAATCCGTTATGTAAGATACGGCCAAGACGGGGATAACTTGTACGCAAAACTCGGCTCAATTGATGATGCGACTCTGGGCAACGGCTTTATTATGGGGAATTATTCAAACATGAATTTTCTCCCTGAACAACGTATTTTCGGCATGGCCTTTGAACTGGATGGAAATCTATTCGATTTTCCCTATCTAGGCATGGAAAGCTTTGTTGCAAACTTTTCAATTTTCGATGTACTCGGAGGCCGGGTTTTCACCCGCCCTATTGCTATGCTGGATATCCCGGTACTCTCAGCTTTGCAAATCGGCGCTACCATGGTAGCTGACACGAACCCATATTACCATGTTGATGAGGTACCGTCATTTGCGACAAACGAGGGTATGCAGACAGTGGCAGCAGTAGGGGGAGACTTTATGCTCCCTATTCTCGGGAATAATATCCTATCCCTTGCCACTTTTGGAGATATTGTCGGTGTAGGCAATACAATGGGAGGTATGCTCGGATTCGGCGGAAAGTTGATCAGCCTTATCACATATGGAGCTCAGCTCCGTATTCTAGGGGAGAATTTTATTCCGAATTACTTTGGCCCGAATTACGATCTATACAGAACAAATTATATACAGATAGTAAACAGTACAGATACAGTTTATTCAGAAGGCATGATCGGCTGGTTTGTATCCAGCGGTTTTTCTCTGCTTGACGAAATGCTTGTACTAAATATAAGCCTTGACGGGCCTTTTAATGCGGCAACCAGCGCGGAAGCGGCAGAATCGCCATCTAATTATCCGCACCTGCTCGGCAGCTTTACTGTTGCAGAAGGTCTGCTTCCTGGATTCAGCTTTGAAGCAATGTACGATAAAAAATATATCGAGACATTCGAAGACCTATTTTCACCGGAAGACGCGCTAATAGAGGCACGGCTTAACTACCAGACTGGACCAGCTATTATTTCTCTGGTTTATAACGTACAGTATAATCCGAATGCTACTGGCGAAGAAGACCCTTGGGAAGTAACTTCCGGTCTTGAGACTGAAATCAGTCTGTTTTAAATAAGGAGGAAACTATGAGATTTTGGAAATTCTTAATAATAAGCATATTGCTCCTAACTCCTGCCCTCGCTTTTGGTCAGGAAGATGGAGCTGTAATTGCATTTGTGGATGATCCCTATGAAATTGAGGTGGATTCCCTTGACTATGTAGACATAGGGTCTGTAATACCATCAGGTTCTACAGTATCCACTTATGCAACTGCTGCTGAGCTAAGTCTGCCGGACGGCAGTATTATCCGGCTCTCTGAAGATACTACATTTACACTTGAGTCACTGCGGAACGAATCACAGGAAAGCAGAAATGTGGCAAATGTAGTTGTAGGCCGATTACGTACTGTAGTTTCCCGGGGAATGCCCGGAAACACAGAAGTACGTACTCCATCTGCGGTCTGCGGAGTCCGCGGTACAGACTTTGGAGTAAATGTTGTTCCAGGAGCACAGGACCAGACCTTTGTTGTAGACGGTTTAATTGACTATTCAAAGGTTGACTCAGCTGGAGATGTAATAGAAACCATTGAAGTTGCCGGCGGAGAGTTTGCGGATGCTTTGAGCGAAAGCTTTGCTGCAAGCCCAATCCCGGAAGATGTGATGAATTTCATCAATGAAAACATGTCTTTCCAGGAACTTGACCCAACGGATGTTCCCGGTCATACAACTGCCCAGGCTCAGGATGATTCTGATGCAGATGTTGAACCTGAAGACACAGCTGAACCGGAAACAGAAACTGCAGCAGCAGATGATGAAGAGGGAGAAGACGGAGAAGAAGAACCTGAAACTCCTGCTGAACCGAATCCGATTATGGAATGGCTCCAGGACGTACTTGGTATGGAAATCGGTACTGTTACCATTGACGGAACAATGTATCAGAAAGCTGTTATCCAACCACAATTTGAATTCGGACAGCTAAAACTTGGATTATACCTACCGGTTATCTATTCAAGCGATATGTTTAATCCAGATGACTGGTACAAGCCTGATGGAAATAGTGAATGGTCATTTGGTACTGACGAAGCATTTGGAGATGACATGATTGCCCGTGTAGGCGACTTTTTCTCTGACCTTGCTTTGAAGATACGATACTTTGAATGGGGCGATAACAGAGATGACTTTTATCTCCGTGTAGGCAATTTAAGTACCATGACAATCGGACACGGTATCCTCATGGAGGATTTCGCAAACGACACTGATTTTCCGGCAGTACGCAGAGTCGGTATTAATACAGGCGTGGACTTCGGTGCAATGGGAGTTGAAGCAGTTGTAAATGATATTGCAGCTCCTACAATCTTCGGAGGACGTTTATTTTGGAAACCAATACACGGTGTGTACGATGCAGCAGTAGGTTTATCTGCAATTACGGA
>CAYRYS010000055.1:0-22170 GCA_964428555.1 uncultured Spirochaetales bacterium | reverse complement strand
ACTATTCTAACAAAGTGCAATGGCGTCACAACTGCATCAGGTCTTTCTGCAACAGGAAAGATCCCCTTCCCTGCTTCCTTTGCCTGTTTTGCTGCAAGAAGGACCTATGATCAGTTCTTTCTTTCCGCGAACTATGCACAGCTGAATGTAAAACTCGTTGGTACTGATCCTGGAGTAACAGCCCAGTTTAACGGCGGAACACATATGCCTTTTGAAGATACAGGGCTTATGAGAAACGTGCCAAAACTCGTTGTGTTTGAACCATGTGATACAGTGTCACTGGCAAAACTCTTAAAAAAGAGCGCGTACTACAAAGGCTGTACATATATGAGACTACACAGAAAAGGATCTTTTACTGTGTACGATGAAAACGAAGAATTTGAATTGGGAAAGGGAAAGGTTTTACGAGACGGAAGAGACGTGACCCTTATCGCATCAGGGCTTGTTCTTGTACCAGAGGCGCTAAAAGCAGCTGATATGCTGAAAGAGGAAGGCATTGAAGCAGCTGTAATTGATATGCATACAATTAAGCCGCTTGACGAAGAGCTTGTTCTCGAGTACGCGGAAAAGACCGGAGCAATTGTAACAGCGGAGAACCATCAGATTTACAATGGACTTGGCTCAGCAGTTGCAGAGGTTCTTTCTGAAAAACAGCCGACGCTTATGGCAAGGGTTGGTGTTGAAGATGAGTTTGGAGAAGTAGGAACATTAGATTATCTACAGAGGCGATACAAACTCACTGCAGAAAATATTGTTGAAAAAGCAAAAGGATTAATTAAGAGGAAATAGCCTTTTCGGCTGTTTCCTTATATTATGTAAAATGGAGGAACACATGAAAATTGCATTGGTATCAGATTTATCCGGATTTCTATTAAAAGAGGCAGTTAAGAAACACCTCGAGGAAAAAGACGGAATTGAAGTAATAGATTTCGGAATTGAAGACCAGGACCATCCAAAGCCCTATTTTGAGCAGGCACCAAAGGTAGCAAAGGCTATACAGTCCGGCGAAGCAGATAAGGGAATCCTTATTTGCGGTACAGGCCAAGGAATGGCAATTGTAGCGAACAAGTTCAAAGGTGTGTACGCTGGCGTGGTAGATTCAATTTTCTCTGCAGAGCGGAGCAAAATTATAAATAACGCAAATGCCATAACCATGGGCGGATGGATCACAGCACCGTTTTTAGGCACTCAGATTGTGGATGCCTGGCTCAGTGTTGATTTTACTGAAAAGATGGAATTCAAGAAAGACTTTCTCACAAACGCTTTTGAGCAAGTAAAGAAGATTGAAGAAGAGATTTACTAATTTTTCATAGGAGGGCCGCTATATTATGGAAGAAAACGCAAAAAATATTGCAGATTTAGTCGCAAAAGCGCGGAAAGCTGCAAAAGAGATTGAAAATTATACCCAAGAACAGATTGATGATGCAGTTCTTTCTGTTGGTTGGGAAGTATATAATGATGATAATATCAAGAAGCTTGCGCGCCTTGCAGTAGACGAAACCGGTATGGGCGTGTATGAGGATAAGGTTACTAAGCACAAGGTAAAAGTACTCGGTGTCTTAGATGATGTTAAAGACGCAAAGTCTGTTGGGATGATCGAAAAGGATGACCAAGCACAGATCTATAAATACGCAAAACCTGTCGGAGTTGTCGGCGCACTTACCCCAGTAACTAATCCGACAGCAACCCCTGCAAGTAATGCAGTTTCAATCTTAAAAGGAAGAAACGCGGTCATTTTTGCGCCTCACCCAAGAGCAAAGAAATCTTCTAAGCTTGCTGTTGACTATATGCGACAGGGCTTAAAGCGTGTGGGTGCACCTGAAGACTTGATCCAGATTATAGAAGAGCCCTCTATTGAACTTACAAATCAGCTTATGCAGCAGGTTGACCTCGTGCTCGCAACCGGCGGCGGTGCAATGGTAAAAGCTGCGTACTCCAGCGGAACCCCGGCGTACGGCGTTGGACCGGGAAATTCTGTTCAGATTATTGCTGAAGATGCTGATGTCGCGGACGCAATTAAAAAGGTATCAGTCAGCAAAGTATTTGATAATGCAACTTCCTGTTCTTCTGAAAACTCTATCATTGTTCATCAGGACATTTATGACCAGGCTGTTGAAGAGCTAAAGAAAAACAACGGTTATATCTGTTCAGAAGATGAGAAAAAGACCCTCCAGGACTATATGTGGAAGGTGAATAAGAAGGGCAAACTTGCTCTCAACCCTGCAATTGTCGCTAAATCTGCTGTTGATATTGCCAAAAATGCAGGGCTCGATGTACCTGAAACCACAAAACAGCTTGTGGTATTCGGAGAAATGCCAATAGAAGAGGATAAGTTTGCTGAGGAGAAGCTCTCCCCAGTACTGACTGTTTGGAAATACTCATCCTTCAAAGAAGGCTATGAAATTCTAGTGCGATTGACAGACCATTCCGGTACCGGCCACTCCTGCGGCATTCATACAAAGAATAAAGAATACATTGAATACCTCGGGGAAAACATGAAAACCTCCAGAATCATGGTGAACCAGCCCCAGGCACCTGCAAACGGAGGTAATTTCTTTAATGGTATGCCCTCTACTGCAACCCTAGGGTGCGGAACGTGGGGAGGTAATGTGACCACTGAGAATATCAATTATAAACACTTCCTGAACGTAACCTGGCTCTCTATTCCCTTTGAACCGAAAAAGCCGAGTGATGATGAGGTTTGGGGTGAATTCTTTAAGAAGTATAAAAAGTGAGGCATAGCAGATGAAAGTATTTGAATACCAGGCAAAAGAAGCATTTAGTAAATTCGGAATTCAGGTACCTGAGAGCGGCCTTGCACGGACTGCTGCTGAAGTTGGGGAGTCGGCTGAAAAAGTCGGCTACCCTTGCGTGGTGAAAAGCCAGGTACTTAGGGGCGGCAGAGGAAAAGCAGGTTTAATTCAGCTGGCACACTCCAGAGATGAAGCTGAAAAAAAGGCACTTGAACTGTTTGAGAGTAAGCATAATGTAAAGACAATTCTTGTTGAACAGGCTGTGAATATTGAGAAAGAAATCTATGTTTCTATTACTGTAGACGCCGAGGCTTCAGAAGCAGTAATTATCGCCTGTCTTGAAGGCGGCGTTGAAATTGAAACACTTGCTGTTGAAAGCCCTGAGAAGATAGTAAAAGAACGGGTCAACCTTTTCCACGGGCTTTTGCCCTTTCATACACGGAATGTTGCATTCAATCTTGGCCTAAAAGGCGATGTTTTTAAGGCATTTACCAAGGTCTTACAGAAAATGTACAAGGTATTCCGCGAATATGATGCAGAATTAGTTGAGATAAATCCGCTATTCATTACAACAGAAGGTGAATTGGTTGCAGGTGACGGAAAGCTCAGTCTGGATGACAATTCTCTTTTTCGCCACCCTGAGTTCAAGCTGGAACGGGTATATTTTGACTCAGACACAGCCTTTGAAGCAGCGAAAGAAGGGATTCCGTACCTTCAATTCGATGGAGATATTAGTCTTATGTGCGCAGGCGCAGGCCTTACGACAACCGTGTATGACCTGATCAATTACGCAGGCGGATCTGTTGCAAATTACTTGGAATTCGGCGGCCCGAATTACAGAAAGGCCATGCGCGCCATGGAGCTTTGCCTTGAGAATGAGTCAAAGGTGATTTTGATTGTAACCTTCGGAACAATAGCACGTGCAGATGTAATGGCTGAAGGCGTTGTGGAAGCAATATCCAAACTAAAACCGGACAGACCAATTGTTACCTGCATTCGCGGAACCAATGAAGAAAAGGCAAAGGAAATCCTCTCATCTGCAGGGCTCCAGCCGATTTTTGACACAGAAGAGGCGGTTCAGAAAGCAGTAGACCTGGCAAAGGAGGCGAAATAATGAGTATTTTTATAGACAGCTCAACAAAGGTCCTGGTCCAGGGGATAACAGGCAGCGAAGGCAGTTTCTGGACAAAGCATATGATCGACTTGGGTACAAAGGTAGTAGCAGGTGTAACACCGGGAAAGGCAGGACAAACTGTAGAAGGTGTACCTGTGTTTAACTCAGTGCGTGAAGCAGCAGCTGAACATGAAGTGGAAGCAACAATGCTTTTTGTACCTCCCAAATTTACAAAGGACGCAGTATTTGAAGCCCTAGATGCAGGGATAAAAAAAATCGTCACCATTGCGGACGGTATACCACTACACGAAGCAATAGATATCCGTAAAGCAAGCCAGGATGCAGGTGCTTTGGTTATTGGAGGAAACACATCCGGTGTTATCTCTCCGGGAAAAGCAATGATGGGTTTTTTTCCATACTGGATTGAACGTGTTTACAAACCAGGCAGAATCGGAGTAATGACTCGCTCCGGAAGTTTGACAAACGAAGTAACCGCAATGGTTGTAAAAGCGGGCTTTGGAGTTTCCAGCCTTATCGGTATTGGCGGTGACCCTGTTCCAGGTACACGGTTTGCAGAGATGCTCCCCTATTACCAGGAAGATCCGGAAACAGACGCTGTGGTTATAATCGGAGAACTTGGCGGGACCATGGAAGAAGAAGTTGCTGAAGCAATGGAAGCAGGTATCTTCACAAAACCCCTGGTAGCCTTTCTCGGAGGCAGAACAGCGCCAAAGGGAAAACGAATGGGCCATGCAGGAGCTATCGTTACAGGCGGCAAAGGTTCTGTTGAAGATAAAATAGAAGCATTAACAAAAGCCGGCGGTACGGTTGCAAAAAAACCAAGTATAGTCGGCCAATTATTAAAAGAAGCCTTAAGCAAATAAACAAATAATAAGCAGCTCTTCTTTTCATCTATGATAGTAAAAAGGAGGGACTGCTTTATTTACATTGGAGTGGATATGAGTAAGAATTTTTCATTAGACGTTAAAAATGCTATTTTTATTTTAATCGCTATCGGGGTTTTCCTTTTTATCGGCTTTTTTCCTTTTTCCGAAGGCATACGTACAGTAGGCGAAGCCACTTTGACCCAGCAGGGCCAGATCGCTTTAGGTATACTGTTATTCGCACTTGTGCTCTGGATATCAGAAGCACTTCCTTTCCACATTACCGGTCTTTTCGGCATAGTGCTCCTAGCTCTGTTCAATGTAGATACCTTTAAAAACATTGTTTCTGTTGGATTTGGAAATCATGTTGTCGCCTTCTTCATAGGTGTTTTGATTCTTTCAGCATTCATCACAAAAACCGGTCTTGGAAAACGGATCGCAATGTTTATTCTCAGTCTTACAGGGAACAGTACGAGGCTTATCATCCTCGGATTTCTTGCAACCGGGACACTTTTATCTATGTGGGTCACTGACATGGCTGTTGCTGCAATGCTCATGCCCTTAGCACGAGCAATCTGTCAGGAAGAAGATATCAAACCGCTGAAAAGTAATTTTGGCAAAGCTCTGCTTATTGCAAGCGCATGGGGCCCTGTAATCGGAGGTATCGGTACACCAGCAGGGTGCAGTCCGAACCCAATTGCTATCGGCTTTTTACAGGAAATGGCGGGCATTGAGGTGAGTTTCCTCCAGTGGATGATCTACGGAGTACCTGCTGCGCTTCTGCTTCTGCCCTTTGCATGGATATTGCTCATTATCTTTTTTAAACCTGAAATGGATAAACTCTCAAAAAGCAAGGATGAATTAAAGAACGAGTTTAAGGAACTTCCCCCATTAAGCAGAGAAGAAATTGTTACGAGTATTGTCTTTGTTCTGACAGTAACACTGTGGTTGGCAAGCCCGGTTCTCAGCAATTTACTTGGTATAAGCATTCCTGTTTCAATGCCTGTACTTTTGACTGCAGCACTTTTCTTTTTCCCTGGTATGAGCAAGCTTAAATGGAAAGAAATAGAACCTGAGATTTCATGGTCAGGTATTATCCTTGTATTAAGCGGAATATCTCTCGGTATGATGCTCTACCAAACAGGGGGTGCACAGTGGATAGCACTTCTCACGCTTGGCGGAGTTTCCAGCCTAAATCCATTCCTCATGATCTTTACCATTGTACTAATTGTCAGCTTCTTAAAGGTAGCACTCTCATCAAACGCAGTAACAGGTACAATTATTGTCCCTATTATGATTGAATTGGCACAAGCAACAGGAATTCCACCGCTGACAATTGTATTGCCTGCTGCATTAACAAGCTCTTTGGCCTTTATCCTGGTTACCAGCACTCCAACAAATGTGATACCATATAGTGCAGGTTATTTTTCAATCGGCGATATGGCAAAGGTCGGTGTTGTTATGACGTTTGTTTCTTCTCTCATTGTTGCCCTTGTCATGCTTGCAGTCGGAACTATGACAGGCTTATATTAAGGAGGATGAAATGAAAAAGGTAATTATCGGCTCTGACCACGGAGCTATCGAATTAAAGACAAAGGTCGCAGATTATCTAAAAAGCAAAGGGTATGACACAGATGTCAGAGGCCCTATGTCAGAAGAAAGCGTTGATTATCCGGACATTGCAAAAGAATGCTGCAATGACTTCCTAAAAGGCGGCTATGATTTCGGAGTACTCCTTTGCGGCACTGGTATCGGGATTTCAATCTCGGCAAATAAAGTAACAGGTATTCGTTGCGGATTAATTCATGATCTGTTTACTGCCGAAATGTCAAAAGCCCATAATAATGCAAACTTCATTGCATTCGGCGGCAGAATTGATTACCAGGTACCAGTTGAACAAATGATACAAAAATTTATTGATACCAAGTTTGAAGGCGGCAGACACCAAAGACGGGTTAATAAAATTTCAGACTTAGACCTTGGATCCGGAAAAGTCGGATATTGTTAATAGAGAATTTAGGGGCCGCCATAAGGCGGCCTTTTTTTGAGGATCTATGGATATTACCCTAACCCAATACATCATCTTTATTGCTCTTTACTCTGCTGCAAGCTTTATTCAGGGGTTTGTAGGATTTGCATTTGCAATTGTCACTGTACCGATTGTCAGTATCTTGGTTTCTCCCGGATTTGCAGTGGGAATGAATGCAGTATTAGGATCATTTAACTGCACTGTCAACTTTATTATGCAGCATAAGCGGGTTGAATATAAGTACACTGCGAAATATCTTGCAGTAAGCATTCTGCTCCTCCCCCTTGGCGCTCTTTTCTTGGCATCTATGAACGAGACCTTGATTATTGCGTCTTTGGGAGGGACAATCATTCTCCTCACTATTCTTTCGGCTGCTATGAATTCAGGGATATTTACCAAAGACAATAGGGAATTCGTACTACCTGAAAAAACCGGATTTGTTTTTGCCGGGATTTCCGGACTTCTCGGCGGAGCCTTTGCAACTCCCGGTCCTCCGATTATTGCATTCTACTACCACTCAGGTAGTGACAAAAAGAAAGCGCGGGCAAACCTTCAATTCTTTTTTACCGGTATTTCAGTAGCAATTATAACAACCCATATTATCTCTGGTAATTTAAATATCACAGTACTGTTGTACGCACTACCAATTATTCCTGTAGTATTTCTTTTCACTAAATTGGGACTTACAGCATCAAATAAGGTGAATCCTCAATTTTTTCAAGTTATTCTACAGGTCTTTCTTATCATTTTAGGCGGATTTCTTATTTACAACAGTATTCTATAATAGACAGAATGCCCATTCTGTGCATGTTATATACTGGAAACCAATGCTGCATGAATTAAATTCATACTTTCTTTTTTTAAGAAAGTATACTATGATGTCTTATAAATGCTTATAATCACTAATGATGGAGAACCGTATGGAAGAGCGAAAGGTCAAGATCAGCAATTTAATAATGTATGGTATGGGAGACTTTTTTGGCGGAGGTTCATTTCTCATTATAGGAATGCTTTACCTCTTTTTTCTTACTGAAGTAGTTGGATTAACTCCAGTCCTTGCAAGCGCTGTTTTTGCAATTGGGAAGGTCTGGGATGCTGTTTCAGATCCGCTCATGGGATATATTTCAGATAATACCCGCTCAAAACTCGGAAGAAGAAGGATCTATCTTCTTATAGGGATAACCCCGATCGCATTAAGTTTTATTTTAATGTGGCTTCCTGTCGGTTTCGGCAGCACAATTGCCCTATTTTTTTACTACAGCTTTGCATACATACTGTTCAGCACTGTATTTACTATGGTAATGGTTCCCTATGCAGCACTCAATGCAGAAATGACTACTGATTACAAGGTACGCACCAGAATGTCTGGTGTACGGATTGTTTTTTCACAGTTTTCAGCCCTTTTAGCTGGAACCCTTCCCAAGATTATCATTAACCAGTTTACCCCTGAACAGCAGACAACCGGGTACCTTATTATGGCTGTTGTTTTCGGTGTACTCTATGCTACTCCATGGATATTTGTGTTTCTCGGCACTTGGGAACTTCCCTATAAAAAGAACAAAATTAAGAAGCATTCACCGCTGGCTATATTTTCCAATTTCGGCAGCATATTTAAGAATAAGTCCTTCCGGATACACATAGCAATGTACATTTGTGCATATTCTGCAATGGATATACTCATGGCTATGTTTGCGTATTATCTCACCTATTATTTAGACAGGCCTGAACTGTATTCAGTTGCAATGGGAGCACTGCTCATCACACAGATGGCAATGCTTGCAGTTTATGTTATTGTGGCAAACAAAAAAGGCAAAGGCTTTGCGTATATTATGGGTCTCTCTATTTGGGCTGCTGGGATGATCCTCTCAACATTTCTTACCAGTCAAACCCCGACCCTTCTTATCGCTCTCAATTGTGCGTTAATTGGCGCTGGGGTCTCTGCAGGTGTAATGATTCCATGGGCAATCCTGCCATCTATTACAGATGTAGATGAATTAATTTCCGGCAGAAAGCGTGCAGGTATCTACTCAGGTGCAATGACCCTTGTTCGTAAGTTCGTGCAAGGACTAATTGCAATGCCTGCAATTGGAATTGTCCTTAATTTAATCGGATTTGTATCAAACCAGCAGCAGTCACAAGCAACGCTTTTCGGAATGCGCATCTTCTTTATGGCTGGTCCAATTGTACTAATATTTCTCGGAATCCTTATTGCAACATTATTCAGAATCACTCCTCATTCTCATAAAGTACTGAGAGAAGAAATTAACCGCTTAAAGCAGGGAGGATCAAAAGAAGAGGCTGATCAAGAAACAATCCACATCTGTGAGAAACTCACTGGTATTGCATACAATGACTTAGTGCTGGTAAATAATCCAGAGGGAATACAGGATTAGACAGATTAATATAAAAAGCCCGCTATTTGGAAAGCGGGCTTTCTTTAGGTTATTTCTTTGGGTTCTCTGCCAGGAACATTACTGCACATAGCACCAATTTCTTGAAAAAGCTCGCTGTATTCAGAATCTTTTCTATAGAACACAGGAATCATACCCAATGGTGCTTTCACAATTTGGTCACCATTTCCATACTCAGTACCAGACCAAAGATGTACCCATTGGTCATCCGGTAGATACACACTTCTTCTGGATACCCCTTCATCAATAATTGGAGCAACCAGCATATCCTGGCCATAGAGATACTGATATTTTAATGAATAACACCGCGGGTCTTCTTCATAGTGCAGGAACATGGGACGCATTGCAGGAAGACCAATTTTTGCATTTTCTTTTACCAAAGCCTTGGTATATGGTGAAAGCATTGTATATATTTTAACAAGATACGCAAAAAACTCCATTGTCTCATCATCAGAATCAAATTGCCAGTTTGTCTCAGGTCTGTTTCCTTCATGGGTCCGCATAACCGGAGTAAAGGCTGCGAATTCTGTCCACCGGATGAGGAGTTCCTTTGTCCGTTTCATACCATATAAAGTGGTGTATCCGCCGATATCCGAATGATGGAGTCCAACACCTGTCATACCAAGCGAGAGGGCAGCTGGAATTACTGATCCAATTCCATCATCCAAGGACCAGTCCACATTTTGGTCTCCTGCCCAAATAAGAGTGGTATACTTTTGACTTCCAGTAAAACCGGCACGCATAAAAAAGACAACCTCTCCGAGTTTCCCGGATTCCTCAATCGCCTTCCTGTTGACTTGTGCCCACAAATAGGGCCATTTGTTATGCATTATTTCAGGACTGGAGCCGTCATGGAGTTTAACATCAACAGGCAGATATTCTCCGAAGTCTGCCATCCACCCAGAAAGTCCGAAGTCAATCATATTCCGTTTTATAACGTCTTTAAACCAATTAAATGCATCCCGATTCGTCAAATCGACAATTCCGCACCAAAACTCGCCGAAATCAACGATATATACATCTTCTTCATCATTTTTTACTAGGTAGCCGTGCTTTTTTGCTTCTTTATACAGCTTACCGGTGTTTACCAGGTATGGGTTAATATATCCAAGAAAACGAACACCACGTTCTTTCAGCTTCGGTATTTCCTGGTCCAGCCCAGGGTATAAATCCGTATTCCATTCCCAATCCCACAAAAGGCGTTTACCGAATGATGTAATCAGCTGACCTTCCCAATCTTGGGCCCAGATTCCGCAAACCTTAATGCCATTGTCCAAAGCTTTCTGAAGCTTGTCCAGACAAGTCTGGGTCCCGTTTTGGATACCAAGTATTATTCCATCGTAAATCCAATCCGGAAGCTCAGGCTGCCTTCCGAGAAAACCGGTAAGTTTGTGAACAGTCTCTTTCATTGAATTTGCTGTCTGCAGTACAATTGCCTCAGGTATTTCCCACATCTGCAGTTCATGAAACTCAGGATGCCGGAAGTCAAAATCAGAATACGCACCTGTTTCTACATGGCAATAGTATTTTCTGCTGGACACAAAGGTTGGCTGCGGAAAGAAGGTAGAATAATAATCCCCTCCTGCACTGTCTTCTAAGTCAGCAAGGTATGTTATATAGCTTCCCTTGTTCCGGCCAACCCCCTGCTCTGAAGTCCACAAAGGAAAATGGTTACCCTTTAGGTCAAAATAGGTAAACTGTTCACCGCATCCGTAGATATGTTCATCCTTATGTGCATAGAGTCTGAAGAAAAATCGGTTCACCTGTTCATTATTGTCCCGGAAATGGAAAATAATCCTTCCGTCTTTTTCTTCTACAACCATGGTGATCCGATAAATACCGCTTTTGTGCATCTGAAATCGATACCCGGTATCTGTTTTCTCGTATTCATAATTCGGCAGGCCAATCCGCTCTACCAAATAATCACTCACATTAAAATTCCCCCTGTACATCGTATAACTTGGAGTTCCTTTTCCAAGATACAAACAGGGAGATTCCTTTTTGTGTACGACTAGGGTTGTACCGTTTTGGATAATAGAAAACCCTGAATCTGCCTCTCTGATTTCCATCAGATCCTCCTGGTGTCAGACCGTTTGTTTAGTTAAAATTGCAGCACAGCTTTGTATGCTTCAGCTATATTACCCAAGAGTATAGCACAGTTTCAGAATATATTTAATAACTTAAAGAAAGAAAGTAGTTAATCACTAGGGAAATGTTATTTCCCAAGTACTCTCTTTATGGTATAAAAAAATAGGTTAGACCTTTGATACCTTAAATATGCCAAAGGGTCACAAATAATTGAACTGACCGTTGTTTTAACGGTTTGTACTTGAATTTACTAGCTGTATTATATAACCGCAGATAAAAGGAGAAAAAAAGCCATGCTGCACTATGCTAATGAAAACAGCACCTTTGCGATAGTTGAAAAACAAGATACTGTTTTTTCCCATTCTTCAATCGAGCCAGGAATTATGTTCGGTGCAGGTAAAATCCATGCAAAATCCAGGCATGGCAGTTTTAAAATTACAGAGAAGAATGCAGTTTTCTTTGCTCCAAAGGCATGGCAGGTAAAAAGGATAGATGAAAATACGCTAATACTTATATTCCCAAAACTAGCAGAAATACTTATTCAAAAAACAGGCAACCGCATCTGTTTTTCTGTAAACACCACTGACCCCAAGATACAGTTCACCAAAATAATTCTTCCTGCTAAACCAGGGGAACATATATACGGCTGTGGAGAACAATATACTTTTTTAGACCTTAAAGGAAAAAAAGTACCTATTATTTCCCAGGAACAGGGAATAGGAAGAGGAAGAGATCTTCTCACTTTTCTCGCAGAACTTACCCATGGCGCTGGAGGGCATGCGTTTTCAACCTATCTCGCTGCTCCAGTGTACTTTACTAACCAGGGAAGCGGTTTTTTTGCAGAAGACTACAGCTATAGCGTCTTTAGTTTTAGAAACCCAAGGCGCAATGAATTGACCTTTTACGGAATCCCCCAGAAGTTTCACCTATTCCACAGCAATTCTTTGGAAGAAGCACTTTCAGAGTATTCCGGTTTAGTAGGTAGACAATTAGAACTCCCGGATTGGGTGTTTGAAGGAGCTATTCTTGGGATTCAAGGGGGATCTCATCTGCTTCGTGAAAAGCTGCAAACTGCTTTAAGCGCAGGTATAGATATTTCCGCTCTTTGGGCCCAGGACTGGGAAGGACAAAAGATTACAAATTTCGGAACACAATTGTTCTGGAACTGGAGTCACTGCAACAAACTTTATCCGGACATAGGAGGACTGATTAATGAACTAGACACACAGAACATACGGTTTCTCGGGTATGTAAATCCCTTTCTGGATAAAGCATCCCAGATGTATAAAGAAGCTGCTTCTCAAGGCTTTCTCGTACGACATAATCAGGGACATGACATTGATTTTTACATATCCTCCTTTCCTGCCGGGCTTATAGATCTGTCAAATACTAATGCATTTAAATGGCTTCAGGCAATCATTCAGGAAAACCTCTGCGATTATAATATGGCAGGGTGGATGGCAGATTTTGCAGAATACTTACCTTTTGATGCAAGCCTTCATTCAAAAGACAAAGCAAGCTGGTACCATAATTATTATCCTGTAAAATGGGCACAGCTAAACAGAGAAATTATAGAGAAAAATGCTCAGAAAAACCTGTTTGTTTTCCATAGGTCAGGTTTCTGGGGCAGTGCGCCAAATACACACATGATCTGGGCTGGTGACCAAATGGTTAACTGGAGTATGGATGACGGCCTTGCTACTGTTATTCCTGCTGCACTTTCCCTTGGAATGTCAGGGTTTGGATATCATCATTCAGACATAGGAGGGTATACAACACTCGGCTGGATAAGACGGACCAAGGAATTATTTCTACGGTGGGCAGAGCAGGCTGTTTTTACTCCAGTTATGCGTACACACGAAGGAAACAGGCCTGAACGGAACTGGCAGCATGATACAGATCTTCATACTTTAAAAGCATTTGCAAGACTCTCAAAAATTCATACACTGCTTGCACCGTACAGCCGTGCTGCATCAAGAGAATATCAAAAAACTGGAGTTCCCCTTATGCGCCCTGTTTTTCTCCATTATCCGGACGGAAAAACCGAAAACCTGCAGTATGAATATCTCTACGGCAGGGACCTTCTGGTCGCTCCTGTATATAAACCGAAACGTTCAAAGTGGAAAGTTTACCTACCGGATGACCAATGGATACATCTGTGGTCAGGAAAACCAGCAGGCAGCAAGCCAGAGGTGCTCCAGCCAGCACCTATAGGTTATCCTCCAGTCTACTATAGAAAAAGCTCTCCATTCAGAGAGCTTTTTCAGGAAATCGGAAAGAAGTTTGGAGAGGTTTAGTCCTCGCGCTGTGCTTTATAGCGTTTAATTTTCTTTGTAGTCGTCATTTCCAGCGGCTCATTAAGTATTGTCAGCTTGCTGATCTTCTGATACGGAAGAAGCTTGGAGTTAACCTCGTCAATAACCTCGTCTAACCGCTTTTTAATTGCTTCATCGTCAGCATGAGGGGAGAAGGCATCGAGATTGGGAAAGATTACAGCTTCGATTCCTTCAGTGTTATATTCTTTATCGAGCTCATACCCGCGGACTAGGATCTGCTCTACCTCATCAAAAAGCTGGAATTTATTCTCTATCTCTTCAGGATACACATTCTTTCCGCCTTCAGTAACGATGAGAGATTTCTTTCTTCCTGTTAGATATACGTAGTTTTCAGAATCCAAATAACCAACATCTCCTGTCTTGAAAAAACCATCATCTGTAAAGCTCTCTTGAGTGCTTTCAGGGTCTTTCAGGTATCCTTGCATAATAACAGGGCCTTTAATTTGGATCTCTCCCCTGCCCTCTGCGTCTTTGTCCGCTATCCGGAACTCGAGCCTAGGAAGCACCTGTCCTACTGACTTGATCTTAAAATGATGCACAGGATTCAATGCTACAATTGGAGATGTTTCTGTAAGACCATAGCCTTGTACAAAATTAATTCCCAGCTGGTTAAATGCCTGAAAGGTGGAAGAAGCAAGAGGCCCGCCTCCGGATATGCAGATACGGATATGGTTCAACGATGCTTTTTCCAAGACTGAACTAAAAAGCTTTTTTCCAATATTCACGCCGAATACCGATTTCACAAAGCCTGAAAACCCCATCAGGAACCGGATTAAGCCATAAACGAATGCACCTTTTGCTTTGATTCCCTTCAGTATTCCTTTTAGCAGCTTGTTAAACAGGAGAGGAACTCCCAGAAGCATGGTTATCTGTCCCTGCTTTAGGTCCTTTAGTATCTGCTGAGTAGCCATGCGTTTTCCAAATACAACCTCAGCTCCGACAGAGATTGCTTCAAGAAATACTGCTGTCATGGTATAGGAATGGTGAATCGGTAAAATCGCGTAAAATACATCAGTCGATAGAATAGTCAGATTATTCTGGGATATATAGGTATCGCAGACCAGATTTCTATGGCTAAGCATTACCCCTTTCGGTTTTCCCGTTGTTCCGGAAGTGAACAATATGGCCGCTGTAGTATCAATATCTACATCAACCGGTTTTTCCATTTCCGCTTCAGAACTAAGGTTCAGGATATATCCTTCCTTGTTCTTTGACAGTGAATAGACAGTATAATCTTTTTTTGCAAGACCCTGGAGGTCATCGAATTTTTCTTCATCAATAAAAGCTGCTTTGATTTCTGCATACCGTGAAAGATGATCAATAGTCTCTGTTTCGAGCTGATAATCGATAGGAACAATCCTGCACCCTGCATAGAGAACTGCAAGGTAGGCAATTGCCCATTCCGGAGAATTCTTTCCAGAAACAACTACTGCATCCCCTTGCTGCACTTTTGATGCATCGAGAAAAGCAGCCAGTTTTCGTATTTCCCTAAGCGCTTCAGTATAATTAAAACGCAGCAGCACAGGGTCAAATGTGGTAAAACAGTTGTTTTCCGGGTATCGTGCACAGGTTATCTCAAACATCTGAGCAACACTAGGCCAATCCTGTGTAAAATAGGTTTGTTTAAATTCAGATAAAAATTCCCAAGGTTTTTTCATACTCTCCCCTTTTTCCGGATATATACTTTATAGTATTTGTAATAATCCGCAATTGATGCTATCTATAATACCATAGATTACAATTTCAATAATAACTTTTTCAAAAAAAAGCCTTTCCCCAAAGGAAAAGGCTGTGGAAATTGTTGTATTATACTCTAACGGGCTTAATATTCCATATTTCTTCAGCATACTGCTGAATTGTCCTGTCACTTGAGAATTTACCGGCATTCGCAATATTTTTCAGTGCTTTCAGTGCCCAGCCTCTTCTGTCTCTGAATGCCTTATCTACTTCTTCCTGTGCTTTCACATACGCGTTAAAGTCTTTCAGCACCAGATAGGTGTCTGGCTTATTTCCGTCGATACCAAACATGAGCGAATCGTAGAGCTCCTTGAAGATCTCAGCGCTGCCTGGGTTGTATGTACCGTCAATTAGCTGCTCAACTACCTCTTTTAGCTGCGGGTTTGCTTCATATTCATCCCACGGAGAATACTGGTCATATACCTCCTGTATCTCGGTTGCAGTCAGTCCGAAGATGAAGGCATTCTCTTCTCCAGCCTCTTCCACAATTTCAATGTTCGCGCCGTCGAGGGTACCGATGGTAACTGCGCCGTTGAGCATGAATTTCATGTTTCCAGTACCTGAAGCTTCTTTTCCTGCTGTTGAGATTTGTTCAGATACATCTGCTGCGGGAAACATCTTTTCAGCCAGAGAAACCCTGTAGTTTTCAAGAAAAACAACCTTTATCTTGTCTTTAATTGACGGATCATTATTTATCTTGTCTCCAACAGTATTGATCAGTTTAATTATGTCCTTTGCTCGCTTATACCCGGAAGCAGCTTTTGCTCCGAATATAAAAGTGCGGGGATAAATGTCCAGGTCAGGATCTTCTTTAAGCTTGTTATACAGGTACATAATATGGAGAACGTTCATTAATTGCCGCTTATATTCATGGAGCCGTTTAATTTGAATATCATAAATAGATGAAGGGTCTATCTTTACACCATTATGTTCGAGAATATATTCTGCAAGGTCCTTTTTATTCTGATGCTTTATCTCGAGAAATTCATTGATCAGTTCATCCTCATCCAAATGCTGCTCAAGTTTTTTCAGCTGCGGAAGGTCTGTAATCCAGTCCTCACCAATGCGTTTTGTAATAGCTTGGGCAAGCCGATCATTTGACTTAAGGAGCCATCTCCTTTGAGTTACACCATTTGTTTTATTGTTGAATTTATCTGGGTAGAATTCATACCAGTCTTTCAGCTCACTGTTTTTTAAGATTTCAGTGTGAAGCGCTGCAACTCCGTTCACAGAGTGGGACCCGACTATTGCAAGCCACGCCATCTTAATCACACCATCTGAGATAATTGCCATTCTCCGCTGTTTTTCCCAGTCTCTTGGGTACTTTTTCCGGAGATCAGTAAGAAACCTGCGGTTAATCTCTTCAACAATCTGATAGATTCTCGGCATAAGTCCGTTAAACAAGTCAATAGGCCATTTTTCCAAAGCTTCTGCAAGAATTGTGTGGTTTGTGTATGCAAAGGTGTTGGTAACAATCCACCACGCTTCATCCCAGTACAATTTTTCCCAATCCATTAGAATACGCATGAGCTCTGGAACACCAACAACTGGGTGAGTGTCATTAAGCTGGATTGCAACTTTTTCAGGGAAGTATTTGAAGTTTGTGCCATACTGCTCCTTGTACCTTCTTACAATATCCTGGAGGCTTGCAGAAACGAAGAAATATTGCTGGCGAAGCCTGAGAGCTTTGCCTGATGGACCGGAATCGTTTGGATACAATACTCTGGAAATATCCTCTGCCTTATTCTGTGCTTCCACTGCACGGAGGTACTGCTGATCATTAAAAAGTTGGAGATTGAATCCGTCAGGTGACTCCGCTTCCCAAAGCCTGAGTGTATTTACGTTTTTCGTTTTATAGCCGCAGATCGGCATATCATAGGGTATGGCGCGTATAATCTCTGCATTTACGCGTTTAAAATGTTCCCTTCCCTTTTCATCTCTGAGAACAACAACGTGACCGCCGAATTTGACTTCTACAGATTCATCCGCTCTCCGGATAGACCAGGGATTCTCCCGTTCAAGCCACGTATCAGGAAACTCAACCTGATACCCGTCAATTATACGCTGTTTAAACATTCCATATTTATACCGGATTCCATAGCCATGACCAGGCAGGTCCCCTGTAGCAAGGGAGTCAAGAAAACAAGCTGCAAGTCTTCCTAAACCGCCGTTTCCAAGACCTGCATCCGGTTCCTCATCTTCAATTAAATTGTAATCAAATCCAAGCTCATTGAGTACTTCCTGTACATCCTCTTTAATAAGCATATTAACCAAATTGTTTCCAAAGGTCCTTCCCATGAGAAACTCTGCAGAAAGGTAATATGTCTGCTTAGCCTCTGCATCTCTGTATTTGTCCTTTGTTTTCAGCCAGTTATCCAGGACATACTTCATCACTGCTTTAGACACAGCTTCGAATACATCCCGCTTTGAAGCTTTTGCAACAGGCTTGCCAAGCTGATACCGCAGGTTTTCCTGCACCTGTTGTTTAAAATCTTTTCTATTAAAACTCATGGATAATCCTCCTTCGCTATATAGCGGAGTAATTGGTATAGGTAATGATAGTATCTATTAAACCTATTTACTAACCTGTCTTTTGGGTGTTCCCCATTAGGTATGTTTATTATCCATATGTTGACCGATTTTATCAATGACTTTTCCTGTTTATCACACCATTATTATTCAAGTAATTTATTAATCATACTATGAAATCAAAGTAATTTGATTTACACTGTACTATACTATGAGCTGGAACAGAGCATGAAAAAATGGATTGAAAGAACTTATAAACGCATTAAAGACTCAAAATACACATTTCCTTTTATATTCTTTTTAGTCTTTTTCACTGCCTCAGGTATATTCATGTATATAATTGAAGCTGGAAGGAACAACCAATTTCAAAACCCTTTGGATGGCTTTTGGTGGTCCCTTATCACCTTCAGTACGACCGGGTATGGAGATCTTGTACCGATTACCCTAGGCGGCAGGATCCTTGCCTTATTAACAATATTTATTGGAATTGGAGCAATGAGTTTTCTTTCAGGTACACTTGCTTCTATTTTTGTTGATAGAAACTCACGCGCAAGGAGGGGACTAATGGATTTCCCGAAAATCAAGGACCATTTTATTATCTGCGGCTGGAAAGACCATATGAAGGACATTCTCGTTGATATTATCGAAGTATCCGGGCAGCTATCAGCAGATAAGATTATCATCATTTCAAATATCCCTGCAGAACGCATAGAAGAACTGAAGGAAAATCCAAACCTAAAGGGAATTAAATATGTGAAAGGGGACTATTTCTCCGAGTCCACTTTAGAAAGAGCCAATGTTAAAAGCGCGTGGAAGGTGCTGATCCTTGCAGACAGTTTTGAGAGCAGCGCCCCATCAGAAGTGGACTCAAAGACTGTGATGACAGTATTAACCATAAAGGCAATAGCTAAGGATGTATATATTTGTGCTGAGCTGTTGGATAAAAAGTTTGAAAGCTATCTAAAACAGGCAATGTGCGATGAAATCGTATATTCCAGAGATTTTTCCAGAAGAATGCTTGCTTCGACTTCTGCAACAAGCGGGCTTTCACACATTGTTTATTCACTTGTATCAAAGAATAATACCAATTCAAGACTCTTAACAGAGCCTTTGCCTGAAAAATTCATTGGCCAGGCCTTTGAAGAAGTGAAAAAAACCTTCGAAACAGACAGTAAAAAGCTTGTAATTGGTATCCTGGAAAACACGGGTTCCCCAAACCGTATGAAAATTGAGGCACTTCGTGAAGCACAGAAAACATCAGATGTCTCCAGACTGGTAACAAACCTGCAGGAAGTAAAAAGCCTGGAAGTCAATAAGCCGGTTCTTCTTCCTGCAAACGATTATATAATACCGAATTATTCAAGAGTCATTCTTCTGGAGCGGTTAACATGAGTCAGAAAACAATAATCAATAAAGAAGATGCGTTATCCAAGATAAAAGACATACCCATATTCAAAGGACTTAAGGATGAAGCTGAAAGTCTGAATATACTCCACAATATCTGCAAAATTCGGTCCTATAATAAGGATGAGGTAATTATTAAAGAGGGAGATATTGGTTCAGAGATGTTCATTGTGTACTCCGGGTCTGTAGAAATACGAAAGCGTACCAGGGCTGGTGATGATTATACTGTTGCAAAGCTGAAGGCTGAGCAGAATGTTTTTTTTGGAGAACTAGCCTTAATTGATGATGACAAACGGTCTGCAACAGTGATTGCTTCTTCTGATAGTATTTTCATTGTACTGAGTAAAAATGACTTTCTCGAAATGGGGAACACCTACCCGGCAATCGGTCTTCCGATTACCCGTGCTATAGCAAAAATAATTGCCAGCCGACTTCGCAAAACAACTCAGGATATGATGACTATTTTCGATGCCCTGGTAAACGAGCTGCACGACGCCTAGAGTGCGTCCTCAAGCTCTTGGATGTGGCGAAACGATTTTAGCTTTATAATGGCTTTTTCCTGTATCTGACGAACGCGTTCCCGCGTTATTCCAAGAACTTTTCCTGTTTCCTCAAGGGTCAGCGGAGCCTCGCCACCAAGACCATACCGCATTTGAATAATGCGCATTTCCCGCTCACTAAGCTTGTTAAGAACGTCCTCGAGTGTGTCCTGGATTGTTAGATTAAAGACAAAATCAAAGGGTTTTGACGAATGCTCATCTTCTATTAAGTCTGAAAGCCGTGTGGCATTATCATTATCTACAGTAGTATCCAGTGAAGCAGTCTCTTGGGAAAGTTTTGTAATTTCTTTTATTTTCGATACAGGCAATTCCATGTAATCAGCCAGCTCTTCAGGTTTCGGGTCCCTCCCAAGCTCCTGGGTAAGATGCTTTGCTACAAAATAACATTTTTTAATTGTATTAAGCATATGGATTGGTATGCGGATAACCCTTCCCTTATCAGCAAGGGATTTAATAATTGCCTGACGTATCCACCAGGTGCCATAGGTGGAAAACCTGCATCCCTTCTTATAGTCAAACCGCTCAACAGCCTCAATTAGACCAATATTTCCTTCATCTATCAAATCCAGGAGAGAAAGACCTCTGTGCTGATATTTCTTCGCAATCGAAACAACGAGCCGGAGGTTTGCGTTAATCATCCGGTTCTTTGTTATCCGCAGATACTCCTGGGTATCATTCTTTCGCTGTTTATACTCACTCTCTACGGTCATACCCATTTCCCAGTCCATTTCAATGTTTTCCAGTTCTGCTTTCAGTGTCTGGATTTTTTGACCAATTTCCTGTTCCTGCTGAATGGTTAGCAGTGGGTACTTTGATATTTGTCGTAGATACAGTACAAGAGGATCAGATTCACCGGCATATTCGTAATTCTGGGATGTCGTTTTTTGAGAAGCTTTTTGATTCTTCCCTTTCTTGCTGGATTTCTTAGCCATTCCACCGCCTATTACAAATTTAACTGTTTGACCTTAATACATTAGCATAGAAAGAACAAACAGTTAATAGGTATCTGTTAAGCAATTCAAAGTTTGCTGCTTTTTACTCGGCGCTATCCTGTAGATATTGTATTCATTCATACTTGCCCTGCTTTTTCTTTAATACATTTTAAACATGGTTTTCATTTCTTATACTAATGCCTAGGTACAGTCCCAGGATCAATCGGACTACCGTTCCTATAAGTGAGGAATATACAGAATGCTTCATTCTCAAGGGCATTTATACCAATACGGGCAATCTCGTCTCCAGCAGAAATTGCATCCCCAACTTCTACCAGTATTTCCTCGTTTCCGCCATATACATAGATAGTTTCATCCGGAGACTGAACAAACAACACTTGTCCAAAACCGCGGTAAGGTCCGACCCAGACTACATTCCCGCCATGAACACTCCGTACAGTTTCGCCCCTGGCAGAATCTATCCGAATACCTTCTATTTTACCTGTAATGCGGTACAACGGCCCGTCAACAGGCCAAGGCCCTAAATATACATCATCTTCCAGCTCTTCAGTATTTCGAAGGTTGGTTTCTGAGGTTGCGGTTACAGAGTTGTTAAGAACACCCCTTTGTTCTGAGACTTCTTCTTGAACCCCGCTGCTTCTCGGAATAAGTAGCTGCTGCCCAGGTCTAATAACAGAAGAGACTTGAATATTGTTTCTATTGCACAAGGATTGAACATCAGTACTGTACTCTCTAGCAATACTGTACATAGTGTCTCCTTCCTGTACAATGTAAATGTTAGGAATCTCAAGCCTCGTTCCTACTGAAAGACCTCTTGGGTCCTGAATGCTATTATGCTCCTGGATAACGGATACAGGAAGCCCGTATTCACGGGAAAGACTGTACAACGTTTCCCCTTCCTGAATAATGTGTACTTCTGCAGGAGCAGACAGCCCTATGAGAATTAATAATACTGTTGTAATAATGCCGATTTTCTTCATATTCCTTCATTGTAATAGTCGGCACACTAGTAAAGAAAGTAAAGCATAGAGCTCAAGGTTTTTTGAAATCCTTGTATACTGCCACGAAGCTTTTGGGTTAACCTGAAAAAAATTAATAAAGTTGCTTATTTGTCTGATTTTCTGAAGAAAGAGAAAAAAAAACCACTGTATTTAGTTATCGGAACCAAGCTAAAGAAGGCACCTTTAGATCATGATGATTTATTTTTGTCCATTTCCATCCTAAAACAGCACATTATGTGAATCTTAAAACAGTTATTATTTCACCCAAAAGGTTCGACGCAGTAAATACGGGTATCAAACCATACCGGATATTCAGTAACTCCGGAGCTCTTGACCTCTTTGTGAAGGCTTGATATATTTAATTTCGCCTT
>CAYRYS010000054.1:0-22694 GCA_964428555.1 uncultured Spirochaetales bacterium | reverse complement strand
GCCGGCGTTTTCATGGTCCTCTCGATACAAACTGCCTGGCGGCAGTTCACTCGAGGAGCGTTTTCCTCGGCAGCAAGGCCGGCGGTTTCCTCCTGAGGAAAGTTCTGTCCTAATATTCTTCGAAATCGTCGTCCTGTGCAGCTTGGGACTTCATGTCCAAACTAACTCCCTTGGAGCGCCTTCCGCTTTTCTCTAAGTTTCCTCTCGGCTGTATTCCCCGTTCTTCTCCTGCCCTGCTTTCTTCCCGATTTTTTGGGGACTGCTGTTTTTCCCGCGTCTGTTTTGCTGCTTCTGCTTTTTTTCTTACACGGTCAGCTTGGCTGCTTCTCTTCTTGCTTTCCTTGTTTATTTTTTCCTGGGCTGACTTCTTTAGTTTGAAGAATGAGATTGCCTGTTTAAGGGTGTCCGCGTTTGCTGCTAGTTCTTCTGCTAGGGAAGCCATTTCTTCACTTGCGGATGCGTTCTGCTGGATTACCTGGTCCAGCTGCATGGTTGCTTTATTAATCTGGTCAACACCGGAGTTCTGTTCATTAGAAGCAGCACTGATCTCCTGGATCAATTCTGCTGTTTTCTGTATGTCTGGTACCATCTTTTCAAGCATGTCACCTGCTTCTTCAGCAACACTCACGCTGTGTGATGACAATTCTGAGATCTCCCCTGCAGCTTTCTGGCTCCGCTCTGCAAGCTTTCGCACTTCAGAGGCAACAACAGCAAAGCCTTTTCCCTGCTCACCCGCGCGTGCTGCTTCAATTGCTGCATTTAACGCAAGAAGGTTTGTCTGTCTGGCAATCTCTTCAATAATCGTAATCTTTTCTGCAATGTCCTGCATTGCTTTCACGGTTTCTCTAACCGACTGGCCGCCTGCTTCAGCATCTTTTGCCGCCTTTTGCGCGATCTTTTCAGTCTGCATTGCGTTGTCAGCATTTTGGCGTATGTTGGAAGCCATTTCTTCCATAGAAGAGGAGACTTCCTCAGCACTGGATGCCTGCTCTGTTGCTCCTTCAGAGATCACCTGCGCAGAATCGTTGAGTCCGTCGCTGGATGTGGTTACATGCATAGTAGTTTCCTGGACTTTCAAGATAATGTCATGGAATGTCTGCATTGTGTCGTTTAACCTGAGAAGAAGCTGGCCGACCTCGTCTCTGCGCTTTACCTCTACCTGAGCATTCAGGTTTCCCTGCTGGAGCTTTTCAGCATAGCTGATAGCTGTCTGCAATGGTTTTAAGCGCATGGACACAAACCAGATTAAAAATGCGCTTGCAAGCAGGAGTGCTGCAGCGCCTGTGGCAATGAGAAACCAGAGCATTTCTATCGCGTCTTTTTGAATATCATCCAGAAACATACTGGAAATGGTGATAAAACGGTAGTTTTCGTTTCTGGTGAAAGCTAATACCTTTTCACTTCCTTGCCATGGGTAAAAGACGAGTTCATTCTCATTTCCTGTTAGTACTTCCCTACCCCAGTCATAGTCAGATATATCAACACCGAAGACTGTTTCAGGATCAGGATGCCCCACAGCAACACCGTCATTGCGGACAATAAAAGGATAACCAGTTTCGCCGATTGTAACTCCCCTTACAACATTGTTTGAAAAGCGTTCAAAATTCATAAAAAATCCAAGAATCCCCACAACTGACTGTCCATTATATATTGGTGTAGAAATGAGACTTACCGCGTTTCCGTCTATTGGAGACTGATAGATTGAACTTACATAGGTAGTTCCTTCTAATGCACGCCTAAAATTCTCGTTCAAATTGTCTGACAGCAGTTCCTCTGGGTCAAACCCCTGGGATAGTTGAGAATGCGCTGTAATGGAAGGAGACCTTTCAGGGGTAAATATTGCCATTGCCTGGATCCCTTCAAGAGCACCGTCATAGGAATTCAGGTACTCTGTAATCTTTTCTGTATCTGATTCAGCAACTGCTTCTCTGAGCTCCGGGGACGTGCTTACCGCATCGATCCATTCTGAGTTATCATCAAAATACCGCCGTACCTGTTCTGTTATGTCGTGGTTAAAATTGTTCAGCTGTTGAATGTAAGCATCAAATACTGAATTATATGCTAAATTATAGGAAATGATGCAGATTACTGCTGTTAAGACCAGTATTGCTGCAGCGGATATAACTGATATTTCAAAACGTATGCTTGCTTTTTTCATATTGTTCCCCTTTTATATCGTAAACTTGATTCTACTCCTGCAATTCTATCTAAAATAATATGTGCTTTGATCGTAAAATCAAATATCCCCTATTTCATATTCAATTATACTGCTTAATGCTGTCTAAAATGTATTGTTTTCTTCCACTAGTGTTTATCATTTATCATAAAAAAAAAAGGGACAGGCCGTCCGGTCTGTCCCTGAGCTGAAGAAAAAAGGGGAGATCAATATTCTTGGAAATCCTCATCATTTTCATTTGCCATAGTCAAGGGGGTTCCTTGGCGGTTTTTCTGCTTATTACTCTGGTACGCTTTTTGCTTTGTCTCTTTTTCCGGTTGTGTGCTTGCTGCTGTTCCTGTTTTTGCCGCATCTGCTATGTTCACTTTTTTGTGTTGCTGCTTTTGGACTGTTCTTGCCTCAAGCTGTTTGTGTCTGTTTTTTTTGAGTTTAAAGAAGGACACAGCGTGGTTCAACTGGTCTGCCTGTCCGGAAAGCTCTTCTGACATGGATGCCATTTCCTCACTTGCAGAAGCGTTCTGCTGAATTACCTGGTCAAGCTGCATAATCGCTTTATTAATCTGTTCAACCCCGGAGTTCTGCTCATTGGAAGCAGCACTGATTTCCTGAATAAGGTCCGCGGTCTTTTGAATATCCGGGACAAGCTGCTCCAGCATTTTACCAGTCTGTTCAGCTGTACCCACGCTCCTTCCTGAAAGCTCTGATATTTCCCCTGCTGCCTTCTGGCTCCTCTCGGCTAACTTACGTACTTCAGATGCTACCACGGCAAAGCCTTTTCCCTGCTCACCTGCGCGGGCTGCTTCAATAGCAGCATTGAGTGCAAGAAGATTTGTCTGTCGTGCAATCTCTTCTATAATGCTGATCTTATCTGCTATGTTTCGCATTGCTGAGACAGTCTCCTTTACTGACTGCCCGCTTTGCTCAGCATCTTGGGATGCTTTGTTCGCCAGCTTTTCAGTCTGCATTGCGTTGTCCGCGTTTTGGCGTATATTGGAAGCCATTTCCTCCATAGAAGAGGATACTTCTTCAGCACTTGCCGCCTGTTCTGTTGACCCCTGGCTCAACTGCTGACTTGTGGAGCTCATTTCCTGGCTTCCGGAGGCAACATTATTGCTTGACTCCTGAACGCTTTCTACGACTTCGCCAATTTGTTCAACCATTGTTTCCAGGGCATTCGCCAGTATGCCTATTTCATCTTTCTGGTCTACATCTATCCGTTGGGTAAAGTCGCCTTTGGACAAGGCCTGGGCAAAGGTGACACCTTGAAGGATCGGCTTCGCGATGGAATTGGCGAATAAAAGAGCTACTAAAGCAACAACGAGTGCGATTCCGGCTGCAATGATAATAATAAAAAATATCAGTGCCTGAACCGGCTGGTTTACTTCAGTGAGATCAATTTCAGCGAGTATTGCCCAATGAAGCCCTTCTACATCCAGTGGTGCGTACGATGAAAGTACAGTTCCTCCTGCATAATCAGTAATTATTTCTGTGCCTGTATTTCCTGCTAATGCCTGTTCTGCAGCATGGGACCTGACATCACCCTCTTCTGGATTTTGAAACGAAGCACGAACTGAGTGGTTTTCAGGATCCAGATAAGAGTCAGAGCGCATAAGGTAGTCTGAGCCAATAAGGTATGTTTCCCCTGTTTCACCCATTCCGGTACGCTCCTGCATTATATTGTTAATCGCGGAAATAGAAAGCTGGAATGCCAGTACACCCACAAACTCACCCGCATCTGTAGTAACAGGACCTGAAACAAAGGCCGCAGGTTCATCGGAGATATCATACCAGCTGAAGTCGGTTATTCCTATTTCAGTTTGCCCTGTTTCATATGCCTCTTCCAGCCCGGAGCCGTCTAATACTCCGGAATGTACATTCATACCTAGGTCAGCTTCCTGTGCAGTGGTGTATACTACATCCCCTTCAGGGGAAATGATGAACAGGTCGTAGTAATTGTATGTTTCTATATAGTGCTCGAATTTTGCGCCGTGTGCGTTGTTCCACTGCTGCCACGCTTCTCCTTCAAGCCCTGCTTCGTTGAATGCATTAATAAACCGCTGAGATGCAGCTATAACCGCGCTGTTGTATGCGTATACCTCTAAATCCCCATGGCGTTCGTGCATGAAATTTTCTATCTGCTGTTCTTTTATCGCCCGAATAGCGGTAAGCTGGTGTTCTGCAGAATCCTGTAATGCCTGGGATGCCTGCATTATGCTGATAATACTTACAGCAGCTAAAGGAATTAGTCCGATCAGTAGAAATATCATTATCAATTTTGGTCGTAGTTTTATGTTTTTCAGTTTCATTTTTTTGCTCCCCTTTTTAGATCCTATATATAATTGTAAGCTATAGAATTAAAACTGCTATCAGGAGAGCTTGTGCGCTGTTATCAGTATAACTTGATACCTGGTGTAAATTTTTATGTATTTATACAAAAATAGCATGCTGTACGCTATTGTAAATAATCAAATAAGTGAGTGAATTATTTGAAAAAAGCTTATGAGTTGTAGTACATTAAAAGCTAGCGTATAGAATGGTATATATGGATGTTTTATAAATGAGTAACTTTCTTGATATAATATTTAACCTCGGCATGCTGTCAGCAATAAGTATACTTGCGGGGTTTATCAGCAACTCATTGAAATATAGAAATATGAAAGAAATTCTTTTAGGGTTTCTTTTCGGTACAGCTTCTATTCTGGCTATGCTCAATCCGCTTGTTCTTGCGCCCGGAATAATTTTTGACGGCAGATCAGTAATGCTTAGTATCTGCGGTTTCTTTTTTGGTCCTGTCTCTGTAGCTATTGCCGCGGGTATGGCTGCTGCTTTAAGAATTTTCCAGTCAGGACCTGGTGTTGTAATGGGAGTAAGCGTAATCATTGCTTCCTCTGCAATTGGTGTGGGGTTTTATTTTCTGCGGAAGAAAAGATGTTGGAAGATAACCTCCTGGCTGATTTTAGGTATGGGAATAGCTGTACATGTTGTTATGGATCTGCTTATGCTTACCCTCCCGGAGCCGTACAGAATGGAAACCATTAGGCTGCTTGCTCTTCCTGTTCTTATTGCGTATCCGGCAACTACCGTATTTATCGGAAAAATCATAGATGAGTATACTAAACACCAGCAGAGAAAGACCAGATTAGAAAATATTATTGAGGGAACAAATGCAGGTACTTGGGAGTGGAATGTTCAGACAGGTGAGGCTATCTTTAATGAACGCTGGGCAGAGTTTATTGGATACACTTTGGATGAATTAGCACCTATATCAGTCTCAACCTGGTTGGATAATATGCATCCCGATGATCTTGAGAAGTCCGATAAGCTTCTGAGAAAACATTTTAACGGTGAATTGCAGTATTATGAATGTGAATGCAGGATGCAGCATAAGGATGGGCATTGGATATGGGGATTAGATAGAGGCAAGGTAATTTCCTGGACAAGCGATGGAAAACCCCTTTGGATGTATGGAACTCTTCAGAATATAACAGAGAAAAAGAAAGCAGAAGCTGCACTGAAGCACTCACTTGAAGAGAAACGAGTTCTTTTAAAAGAGCTGTACCATAGAACTAAAAACAACATGCAGGTAATTAGTTCACTTTTAAACCTTCAGGCAGATCAGGAAGAGAGTCCGCATTTAAAAACAGCCTTTGGTGAGATGAACAACAGAATACGTTCCATGGCTTTAGTGCATCAAAAACTCTACCAGTCGAAAAGCTTATCCTACATAGATTTATCCGATTATGTAAATGAGCTGTATTCCGGATTAGTTTCATCCTATTTGGCTAATACGAACCAAGTTGTAATGAAAACGCAAATTGATAATATTCAGCTCCAGATGGATACAGTGATTCCCCTTGGGCTTGTTTTAAATGAGCTTATATCCAACTCCATGAAATATGCCTTCCCTGCCCAGCAACAGGGGAGAATATCTATTAGTGCGGAAAAACAAGGGGATAAGATGGTGCGGCTTATTTATAAGGATAACGGGGTTGGGATGCCTCAAACGAAAAGCCCTGAGAACATAAAAGGACTAGGCCTTGAACTTGTTGAAACACTTATTACTCACCAGCTTGAAGGTGAGGTTGAGATGAATCATGAAAATGGTTTGAAATATATCATCTACTTCAGGACTGAAAGCGGTTATCTGTAATTATTTATTTAAAATATTTTTTTCTTTATTCTGGTCTGGTGTAGTAAATATTTGACAGAGTTTATAGGGAATCTTTGACAGTTACTTAAAAGCACGGCTATACTATTCCCTTACTTCTTATTTTATTTTAGAATATGGTACAGGTGGAAAATAAAGCATGATTGAAAAAAAACATAATCTATCGGATGCAGTAAAGTCAGGAAGTAGGCAAATACAACCTGATAATAGAAAACAGCAGTTAGAGTGTATATACCGCTTTGGGGAGCTTGTTGAAACCTCGGGCAAAGACAAAGAATTTATCTTGGATAAACTACCGGTACTGCTGCATGAAAGCTTTCCAAACCCGGGCACTGTAGGTATTAGGCTGTTTTTCCAGGGCAAAGAATACTCATCCGGAGAATACAATAAAGAACAAGAACCCGAATTCTCAGTACTCTTGAATTATTATGGTGAACCAGCAGGCTGTATTGAGGTATTTTCTCCGCAAAGCCTGGAGGAAGATTCTTCCCAAACCGAGAAGCTGCTGCATGCAATTGCGGAAAGGCTTTCTATGGTACTAGAGCGATTTGAAGCAGAGAAAGACAATGTGAGGAGTGAGCAGTATTATAATTATTTGTTTGACAATGCGAATGATGCGATATTCCTTCACAGATACGGAAATATTGTAAAGACCAATAACGCGGCCAGCACCCTGCTTGGATATTCTCAGGCAAGTCTTTCCTCTATGACACTCCAGGATATTGTATATGACTGCAGTGATGATGTTCTTGCAAAAGCAATGGAAGAGATCAAAAGCACTGGGGTATTTTCCGGAAAAACCTGGTTCCGCAGAAAGGACGGGGAAAAGCGTTTTGTTCAGGTACGGTCCAAGCTGATTGATTCTGATGAAGGGCTTATTTTAGGAATTGTACGGGATATTACTGAGGAACAAGAAGAGTCTGAAAAATTGAAGAACCGTATTTGGGAAACCAAACGAAGCCAGCGTCTGCTTCAGGCTCTTTACTCTTCATCTATGGCTCTGCTTGAAGATGATAATTTCGTCCATGTGTTTCGTGATATCTTTTCAGCTGCAAAGCGCACAATAGAAGCTGAGTCAGGGTTTATTGCTGTAGTCAATAAAGATGATAGTTCTGTAAAAATACTTGGAATTCAGATACAGAATGAGTGGAAAGTGACCGAGCTTGAGAAGAGTTTCACCGAAATAGGCAGCCTTCAGACTGTAATTGAAGAAAGTGAAATACGAATCGAAAACAATGGTGAAGGCTTTAATATAAGGAATTGTTTCTCTTCTGCATCTGCACATTTCCAGATAGAAAACTGTATGATTGTTCCAATTAAACTCCATGGTGCAGTAGAAGCTGTTATGGCTTTTGTGAACCGGCCGGAGGGTTTTTCTGATAGGCAAAAATCAGAAGCCCTTGCTTTTGCTGATCTTATTGCAGTTGGACTAATGAATTCGGAGAATCTAGAATACCTGAAAAAAAGAGAAGCACATTTCAGGCGGCTCTTTACTGAAAGTGCTTCTACCATGCTTCTTATAGATCCTGATACCGGCAAGATAATGGATGCAAATAAAAGCGCGCAGGAGTATTACGGATACACACTTGAAGAACTGAAGAATATGTACATTTCAGAGATAAACACCCTTTCTCGTGAGGAAGTTAAAAAAGAAATGGCTGCTGCTGTTTCAAAGGAACGAACATTTTTCCAGTTCAAACATAAGCTGAAAAACGGAGAAATACGCGATGTAGAAGAATACAGCGGCACCATTAGCCAGGATGACCCGTTTCTCTATTCGATAATACACGATGTAACTGAATTAATTGAATTCGAAGAGAAGCTGAAGTCATCGGTTAAAGAGAAAGAAGTATTGCTTCGGGAAATACACCACAGATTAAAGAACAATTTGAGTGTTATAATTGCTCTTATGAATTATCAGAAGAAACATACTCAAAACTCTGAGGTTGAAGAAATACTGACCCATACTGAAGAGAGGATCCGTTCAATTGCACTTATTCATGAGCTGTTGTATTCCAGCGGGAACCTGAGCGCTGTAGATATGCGGGCTTATGTTCAGCGGTTGGTCAGTAATATACGCACTACTATGTCCACAGATAAATCAGTACGTTTTGTTACTGAGGCAGAGCAGTATGAGCTGGACCTTGACCGCGTGAAAGCCTGCGGACTCATTATTACTGAGTTGTGTACAAACTCATTAAAGCATGCTTTCAAGACTGAAGGAACAATCACTGTCCAGTTTTGGAAAGATGATGACTACTTTCTGCGTGTAGCGGATAATGGAACCGGGATAGAAGCTACAGATGATGAAATGCCGTCCCAGCATTCCGGATTGTTTCTTGTCAGATTATTAACCAAGGAATTAAAAGGGAGTTTAGACCTGGAATCTGATGGAGGCACTTCTGTTACTATCCGCTTTAGCGGTCCGGAAAAAGATTCCTAAAATACTGCACAAGCTCAGGATAGCTGGACAGGGCTTTTTTCCCCTGGGGATGCAGTGAATAGATCCCCCGTTTTTCCTTTACAAACCACCCGTAAAAATTATTGTTCAGTATCTGCTGGGTGTTTTTATCTGTACCAGAATCCCGTAAAACCTTTGGGCTCGCTGTACCTATTACATCAAGGTAGACAGCTATCTGAATTGCACGCTGTTTATAGAGTGTTACCCTCTCTTTTTCCGTAGCTGACCCTCCGGTATTAAAATCTTTATACCTGCCGCGAATTTCCCGGATAATTGTTTCGCGTTTTCGTTTGTTCTTTCTGGGAAAGTAATCTTTCGGATGGAGGGCAGCTTCAACCTTGGTTTTCCCTTTGTAAAACCTGACAAAAAGAAGGCCTATTCCAAGGCGTTGTAAGAGTTTCCTAAGTCCTTTGTAATTCGGCGGAAAAGATTTTGACCCCTGAAGCGGGACTGCGATATAGACTGAATCATTAATTTCCAGCCGTTCCACTGCTTGGATTAAAAGCCGCAGAGATACACGTGTTTTCATTTCAATAATTATCATTTCTTCGCCGTTTACTGCTGTGACATCGCACCCTGAGACCTCAGCATTTACCTGGTATCCCTGCGCTTCAAGATAAATTTTAATCGGCTCATAGAGGTCAGTTTCTTTCAATTTCATTACACCCATTGTATAGGATATTGCTTAATCATGCAGGAGGTAATGAAAAATCTCAATGCAAATATGAACAATATGGTGTATACTATACCAAAATATCAAAATGCGGGGTTTATATGGCACGAAAAAAAGGTTTTGGTTGTATTATCGGTCTAGTAATATTTTTTGTAATTCTTGGCTTGATAGCCTTGTTTGCGAGGTTTTTTCTTCCTCAGATTATGGCGCGGGTACTCTTAAGTCCTGATGGCGGTGCACTTATTCCTCAAGAGCTTACTCAAGACCTTCGGGAAGGACGGGGAGATGTCCTTGCTTCATTGGATAACATGGGTATAACAAGAGAAGAAGCTATTCAGATAGTTGATTCCATTGAATCTGATGATGTAAACCGTGCTCTGGACAGGGTTCAACAAGAGCGGCCTTCCATGGAAGAGCCGAGAGATGTTTTCCGGGTATTTCTTGAAGAATTGAGGCTGCCGGCCCTGGAAGTGGAAAGGGTTATGGCCCAGATACCGCAGGACCAGTTAACATGGGACGATGCGGATGAGCTGATCCGGAATGTGAATGAGTCCAGGATGGGAATTCCTGTTATGCTTCCTGTAGTGAAAGAATTTGCCCGGGAGTATTTAACAGAGGGGTTTGAATAAGAGCAGTAGTTACAGGCTTGAGTTTGACTAGTGCTGGACTGTGCGGTTGCTGTGCCTCGAAGTACAGGGCAAGCAGCTGCGCAGCTATTATAAAGTAAAAACAATCTGTACTGCTGTACCTTCTTCTGTAGAAAATACCTTTAGTTCTCCGTGAATCTGTTGAGTTAATGCAGATATCAGTTGTCCCCCTAGGCTTTCACCATTAAGAATGGCTCCATCATTTTTCACACCTGAACCATTGTCTTTAACTATCAAAGTAATTTCATTCTTATTGGATTGTAATGAAATAGAAATATTTCCTTTTGTTTGCTGTGAAAAGGCGTGCTTATATGCATTTGAACAAAGTTCGTTAATAATCAGACCGACAGACACAGCTTTGGACATTTCAATGTATATCTCATTAATATCAGTGCTAATATGAACGGTTTTTTCCCTATCCAGAAAGGATGTTTCAAGGCTCTTTGTTAGCTGTGCTACAAAAGTCTTCATGTTCACCTTTGCAATGTCCTCTGACTCATACAGGTTTTCATGGATCTGTGCCATGCTTGTTATCCGGCTTTGGGCTTCAGCCAGAGCGGTACGTATATCTTCATTCTCTGAACTGTCCCGTTGTAGGTTGAGGAGACTGGAGATGATCTGGAGATTGTTCTTGACTCTGTGGTGCACTTCCTTTAATAAAATCTCTTTCTCATGAAGGGAGACCTTTAGGTTGTTTTCTGTCTGCTTCTGGGTGCTGATATCTGTTATTATCGCAAAGCTGCCTGACGGTTTTCCAGTATCATTTCGAATAATCCGTGGAGAAACAACAGTGTGAATTACATTATTGTCTTTTTTTAGCCATCTTAATTCATATGGAATTCCCTGTGCTTCAGGAGGTTTTGAAACATGGGCACGAAAATACTCTTTATCCCCTGGTGCTATGATGCTTTCAGTTTTGCTTCCAACAAGTGCATCCCTCTTGTACCCAAGCATTGCTGCGAATTTAGTATTCACAAAAGTGAGATTGTTGTTGGAGTCCTGAATGATTAAGCCTTCGTTCATTGTGTTTACAAGGTCGCGGTACCTGGATTCACTTTCAGCAAGGGCTCGGATTGTGTTTTCAAGGTTGTTCTGATTTTTAATGCCGAAATAGATTAGCAATATAGTAAGACCGATAAGAACAGGGATAATCAACAAGGATATTTTAATAATTAATACAGTTAGTTCTCTTACTCTATGCAAAGAGTTGTTAAAGTACAAACCTGTACTGATTATCCAGCCCCATGGTTCAAAAACCTGAAAATAGGTTGCTTTTAATCGTATATTGTCCTCTTCTGCATGGAGCTGCCAATAATATGTGGAAAAACCAGAACCTTCTTGTCTCGCTTGAGATATAATATTCCGGATAAAAGCAAAGCCTTCAATGTCCTGGATGTTCGTAATATCAGTGCCGATTAGGTCCGGTCTGTATGGATGGGCGAGCATACGGCCTTCCAGGCTTATTACCCAAAAGTACTCATCATTATTCGGGCCATACCGCAGGTTTTCGATAACATAAAGGGCTGTATCCTGCATCTCCCTAATTGAAAGGGTATCACGGTTGTCTTGTATTATTCCGTAGATCATGTCTTCAACAATCCGTACCATGTTTTGGATTGAGTCTTTTTCTCTCTCAATACATATTCTTTCTGTCTCTGGAAGAATGAACAGAAAGATCATGCCGAGAAAAATGCTGATTGTAAGGAGGCCTGGAATAAGAAATTCGAGGATACCTGTTCTTTTCATATGCTCTTCTAATGTTTGATAGATTAATTATAGGGGGAAACAAGGATGAAAATCAAAGAATTTTTCAGTTTACTGTAACTGACTTAAGAGATAAAATTCTTGTGCCTTTGTTAATAATTATTATAATAGCTATAACAGTGAACGATTTATTTTTTATTAGTGTGATGAAGGAGGTCCTGGTAATGGTTGTATATTGTGTCAATGTTTTTGTAAAGCCGGGAAAGGAAGATGTGTTTCTAGAGGCAACGAAAGAAAACCATCTTGCAACAAGGCATGAACCGGGCAATATCCGGTTCGATGTGCTTCAATGCAATGATGAGCAGTCAAAATACTTTCTGTACGAGGTGTATCAATCACCTGAGGCAGTAAAAGCGCATAAACAGACGCCCCATTATAAAAAATGGCGGGAAACTGTGGCAGACTGGATGGCGAAGCCGAGAGAAGGGGTACAGTATACTCCCCGCTTTCCGGAGGATGTATCAGCGTGGTAGAATTTACCATTTTTACAAATCCGGCATTTTATTTTGGCCAAGGAAGTTTGGGCAAGCTGCCTGATCTGGTATCTCAGCGTGCAGGTCGCGTGCTTTTTCTGCTTTCACGCTCTTTTTCTGCTTCCAGGCAATGGAAAAAACTTCGCGGCTTGTGCAGCAAAAATAATGTGACTTGTTTTGATTATCCTGTCCACGGAGAGCCCTCTCCTGAGCTAATTGATGAAATATGCGGAGAATATCGGGAGTCAGGTATCGATCTAATTGTTGGTATTGGGGGCGGAAGTGTGCTGGATACCGGTAAAGCGGTTGCAGCAATGATGCAGACTCAGGGGAAAACAATACAGTATCTGGAAGGTGTTGGGGATAAGAAACACCCTGGTATTAGTCTTCCCTTTATTGCTGTGCCTAGTACTTCAGGTACAGGAAGCGAGGCAACAAAGAACGCAGTCCTGAGTTCTCCAGGTAGAGAAGGTTTTAAAAAGTCACTCCGTCATAATAATTTTATCCCTGTTGCAGCTGTGGTGGATCCGGAATTAACCGAAGATTTACCGCAAAATGTATTAGCAGCTTGTGCAATGGACGCATTCAGCCAGCTCACAGAAGCATATGTATCGAAAAATGCGAACCCGTATACAGATGCTTTAGCTATCTCTGGGATACAGGCAGCAGCTCCTGCACTCGGAGCATTGTGCGATAAACAAGATCTTTCTCCGGAAGAGCGTTCCGGGCTTTCATACGGTGCATATTTATCCGGGATAGTACTTGCAAATGCAGGGCTTGGAACAGTCCACGGTATTGCAGGTCCTTTGGGCGGGTATGCGGATATCCCCCATGGTGTTGCCTGCGGAAAACTGCTGGCTCCGGTTATAGAGCAGACCTTTTCCAAGCTTACTCTACCGCAGGATAAACAGATTATCAGTAAGTTTGAAAACCTTGGAATTGCTGCTGCTGAGAGTACGAGTGCAGAGGCGTTTATTCATCTTCTATGGAAATGGTCAGAAAAACTCGAACTTCCCGGCATTGGGGAATACGGTATTACTGAACAGGACCTTGAGGTCATTGCCGGTAAGAGCGGAAACAAGAATAATCCTGTTGTATTAGAAGAAGATGAAATAATCCGTGTACTAAAGAAGGCTTTATAACTATCTTCTATGGATATATCAATACAGCATGCAGGAATGCGGATCTTGTGCTTCAAAGCACAGCGAAAAACTATACACCTGAAATTCTCTATAGATCTGCTTTATAAAGATAGGCAGTTAATTGACGGCTGGGACAAAATGATGAGTATTTACCCTGTCTGCGATTGGCCGTATTTTCAACGGAAACGAACCGAAGCTATCGGGCAAAGAGAGAAAGCACGGGGCAAGCTCTTAGGTGCTTACTTTGAACTAGTTCGTAAGGATATCAGGCAAAAAGGACCAGTATCGTCAAAAGACCTTGGGTATGACCAGAATACTGACTGGTCCTGGGCTCCGACGAAAATCTCTCGGGCTGTTCTGGAAAACATGTACCATCTAAGGCAGATCCGAATAGGAATTCTGAAGAGTATGCTGATTGGTATGTCCAGCGGAGGATCCGTTCAATCGGTTTGGTTTGGGACAGAAGGAACAGGACTCTGATTATTTACAATTGGTGGCCGGAATAAGGGCATGAGCATCTACCAATAGATAAGATAGAAAAGACCCATCAGGAGTATTTAGAGTTCACTGGTATGGAGACGCTGGATATGCGCTGCTCTTTCCTGTAATTATTAGTTGTTTTCTTTGTAATCTCTGTGTACTTATTTCCCAAAAAGCCAAACTAGTTTATTGTATGCTCTGGAAAGCAGTCTATGAGTATAAAAACACTGGTAAAAACAGGATTCATCTTTCTCGCCCTTGCCTTGTACACAGGAGTGACAGGAAATGACAGCTATAACCTGCTGCCGAAATTCTTCGCATTACAAGGAATAGCTCCGAGCCAAACAGGCTTTATAATGAGCTTTACCGGAATGGGGGGAATGCTTGTTCTTCCCCTGCTTGCTCTCTTTGTTGACCACTTTAAGCAGAAGCGGATACTAACTGCAGCTTTGGTTATACAGCTTGTGGTTCCCCTTGCGTATTTCCTGCCTCTCCCATTTCCCCGGCTCTTTGCTGTACCCAGGTTTATACAAGGCGCGATGTTCGCCACAATGATGATAAGCTTTACCGCTGCCTTAAGCCACGTGGTGCCTCCGGGAAGCCGTTCAAAGGGATATGCTCTTTTCGGTATAATGGGGCAGCTGGGGGGAATGACCAGTGTCGCTATAGGAGAAGTGGTGTTTGACAGCTTCGGACTGGCCGCGCTTTACGCATTTACATCAGTTCTCTTTCTTTGCTCTGTTACTTTTCTCCAGTTTTATCCTGAGAAAAAGATTGACCACGGTGAATACCAACCGAAGATTACCGATTTCATTCACGTTTTTAAGAACCGGAAAATTTATCCGGCCCTTGTATACATTTTTGTGCTTGGCTGCGGTTTTGGTACCCTGCTGTCGTTTCTTCCAGACCTCGTGCTTGCCAGAGGGATTGATATTGTGAAACCCTTCTATATTGCATATCCCTTGACTGTTGCGCTCATCAGGATTGCCTTAATTCCCTTTTTTGACAAGCTCCCTGCCAAGTATGTAATTTTCATTCCTTTGCTTATGGTTCCGGTGAGTCTGTTTACTGTTGCAAGCGTGAACAGTATTATCTTATTGGTCTGTGCAGGCGTTTTTTACGGTATTGCCCATGGAGTGCTGTTCCCAGTGCTCCTCGGGTTTTTAATGGACCACTCTCCGGCTAACTTTCGCGCGCGTATGTCACTTGTTTTTCAAATATTCTTTAATCTTGGGCTTTTTATTTCAGCAAACCTGGGCAGCCTTTTTGCTCTCAATTCCGTTGCTGGTGCGTTTATCGGAATGGGAATTATTACAACCATTGGAATAATTATACTCACTCTGCAGATTATTCTACAGTTCCGCCGCAGTACTCCAGCCTAGTGTTTGGTTGAAATCTCCTGATATTCAGGGTGCTTGTCAACAAAGGCTTTAACAAAAGAACAGGAAGGTACGATTTTCGCGTTTTTCCCTTTTGCCCATTCGAGTGCTTCTTTTACAATTCTTCCTGCTATACCTGAACCCCGATGACTTGGAGGAACATAGGTGTGGTTGAATGAGATTAATTCCGGTCTGACCTGGCGGTATGTCATTTCTGCCTCTTCATCCCCTAATGGAACAAAGAACCGCTGGTTCCTTTCATCATGCATGATATTTTCCGACATAATTTCCTCCTTATAATACGAATTACACTACCATAATACTAATAGATAGCACAAATACAAAGTAGGTTTTGCAGGGAAGGATGTCAGTTTCCCGAATCTTTTGGACAGATCGAAACAATATCCTGTTTTAAATATGAAGTTTATGGTTTTATGTCATTGATTTATTGAAATGGGAGATTATAATTATTAATAGGTACCGAATGCAGGATTTCGTGCTGCTGATGAAAAATTATGATTCAGCTGTGGGCTCGGGCAAAGCACATGGTACTGGTCTCTTAGTTGGGAAATATTTTTTAAGGAGTGCTGATATGGAATATGTAAAACAGGTGCTGGACAAAAAGGGAAGGGAGGTTTGGACAATTACTCCCCAGACAAAAGTAGAACAAGCACTTGAGCTTATGAAAGAAAAAAATGTCGGGGCTCTCCCGGTTGTTGAAGATGGCTCAATTCAGGGGATATTCTCTGAGCGTGACTTTGTCCGCAGCTGCGTAGGGCTGGAGAGTGTTTCGCTGGACGTTCGGGTAAAAGATTTAATGACGAAAAAAGTGACCTGTATAGGGCCGGAGCAAAAAATTGAGAACTGTATGCACCTTATGACAGATAAACGCATGCGTCATCTTCCGGTACTGGAAAACGGAACGCTTGTAGGTATGATCTCTATTGGCGATGCGGTGAAAGCAGTCATCGCGGATAAAGAATTCCTCATTGATCAACTGGAACACTATATAGAGGGAAGCCTGTAAAGGAGGTGCTCTACAGGCATTTCCCTGATTTGTCTATTCATTGTCTTCGGGCCTGATTGTGCCCCTGCTTTCAGGAAACCTGGGGTCAGCTCCCGTCTGAATTGACCCGTCTTCATTTACCCGGATAATATTTGCCATACCGTAAATCGCGTTGTCTACAATCTCATGGCCCATTCTGCGTAACGCTCTTCTAAGCAGACGGGGCGTTTCGCTTTCCATTGCAAGGACGTTTTCAGCTCTGTAGGGAGCGTTTGTTTGAGGAAATGCCCTGGTTACCCATCTTGGATAGGCGGCGGCTTCCTGGGGTGTTAATCCGAACTCATGCATATTAATAAACTGCTGTACTTGCCCCTGGGGCTGGGTATCCACACCTGTGTTCCCTCCGAGTATGTAGAGCCCTCCGTTGCGGAAGGCAATGTAAGGATTGCTTGTATGCCTGGGAAGTTTTCCAGGTGCTACTGTGTTCGGGTTTCTTTCTTCGAGCCACATGTGTCTGATCCTGTGGTTGATGTGGACACCGGTATCCCCTGCAACCAGAAACTGCGCGCCAAGGGATGTTGTTACTGCAATACCGTTGCCGTACTGGTCAACAATATGATAGGTGGTAGTATGGTGATTAGATTCATCAAAATTACCGGATACTCTGCGCATATGCCGTAAGGCGCGTTCCGGTAACCTTTCTGTTTCATCAATCAGGCTCAAGTCCAGAATGTCAACAAAGGGCCACTGGATTGCATGGTTCATATTGATCCGCTGGCGCTGTCTGGAAGCGTGTTCTTCTGATAGAAGCAGTTCTATCGGATTATCTACAAACTCCGGGTCTCCTATGTGAAAGTATTTATCCGCATGTGCCAGCTTGACTGCTTCCACCTGTACATGAACAGCCTCCGGAGTGTCAATGTTCCAATGGGAGAAGTTGAATCCTTCAAGAATATTCAAAGCAATCAGCTGGGTTATGCCCTGGCTGTTCGGCGGGTTTTGGTAAACAGTAGTGTCTCTGTATTGTATTGAGATTGGCTCTACCAGCTGTGCTTCGAAGTCTGAAAAGTCCTCCATTGTGAAAAAGCCGTCGTTTTCATCTGAATATTCCACAATGCTCTCAGCTACAGGCCCTTCATACACATAGTCATGTGCTGCCTGGAGTGCGGCATTATACCCCTGGTCTCGCGCTGAGTCGAAAGCTGCTGCTGCTTCTCTGAAGGTTTCTGCGATCCTCCTCTGATATACGGTGTCTCCTTCGTTCACAATGTCCCCGTTGTCATCCATGTAAATTTCTCTTGAATACTCCCAATTGGGAATATTGTCTGAATCGTAGCCAAGGAAGCGTCTTGCTTCAGCGGTTATTTGAAACCCTTCTTCTGCTACGCGTATCGCATCTTCAAGGAGAAAACTGAGGTCTTTTGTACCATACTCCTCCAAAAGCTGGATCCACCCTGACCAGGCACCTGGTACAATTGCCCAGTGGATCCCGTCCGCCTGTGCTTCTTGGGATTGAAAGAACTCTAGGCTTGCTGCCTGGGGTACAGGCCCGACTCCGTCTACTGCAATCACATCGTCCGATTCTGCATCATAATACAAAGCCCAGACACCGCCTCCCATGATGTGGGAGAAGTAACCTTCCACTACACTAAGCACTGCTGCAACTGCGACTGCTGCATCTGCTGCAGTACCCCCTGCTTCTAACACCCTAACAGCGGATTCTGTTGCCAGATAATGTGATGTAACTGCTGCGTATTGTTCATCACCTGAAACCGGGGAGAGAATAAAAATTAAGAGGGATAGAATTAGAATATATGTTTTCGACAATGTGCTTTTCATTATTTTGCTCCTTTAAATATGTTTTCTGTTTATAAAATAGTAAATAATCGATACCCAGCGAAACCTGCTGGGAAGAATGACAGAAATATGGTGAAAATGTAGTGAAAACCTGATAAGATAAGCTATGAACAGAGAAACACAATTGGAGTCCCTTCTGCCAAATACTGATATCCCCTGGCTGCTCCAGTCAAATCCTTGGACAAGGTACCGTACGCTTACAGAGCTGCTGGGAAAAGATAAAGCTGATCCAATGGTGAAAAGCGCTTTAGAAGAATTGGATTCTCAGCCTTTGATGCAATCTTTGTTTCAGGACTGTGAAAATCTGTACCCAAAGGCGATTACCCGTCATAACAACGCGAAGATCCCGTATTACAAACTCTGGATGCTTGCTGACTTTGGATACACAAAAGATGACCCGGGCATAAGGAAAATAATTGCCCAAATAAAAGAACACAAGGAAGATGGACTGTACTCCGTCCGTCAGAGCCTGCCTGAAAAGGGGAAGATGAAACCTGACTCGGACGCGGAGACCTGGCATGCTCTCCCTTGTGACTCTCCGTATCTCACTGCTGCTCTCCTCCGCTTCTCAGATGATGATGAAAACACCTTGGAAGCTGCCGGAAAAATTGCTAAGCTGTGGCAGGATGAAAAAGGCTGGTTCTGTTGGTTACCTTTTGTAAAGGGGATTTTTAAGAAAACGGGAATCGGCTGTCCTATGGCCGGATTAATGGCACTTTCTGTTTTTGCCTCTGTCCCGGATTTAACGAACTCGGATGCAGCTAAGAATGCTTTTGCTCCTATTCGGTATCACTGGGAATCCGAAAAATCCTTGTATTATTTTGGGCGGTCGAAGAAATTCTGGAGTTTTAAGTATCCTTTCATTTGGTACAATGCTCTCTACATGGCAGATATACTTGCTCGGTTTCCTCAATTTAGGGATGAACCATTAGTGAAAGAGCTTGTTGACTGGATAGTCCAATCAGCTGATGGTGACGGCAGGTTTACTCCTAATTCAATGTTTATGAATTTCAAGGGCTGGGACTTTGCGAATAAAAAAGAGCCTTCTCCATGGATAACCTTTCTCGCGTATAGGGTTTTAAAGCGCTATTATTCATAAGCTTGTGTCCGGTTTCAGAATTGTGCAAAAAAGTTTCTCCTATTCAAAGACAAAGAATACTCAAAAAGAGTACACTATACCTTTGGAGTAATAATTGGAATTGCATGGAAATAAGGATATACTGAAACAGCTTCTGAAAATCGCCCTTCCGTTAATGGCAGGAAACCTTATACAGACTGTTTACAACCTGACTGATACTTTTTTTCTCGGTAAGCTTGGAACTGAGTATGTATCAGCTCCGGCTATCAGTTTTCCTGTTCTTATGTTTCTTATTGTATTCGGAATGGGAATCGCGATGGCAGGAACAACCCTTATTGCCCAGTCAAAGGGGAAACAGGATCAGAAGAAAATAGATTTCTACCTTGGGCAAATGACCAGCTTCATGATCATTGTCGGAGTTTTTCTCTCAGTCATTGGGCTAGTGTTGTCAGGTCCTCTTCTCAGGCTGCTTCATACGCCGGATGTGGTATTCCCCCATGCCGCAGGGTATATGCGGATCATTTTCGCAGGGATTCCCTTTATGTTCGGTTTTTTCATTATGCAGGCAGCCATGCAGGGAATAGGCAAGACTATGGTGCCCTTGGTTGTGCAGACTGCTTCTGTTTTTATCAACATACCCTTGGACGCCCTTCTTATTTTCGGATGGGGCCCTGTGCCAGGGCTTGCTGTGGAAGGGGCTGCTATTGCGACTGTTATCTCCAGGGCGCTGGCTTCGCTTGCTGCATTTATCATCCTTATTCAAGGTAAGTACGGCATGGTCTTGACAGCAGGTAACCTCCTGCCAAAAAAAAATGCGCTTAAGCTGTTTATCAAAATCGGTCTTCCTGCTTCTGTTGGACAGGGGCTGTCCTCTCTCGGATTTGCTGTGCTTCAAGGGGTTGTGAACCTCTTCGGAACACCGGTCATTGCTGCTTTCGGTGTGGGGAACCGGCTCTTATCTGTTTTTAACATGCCTTCCATGGGGGTGGGGAGGGCAGTGACAGCACTAGTAGGTGAACGCCTCGGAGCAGGGGACAGGGATGGAGCAATGCGCACTGTACGGGTCGGTATTGCAACTGTTTTTTCAATACTTGTTCCAGGCATGCTGTTTATGTTCTTTTTCGGCGGAGATGTAATCAAATTTTTTGTGGATGACCCTGAAGCAATTCGCTGGGGAGCAATCTTGTTTCAGATTGTTGCTCCTTCTGTGGTGCTTTTCGGCGGTTTTATGATCCTGACAGGCGCCTTTCAGGGAGCAGGGGACTCAAAGCCTGTTATGTACTTGAATATTGCCCGGCTCTGGGGAGTTAGAGTACCTTTAGCGTATGTACTAGCATTGGGTGCTTCCCTCGGACCGATCGGTATTTGGATCGCGATGTTTATCTCCAATTTTACAGCCTCTGTGGCAGGTTTTATCTATTATAAAAAAGAAATCTGGATGGAAGCTCTTGGCTCAGATGAGGTTTAGGGTCTTTGTTGGAATCATAGATTTACCACTGTTTAAGAGCTTTTTTTACCTCTTTCCGTTTTACCTTTCTGGTTTTCCGCAAATCTTTTTCAATTTTACGTGCCAATGAGAGCAGCTCTGGGCTGTCATCATCTTCTGTAATATGGTTGGATAAAGATTCCATTAGGTCTGCCATGAATATTGTATCCATGTACGCGCCAAGTGCTTTCTGCATTTTCTTCGCGTTCTGGTTGAGCTGATCATATTCTTCAGGGAAAAGCTCAGCAGCATACCGTAGCTTCTTGAAGCTGATACGAAGCTGGTGGATCGAGTCTTTCCCTCCATGTTTCCAGTTTTTTAGAGTGCTCTTCACGCGCTTATTCATGTCCTTTTCTTTTTTAGTTAGTATGGCAGCTATATATTTGGAGAAACTCATGCTTTTCGCTTCTTTTATAAACAGATCCTTTGATGACAGTTCCCTGCGGACCAGTTTTATGCTGTCCAGGAACCTCGGAGATGAGGTGATTCTTCTGAATACATCCTGAGCTTCATCCTTCATTCGTTTTACGATCTTGTTAAAGATTAATGACAGCTCGTTAGGTGTCTCTGGTGGTAGCAGCTCCTGATAGTCTCTGAGAAAGACATCAGCTTCCCGTAAATCTCCTGCACTGTGGTGAAGCCATCTGAGCTCGTTTTGGAGAGTCAAATATTTTTCTATTGGCATATGCTTTTTCGCGTCTCTAAGTAAGGTTCGTGCTTTTCTTAAATTAATCCTGAATTGATGGATGTATTCAATATCATGCCCAATCTTTGCTCCAGGCAGATGGATCAATGCAGATTCGAACAAGTGTTTTAAGAGTGACCGAACTGTGTCCTTAGCGTCAGACTCTGGCAGCACCTTTGGCAGAGGAAGTTCAGTTGCGTCTTTTTGAAATAACCGCAGGGCTGTGCGCTTTTTATTGATAAGAGAAGGCTTTAGACCAAGGGAATATTTAATAAACTCACCAAGCTCCTGGAAGTCATTTTCCTCGCCCTCGAGCAGTTCCAGCTCTATTTCTGTGAACTCTCTTTTCTCTTCTCCAGGCAGTACTGTGCATGAAATATAATCAACCGAAAACTCACAGGAAGTGCGGCCATTGGTTAGAACATGCTTATGTCTATTACCTGAAATCTGTAAAGCCTCACCAAAATTACTGTTTATCCTTATTCCTGTTTCTTTTTCAAATACAGCTTTTAATTCAAGATAGCCGGGTATTTCTGCTTTCGGTCCTGACCAAAGCTCCCATTCTGTTCTGGAAAAAAAACCTGTCTGCAGCAAGGGTTCCCATTTTGCTTCAACAGCCGCAGTTTCACCGATAACCCGCTGTCTGAGTCCAAACCCGATACTGTTCAGGTATTGCTCCTTAGTATCGTAGTAAATATCCTGAATATATTTCACTTCTTTTTCCCTTGCCTCTTTCCAGCCTGGGACAAGGTAGCCGATATGGTCAATCTCTCTGTGTTCTGATAGTAAAAATTTATATTCCTGTTCTACCATTGTGTTTTTGTTTCTATTACAAGGATGTACTTACACTGTAAACGATTCACGCCTCTTTCGCAATTAGGATTTTGTTAAACAGAACATTGACTTCGGAAAATGAACTGGACTGTAAACAGGCTCCCCCATCCGGGTAATCCGGTGTTCAGCACTCCAGGTATCTAAAACACCGGATGCTGAAGATGTACCGGATAAGGAACTACGGCCATGCCTGCGGCATGCGCGGTGAGGAAGCGGATAATTTGTAATACTGATTTACTTCCGTGAACTACCGAAGTATTTATGTAGATCTTGATAACTAGAACCAGATTCCCTGGAAACAAAATACCAGTCCAAATGACCCGCGCTCTCTTTTTGTATAGAAAGTTCAACTTTTAAGAACTTATATTTGCTAAAGAGCGATTTC
>CAYRYS010000053.1:0-22697 GCA_964428555.1 uncultured Spirochaetales bacterium | reverse complement strand
TTTTACTGGCACTTCAGCATTTGCAGCAAAATGCGTATTTTTTTTGTATTTGCGGTTTTACCCAAAAGGTTCGGGTCAGTATATAAAATTTAAATCGCTTTACTCATTAAATTTTCAAGAGAATTTCCCTATATACTCTTTTTGCCTTTAAGCTGTACATGATATACTTTCTTTTGGTAACAAAATACAGAGACTTATTCTTACATACAATCACCTTTTCAATAAAAGGAAACACACCCTAAGGAGGAGTAGATGTACGAAGAAATGTTTGATGAGAAGTATAAAAATTGTGCTTGGGTAGACTTTGACACCCTTGAGAAATTTATGAAAGATGTATTCATTGGAGTCGGTGTACCAGCAGAAGAAGCAGAAGTTTGTGCTGAAGTACTCATCACCTCTGATAAAAGAGGAATTGATTCCCATGGTATCGGAAGACTAAAACCAATCTACATCGACAGAATTCGCGCCGGTATTCAGAATCCAAAAACAAAATTTGAAGTAGTTAAAGAAACAGAAACCACAGCTGTTGTTGACGGACACAACGGCATGGGACACTTCATTTCAAAAAATGCAATGCAGATGGCAATAGACAAGGCAAAAAGACACGGCCTGGGCATGGTTGTTGTACGTAACTCAACTCATTATGGAATTGCCGGGTATTATCCGCTTATGGCAATCGAAAACAATATGATCGGCATTACCGGAACCAACGCGCGTCCCTCCATAGCGCCGACCTTCGGTGTGGAAAACATGCTTGGAACAAACCCCTTAACCCTCGGACTTCCTACAGATGAGGATTTTCCATGGGTACTCGATTGTGCAACTTCAGTTTCACAACGCGGAAAAATTGAAGTGTACGACAGAGCAGATAAGGAAGTCCCTGCAGGTTGGGTAATCGGACGAAATGGTGAAACAAGGACTGATACAAAGCAGATACTTGAAGACCTGAAAACCGGAAACGCAGCCCTTGCTCCTCTTGGCGGGCTTGGGGAAAAAACCGGCGGATACAAAGGATACGGATATGCTACCTTTGTTGAGATACTCTCCGCAGCGCTTCAAGACGGTAAATTCATGAAAGACCTGAGCGGCTTTGATAAAGACGGAAACAAAATACCCTATCCTCTCGGCCACTTCTTCTTAGCAATCAACATTGAAAGCTTTATAGATCCTCAGCGGTTTAAATGGATTGCAGGCGAGATTTGCAGACAGCTGAGAAATTCACAAAACGCACCTGGAGAAGACCGCATTTATACAGCAGGCGAACCGGAATATGTTGCATGGCAGTACAGAAAAGACAAAGGCTGTCCTGTAAACAAAGTGCTCCAGGACCAGATGATTCAGCTTAGAGATGAGCTGAGCCTAGATTATCAATTCGATTTCGAATAAACTCTTAATCGGGCGCAGTTAACTGCGCCGCCATATTACATCAGATTATTTTTTATTTGCCGAACAGGCGAATTTTTCAAAGAAAGGGGAACAGAATGGATTTACGAGAAAAAGCACTCGAGTACCACAACTTAGACGGAGTACCAGGCAAGGTATCGGTAGTTCCGACAAAACCGTGTAACACAGCAGAGGAGCTATCGCTCGCATACACACCTGGAGTAGCAAAACCAGTATTAGAAATAGCAGAAGATCCAAATGCAGCCTATAAATACACCAGCAAAGCGAATTTAGTAGCTGTAGTATCTAATGGAACAGCAATTCTCGGGCTTGGAGACAGAGGCGCCCTGGCAAGTAAGCCGGTTATGGAAGGAAAAGGGGTTCTCTTCAAACGCTTTGCAGACATCGATGTGTTTGATATTGAACTTGACACAAAGGACCCGCAGAAGATTATTGATATTGTGAAAACAATGGAGCCAACCTTTGGCGGCATAAACCTAGAGGACATTAAAGCCCCAGAGTGCTTTGAAATTGAAGACACACTAAAGAAGGAAACTAATATTCCGATTTTTCACGATGATCAGCATGGCACTGCCATTATATGTACAGCAGGAATAATGAATGCTGCAGAACTGACAGGCAAGGACATGTCCAAAATGACAGCAGTATTTAACGGAGCAGGCGCTGCAGGAATATCCTGCGCCAGAATGTTCATAGAAGCAGGATTCAAGCCTGAAAATATTATTATGTGTGACTCTAAGGGTGTTATCTATAACGGCAGAACTGAGCGGATGACAGAAGAAAAAAAGGAATTTGCTATTGAAACAGATGCACGAACACTGGAAGATGCAATGAAAGGCGCAGATGTATTCGTCGGACTTTCCATTGCAGATGTTATGACACCGGAAATGCTGAAGTCCATGGCAGACAAGCCGATTGTCTTCGCAATGGCTAACCCAAACCCTGAAATTAAGTATGAACTTGCAGTAGAAACCAGAGATGACCTGATTATGGCAACCGGCCGCTCCGACTATCCAAACCAGATCAATAATGTGCTTGGGTTTCCCTTTATTTTTAGGGGCGCCTTGGATGTGAAAGCTACAAGTATAACCGAAGGCATGAAAATGGCTGCCTCAAAAGCACTTGCTAACCTGGCCAAAGAAGCCGTACCTGAATCTGTAAAAAAAGCATACGGCGGAACAGAATTCTCCTTCGGGCCGCAGTACATCGTACCAAAGCCGTTTGATCCCAGAGTAATCGAATGGGAAGCCCTTGCTGTTGCAAAAGCAGCTTGTGAAGAAGGAGTTGCCAGGGAGCCAATTACAGACTGGGACGCCTACCAAGAGCAGCTGAAAAAAAGAATGGAAAAATACTGGAACATTTAAAGAATCCAAAGCCGCTCAAACAGGGCGGCTTTTTTCTTTGTTCAGCATGTAACCTTGCTTTTATTACAGAGAATTTTCCTTTTCAGGCAAGAATAGTATGGTAAGATACTAAAAGTCAGTACAATACAGATAAAACAGGAGATGCATATGACTGTAGAAAAGAAATATGTCGGATCAATCGACCAAGGCACAACAAGTACCAGGTTCATTTTATTCAACAAAGAAGGTGATATTTGCTACTCCCACCAAATGGAACACAAACAGATATTCCCAAAAGCAGGATGGGTAGAGCACGATCCAATGGAAATATGGGAACGAACCCAGGATGTAATAAAAAAGACGTTAAAAATAGGTAATGTTTCACCCAAAGAAATAGCTTCTGTGGGAATAACAAACCAAAGAGAGACAACCCTTGTCTGGAACCGCAGGACAGGAAAGCCTTACTACAATGCAATTGTCTGGCAGGACACAAGGACATCAGATATTTGCGAAGACCTTGCGATTAATGGAGACATGGACTGCTACAGAACAACAGTCGGACTTCCGTTAACAACCTATTTTTCAGGTCCGAAACTAAAATGGATTATGGACAATGTTCCCGGAGTTAAGGAGGATGCTGAAAAGGGCGTCGCAATTTTCGGAAATATTGACACCTGGGTTATCTGGTGGCTTACCGGAGGACCAAGAGGCGGCGCACATGTAACTGATCCCACGAATGCTTCAAGAACCATGTTAATGAATATCAATACCCTGGATTGGGACGCAGATATGATGAAAACAATGGGGGTTCCGGTAAACATGCTCCCTGACATCCGGCCTTCCTCTGATCCTGAGTGCTATGGAGACACATTAGCAACCGGCCCGTTCGGTGCAGAAATTCCGGTATGCGGAGATCTTGGAGACCAGCAGGCAGCATTGTTCGGACAGACCTGCTATGAATCCGGGGAAGCGAAGAGCACCTATGGAACAGGTGCCTTCCTCCTACTGAACACCGGCACTGTCAGAGTACAGTCTCAGCACGGTCTTCTCACAACTGTGGGATATAAGATCGGTAAACAACCCACTGTCTACGCATTAGAAGGCTCAATCGCTGTTGCAGGATCTTTAGTACAGTGGTTTAGAGATAATTTCGGACTTATCGAATCCTCTCCTGAAATTGAAGAGCTGGCTGCAACAGTCGAAGATAACGGCGGAATTTACTTTGTACCTGCATTTTCCGGGCTTTTTGCCCCATACTGGAAGAGTAATGCAAGAGGCGCAATTGTAGGCCTTACCCACTATATCCACAAAGGCCATATTGCACGGGCTGTTCTTGAATCCACAGCATTCCAAACAAAGGAACTCCTTGAAGCCATGGAAAAAGACTCAGGTGTCACGTTGAAGGACCTGAAGGTTGACGGCGGAATGACGATGAACGAACTTCTTATGCAATTCCAAGCTAATATTCTCGGTGTACCTGTTATCAGGCCGAAGATTGTTGAAACAACAGCCCTCGGTGCTGCATACGCTGCAGGACTTGCAGTAGGGTTCTGGAAAGATACTGGCGAATTAAAAAAGAATTGGGGTGTTGGAAAAAAATGGCAGCCTAAGATGTCAGAAAAAGAAAGAGCACAGCTGTTTAAATCATGGCTAAAGGCAGTGACCCGGACATTCGACTGGGTTGAGAAAAAAGAAAAATAAGCGCACAAGGCTGTCCGGTACATCTCGGACAGCCTTTTTTTTGCGAACCACCTTATACGCAGCAATTCGAAATGTGAGGTTCATAGTTTTTGCAATTGAAAACTGGTATCTTAAAATTATGATTTTTGTTTTAGCAATTCGTAATTTTACGCAATTATAGGCGTTTTATAATCGATATTGCTACTCGCCAAGGTTCAAAGTTCGAATTCCTTGTACGGTTCACTTTCCGGAAACACTTGCAAATTCAATAAAATTCAGACATAACTTACAGAGAAGAGCCGATCTTCACAGTTTTCTCATAATAGGATACAGAACATGTATAATAAACAGAGCCAGCACAAGCTGATGTCCATATTAAACAATCTAAAAACACCGTCCCAGTCCGAAGATATAATGTACTTTTATACACGGATCGGTGCAAATTTCTATGATATTCACCGCCATTTTCAAACGCTTTATGGAGAACGCCCGGATTTTGATGATAAGCTTCATTCCCTGGTTTCATCCCTTCTCGAAATGTTTTCAGCAAGGGCAGAAGATCTAAAAAAACTGGATATACAAAGAGAACAGGATGTTAACTGGTACCAAAGCAATCAGCTGGTTGGCACTATGCTGTATGTTGACCGCTATGCTGACAACCTTGCAGGTCTGCGGAAAAAGCTCCCCTACCTCCGGGAATTGGGCATCAACTTTGTTCATATTATGCCGGTCCTTAAGCGTCCGGAAGGCAATTCGGATGGAGGATATGCTGTCCAGAACTACCGTGAAGTAGACCCCCGTTTTGGCTCCATGGAAGAGCTCCGGGAAATTGCTGCTGAATTTAGGAAAAAAGGTATGCACATTGCCCTGGATTTGGTATTGAACCACACAGCAGACCAGCATGAATGGGCAGAAAAGGCTCGCTCAGGGGAAAAGCAGTATCAGGACTTTTACTATCTGTACAATACAAAAAACATTCCCCAGTCTTTTGAGCAGTCAATGCCCGAAATATTCCCGGAAACAGCACCCGGAAATTTCACATACCTTGAAGATATTCAAAAGTGGGTCATGACTGTATTTCACTCTTTTCAATGGGACTTAAACTATACAAATCCGGATGTTTTTATTCAGATGAATAAGGTCCTGCTCTACTTGGCAAATCAAGGTATAGATATTCTCCGGCTGGATGCTGTTCCATACCTGTGGAAACAGATGGGTACCCAGTGCAGAAACCTTCCAAAAGCACATACAATACTTCAGCTTGTGCACGCATGTGCAAAAGTGGTAGCTCCCGGAATCGCCACTATTGCAGAAGCAATTGTGGAACCGAATGAAGTAGTAAAATACTTCGGAACCGGTGAAAATGCAGGGAGAGAATGCGAGATCTGCTACCATGCAAGCCTTATGGTACTGCTCTGGGATGCTATGGCAACCAAAAACACAAAACTATTAACCAAAGGCATAAAGAGCCTACCCAGCATTCCAAAGGATGCAACATGGCTTACGTATATCCGCTGTCATGATGATATCGGTCTCGGCTTCTCAGACCGGGATGCATGGGAAGTCGGGTATACACCGAACATGCATAGGAAGTTCCTTGTGGATTACTACACCGGCGAGTATCCCGAATCCTTAGCAACAGGCCAGCGGTTTATGTACAATCCTAAAACCGGGGACGCCAGAATATCCGGAAGTGCAGCAAGCCTTCTGGGGCTGGAAAAGGCATTGGAAAGAGGAAACAAAAAGGAAATAGAAACAGCTGTAACAAAGCTGATAACAATGTATGCAGCAGTCATGTCCTTTGGCGGCATTCCGATTATTTATTACGGAGATGAAGTAGGATACTTGAATGATTATTCATACCAAAAGGATGAAAGCAAAAAGAATGATAACCGATGGGTCCATAGACCGGTTATTAATTGGAAAAAAATCGAGAAGCGGAAAAAGCCGGGAACTGTGGAACAGCAAATTTTTTCCAGAATGCAGGCACTTATCCAGGCAAGAAAAGAAACACCCGAGTTTGGGCATAAAACAGAATACGTGCTCATTGAAACACCGAACCCGCATCTTTTCTGCTTTCTCCGCTATCTGGATGCTGAACGAACATTTTGCATCTTCAACTTTACAGACTCAGAACAGAGGCTTACTACAGAAGCCCTCCATTGGGCAGGGATACGCGGAAAGGTTATTAACAAGCTTACCCGCGCGCCCCTGGAGTTAGAATCTGAGACTATCCGGATACAGCCGTTCGATTTCCTCTGGGTATCACCTAACCCCTAAAATCTAAAACTGTTGAGAAATTCGCAGAAAACCAATATAATAAAAAGAGAGCCCTAAGAACCGAACAGAGAGGACAAAATGGACAGAGAACACATCTTTAAAATTGCCTTTATCAGTGGGAAACTTGGCGATGTAGACGGAGTATCCCTTGAGGTAGACAAGTGGATCTACATTCTTAATATACTCGGTCACGAAATTTACACGTTTGCCGGTAAATATGCATCACCCTTGAAAAACGTTAAACCGGAGAACCAATTTCTTGTTAAACAGATCGGATTTGGAACGTCGCAGCAGCAATATTATGAAAAACAGTTTTTTCCCTATTTATCTAAACATCCGAATCATATTACTGAGGAGCAGCTAAAAAAAAGCATTGATGAGCTGATTGCTGAAAGCAATGAAGTTGCACACACTATTTTTGATATTATAAAAGAGCACGGTATTGATGTCCTTGTTGCGCAGAACACTAATGCTATGCCCATGACTATGATCGGAGGCACTGCTGTTCACACATTATGCACAAAAATGCGGCTTGCTACGATTTTTCATCACCATGACTTTTGGTGGGAGAGAAGCCGATTCAGCGACAATAGAATTGAAACCTTCTTAAATGAGATTATGCCCCCTGTGGATCCGGGACTTGAGCACATTGTCATATCATCCTACGCAGCCCACATACTGCAGTCCATAAAACGGGTACAGCCGATTGTAGTACCGAATTGTGAAGATTTTGAGAATGTAGCTGTTCCGGATGAATACAATGCTCATTTCCGGAAAGAATTCGGGTTTCAGGATGATGACATACTCATTGTTCAGCCCACCCGTATTGTCCGTAGAAAACGTATTGAAGATTCTCTCAGACTTGTTTCCAAATTCCAGGAGAAGCACCCGGAACTTACCTCGAAAATTAAGTACATAATCAGCTTGTACCAAGGAGATGAGCCTGATGAAAACTATATTGACCAGATTAAGCGCATGGCTGAAGACAATGCTATTGACCTTCATATGATCTCAGATAGGATAGCCTCTGTACGCGGAAAAAATGAACGGGGAGAGCAGCTGTTTACAAACAGAGATGTCCTGGTAAACGCAGACCTAGTTACCTACATGCCTGTATGGGAAGGCTTTGGAAATGCCCTGCTTGAAGCGGTAGCTGCAAAAGTCCCAATCGTGGTAACCACCTACCTTGTGTACAAAACCGATATAATGATAACAGGTATGGACAATATTGAAGTGAGGACACAATACGATGATGAAGGAAAGCTCATTATTCCAAACACTGTGATTAACCAGATGTATAAGGTACTCACAGACAGCAGCCGGAAAAATCGGATGGTTGAGCACAATTTCAAGATCTGCAAAGAGGAATTCGGGTTCGGGAAACTGGAAGAAAAACTGAAAAAAGTACTTACCGAATACGGACCTGAAATACGTGCATCCAGGAATAGGGTGAAAAAGAGCAAAGCGCGGTATTCTGTATAATCCGGATTAAAAGTCCCACTCTCTCACAGGTCTTGGCAGCAAAAAGGCACCACTAAGCTTATGGAGCAGCTCATCGGACACAGAAATGCGTCCTTCTGCTGTTAGCCCTTTTGCTGAAATAGCCCCTATCCACAGCCTGGTAAGATCGTTTATCGTAATAGAAAGCTCAGGCTCAGCTTGTGAATCCTCCAGCTTTACGCAGCGGTTTTGTTTTCCAATTTCCAGCTTATAAATACCTGCGCACCCGCGCCATCCTCGAGCATCCTCCGGAATGAATGCTTCAATAGGGTCAGTTACTTTCATGATGAGCGAAAAGGGCTCTCCTCCAAGACTAACCTGCTGAAAACATGTTTTTACATCCAGCATACGAAGCTGCCAGTAGGCATTTGCAGTTATGCAGTTCTCATGAGAACCTTGCTTGGTTATGCTCTTGAAAAAATGCGGTTTATCTAAAAAGTCCTGTATTTGAATTAGAGAAGGCTCCCGCATTTTGATGGAATGCACCTGGTCTTCTAAACTTTTAAGCAGAGCAAGAAGGTCTGAAAGCTCCTCCCAAGTATTCCATGCTGTCCAAGCGACAGTATACGGTCCGCTGTCCTCATTCTCTGTACTTAGCCACATATGGTGGGTCAGCGTACCATCTGCTGAACGATACCCAAAACCAAATCCATTTTTCGAAAACATGACTTCTCCATGAACTATTTCAGGAGGCAGAACGCGCATATTTCCATGGTTTTGTTTTGTTTTTAAAAGGTTCTCGTGCATTTCCTGAAAATTTTCAGCAGAGAGTCGTTCCGGTATGGTGGGCTTTTTCTTAATATTTAGCGAACTGGGAGAAAAGGAAACCCAATGCTCGTACGTACCTGTACCGAAACCGAATTTATCATAATAGCCCTGGTCAAAAATACCCAAACATGCTGCTGCAGCACCTTTCCAGGCATCTTCTGCAAGTCGTTTTACCAGCAGCTTTTTCGCTGCTCCCTGCTTCCGGAGTATTCTGCTAGTGGTTACTGTCATAACAGCAGAAAGCGGCAGACTTACTTCCTGGTGCTGTAATTGTGCATCAGCAGTCATTACTGCACTCTCTACTTTTCCATTTACCTCTGCTGCAGTTATGGTACATCCTGCTGCAAATGCTTCCAAGGCTTTTTTCTTCTGCTCACTATCGTCTATCCAGCCGATTTCCTGCCAGATCCGCCATAGGTCCTGGAAATCAGCCTCTGAGTTATATTTGCGAATTTTCACTCACACACCTCCGGGTTCATGACTATTCCAGCTTTTTGCGTATCTTTTTTGTTTTCTTCTTTTTCTCTTCTATTGCATCCAAAGTATTCTCCTCATCCGAATCATTGAACTTTCCGATTTTGGAAAACACTGCCATACAGAGAAGCCCCCCTGCAATCATTAAGAAGCAGAGGATTTGTCCGGTAGAAATGTTTAAGAGCGAGTCAAAGAGATAAATCGGTGCATCGGGGTCCCCAAACGCGATTGGATATCCAATATTCGCATCCGGCTGCCGGAAGTACTCAATAATAAAGCGGCCGAGTCCGTAGCCGATTATATACAGAGAAATAATAAAGCCTTTAAAGGGCTTTCTATTCTTAAAAACGAACCACAGAACAAGCCAGAGCAGAATACCTTCAATAAATGCCTCATATAGCTGCGAGGGATGACGAGGAAGGTTAACATACTGTCCAGCTTCTGCTACAGACATACCAATCGTATTCATTACATCCTGCACCCATTCCTGAGAGGTATCAAACCGCTGAGCACCGGGAAAAACCATTCCCCAGGGAACTGTTGTGACCCTTCCATACAGCTCGCCGTTGATAAAGTTTCCAAGACGGCCAAAGGTATAACCCAGGGGTATACCTGCCATCAGCATATCTCCGACATCCAGGGTATCGAGCTTTTTAATCCGAGTATAGATAATTACACCAAGGACACCGCCTATCAGCCCGCCGTGATAAGACATTCCAGAAAGCCCGACAAGCTGACATTGTTCATTGAACGGCCAAAAAATAAGAAGCGGATTTTCCCAGTATTGGCCTGTTGTATCATATATTAAAGCTGCGAATATCCGTGCTCCTAAAATCAATCCGATAATTCCAAAGAAAAATAAATTGATAATTGTGTCATCATCAATTTTCAGCTCTCTTTTTTTCACCTGATACCGAAACAGGATGTAGGATATTCCAAAGGCAATTAAATACATAAGCGAATACCATCGGACAGGCAGCCCGGGTACTATTTCCGGAGATATCCATGAGGGAAAGTGAATATAGCCTAACATTGTTCCTCCAAACAAGAATTACATTTCTGCTTTTATTTATACGGAATTTTTTCTGTTCATACAACCTTGCCGCGTTTTTGCAGAGGAAAAAGAAAAGGCCGGGCACATGCCCGGATATGTTAGAGGCTGAGCGGTTTTTCCTCTATTCTTCCATTTTCAAGATTGAAGCTGATGGTTACCCGTGACTTTTTCGAAGGTACCTCATATTCACGTCCATGGCTCTCAATGACCACTCCTGGATACACTGTTCCTTTTACATGTATCTCCGAAGGAAAGTGCTCTTCAAAGCGCTCTCTCAAGTTAAATAAACGCATGCTCCGTTTTTCCATAATCTTTAAGAGCTTAAGTTTGTCCTGCCGAAGTTTAATCAGTGCCTTTTTATTTCCTGCTTTTTCATATTTCTGCATTTGTGTATCGAGCTTGCTGGTATTGTCCCGCAGCTTCTTTATCTCTTTTTCCTCCAGCTCAATCTGATCCATAATAAGATAGTCCTGCCCGAAAGAGATCTCTGTACGTATTCCCTTTTCATTCCCGATATCCATTGCAACAATCCCTTTTTTTGACCGGGTCTTACCACCAATTAGATTTCCTTTTTCAGAACCGAATAAAAGTTTACCATTACACTTTACCTGGCTCCGCATGCAGGCATTCTTTATTTTGATATCCCCTACAGACAGAAGTACTGCTTGTTCAATAAAACTGGCAAGTATGCTTTTTTTCGCACGAAGCACTGCTTTACCGCCGCCTTTTACACCATGATCTATGCGTATATTTCCGTCAGCACTTAAAAGCCCTGCCTGCACATAATCCCTTACATGTATATCTCCGCCGGAAAGCACATAAAATCCAGGCTCTACACTGCCATCAATTATAACAGAACCGGAGAATTTTATATTTCCGGTTTTCATGTCCACATTGCCGGAAATCTCGCGCTTATCAATGATTTTTAGGGTGTTGTCTTTTTGGACAAGTTCTCCGCTCTTTCCTGCTTTTAACACAACGCCGCCGTCAGCCTTCTGCTGCTGAATAACATTCTCGCCCACCTGGGTACGGTCATCTTCTTCAACACTTTTCGGCTCAATGGTATTTCCCAGAACATCGTAGCCTGGTTCAGTCTTCTTTGAGGGTGCAGCGTAGTCTCCAATAATCTGCCCTTCTTTTACAGATACAGACTCATAGGAAACCTCACCGTCTTTTCCCTTTACCGGAGAAAACTGTACATGGTAATTCAATACCCCTGCACCGCCTCCGACCGGGTTTTTCCCTTCTGCAAAAAGCATATCTCTGACCCGGTTCCCCTGGGACGCAATTTCCAGGGAGTCTTGGATAACTTCCTGCTTTATTCCTTTCTTTACTTCTGAATCCCCGATAGCCTGGTTCACAGCTTCTTCGGTTAAGACCTCACCAGTGCCTTCATGGGGAGAGATATTCAGATACGCACGCATAGAGCCCTCTGAAATCTGTACAAAGACCTCTGCATCTTTATGTTTCCGTACCCGGGCCTGCTGCTTCCCGGTTTCAATCCCCAGATCCAGTATTCCGGTTATATCTGAGGTAAGAACGCTCTTATCAAGGTGTATGTTTTCATGAAGCACTAAGTAGGGGTCATTTCCCGGAAGGCCTGGGAGTTTATTTCCATATACATCTACCCCCTCTTTCCCGGTTTCAGGACTAGTAATAACTCCGACTTTCTGGTTTTCCTGGACTAATGCCATAGAAGATATGGAGTCCGGAGGGAATTCATTGAGTGATGTCAGTTCCGATCCTGCCTTTTCCCGGTCTTTTAAGAGGCCTTTTATCCGCGCCAACTCTTCAGCATTCAGAAAAGGAAGCTCCCACTTAACCTCCCTATCCTTGCCCCGCTGAGGCGCCTCTCCCTGTACAAGAATGTAATTCTCCAGGACCTGTTCATCACCCTTATAAAACTCAACAATATCTTTTTTAATTTTTTCAAGGTTCAGACCTTTTAAGCCGCTCTTTGAAATTGCTGCTCCAACATCTTTCAGCTTAAGGGGCCTGCCGCTGCCCTGGGCTTTCCGCAAATACAGCTCTGCTTTTATCTTGTCCTTGCTGATGCGTATTTCGTACTTTCCGTTCATTGTCTCACACAGAGGCTCCTTCTCAAGAGGAGTACCCTGGTCTACTGCGTTTTGCAGGAGATTGCGAACTTCTTCTTCAGACAGGACTTTCTCCTTCGGATACCCAAGCTCGTCTGCTTTATTCACTATTTCCCCGTACTCAGGGAGGACCCCGTTTTTTTCTCCGGGTTGAAAATCTATGTACAGGGTATTTTTATCCTTAGACAATGAAAGCTGCCATGTGTGATTTTTATAAGGAATTATTTCTACCCAGTTTTTTCCCCTGCGGATAAAACCGGAATATTCTGCTACTAATTCAGAGCGCCGCTTACTGACCCCCTTCCCTTCATACACCGCAGGCTCAGACAAAGAAATCGGGGGAACGGATTTTCCGTAAATGCTTCTTCCCGGTTTTCCCGGCCTGCCGGGAATTATCTTAGCTATGACATCGTCTTTTTGTGCATACCCTGTATCCAATACAGTTGGATCAACAACTACCGGTTCCTCAACCTTGCGTTTCTCTGTGACTGTTTTTTTCTCTTCTTTTGTGGGTAAAAACGGAAGTGCCGGTTTTTTCTGCACTGTCTTTTCGACCTGGACTTTTTCTATCCGTGTTTGGGTTATTTCAGGAGCACTGGCATTTTCAAGGGCTTGCTCTGCTATTTTTTCAATACTTTGAGGAATGGGCATGTCCTTCCATTCCACCTTTTCCGGGAGCGGAAGTTCAGGAGAATCACCTTTTGCGACTACCGAGGTATTTGTGTCCTCCTTATCCAGAATTTTCATTGTCTCTTCAATCTTTTCAGATGAGAAACCCTCTGTAATGCCATGTTCACTGAGGAGTTTTGATATTTTACCCTTTGTCCAGGTATCTCCATTATCGTCCGGCTGATAAAACAGCCGGGCCTCAAGTCCGGAATCATCTACTTCAACAGAGATATTCCCTTTTAATTCAGTTTGCCCCATTTCCCCTTTTTATTCACTCCTGTGTTTTTCACATTTATCTATTACACTGAAAATCCCTGGTCAGCAGCTTTCAGCAGCTTATACTTGTATAGATTATTCTGCTTCTTTAGCTGATTAATTTCAAACTGCTGAGACTTAATTGTATCGATTAAATCGCCTGTTGTCAGAGCTCCTGTGTTCAAAAGGTCCTCAACGTAATTCATCTTGCTGTTAAAGTCTGTTTCAGCTTCCATTTCTGCTATCTGATAACTCTCATCCAAGGTATCGTAATCAATCGGTCCCTTGTATTCAGGGTGGAGCTGCAAGACTTTGTCTGCGATCCGGTAAATTGCCTGAGAAAGAACAGACTGCGGTTTGTATACTATAATCGGCAGCCTGGAACTTAGAGCAATATCCTGAAGATTGTCCCTGTAGACAATACCAAGGTGTTCAAGATCGATCCCTAGATACTCTCTGCTTGAACGCCGAAGTTTTCCAGCTTTATCCGCATCTTTGGGATCCTCGAGCATATTCATAATAAGTCTCGGATTAAAATGTTTGATAGATTCCTGAAAAGATTGATAGCTCTGGGGATCTTCTTTTTCTATGCGTTCAATGAAACGGGGTATGTACAGCTTTTGAAAAGCAGTCCCTTGTTTCCGCAGCTGTTCAAGTATCTGAAATGCACGGGACTTTTTTGCAAAACTGGAATACATTATCCTGAACACCGCATTTTTCAAAAACAAATAGGCATTCAAGGTAGCTGTTAATGTCGGAGTTGTAACAATAATCCCCGAGCTGGCAGTGAGAAAGAAATCCATAATGTTATAACTCGTACCTGCACCAAGGTCCATAATAAGGTAGTCAGCATCTACAGAAAGAAGATTCCGGATAAGCTTCCGCTTCTGAGTAGTCTTCACATTTGCCATGCCTGGTATTTCAGCATCTCCGGGCACAAACGTAAGGTTTGGATACCCAGTAGGAATTAGGATTTCCTCAAATTGTGTTTTCGGATTATTGATAAAAACCCCGACTCCTTTAGTTTGTGTAGGCGTGCCGAGTATAAGGTGAATATTCGAACCGCCGAGATCGAGGTCAGCTAGAACAACGCGTTTTCCTGCCTGAGATAAAGCAATTGCTAGGTTTGCTGCTACAAGAGATTTACCAACTCCGCCCTTACCGCTTGCAATAGGCAGGATTTGCATTTACCCCTCCTCAACCTGGGACTTGTCCCAATCCGGTAGATTATCAGTATTCTGGTTTTCTTCCTGGCGGTCTTCCGCATTCTGCGGAATCTTTGTATGCCTATATGATAACAGATACACAAATAAAAGCAAATCTAAAAGAAACACAATAAAGGTTACGAGCGAAACCGGTAGCCCGAAAAGGACCGGCGGATTAAGCGCAGCCATTGCCTGCAGCACAAACACCAGGCCCAGCGCTATATCAAAGACAAGAAAAACGAGTTTACCGAAGATTAATATATGTCTGATATGATTGTCCCGGGTTACCCCGAAAACCACAAAACCTGCAATAAACAGAAAATTTCCGCCCCCTACCCATATTGGAACCAAGGTACGGACTAGCTGGGTAGAACTGTCCAACGCCACAAAAGCTATTAATAAAAGTAGCCATATCCTGATTGTTTCAACAAAAACTGCTGCCAGTGCAATTACTCGATTATTCATATACAAAAAGTGTACGCTTTCTCATAAAGGCGGGTCAAGTTCGAAGATCAATTTTTCTCTAATCTTCCCAGGTTTCACTAGTCTTCCTTAATTCTCCCCTTTCCTTGATTTGCCTTTTCACCTACAATAATATACCAACTAATACTGAATTTTAATAAAGAGGAATACCATGAACAACTCCAAAAAGCAATTCAGACCTATATTATGGGCAGGAATAACAATTTTCACTTTTTGTACAATTATTTTTTTCACTGTTTCTCCAAGTCTGTTTGCACAGGATACTGCAGCAGACACGAGTACAGAAGAAGCCATTCAGCTCTTTGAACAGGTCTTCCGTTTTGTACAGAACAACTATGTAGACGAGATAGAATCTGAGGTGCTTCTCGAGGGAGCTTTGCAAGGACTGTTCGATAGCCTAGACGATCCACATTCCACGTACTTAACCGCATCTGATGTTCAGGATTTGACAGATACTACAAGCGGCCAGTTCGGCGGGGTCGGTCTATACATTGATAAGCCCAGCGAAGAAACACAAGAAGCTAGGGACATACCTGCCTATGTCCGGGTAGTAGCGCCAATCGAAGCAACGCCTGCATATAGGTCCGGAATTAACGCAGGTGATTTTATTACCCATATTGAAGGGGAAAGCACTGTTGAAATGAACATAAACGAGGTTGTAGATACACTGAGAGGAGAACCGGGAACAGAAGTCACGGTAACAATTCTCAGAGGACGGGATCTGTTTTTTGATGTCTCAATAGAACGGGCAGTCATTGAAGTCCCTACTGTCCGGTATGATATGATCCAGAACACTATCGGATACTTACGCATAATTCAATTCACTCCGTACACAGAAGCACGGGTACTGGATGCGTTAAACTTTTTTCAGGAACAGAATTACTCTTCCTTAATCATTGACCTGAGGGGAAATCCGGGAGGGCTTTTGACATCTGTAGTAAACATAGCAGATTCATTTCTTTCAGGCGGCTCTATTGTTTCAACCAGAAGTAGAATTGACAGTCAAAACAATGTGTATGAAGCACGGGAGATGACCCGAGTAGAAGAGGACATTCCCATTGCAGTTCTCATAGACCAAGGCTCAGCTTCAGCTTCTGAAATTCTCGCAGGAGCGCTTAGAGACCAGGGCAGAGCAACAATTATCGGCCAGACCTCTTTTGGTAAAGGATCTGTTCAGCAGGTGCGCCTCATTCCAAACGGCGGCTTCCGCTTAACAATGAGTAGGTACTACACTCCCTCCGGTGTGAATATTGACCACATTGGGATTGAACCGGATATAGAAGTCACAGAACCGGAACTTGACGAAGAACAGCTGGAGGACTATGGAACTATCATCTCTGAAAACAGAATACCGGAATTTGTCAGAAACAATGATGAAATAACAGAAGCTGAAATAACTGACTTTATCGATTCGCTCCATGCAGAAGGCATTGACTTGACAGACCGTTACTTAAGAAGAATGATTCGGAACGAGATGAACCGTACAAATAATGATCCCCCAGTTTATGACCTTGAATTTGATATTACCCTGCAGCGGGCAATAGAATTTATAGAAAATCAAAGACAGGAGTAAAACCATGGAAACCCTTTCAGTACAAACAGGATCTCAAACAGAGTTTAAGAATATTACCAAACAAGTTCAGAGCATTGTCAAAGATAAAGGAATACAGGAGGGGATGTGCACTGTGTACATCCCCCATACTACTGCCGGGGTAACTATCAATGAAGCAGCTGACCCTGCAGTCAAAAAAGACATCGTAAAAGAACTAAATAAGATCGTGCCTTTTCAGGATAATTACGCACACATGGAAGGAAACTCTGCTGCACACATTAAGGCAAGTCTTACAGGAATAAGTGTATCGATTCCAATTACTGGAGGAAACCTTGCGCTTGGAACTTGGCAGGGCATATATTTTTGTGAATACGATGGCCCAAGATCCAGAAAGGTCCATATAACGATTCTTCCGGAATAAGATGAAACAAATAATACTCCCGGATTCATATTCCGGTGAAATAGAATACATACTCACAGGTGAGACATTTCATCACCTAGTGCGGGTTTTTCGGGCACAGGAAGGGGACAGCTTCAGCGCAATTGACCGCGAAGAAAACAGATACACCGCCACAATTGCAAGCATTGATGCAGACTCATGCACAATTAGATTAGTCCCCAAGCAGCAGAACGATCCGAATATGCCTCCTGTATATCTGTATCAATGCCTATTAAAAGGCAAAAAGATGGACCAAACTATAAGACAGAGCATTGAAGCAGGAATTACAGATTTCATACCTGTACAGAGCAGCCATTGTGTTGCCAAAATAGAAAACCCGCAAAAAAAACAAACAAGATGGAAAAAAATCGTGGAAGAAGCTGTTATACAGTCCGGACGCGACAGTATCCCGGATATACAAAACTGTATACGGATACAGGACATCCCTGCCCTGCATAAAGAAAGGGAATTCGGCGTATTTTTTCATGAATACCCCCTTGAAAACTCAGGGCTACACAGCTATCTTTCCAAATACCCAAAAGAGGTGTCTGTTTTGATCGGACCTGAAGGGGGCTTCTCGCAAAAAGAAGTCTCTGAACTGCTTGAGAAAAATTGGTCCCCAGGCTACCTTGGGAACACAGTATTACGTGCGGAAACAGCAACTGTTTTCGCACTTGGTGCAATACAGATTATTTTACAGGAGCGCACATCATGGCAATTAAAGCAGCCCATGAAAAAATAGAACGAATACGGTTTTTACAGGTACCAATTGACATTGTAAACCCGGATGATATGGAAACAATCATTCAGGACCTATCTGAAGACCAAGGGAAACACCAGATTATTCTCTTAAACCTCTGGGACGTACTGCGCACAAGATGGGACAAGAATTTTAAAGCCGCTGTTAATGATGCATCTCTTGTGCTTCCTGTATCAAAAGGTATCCAGCAGGGCATCCATTTTCTCTATAAAAAGCAAGCCCATAGGTACAATCCTTTTGATTTTGTTATCCGCCTGCTTGGTATTTTAGAGAAGCACAAAAAATCTCTCTACATTCTTGGGAACCACCCTGCTGTAATGCAGAAAATCGAAAAAAACCTCAAAGATTCATTTCCCGGAATAAACCTTGTAGGCAGATATGCAGGATACTTTACCCAGCACATGGAAGACAATGTAACCATTGCCATAAAGAAAGCCTCACCTTCCCTATTGCTTGTGGGCAGCGGATTAAAAGGGCACGATAAGTGGATCCATAAACAAAAACCTAAATTCAATACCGGCCTTTATCTTTGGTGCGCGGACTTTTACCGTGTAACAGCAGGCAAGGAACGGAGAATCCCTCAAAAGTCATTTGAACGCGGTACCTACTCGCTTGGCACCCTGTTAAGAAAACCATGGAGAGTTTTTCGCGCTTTTGTATACTTTTACTATTTGTTTCTTCTGCTCATATATAAAGTCCGAAAGCTGTAATCAAATATACAAATATTTTAGCATTTGTAAAAAAGAACTAAATTTTATCATCTCTTGTACGATAAATAAAACAACTTGTTTTATTTACTAAAATATATTTATTGTAAAGTTCATGTTAAAAAGAATAACAGGGATATGTACCGTATTGTTTATATTGATGATGACCAATCTGCATTTCAGTCTCTTTCAGCAGCCTTACCTAATCATTTTCATCTGATACACGCAGCTTCCGGATCAGAAGGTCTCACCTTCGTTCAGTCGAAAGATCCTCATCTAGTAATACTTGAAATTGATATTCAAGATTTGGACGGCCTAGTACTCCTCCAAAAAATGCAGGAGCTTCCATGCGCACCACCGATCCTCATACTTACCAATAATAAGGATTCTAAAACAATCGTAAGAGCTATTAAGGAAGGAGCATATAATTACCTAATTAAGCCAAGTAATCCTAAAAACATTGTAAAAAGCATAGATGAAATAATGACATCCAATACAAAGGTATCACGGGTTGAAACAGTAATCTCAGATTACCCTGAGCTAGACAAGATAGCAGGAGAAAGCCCGGCAATTCAGGATGTGAAGGAAAAGATTGTAGCATACGCAAATACTGATGCCCCCATTTTTATTTCAGGAGAAAGCGGTACAGGAAAAGATTTAGTAGCTCAGAGCATTCATGACATTTCCCAGAGAAAAGCAGGCCCGTATATACCGCAGAACTGCAGCACAATACCAGAGAGCCTGTTTGAAAGCGAACTCTTCGGATGCGTGAAAGGCGCCTTTACCGGTGCTGAAAATAGAAAAGGCGCTTTTGAGTGCGCACATAAGGGCAGCATCTTTTTAGATGAGATTGCAGAGCTTCCGCTGTATGGTCAAGTAAAGCTTTTACGCGTACTTGAAGATAAAATGGTACAGCCCATAGGGTCTACCAAAAGAAAAAAGATCGATATCCGCATTATTTCAGCCACAAACAGGAACTTAAAAAGGATGATCGCAGCAAAAGCCTTTCGGGAAGAGCTGTATTATAGAATTCATATTCTTCCTATCTACATCCCTCCTCTGAGGCAACGTACAATTGATATACCAATTATAACCGAAAGGATAATGAAGACTAGTTTTAATGGAAAAAGTATTTCCTACAGAGGAATGAAAAAGCTGACATCTCATCATTGGCCGGGAAATGTCCGGGAATTATTCGCAACACTCCATAGAGCCGCAATTCTCACAAAGGAAGACAGAATAGAAGATTCAGATATCATCTTCTAACTATAGAGCAAGCTTTATCCTTCAATTCAGGGTACGTACATAATGACCTTGTAAAACCAAAGCCTCTCCGCCATCTTCAAGCGGTGCAACACCAATAACTTTCACTAACACAAACACCTCTTGATTCAGCTGTATCGAATTCTCATTCTCCTGCGAACGCCGTATAGGAAAACGTTCAGCAAAATCAGGGCCTGCGAGCTGGACAAAACAACGGTACATGCGGATTTCATCCAAGCCTACCCACTCTCCGTTTACAATTTCAATTTCAGCAAGAAAGTTCTCAGGATCACGCTCGGCAACAATAATAGAGCCAATGGAGCCTTGGATTAAATAGAACTTATCCATGCTCAGCTGATTGTATTCCTGGTTTTGTACTATTTCATCTAGATCTCCGAGTGTCAAAGTAAAATCCATAATCTCCTGAAGCTCATCGATATCCGCAGCATATATGTGAAATAATGCAGAACAAAGCAAGAGGACAACAAGTATGAGGGACTTTTTCATATTAGTTTCTCCTTCACACCGCACTTTTGACAGTGTCTATACAAATATTAGGCTGAATCCCGGCAGAGGTCAAGAGTACTCTTTTGTTTCAGGAAAAGAGGTGCCTTGATCCATAGAAATAAAGAACAGAAATACAGACATTTCCCCACTAAAAGTAAGAAAAATAGTGGAAAATTTCTCGGATTTCTATAGAATTGAATAGGTGATGCATAAGCAAAAATCAAATATTCCTGAAATGTCCGGTTATAGTGCTTTAATTATTGGCGGCTCAGGAGGGATCGGCAGGGAATTAGCTCTTTCTCTGGCAAAAAGCAAATGCAGGATTCAGATTACCGGAGGAAATGATAAAGAAAAACTTCTGCACACTGTAGAGGAGCTGAAAAAATTCAATAAGCACTCTTCCGGAAAACTGATACAATGCAATACAGCAGTTCAATGGGTACAGGCTGCTACAGAGCTGCTGCCAGTAGAAATTCTCATTGTTTCATTTGGTCCGTTCATACAAAAGAAGCTGCACAATACAGATCCTTCAGATTGGGACCAGATGAGTGCATTAAACACAGCCTTACCGGGAGCTTTGATATCCTCGGTATTGCCGCACATGCAGGAAAAGCAGTTTGGCAGGATTCTATTGTTCGGAGGAACCGGAACTGATCAGTGTAAAGCGGTAAAAACTACTACTGCATACACTGCTGCAAAAACTGCTCTTAATGTTATTGTGAAATCTGTGGCAAGGGAATATGCAAAATACGGTATTTCCTGTAATATAGTATGTCCGGGCTTTGTAGAAACAGAATACTATACAGAGCAGGATAAAGAAAAAATCTGTAAAACTTTCGGGATTAATTCCTTTATTAACCCAAAAGAACTTGCCGACATATGTATTAAGGATATACTATTACAGAAGAACGGCTTGTATAATGGAGCAATAATAGCAATTGACCAAGGTATGGTTATTTAATTTTTTTCAGGAATTATTTGACAAAGCTGGGCTTGCCGAATAAGATAAAAATAGTCATACTTGGGCAATTATGAACTAAAAATAAATAACTTCTATTCACAAAGGGGAATCATGAATAATAACGACATTGTGCCTGGATTTGACGATGAAAAAGATGACAGCTTAAAGATACGCCTTCAGAAAGTAGACTCTGTAGAAGGGTGTCTCGTGCTTTTTCTCACAGGATACATTGATACATATAATTCTAATTTCTTCCAGAAAAGAGTTAACCGCGCTGTCGAGTCCGGCTTCACACGATTAATCTTCCATTGTGGCGGTCTTAATTATGTATCCAGTACTGGTATCGGTTCTTTCACCGCCTTTCTCAAAGCAGTAAAGCCGAGAGGGGGAGACCTGGTTCTTTTGGAAATTCAGCCGAAAGTGTATGAGGTATTTCAGCTTCTCGGATTTTCCCAATTCTTTAATATCAAGGACAACCTGGAAGAAGCAATTGAATATTTTAATCAAAACGGCGATTCTGGAAAATCGAACATTTTTCCAAAGATTTTTAAATGTCCGATCTGTTCAAAAAAACTAAAAGCGACAAAACCTGGACGTTTCCGCTGTTCTGAATGCAAGACAATTCTTGCAATAGACAACTCCGGTCAGGTTTTTCTTGGTTAATAGAAAAGAACACACAGGAGGAAAGTATGACAAACTCTGAGAAGCTTGAAGGTTATATGATAAACCTTTCGCTGTCTTACGAGAACGTAGATGAAACAACGTGGGTAATAACTGATGAAGAAAAGGGCATTGAAAACCTCATTGTAATGGCTGAAGACCCTCTCATCGTTCTCCGGATTAAGGTTATGGATGTACCAGGAGAAAAGAATGAAGAGTTTTTCGAACAACTGCTAACCTTAAACGCATCTGACATGGTACACGGTGCATATGCGCTGGAAGGTGGCAATGTAGTAATCCTAGATACCCTGGAAGGGGACACAATGGATTTAGAGGAATTCCAGGCATCACTAGATGCGATCAGTCTTGCTCTGGCACAGCACTATCCAGTATTATCCAAGTATCGGAATAAATAAGGAGGCGTTTCATGGGACTTTTTGATAGATTCAAAAGGGTAGTAAAATCTAATATTAATGATCTCATAAGCAAGGCTGAAGACCCGCAAAAGGTACTGAACCAAATTATTATTGACATGAATGAACAGCTTATTGAGGCTAAGAAAAATGTAGCAGGCGCTATTGCTGATGAAAAAAAGCTGGAATTGATTGGTGAAAAGATTTTTGATATGGAAGATATT
>CAYRYS010000052.1:0-22706 GCA_964428555.1 uncultured Spirochaetales bacterium | reverse complement strand
AACTCTATAGCCATGCTTGTGAATAAAACGGTCATTTTTCATAAATAACAGTATATCCAGTTTACGTTTTATAAGCAATTATTAGAAGTTATTTCTTCCTACTCTGTGAGCTCTGGGAACCTAGTTTCCGGTCTCAGCAGCCTCTACCATGAGGCTAATCCTTTAGTTTTTTATTCAAGCACCCTGTCTTTACCATGAAAAAAGTTAGGACCTGAGATCATCAAAATTTACTGGTATCTGATATGCTGTAATTGATGGAGGAATAGGCTTTTCATTCTCAAGAAAATGCAGTACCTTATGCCTAGAAAATAAAAATTTAACGATAATGGTGGAATAATATGAGCGAAACACTCTGGTCTGAAAGACAAAAATCAACCTGGAGAAACAAGATAGGATTAGCTGAAATGCTTAAGGGCGGAGTTATTATGGATGTAACCAGTCCTGAGCAGGCAAAAATTGCTGAAGAGGCAGGCGCATGTGCTGTAATGGCCTTGGAGCGTGTACCTGCGGACATCCGTGTCCAAGGCGGTGTTGCCAGGATGACTGATCCGAAGATTATCAAGGAAATTGAAAAGGCAGTAAGTATTCCTGTTATGGCAAAGTGCAGGATCGGGCATTTTACTGAAGCACGGATTCTGGAAGCACTTGGTGTGGACTTTATTGATGAAAGCGAAGTACTCACCCCTGCTGACCATACGTATCACGTAAATAAGCACGATTTTAAGGTGCCCTTTGTGTGCGGTTGCCGCGATTTGGGTGAAGCATTGCGCAGGATTGGTGAAGGCGCTGCAATGATCCGTACAAAAGGTGAAGCAGGTACTGGAAATGTAGTTGAGGCAGTAAGGCACATGCGTACTGTTATGGACGGCATCCGGAAGCTGCAGAACATGCCTGAGGAAGAGCTGATGAATGAGGCAAAGAACCTCGGCGCGCCCTATGACCTTGTAGTTGAGGTTGCGCGTACAGGAAAACTTCCGGTACCGAATTTTTCAGCTGGCGGAATTGCAACTCCTGCAGATGCTGCGCTCATGATGCACCTCGGTGCCCAGGCGGTATTCGTTGGTTCCGGTATCTTTAAGTCAAAGAACCCTGCCCGCCACGCGAAAGCGATTGTTGAGGCAGCAACCTATTACAATGACCCTGCAAAGCTTGCTGAGATTTCCACAGATCTGGGTGAATCCATGCCCGGGCTGAATGTAACTGAGCTCACTGATGAGCAGAGACTTGCGCTTCGGGGCTGGTAAAAACTATGGCAAAAATCGGAGTACTCGCGCTGCAGGGAGGCTTTTCGCGTCACCTTGCAGTGCTTGAACGCCTTGGTGCGGATGCGGTTCTTGTACGTTCTAAAGCTGAAATGGAATCTGTGGACGGGCTGATTATCCCAGGGGGCGAGAGTACAACAATTGGTAAACTCCTGGTCAGGTATAATATGCTCGACTTTCTCAAAGAAAGAATTGATGGTGGTATGCCGGTATTCGGCACCTGTGCGGGGATCATACTCCTTGCATCAGAGATTGTGGGTTCTGATCAATACCGCCTCGGTGTTTTGGATATTACCATTGAACGCAATGCATATGGCAGGCAGATCGAAAGCTTTGAAGCTGACATCAAAATACAGGGTTTTGACGACCATCCCATACGCGGGGTTTTTATCCGCGCTCCTCAGGTACACCGCATTGGTTCAAAGGTCAGAGTTCTTGCTGAGTTTGAAAAAGAACCGGTTGTAATTCAGCGGGACAATGTGCTTGGAGCGACCTTTCACCCTGAGATTACCAATGACACCCGTCTCCATAAATATTTGCTCGCCTTTATCAAGAACTAATCTATTAATTTCGATTATTGTATTATTAATTTGACTTTTTCATCTTGTTTATAGGATAATATACTAATTATCAAAGGGGGATTATGATGAGTCTGATTGAAATGAAGCAGGCAGTGATGAGCGCTCCAGGTGTAATTGAGTATAGGAATGTTCCTGTCCCGGCTCCTGGTGATGAAGATGTCCTGGTGAAAATTCAGCGTATCGGTGTATGCGGTTCAGATGTGCATGTATACCATGGAAAACACCCCTACACCAGCTATCCGGTAGTTCAGGGCCACGAGGTGTCAGGAATTGTGGAGGCTGTCGGCAGCGAGGTGACCGGTATAAAACCAGGGGACAAGGTAACAATACAGCCACAGGTTGTATGCGGAACCTGTTACCAATGCAGAACAGGGAGGTACAATGTCTGTGAAAGCCTGAAAGTCATGGGTTTTCAGACGACTGGCGCGGCTTCTGAATACTTTTGTGTACATGTTGAGAAAATACATTATATTCCCGAATCCTTAAACCTTGACACTGCTGCTTTAACAGAACCCCTTGCTGTGGCTGTCCACGCGATAAGGCGCTATGGGAACATACAAAACAAAAAAGTCCTCGTACTTGGCGCTGGTACAATAGGAAACTTGACAGCCCAGGCTGCAAAAGCCTTTGGCGCGGAAACTGTAATGATCACAGACCTCTCAGATTTCAGGCTTACCCTCGCCTCTTCCTGCGGAATCGATTATCCGGTAAACCCGAAGGAATTGGATTTAGCAGGAGAAGTTCAAAAAGTATTCAGCCCAGATAAAATGGATGTCATATTCGAAGCAGTAGGAGTTCAGCCTACCATTGACCAAGCAATCACACTCTCCAGAAAAGGCGGTGATATTATAATTATCGGTGTGTTTGGAGAAAAACCTGAAGTTGACCTTGGACTCCTACAGGACAGGGAGCTGCAAATTACTGGTACACTTATGTATCTGGAGGATGATTATAAAACCGCGATACGCCTGCTTTCAGAAAATAAGATCCAGACAGATACGCTTATTACCACAAGGTTCAAATTTGATGATTATATCCAAGCCTACAAGTTCATTGAAAATGCTGGAGATGAAGCAATGAAAGTTATCATAGACCTTTAATTCACTCCTGCAGAAACACACAAGCGCTGCAGCATGAATTAGAAAAACGGTTTGAATTTATTCTGTGATACTCTGGCAGCCGTTTTCTATAGTCAAGGAAGCTGTACATTGTCCGAATATAAATTGTACCGCAGGTTTCCTTTCTATTTCTCTAGAGTGTAAAAAACTGAGTTTTTTTTGCGGAAATCTATTGACCAAATACAGGGCTTATGGTATTTTCCATAACGCAACGGGCGGTTAGCTCAGTTGGGAGAGCACCTGCCTTACAAGCAGGGGGTCACTGGTTCGAGCCCAGTACCGCCCACACAAGTCAAGCTCCTTGGTTTTTACACCTTGGAGCTTTTTTATGCACTCCTCCCCTGTTTACCAGCAGATTCTGTCAGTTATTTCCACATTTCCGATATTTTGTACACCAAGGTCAAAGCAGGCACGCACTCTGTGCTCAGGAACTGCAAAGGAAAAGGACCGGTCATCATCCAATCGAATTGGAAAAGCAGTGGTACTGATTTGTATAACAGGAAGTATCTCTTCTGTGCATCTTCCGGTAATTACAAGCTGAGTACTTTTCCGCTCAATTTCGAGATCTCTAAAGGGGGTGTACCGGAAAAGCACCACAAATATGCTGCCCTCCTCTGTTTGTGCTTGGCCAAATCCGTATCTGGTCCATCTGGGGTTTTCCAGTGCTGCCCTATGGTCCCGGCTGTCCATCCACGCGGAAATGACATCTTCAAGGTCCTCTCCGTATCCGATAATCTCCGTTACCCGTATCCCTGTACTTCCTGCATCCCGTATTCTCAGGTCAGCATGTTCTCCGTATCTGCCTATGTGGGAAAGACGGCCCATTCTGCTTAGGTATTCTGCGTGTTCACCTGCTGCCTGTGAGAGGGCTTCTTCTTCCAGGGGACTGGATACAAGCGCGTTTTGAAGTGTCTGTATTCGGGCATCTCTTTGGTCTGCATAGGAGAAAACCGGCAGAACCAGGATGAGAAACCACGTGATTATTTGTAAAAGCTTTGTATGATGAGTTGAAATACAAGCCCCCTTTTCCGTATTATATGCTTTATGATACTATGCATCCGGGAGTAATACATGGCAACAAGAAAAATTAGAAATATAGGAATTATGGCGCATATTGACGCCGGAAAAACTACCACTACAGAGCGAATTCTCTATTATACAGGGAAAAGCCACAGGATTGGAGAGGTTGACAGCGGTGAGGCAACCATGGACTGGATGACCCAGGAACAGGACCGGGGAATTACCATCACCAGTGCAGCGACTACCTGTTTTTGGAAGGACGCACAGATAAACATTATTGATACCCCGGGACATGTGGACTTTACCGCAGAGGTAGAGCGTTCACTCAGGGTGTTAGATGGAGCAATCGCGATCTTTTGCGCTGTCGGCGGTGTTGAACCCCAGTCAGAGACTGTCTGGCACCAGGCTGACGGGTACAAGATTCCGAAAATGGTATATGTGAATAAAATGGACCGCATAGGCGCAGATTTCTATCGTGTTCTCGATGAAATACGGGAAAAACTAAAAGCAACTCCATGCGCGCTGCAGATCCCGATTGGCAAAGAGTCTGAGTTCGAGGGTGTTATAGACCTTATGTCTATGACAGAGATCCACTGGAACCAAGATGACTATGGACAGACCTATGAGCAAAAGGAGATCCGGGACTCATACAAGAAATTGGCTGAAGAATGGCGTGAGAAGATGATCGATATACTCTCTGAAAACTCGGATGAGATAACAGAGCTCTACCTTGAAGGAGCAGAGGTCCCTGATGAGCTTCTGAACAAGGCAGTCCGTGAGCAGACTTTGAACCAGGACATTGTTGCTGTTATGTGCGGTTCTTCTTTGAAGAACATCGGTGTGCAGCCTGTTTTAAACAGTATTCTCATGTATCTGCCCGGACCGGAGGAAATGCCACCTGTATTCGGTACTCACGCGAAGTCAGAGGAAACAGTACAGCTTTCTCATAATCCCGCAGGTCCTCCGCTTGGGCTTATTTTCAAGATCCAGGCAGACCGGGAGATGGGGGCGCTTTCGTTTATCAGAATGTATTCAGGAAAGCTGAAAGCTGGTTCTGCTGTTCAGAATTTGAACAAAAAGAAGAAAGAACGGGTGAACAGGATTCTGCGGATGCACGCGAACCGCTCAGAGCCATTGGACACTCTCCAGGCAGGGGATATCGGTGTAATTATTGGAATGAAGTTTTCCCAGACAGGAGACACGGTTGGTTCTGATTCCCATCCTGTTCTTCTTGAAACCATGAATTTCCCTACTCCGGTTATTTCTGTTGCAATTGAACCGAAGTCAATGTCAGATATGGAAAAACTGAAAAAGGTATTATCCACATTAGAGCTTGAGGACCCGACCTTTACCCATAAGGAAGATGAAGAAACCGGTCAGCTGATTATCAGCGGAATGGGAGAGCTCCATCTGGAAGTCCTTGTTACCAGGATGATTGAAGACTTTAAGATTGACGCGAAAATCGGGAATCCCCAGGTTACATACAGAGAATCCATTACCTCTGCTGTTACCCATACAGAAAAGTATCAGCGCATGTTTGCCGGAAAAGAGAATACCGCAAACCTTACTCTGAAGGTGGAAAGCCAGGAACGGGGTAAAGGAAATGAGTATATCTGCGAAGTGAACAATCCGAATATCCCCCAGGAAATCTACGATGCAGTGAAACAGGGAATAGAGTCTTCATTTTCTTCGGGTATTCAATACGGCTACCCGGTAATCGATATTAAGGCAACCTTGGTTGATATGAAGTATTCAGAATTGACATCAACCTCTTTTGCTTTTGAGGCAGCTGCGTCAATCGGGTTTGATAATGCCTGCAGACAGGCGGATCCTGTACTTCTTGAGCCGATTATGCAGGTTGATATAATCGTACCAACAGAATATGTGGGAGATGTAATCAGTAATTTTACTTCACGCTCAGGAATTGTGCATTCCATTGACTCAAGGCAGGCTGTAGAACACGTTCGCGCTGAAGCACCCTTAGCAAAGATGTTCGGATACACCACTTCTTTGAGAAGTATTACCCAGGGACGGGGAACATTCTCAATGGAATTTTCACATTTTGCGAAAAAAGCGGAAGCATAAGGGAGTGCTGCGATCTGCTTTGCAGGAAGAAATTTCTTGACAACTGCTGATAGTGAGGCTATCGTGTTATAATCACATCAATACATATGATTCCACAGAAAAGGAGATATTATGGCCATCACCTCTGACGCAATCAGAAATATCGCATTTGCCGGACACGGCAGCACAGGAAAGACTACACTTGTAGAGCAAATCCTTTTCAACGGGGGTCAGATAGCAAAACCGGAAACCGTTGCCTCTGGAAAGACAGTGAGCGATTACCATGAAGAAGAAGTTGAACGTGGTATATCAGTGCACGCCAGTCTTTCATACGTGAACTGGGAAGAAAAGCTTGTAAACATGCTAGATACTCCAGGTTCCTCCGATTTTGTTGGTGAAGTTGTAGCTGCATTTCGGTCAGCAGAATCCGCTGTTGTTGTATTAGGCGGAAAAGCCGGCGTACAAATCGAAACAATTAAGGTTTGGCGCAGACTGAATCAAAGAAACATGCCGCGTATTGCATTCATCAATAAAATGGACGAAGACAGGGCAGATTATTCAACCGTATTATCTGACCTGAGTGAAAAGTTTGACGCTACATTTGTTCCGATTTGTGTGCCCTTTGGAAACGGAGCGGATTTTAAGGGTGTAGTAGACCTTATTGAACAAAAGGCATACCTTGCACCAGGATTCGGAACAAAAGAAAAAGAAACAGAGATCACAGACGAAATACAGGCAATTATCGATGAATACAAGCCGATTCTCGATGAATCCGCAGCAGAAGGCGTTGAAGAGCTTGTAGAAAAGTATCTGGAAGAAGGCGAGCTCTCTGCAGAGGACATTAAGACCGGTCTGTTAACCGGTTTTAAGAACAATACCCTTGTTCCTGTGCTCTGCGGCGCTGCTGAACAGGGAAGCGGAATTACGCCGCTCATGCATTTTGTCGCTAACGACGGTCCTGCCCCTCTCGGGCAGCAGGAACCTGCTGAAAAGGACGACGGCGAAGAGATTTCTGTAAAAATTGATCCTGAAGGCGACCTTGCAGCCCTTGTTTTTAAAACATCAATTGATCAGTTCTCCGGTAAATTGTCATTTACCAAGGTAATCTCAGGGAAACTCCATACAGACATGGAAGTTTTTAATGCGCGGTCTGATAAAAAGGAAAAGATCAGCAAGATTTACCGAGCTGTCGGAAAGAAGCTTGAAGACGTGAAAGAGCTTGTTGCAGGGGACATCGGGATTCTCGCAAAAATGGCAGTAGCGGAAACAAATGACACCTTGTGTGCTGAGGACTGTACCTTCCACATGAAGTCACTCAAACTCCCCCAGCCTGTTCATTCTGTTGCTATTTCAGCTACATCCAAAAAGGATGAAGATAAGCTGAACCAGATGCTCCAGAGAGCTGCTGAGGAAGATTTAACCTTTACTATTGACTTTAACAAGGAAACAAAGGAAACAGTTATCTCCGGCATGGGCGAGCTGCATCTGAATATGATTCTGGATAAAATCCGTGACCACCAGAAGATTGAAATGGAAACCAAAGTGCCGAAGATTCCCTACAGAGAGACAATTACCAAGCCTTCAGGCGCTGAATATACCCATAAAAAGCAGTCAGGCGGCCACGGACAGTTCGGACGGGTCGTACTGAATATCGAACCCCTCCAGAGGGGCGAGCAGTTTGATTTTGTAAACGCGATACACGGCGGGTCAATTTCAAAAGGCTATATCCCGGGTGTTGAAAAAGGCGTGCTTGAGGCAATGGATGAAGGCGTGGTTGCCGGTTATCCGGTTGTAGATGTCCGTTCAACCGTTGTTGACGGTAAAGAGCATCCTGTAGACTCATCTGAAATGGCATTTAAGATTGCAGCACGGGGCGCATTCAGAGACGCAATGCAGAAAGCCGGCGCAGTACTCCTTGAACCAGTCATGGACCTTGAGGTTTTTATTGATGATCAATACCTCGGCGATGTTCTTTCTGACTTAAGTTCTAAGCGCGGACGTGTGCTTGGACAGGAGAACATGGGCGGCGGTATTCAGGAAGTAAAGGCTCAAGTACCCCAGGCAGAGCTCCAGCGCTATTCTATTGACCTTCGGTCTATCACCTCAGGTACCGGCTCTTTCGAGGCTGAGTTCAGCCACTATGCGCCGATTAGCGGTAAGATTGCTGAAGAGGTAATAGCAAAAGCGAAAGCAGAAGCTGAGAAGGAAGACTAAATACAGTATTCTGTAAAACAATAAGGCTGCCGAGGCAAAAGCTTTGGCAGCCGTTTTTTTAAAAAAAGCAGTATATGTGAGTTTCTGCCGCCTTACTATTAATCGATTTGCGGAACAACGATTATTCTTCCCCAGTGCGTTTTCCGAGTTCTACGTAGGGCCTTCTGGATTTCACAGATTTGTAGGCAGGGCGGATAATCTTCCCTCCGCTTACCAGCTCTTCGATCCTATGGGCGCACCAACTCGATACACGGGCAATAGCAAAAAGCGGAGTATACAGCTCTTTTGGAATATTGAGCATACGGTATACAAAACCTGAATAAAAATCAACATTTACGCAAATAGGCTTATCTGTCTTTTTTACTTCTCTGAACACATCAGGAGCTACCCTTTCAATTATAGTATAGAGATTATATTCATTTTCAGATCCTGCGGCGCGGGCAAGTGTTGCTGCTTTTTGCTTCATCAGTACAGCACGGGGGTCTGATAAAGTATACACTGCGTGCCCCAGTCCGTATATCAGTCCGGATTTGTCAAAAGCCTTTTTTTTCAGGATCTTTTTCAGATAATCCCGAACTTCATCCTCGTTCGCCCAATCGGAAACGTTCTCTTTAATATCTTCCATCATCTCCATTACCTTAATATTAGCGCCGCCGTGTTTTCCCCCTTTGAGGGAACCAATAGCAGCAGCAATAGCAGAATACGTATCAGTGTTTGATGATGAAACAACATGGATCGAAAAGGCGGAGTTATTACCACCCCCATGTTCTGCATGGAGAACAAATGCCAGATCAAGCATTTCAGCTTCCAATGCAGTGTATTTTTTATCAGGCCGGATCATTTGAAGAAAGTTTTCAGCAGTAGAGAGGTCGGGGTCAGGCGCATGGAGGAATAGGCTGTCTCCTTCATAGTAGTGGCGCTTAGCCTGGTATGCATATGCAACCAGAATTGGAAACCGAGCAATTATCTCCACGCTTTGGCGCAATATATTTCTTATTGTTAGGGCTTCCGGATCCTCATCATAAGAATACAGTGCAAGTACAGCGCGGGCAAGCTTGTTCATAATATTCGGACTCGGTGCCTTGAGTATCATATCTTCAGTGAAGTTATCAGGGAGAGACCGTTTTTCCCCTAAAGCTTGAGCGTATTCGATTAAATATTGTTTTGTGGGCAGCTCACTGAAAAGAAGAAGATACGTCGTTTCTTCGAAACCAAACCGCCTGTCTCTTTGAAAACCGTCCACAATTTCATTAATGTTTATGCCTCTGTATAAAAGGCGCCCTTTCCGTGGCACTTTTTCGCCCTCATCTAAGATATAGCCGTGTACTTCACCGATCTCTGTGAGTCCCACAAGAACACCGGTTCCGTCTATATTTCTAAGACCGCGCTTTACATTATATTTTTCGTACAGCCAAGTAGGTATTTTGGATTTCTTTTCAATATACGGTGTGTAAGCTTCAAAAAAGTTCTTTTTCTTCATATAATCCTCTGTTGTATTTTTATGCACCATAAATCTATATATATGCTGTTTTTAAAAAAAATTCAAGAGGATAGAATGCCTGTATAAGATGAAAGCAGGATTACTCGGATTTTACAAAAAAAATATCAAAAATCGGATGGCTTCTGTTCATTCCGCGCTTTTCGAATTTGGTTTCAGGGCGCCAAGGCTTGCGCTCTGAGAATCCTGCGCATGTGTTTTCGAGTAATGGCTCGGCTTGGAAAACTTTTAGAATATGATGTGCATAGTCTTCCCAGTCTGTTGCAGCATAGAGGTATCCAGTCTTATTAATGAGCCTCTCTGCTGCTAATGAAACAAACTCAGGCTGTAAGAGCCTTCTTTTATGGTGTTTCTTTTTCGGCCACGGGTCAGGAAAGAACACATGAATACCAGCCAAGGAATTTCCAGGGAGCATGTGCTGAAATACTGAGACAGCATCCCCTTCTATAATGCGGAGGTTTTTTATGTTTTGCTCCTGGATATCAGACGCAAGTTTTCCGATTCCCGGTTTGTGGACTTCTATTCCGATAAAATTTGTTTCCGGGAACCCCTTGGCAATTTCAAGTGTCGGCCCGCCCATACCAAACCCTATTTCAATAATAACAGGATTGGTATTGCCGAATTCTTGTAAAAAGTCTATGCCCTGGGTATTGTAAGGTATTTCATATTCGGGAAATACCTTTTCATATCCTCTTTGCTGCCCTTTACTCATTCTGCTTGCGCGTTTTACAAAACTCTTAATATGATTATCCATAAGTGCTTATAATAATAAATAACAGATGATCTATTCAAGCAGAGTGCTTTGTATTATTCTGGGTAAAGGCTATGGAATTAAAGAACTTAACCATTGGGGAAAAGCATATTATTTTCGGAAGACTCCTGAAACAGATAAACAGCAGCGAACCTATGCGAAAGGAGTATGAAGCCCAAGTAACACAAACAATGCCCTTGGATAAACAGATAGATATTGTGCTGGAAATACTGCACACTGACATAGGGCAGCAAAAAAGTGGTACTACAGAGAATCGCGCGAAGGATGGCCAAAATTTAGAAGGGAGTTTCCTTTTTTATTCCGAAGTTTATGGTTCCAAAAAGCGGGTGTTAAAACGGCTGAAAGCACAGGGAATGCATATCCTCCATGCTGATAATATATATACAGCAATGTACATAATTAAGAATAACCGGATTGACTGTTTGGTTATTGATACATTAGAAAAAAGTCCTTCCTGGATACAGTATATTACCGGCCTTTTCCGCCGTCTCCTTCCTGACCATATTTTTCTGGTTTTGGAGAAAAAGAAAACCGCGGAAAAAGGAAACACCCTGTCTGTGCAGCCGCAGCAGTTTGAAAATTGTATTATCCGGATTATGGGTAGTTTGGAAAAAGATGAGAGCTAAAGTACGAGAGAGATTCTATCGTGTACCGAATTATAGACATCCTCAGGAGCAAGCCGTTCCAGTGACTGAAGAGCTGTGCGTATTTCGTAGTCAATGCTGCTTTCTTTTCCGAGAAGGCTCAAGACTTTCGGATTATAGAAATAGGCAGCAGTGAGATAGAAGAGCGTAATAATATTGCGGATAACGGTTTCAGGCCGTTTGTTCCGCAGATACTGGTGGGGACCTGATATAATTCTGTCTTTATGAGGGATGACAAACTCTTTGCCTTGCAGCACTATCGGATCAAGGGGAGATATTCCATCTGATTCTTCTGTATAGGCTGCCTGTTCCTGTAGTACGGTTTGTAGCTTTTCTGCAATTGCTATCAGTACATCGACAATTTCTGCAGTAATTTGCAGAGCGTCTGCCTCAATTTCAATTGCTCCTTTATTTGCTGCTTTGAGGGTTAAGTAGCGTTTCCTTGGAAAACCGGGTAGATTAAAAGCAATCCTCTCAAACTTTCCCTGAAGAAGTTTAAGCCTGGACATTTCCACATGGAAGAATTGGTTTGTAAACATTGCTGCATTTCCAACTTCCATAAATTCTGTATATCCCAGAAGAAACGGTGAAAAAACTGTGAGAATATATTCAAGAATATTTTGAGTGAAGAGGATGATGTTTTCCTTCTCCCTTTCAAAGTCAGTCTCTTTTTTAGGAGAGGCAATCGTATAGAATTCCCCAAGTTTCTCGAAAATAACTTCCTTATCCTCCCCACTGGGCAGGTATTCTTTCATAGCATTTTGTTCTTTTTTTCCAGAGCTTCCAGCTTGTCAATAATATTTGTGTAGAATTGGCGTATTTCAGCTTTTATTGCTGGGGAGCACTCGAAATCGTCAGTATTAATTACCTGCCCTGCCTCTTTTTTTATCATGTTATGGAGCTCGAGATATTTACGGTACTTAATTAAGTTACAGCCTTGGATAAAATAATAGAAACAGGGAACTGTTACATCTTTTTTTAGAATACGTTCAACAAATCCTGTTACAGCCATTTGTGCAAAATCATCATTTTCAGACTTTTCCAGGTAGATCTGCAGAGAACGGATTAGATCCGGAATAAGAGAATCATGTGAATGGAGCACAAGAAAGGTGTTTTCAATCGTTTTAAGGGATTCAATAATATTCCGATCCTTTACAGATAAGAGCTGGAACTGTTTATATGCAATTTTATGAACGAGTTTATAAAACAATCCTACAAGATTGTATTGACGTTTTGTTAAGTGCCTCCACCCTATGTTATGGACCTCTTCCAATAGGGGAAGCAAGTCCAACGCGGTTTTCTGTATATACCCTGTCAGAAAACTGATTACCTCCGGGTTGAGCTGCACCTTTGGCGGAAACAGCCTAGTAGAATAAATATGAGATTTTTTCCCGAAATCCTTAATCTGTTTATATTCCTTAAAGAGATATTCAAAAAATCCTGCTGCAGTTACCGGGAGTTTAATCCTATACCGGTTTTTCTCATAAACAGGGGTCTCGTTCTTTTGGGGCTTAGCAGAACCCCCTTGGGCTTTAGCATCTACTGCCTGGATAAGGCGGATTTTATCTTTGATTGATCTATTGGAATTGACTATTTCTGCTACTCGATTTTCATCGTTGGCACCGCGTTTTTTTCGTAAAAGATTACCCAGAGTTATATGCGCTTCTGCTTCAGTCTCAATCTTATGATAGTTATCCATGAACCTTCCCTTTTTGGAGGTCAGTTAACTGTTCAAGCACGGATTGAACGTCTTCAAGTCTGCGGGCTGCCATTAGCCGTTTGGATAAACCTGCTGCTTCCAAACTGTTTATTTTTTGTATGGCCCTTTGTACTGATGGTAATACTTTTGGGTCTACGCTGAACTTTTTTATACCGATTCCGATGAAAAATGCGAGCATATAGGGGTCCGCAGCTATATTTCCGCATACAGAAATATCTTGTGTTATAGGAAGTGCTGTCTGTGCAAATCTGTATAAGGCACGGTAGATAGCAGGATGATGAGCTAAATACATTCCGGAAACCTGTTCATTGGTACGGTCTACACCGAGAAAATACTGAATAAGATCGTTTGTACCAATGGATAGGAAGTCTGCTTCTTTTGCAAGGTCTTCAGCTACTTCTACTGCAGAAGGAAGCTCTATCATTGCACCAAGCTTTGGAGCACTGTTATGGGTTATACCTTCCATACCAAGTAAGGCAATAGAATCGAAGACAACTTCTTTAGCTTCTAGGAAGTCATCTAAAGATGAGATGAGCGGGAAAAGTATCCTCAGCTCGGTTCCTGCCCCTGCTCTGAGCATTGCGCGAAGCTGTTGAGAGAATATGTTTTTATTTTTCAACGAAAACCGTATTGCGCGGAGGCCGAGAAACGGATTGGATTCCTGATTTGCAGACATATAGGAAAGGAATTTATCTCCCCCTATATCCAATGTGCGAAGAGTCACTTCCTTGTTTTTGGATTCATCATAAATCTTTTTATATACCTTAAGCTGCTCCTCTTCAGAGGGAAAGTCATTTCTAACCAGAAAAGGAAATTCGCTTCTGTACAAGCCTACCCCTTCTGCATGGGTTTGCTTTGCAGAGCTAAGATCTGAAAGAAGATTGATGTTTGCAAGGATGTTAATACGAATACCGTCTTCTGTATATGTTTCAGATTCTGTATCTGCCTCTTCAAGACAAAGCGATTTTTCTGCTTCAATTATATTCTCAAATTGTGTGATAATTTTAGCATCCGGCTCAATAAAGATATTATTCTGCCTTGAATCCAGGATTAAGTCCATCTCGCTTTGAATATGAAAGAAAGCCGGATCTTCAGTCATAATGAATGGAATACTCAGAGATTTGGCGAGAATAGAAACATGGGCAGTTGCTCCTCCGCCAAAAAGCAGGATACCTTCAGCATGCTGTGCCAGTATTTTTATCATTTCCGAGGGAAGCAGATCTTGAGCAACAACTATCTGCCCGGAATAGTCTCCGTCTTTTATCTCATCTATTTGAAGGTTTCGCAAAAGGCGGTGTCCTAAATCTTTTACATCCTGGGCTTTCTCTTTTATTCGCGGATTATCCACATGAGAAAGGACATGGACATACTCATTTACAACATCAATAATTGCTTTATATGCTTTTTCGCCAGACTCGATTCTGTTGCGCATTTCTCCGGAAAACCCATCATCCTTGAGCATAAGCAGGTGCGTGCTAAAAATAAGCGAAGCAATATCTGAAAGATCCGAATCGATCTGTTCCTGGAGCTCTTCAAGCTGTAGCCTGCTTTTTACAATAGCTTGATCAAAAGCCGCGGTTCCGTCCTTATATTCGGTATGTTCATCTGCAATAAGAAAATCGCCGTAGCGCTTACCGAGAACTACTGCTTTTCCGATAGCTATTCCGTTCGCCTCTCCTCTGCCGGATATCCGTGTAGGCATTTGGGCTGCGTGGCTGGGTTTTTCTTTATGCTTTTCCCGCTGATGCAGTTCCATCAGGAGTTTTGCATTTTCAAGGGTAGCAGCAAGCTGCGAAGCTATTGCACGCATAGCCTTTGCATCGTGGTCTGTGAAATAGCCTTTTTGGGAATGCTGAAGCACTATTACGCCTACACGGGTAAGACCGCGGATTATTGGAACAGCGAGGAATGCATGGTATTTATCTTCTTTTATTTCAGGAACATACTTGAACGAAGGATTTTCCTTACTGACTGATTCAAGGATGGGTCTGAGTTCTTTTAATGCTTTTCCTGTAATCCCTTCTCCATAATCTAGAGTAAACTCACCGATCGTGCTTTGATCCAGTCCTTTTGTTGCCTCTAATATGAGCTTTTCCGCTTCGTTATCATAAAGAAATATTGAACACGCCTCTGAGCGCATGTGTTTTGAAAGCATTTCCACTACTTCTTGGAGAAACCCCCGCAATGTGGTCTGCTTTTCAAACATGCCTGCAAGTTCAGCGATGCTGCATATTAGGTCGACATTGTCTTTTTTCATCCATACACTCCACTACTATTCTACAAGAGAGTTGATAATTTTTCACGAATAAATTCTGATTTTTCCTTTAAACCAATTAACCCTGTTTCAATTTTCAGCTGATTCGGTTTTGCAGGATCAAGCTTTACTTTTCCCCCGCTTTCCTGAATGAGGCGCATTACCTTATCTGCACTAATGTGGGAAACTTTTCCGAATTCAATATTCACCTTACCGCCGCGTTCCTTTAATGAAGTAATCCAGAGCTTTCTACAAAAGACCCGGATTTCTGAGAGTGCAATAAGGCTTTGTAATTCCTGAGGCAATGGACCGAACTTATCCTCCAGTTCTCCAATAATCCGCTCAGATTCTTCTTCTGTAGAAATGGAAGCAATCTTTTTGTAGAACTCCATTTTTTCTGTTGCATCTGAAATAAAGGAATCCGGAATGAATCCTGAATAATCGAGTTCAAGGTATACTTCTTCCGGTCCTTCAGGCTGTTCCTTTGTAAGATCCTTTACTGCCTCATCAAGAAGTTTGATGTACATGTCAAATCCGACTGAGAGTATATCTCCGTGCTGTTCTCTTCCCAAGAGGTTACCTGCACCGCGTACTTCCAGATCTTTTAGGGCAACCTTGAAGCCTGATCCAAGTTCGGTGTGGTCTGAGATTACCCGGAGCCGTTTCATGGCAATTTCGGATAACGCCTTCTCCTGCGGATACAGAAGGTATGCATATGCCAAGCGTTCTGATCTTCCAACTCTTCCGCGGAGCTGATACAGCTGAGAAATTCCGTACATATCTGCTCTGTCTATTATAATGGTATTAACATTCGGAATATCTATTCCGTTCTCTATAATTGTGGTTGCAACCAGAACGTGGAATCCCCCATGGATGAACCGGTGCATTTTATCTTCAAGTTTTGATGCTGGCATTCTGCCGTGTGCTGTTTCTATCATCAGCTCAGGAAAGATCTTTTCCAAGAACCGGCCGACATCATCCAGAGTTTCAATCCTATTATGCAGGTAATAGACCTGGCCGCCCCGTTCGACTTCGCGGATCACCGCTTCACGGATAATCTGTTCATCAAATTCTTCTATATAGGTTTCAATTGGACGTCTATTGCTTGGCGGGGTTTCTAATACAGACATATCGCGTATTTTTAACAGAGACATATGCAGGGTACGCGGTATTGGGGTTGCGCTTAATGATATTGAGTCAACCGAGTGTTTTAACTCCTTTAATCTTTCCTTGTCTTTTACTCCAAAGCGCTGCTCCTCATCAACGATAATTAGTCCAAGGTCTTTGAACTTAACATCTTTTGATAAAAGACGGTGTGTCCCGATAATAATATCAACTTCACCTTTTGCAAGGGCTTCCAGTGCTTGGGTTGCCTGCTTCTTTTTCACGAAACGTGAGAGCATTTGTATTCGTACAGGGAAGTCTTTGAAGCGCTCCTGAAAGTTTTCAAAGTGCTGTTCCACAAGAATCGTAGTAGGTCCAAGATATGCAACCTGTTTTCCTGCCATAACTGCTTTGAATGCTGCGCGCATTGAGACTTCAGTTTTACCGTATCCCACATCTCCGCATATAAGCCTGTCCATTGGCTGGGGAGACTCCATGTCTTCTTTAATATCGCTGATACACTTTAACTGGTCTTCAGTTTCATCGTAAGGAAATGCAGCTTCAAAAGAGACCTGCCAGTCACTTTCTTCTGCAAATGCAAAGCCTTGTGCCTTTTTCCGCTTTGAATACAAGGCAATAAGCCTCTCTGCAAGGTCTTCTACAGATTTTTTTACATGGCCTTTCCGTTTTTCCCAGCTCTTTCCGCCGATTTTATCCAGCCGTGGCGGATTTTCCCCAGAGCCGATATACCGCTGTACCATGTTTACCTGTTCTATAGGAACATAGATCATCTCCTCCCCTGAATATTCAAGGGAGATATAATCCCGTTCCTGACCAAGGGCTTTTATTCTCTCAATTCCATGAAATTTACCGATTCCATAGTTAATGTGAACAACATGGTCTCCCGGATTTAATTCAATAAAAGATTCAATTGCTTTGCTCTTTGCTTTTTTTACAGATGCAGCAACACGTTTTCTTCTGCCAAAGAGCTCAGCCTCTTCAATTACGATTATCTCTGCATCCGGGAAAACAAAACCGGATGACAGGCGTTCCGGAGAAACGGTTACGGAAAAGTCCTGCAGTAAGTAGGATATCCTGGATGCCTGAGCCTCACTTTCTGAAAAAACATAGATACTGTACCCTGAATCTTGTAAGGTTCCCAGCTCTTCCTTCATATAAGGAACATTGCCGAAGAAAGAGCGCCCAGGTTCTGTCTGCAGGGTATAGCTTTTCGACTCTTCCTTTACACTGCGAATTTCCCGAATATCCAGCCTTCTGTGCGCCCTTTTTTCGAGGTTGTAAAAGGGTAAGAGGAGTTTGTCTGGGTCCGGTGCAGGCATGGTCTGCCGCGCTGCTCTGTAAGAACGCATGTACTCTGTTTTCAGTGTTTCATATTGGTGCTTCAGACGCTCAGGCGCAATGAAGAGAACAGAAGCATATTCAGGTAGATAGGACATAATTGAATCTGTTTCTGAAAGAGCAGCAGGGTAAAATATCTCTTCACCATCTGCTTCTCCCCTGGTTTCAATCTTTTCCAAGAAGGCTTTAATCCAATTCTGGTGATTGTCGAATCCGGAGAAGTACTCTTTCAGCCGGTGTTTTTGAGGTTCATCCCAAATTACTTCCCGGGCAGGATAAATAATTGATTTTTCAATGCTTTTGACAGAACTCTGAGTTACAGGGTCGAACATTTTGATAGACTCAATCTCATCGAATTCAAAAACAATTCGAGTTGCAAGTTCTTGACCGGGAAGGTAGATATCAAGCACTTCGCCTCGGAGTGCAAATTCCTTCCGAACGGTTACCCGCGGAACCCGGTTATACCCATATTCAACAAGAATCCTCTCCATCTCAATAGGATCAAAACTCATCCCCTGCTGTATCTTCAGAGTTTTAGCTGACAAGGTTTCAGGAGAAGGCAGCGGAGAAAGCAGCCCACGTAAACTTGTTATAACAATTCCGTTGTACCCGGCAGAAAGCTGAGCTAAGGTATCGATACGCCTTCCATATACACCTGCATTTGCATGGAGCCCTTTATACGGAGCTGTTCCCCACCATGGAAAGTAGGAAATTGACTCGTCCATAGCAGCCAGGTCATTATAAGCAGATTCAGCTTCTTTCTCATTGGGAAATACCAGTAAAAACGGTTTTCCATGGTATTGTTTTAGATCAGATACAAAAAAATTCAGGAAACTCCCATGAATACCGTACACTGAAAACCGGTAGTTCCTGTTTTTTAGCTCTTTTTTTATTTCTGCATATGGCTTATATTTGGCGAGAAAGCCATGAATTTTATTTCTTAATAATGTTATCATACCTACCTTCCGAAATATAAAGAGGAAACACGGAGTGGAACCTTGAAAAAATATATAATTTTTTGCCTACTATCTATAATTCTCATTTTCTCAGCAGCTGCAGTACCGGAAGGGATAGACTTATCTATCCGTTTTTACAACAGGCAGGTATATTTTCCAGGATCGCCTGTTAGGATTTCAATTGAAATTGCAAACAACTCGACTGAGACATACCGGTTCAAACTGTCGGATATGCGGGTATTCAATCTCGACTTCGAGGTGCGTACCCTTTCAAACCGTGCAGTTAGTCATGCGCAAAACTTTATCATAGAAAGAAATACGAATCAACCAGTATTTTTTAGAGAAATTGCGCTTGAACCGGGAGACAGATACTCATTTATAGAAAATATGAACGACTTTGTCGACATACAGCAGCCTGGAATGTATGTGGTAAAGGCAGTTTTTTTTCCGGATCTTTACCAAAATAATCCTGATGAGCAGATTGAATCGAACCAGATTATGCTTTCTGTGAGACCGGAAGCAGCAACAAGTATGGTAGCAGCACGGATTGATGAAGAAACAGGAGAAATACTGGAAGCAGCATCTCTGCCTCCGGATGAAGTGGTACGGTATACTTTGAATGCAAGACAGCGGGGACAGTGGCAGCGCTTTTTTCTGTATCTTGACTTGGAAAGCCTTATGCTGAAAAACCCGGATGCACGGCGCAGGTATGAGCGCTTAAATGAAGAAGGGAGAAGGCAAATGCTGAGGGAATACAGGCAGGATTTGCAAGCCCAGCGTATGAGTAATGACATCCTGCTTATACCAACAAATTTTGAAATACAGCAGACTGTATATACACCTGAAATGGGGACTGTAACTGTAATCGAACGTTTTGCATACGACGATTACACTGAAGTCAAAGAATATACCTATTATCTCCGTAGAAGAGATGGTATATGGGAAATATACGACTATCAGGTTAGGAATTTAGGTACTGAATAAATGAAGCTCTTACTAGTATTGGAAGATGATTCAATCCGCACTGATCTATCCTATCACCTCCGCCCCCTCGGGTTTGAATTGATACAATATCAGAATCCGTTGAAGGCTTTGGATAATCTTGATGAGATCCAACCTGAGTTGGTATTGTTCAGTGGTGAAGATTTTCCGCGCCACTGGAAGCCAATGGTCCAGTTTATTAGAAATAAGCATAAGAAAGAGGAATGTGTATTTATCCTGTTAAAGGGAGCGGATTTTCCTATGGAAGAGGCTGCGAAGGCTAGCTTTCTCGGTGTGAATGGCATGCTATCAAGTAATCTCCAGGACAAGCAGGAACTTCTCCGTATAATAGAATTATTCAGAAGGTATCAAAGCCTTGATGACCTCCGCAGCTCTGATAGGATTATTCCAGATAGTACTGATAGATTCGAGCTTGTTTTCACCCTGCCTGGAAGTCTTTCCCTTGTTACCGGAGTAATTTCAGATATTTCTAACCAAGGTGCAAGCTTTAAGCCAACAAATCCTCGGCTCACAGCAGATTTGAAGGAAGGAGATGTTATCGAAAACTCTTCGCTCCGCATCGGTTCAAGTATTGTTGCTGTGAATTGTAAGGTAGTTCGAAGAGGTAATGTAATTGGTTTAGAGTTCACCAGGTTTGAAGATAACGGGAAACAAGTCTTATCTGATTACATAGAAAACCACTCTATACGTGAATTGCAGAAAAAGATATTTAAAAAAGCGGAATAAACACTGACATCTTCCCAGACCTATACCATACTTATACTGCTGGAAAAAAAACAGGAATACCGGAGCGAAAGAGAATCATATACGCGATTTTCTTGACAACATTATTCCTCGTTTCACACCTTCCTACATAGTCCACTCAATAAAAACGCAGATAATAGGATGAAACAGGAATAATGAAAACGAAAGAGAATCATATACGCGATTTTCTTGACAAGATTTTCATACCGGTTATACAATTAAGAATCATCTGAAATAAATTTTTCGCTGTATTATGCAAATTAAATATGCTATGTTCAGGTGTAAAATAAAATCCTTACCAAAGAAAGAGTAGCTATGTACATTGAAAAAGATTTACCAAAACCGGAAGAACTAGAAATTGAAAGCATAGGGAGCACAGAAATTGAGTCTCCATTGGGCTTATCAACAGTCTATGGCGACAATGTAGCAAACTATGTAGAAGATGATGCAACTGTACTGTATCATACTGATAGCGAAATCGTAATGAAGCAGATCGAGGAACATGGCAAACCGCTTGCATTTGAAAAAGCCGGACCTCGGCACAAAATCCATTTTGATCCTAAAAAAACTACAGCAGCCATAGTAACCTGCGGCGGCCTGTGTCCTGGTATCAATAATGTTATCCGTTCACTTGTTATGACACTCCACTACCGCTATGGGGTGAAAAATATATTAGGTGCCCAGTATGGATACCAAGGTTTTGTAGATGATTACGAAATGGATTTCGTGAAGCTTACACCTGAACAGGTAAAAGAAATTCATACAAAGGGCGGAACAATTCTTGGATCTTCCAGGGGCCACCAGGACATTAAGGTTATTGTCGACAAAATGGAGGAGAAAAACATCAACATCCTCTTTACAATAGGGGGTGACGGAACCTTACGGGGATCGCATAAAATATATGAAGAAGTAACCAGACGCGGACTTGATGTTTCTATTATTGGTGTGCCAAAGACAATTGATAATGACATCAGTTATGTGGAAAAAACTTTTGGCCTTGAGACAGCCTTTTCTGTTGCAGCAGAAGCGATACAGGGCGCTCATACTGAGGCAATCGGTGCACCCAACGGCATTGGTATTGTGAAGGTAATGGGCAGAATGTCCGGCTTTATTGCTGCAAACTCAGCGCTTGGTTTGAACGAAGTCAACTATGTGCTGATACCAGAAATACCATTTGAGCTTGAAGGCAAGAACGGGCTGTTTGAGAACCTTGAGCAAAGGCTGAAGACGAGAAAACATGCAGTAATTGTTGTTGCTGAAGGAGCAGGACAGGACTTGGTAGCAAAACAGAATACTGAATTCGATGCGTCCGGAAATAGAAGACTTATGGATATTGGGGTGTTTTTGAAAGAAGAAATTAAAAACTATTTTAAGAATATCAAAAAAATGGAAGTCAATGTAAAGTACATTGATCCAAGCTATATGGTCCGCTCCGTACCAGCAAATGCGAATGATGCAATCTTCTGTCTAAAGCTTGCACAGAACGCTGTACATGCTGCTATGGCAGGAAAGACCGGAATGATTGTAGGAAGATGGAACTATCAGTTCACCCACGTGCCGATAAAGATTGCTATTTCTAAGAGAAAAGAGATCTCTCCGGAGGATCCGCTCTGGTTATCAGTTATTGAATCAACAGGACAGCCAATGAAGATGCGCAGCGAATAACAGGAGGTAATAGGAGGATTTACGATGAGTATGCGAAAGTATCTAGAAACCGCACCAATATATGAGATTGAGAAATATAAGAAGCAGAAGGACTATTACAAGCATTGTGTACCCTATTCCGGTACTCCAAAGCAACATCCCTACGACCCTGAAAAGGTAGTTCTTATCATCTCTCCTATTAGTCATAATACAGAGTTCATCGAATTCCTTGTGCGGGATATTGAATACGCAGAAGATTTGCCGAATCTTGTTACTGAAGAAGGAGAAAGTTTGAAGATGGTTAGAATCTGGATCAAGAAAGGCAGTTTTGCACTCAAGTATCTTCCCTTCGAGGTAGATGTAGAACCAAGATATTTGAAGGACAGTGAAATACTCCATCAATACATGACTTCAAATAAGAATTGGTGAGGTATATTTATGAATGCCCAGTTTTATGAAAAAAGCGAAGATAATAAAGTTCACTGCTACCTTTGTCCGCACAATTGTGTGATTAGTGAGGGCAAGGCTGGAATATGCGGTGTAAGGGAGAATAATAAGGGTGAGTTATCCCTTCCCTTTTACGGTAAACTCAGCGCCTTGTCTATGGATCCCATAGAGAAAAAGCCCTTGTACCATTTTTATCCTGGAAGTCAAATACTATCTGCTGGTTTTGTGGGGTGCAATTTCCGTTGTCCATTTTGTCAGAATTTTCAGATATCTCAATATACCGATGCTGCTCAGCGTGATGCA
>CAYRYS010000051.1:0-23069 GCA_964428555.1 uncultured Spirochaetales bacterium | reverse complement strand
CTCGAGGAGCGTAGTGTCCCATAAGCGCTCATCGAATATTTTTATTCGAAGAACAAAAATGCCTTCCCTGTACTTCGATACTTCGGCTACGCTCAGCAACCGCGTAGCGATGTGCTGAGCGCGGTTTATTTGAACTGGTATTTTGTTTCCAGGAAATCTGGTTATAGTTATCAAGATCTACATAAATACTTCGGTAGTTCACGAAAGTAAATCAGTATTACAAATTATCCGCTTCCTCACCGCGTATGCCTCAGGCATGGCCGTAGTTACTTATCCGTTACATCTTTTCCATCCGGTGTTTTAAATGCCCGCAGTGCTAAACACCGGATTTCGCGGATGGGGGAAGCCGGAGGGTATTTCCGGAATGGTGCTTCCGAAACTTCGGTTCCTGCCAATATAGTCTGCTGATCGCATTTTACTCAGAGTCGTAGTTTATCAGTGTTTTGACCTGGTATCCTTCAAGCACTTTTTCGTAGTTTAGAAAAGGCAGTCCGACAACCCCGAAGACACCTGCAACCTCTGCTCCTGCTTGTTCAAACATGTCACAGGAAGCCTTCAAAGTACCTCCTGTTGCAATAAGGTCATCTACAATAAGGATCCGGCCATTTTTGGGAACATCTTTTACATGGACTTCGATGGTATCTGTGCCGTATTCCAGCTGAAATGTTTTTGACAGACATTCACCTGGAAGTTTTCCTTTTTTTCTCACCAATATTTGGGGCAAATTCATTTGGCGCGCAAAGGGACCTGCAAAGATAAATCCTCTTGACTCAACTGCTGCAACTGCATCGATTTTTTCATCCTTATAGATTTCTGCCATCTGCTCAATACAGTAATCAAATGCTTGTGGAGTCTGAAGTATTCCGGTTATATCGTAAAAGAGAATCCCGGGTTTCGGAAAATTCGGTACTTTCCGTATTGCTTTATCAAGGTCCATAGACTGCTCCTTTGAATTATAGAATTGTTCGCCAAACCGATAATAGTATGGAAAATCCATGGTGTCAAATTAGTAGACCTTTTTCTCATTGATTTTTTTCAGCTGCAGTTATACTCTTTAGTTACTATGAATTACATACTTCCAGTTGCAAGCGGCAAAGGCGGGGTCGGAAAGTCTATCTTTTCATCAAGCATCGGCTTGTCCCTTGCAGCGCATGGTAAAACTACAATTTTAGTTGACCTCGATCTCGGTGGTGCGAACCTCCATACCTGTTTAGGTATAAAAAATCGAAACGCAGGGGTTGGAAATCTTATTTATAAGCAGGAATCCCACCTTGACTCTTTAATAATTCCCACAGAATACGAACGGCTGTTTTTTATTCCAGGGGATGCCCTTATTCCGGGCACTGCGAATCTTCCGTATTTCACAAAGCAGAAGATACTCCGAGAGCTTCACAAGCTTGTGGCTGACTTTATCATCCTTGACCTTGGTTCAGGTACAGCATATAACACTGTGGACTTTTTCCTTACATCCATGAACGGCTGTATTGTCACAACCCCTGAAACAACTGCAATATTAAACGCCTACAGCTTCTTAAAAACTACCTTGTACCGCCTGGTTTACCGCAGTTTCCCCCCGCGCAGTCAGGAGCGGAAAACTGTGAAAAACTTTATAAGCCAAAGAATTGAACGCAGTGAGGTCACCTTTGCTGAGCTGGGAGAGGAGTTGGCAAAATTCAACCCAGAAGCAGCTATGCAGGTAAGGGACCTACTAAGAAAGTTCATACCCAGGGTAGTACTGAACATGGGGAAAGGCCACGCAGATCTCGCAGTGGGGTCCAAACTGCGTCAGGTCGCACGGAAAAATTTGGAAGTTGAGATGGAGTATATCGGCTATGTACCACACGAGGAATCAGTAAGCCTATCCATTTTTCAACGGCGTCCTGCTTACGCATTGAATAGAAAAAGCCAATTCAGCCGTGCAATAGATCAGGTAACATCAAGACTGATAAACTCCCCGCTCCCCCAGGAACCGTTTTTATTTGAAGATGATGAAGACATCCAACAGCTCTCTCAAGAGCTGGAAGAAAGACAGTAATCTTTAGTTACGGATAGGTTTTCTTAAACGATGAGACACGGGCATATGCATTCTCACTAAAGGATGACAACTCCCCTCTAGATAGATAGTGATACCCAAGCCCTGCAATCATAGCAGCATTATCAGTACACAGCTCCATTGAAGGGTACGCAACAGATATTCCCCTCCGGTCTGCCAATGCTTTACGTAGATATGAGTTTGCAGCAACACCGCCGCCTGCGACCACCCGGGTAATTCCAGTATCATTAACAGCACGGTCTAGGCGCTTTAATACCATTTCAATTGCCTGCTTCTGAAATGCGGCGCAAATATTCTCTTCAGTCTTCTCATAATGAGTATTCCAAAACTGGTCCAGCTGATTTATAACAGCAGTTTTCAAGCCGGAATAGGAGACATCGTACCTATGGTCTCCTTTGTGCAGTGACGGTCCGGGAAAATTAAATGCCTTTGGGTCACCTTTTTGTGCGAGCTTATCTATAACTACACCTCCCGGATATCCGAGGTGGTAATGCTTTGCAATCTTGTCAAAAGCCTCACCACAGGCATCGTCAATTGTTGTACCCATCACCTGAAAATCGAATACTGACTTCACAATCCCGATAATAGTGTGTCCTCCTGATAAAAGAAGTCCGATATAGGGAAATTCAAGATCGTGTTCCAAGTGAGGAGCATACAGATGTGCGAGTATATGGTTCACTCCAATAAAAGGAATCCCCAGTCCAAAGGCAAAGGCTTTTGCATAACTAAGTCCAACGAGAAGCGAACCAACTAACCCAGGCCTGTTGGTCACTGCAATACCATCAAGACCGTCCAATTCCAGACCAGCTTCTTCTACAGCCTTTTCCACTACAGGTCTGATCCACTCCGTATGCATTCTTGAAGCAATTTCAGGTACAACCCCGGAAAAGGGTTTATGAAACTCTATTTGAGTATGGACCACATTGCTCAGTATTTTTTTCCCATCCTGAACAACTGCTGCTGCGCATTCGTCACAAGAGGTTTCAATTCCAAGAACATTCATAGCCTATTCATTTCCCTCTTCCCTGTTTCGGTATGTACCGGAGTACAGTGCAGAGAGGGGATGAAAGATAAAACCCTGCTCTTCAACGGTTGGATACACTTCATTTATTACCTCTGCCAACTCCTGGCACCATACATGGCCGATCATAATAACAAAGCCTTCGTTTCTGGCAATCTCAATTCCGGCTTGGAATGACTGGTGAATTGCTTCTTTGTCTGTGTCATTGTCAAGAAATACATCTCTTTTTATATACGGCAAGGCAAGCTCCTGTGTTATATGGTTGATGACAGAATCTCCGGTTGTACGGGAATCCAGGAAAAACAGTCCATTATCTCTGATATATTCCAATACAGTATTCATTACATTGGCATTGGCTGTTGCCTTTGAGCCCATATGATTATTCATTCCGGCAACCTGTATACCAAGGCTTTGCATATTCGTTTCTACAGTATGAAATATTTCCTCAGCAGTCATGTCAATGTACACAGCACCAGGTCCTGGATTAACTGTACTGACAGCCTCCATTGGAAGATGAAGTATTGCTTCATGCCCTGCTGCTTGTATCCGTGCTGCTGCTTGTTCAGAATACCCTAATTGGGGAAGCACTGCAATAGTAAGGGGAACCTGCAGATCGAGAAAATACTGAAGCTGATCAAGATTATACCCTGCATCATCAATTACTAAAAAAATATGTCCTGCAGGGCTTTGAGGCTGCAACTCCGCCGGGTTATCCGGAGTAACCTCAAGATCTTCCTCCTCCGGCTCAGGGGTAACTCTGTTTTGTTCCCTCTCTCCCTGAGATTCTGCATGCTCCAGGATTTCCTGTGGCTGGAGTTCTATATCTTCCTCACTGACTACCGGCTCAGGCTCTCCTCCTAGGGGCAGGACAAAAATGAGAATTACCATGAGACTGATCGAAATCCCTATCAAAGCATATGCAATATATAATTTCTGTTTTTGGTTTAAGGGCTTCCGTTTTTTTCGCTGCTTCTTTTTCATCGGCTTTTAAAATACGCTCCTGATTCTAATGTGTCAATAAATAACAATGAAAACAGTACAAAACACACTGTTTTATATTTCGGCAAGAAAACAGACTGCCCAAAGGACAGCCTGAATAAAAGGAGGTAATCATGGACTTACTGTTATTACTGCTATTTTATATTGGGTAATGTAATCTAATCATATACAAATTCTGAAATCTCATCAGCATGTTTTCTCAGCTTCCGTATTGCCCGCAATTCAATCTGCCGCACTGTTTCAGGAGAAATACCCATTTCCTGACCAATCTTTTTCAGGGTGAGCTTTTTTCCGCCGTAAAATGCGAATCTATACATAAGAATCTGTTTTTCTCTGGACATCAGCTTTTCTAGAAACTTTACTGTTTCCTCTTTCACGGATTTCTCTATCACCAGTTTATCCGGAGAATATGAGTTGTCTTCATATACATCCATTAGGGTTGTATCGTCCTCCCCAATTGTGCTGTCAAGAGATGCAACAGTATTGGTTATATTCAATAGCTCGATTACTTCGCTTGTCTGCACTTTGAGCTCCGTGCTTATTTCTTCGATTGTAGGTGTTCTCATCAGCTTTTGACTTAAAAGATTATAGGTTTTCTTTATCTTTTTTAAGGTTTCCTCTTTACGGTGGGGAAGCCGGATGGTGCGCTTTTTATTTGACAAAGATCTGACTATTGACTGTTTTATCCACCATGAAGCATACGTAGAAAACCGCACATTCTTTCTATAGTCGTACTTTGAAGCTGCCTTTATCAAGCCGACATTACCTTCCTGAATAATATCTAGAAAGGAGATATCTTTTGTGACATACGCCTTGGCAATTTTGACCACAAGACGAAGATTTGCTTTTATCAGCTGCTCTTTTGCTTTTTCATCTCCGTTTTGAATCCGCTTTGAAAGCTCAAGCTCTTGTTCGAAACATAAAAGCTGAGTTTCTTTAATCTGGTCGAAATACTGCTTTAATGCTTTGTTTTCATCCTGAATTTTGCTTGTTTTCATAACACGCTCCTGCCTATATACATGCAATATGCGTGCCAATCATTATTAAAATAGTTTATACCGAATCTAATTCTTTATATTATAATTATTTATTTTTTTCCGAGAGCCTTAAGCAAGTATGAACATAACAGTAATTGTATACAATACTATACAGTGGTGTCTGGGAAAGGATTCAGATATTTATACACTGATACAGGTGCTGCAGAAATCACATAAAAAGGCTCCCAATCGAGGACCTGGAAGAAAAAGAACACTTTATAGGAGGCGTAAAGCCAAAAACAGTAAAGGCTTTTCGGAGTAGTACCTTTACTAGTTAGACATAATTGCTCAGCTGGTCATACAGCTGCCTTGCAAGCCCGAGCCTGCCGTTTTGCGTCATGCTTTGAGCATACTCATCGTAGAGCATATCTTCAAAAACATCCTCTCCCATTCCGCCGTCCATCATACCAGTTTCAGGTACTGTGTCACGCATAGAATCGAGCATCTGTTTAATAAAGATACTTTCAAACTGTTCACAAGCATTCATAAGCTCTTCCTGTCTTGCTGCGCTTCTCTGACCTTGATCCAATACCTGCTGTGATCGTGCTGACTGAAACTGAAACATTCCGGTTGAGGATATATTCATAACTGCTCTCCTTACCTACATAATAATTAATTCACCATGGAGCGCTCCTGCTTCTTCGATTGCCTGGAGCATCTCAATTATATTTTCGGTTTCAATTCCAATTTCCTGAAGCGTTGTTATAAGATCTTGTACAGTTGTATGCTCTTCAAAATAAAAAGTATTTCGGTTCTGATTGTTTCTGGATGCATACATAGAAGACCGTGACCCAACTGATATTTCAGTCCCCTGGTAGGAAACGCCGACAGGAGAAATCCTGATATTATTACCAAATACCACCACTCCTGACTCCTGGTTAATGACAACCCTGGCAGGAATGTCTGTTTCAATCGGGATCTGCTCAATTGCAGCAATAAACCCTACTGGATTACTTCTCTGTTCTTCCGGGAGTGTAATATCAATCCTGGATGCATCTACCGGTACTGCTGTACCTGTTGAAAAAGCAGCATTTATTGCATTTGCAGCATTGTTCGCAGTGGTGAAATCCGGTTCCCGCAGAACAAGAGTCATCCGGTCCTCCTGAACAAATACACTGATTACTTCGTTTTCTACAATTGCGCCCTCTGGAATATTCGCGACTGTTGTATTCGCATCATCAGTATTCGGCACCATGAGTCTGCCCTGTGCAACAGCATAGGTGTTACCATTTGCTCCTTGAAGGGGTGTTTGCAATAATACTCCGCCGGAGAGAGATCTCGCATCACCTGCACTGGAAATTCGAACAGATATTCTGTCTCCAGGCCGCACAAAGGGGGGCAGATCCGCAGTGACCATGACCACAGCAGCGTTCTTGCTTTCTATTTCATCTGAGTCCACAGTAATTCCTAGTGAGCGATACAGATTGCTCAAAACCTGCCTGGTTAATTCTGATTGTGGTGAATCACCTCTTCCGTCAAGACCGGTAACAATACCAAAGCCGATAAGCTGGTTATCTCTCACGCCTTCAATAAAAGCTATATCCTTCAACCTATGGTCCTGCGCTGTAACCTGAATTCCAATTAAAATAAATAGTGTAATAATAAGGATATTTTTACATCTGAACATGGACTTCTCCTTCTCCCATAATAATACCCGTAAACTCCCGTCTGTTATCCAGTTGGATCTCAACTTCATCTCCAACCATGCCGGCAGTTCTTGCCTCTGCTCTGGCTTGGACCCTTACTGCTCCGCGAATGAATACAGCAGTTACCATATTCCCCCTGGATACATCTTCAGGGATTCGGAGTACCCTGGAGGTAATCTCACGCCCTGCGCGTATCCTCCGGTCTGTTCTACTTCGGAGGATCTCATCTATCCCCGGATTTTCCGTGTTTGCAGCGTTTCGGAAACTCAGCTCCTGAAAGGTAGTGTTCAGCATATGAACACTAATCTCTGAGTCAGAAGATATTTCCCGGGCAGCAGTAAATACCGGGCGTAAGACTTTAACCTGAATATTCGAAGATAGGCTTGAACCGGAATTTAGGATAATTCTGCCTGAACCTGAAGAGAACCGGATTGTATACTCTGGAGGCTGCTCAGCAGAAAACTCGGAAAGGAAATTGACAAGGCCGCTACGGTCTAAAAAAAGCAGATCATTGGCACTCTGATGCAGGGATAATTCATCCAGAATTTCATGTATGATCCGGTTTTCAGAATATTCGGCTGGAATGTAATATGATGCTGTACCAGTAACAGATGCAGAACCTTGCCACAGCTCCGGTAAGAGGGTCCTGAAAAAGCCTACAGGTATAATGCTTGGAGCATTCGGAAGGATATCAAAAGCACCTTGCCTATCAATGCTGAAATCAGCATTTGTAATAAAAAAGTCCGGCATTTCCAGATCTTCCTTGGGCCGGACTACTCTGGAACGCAGATAAAAATTCTGACTAAAAAGCAGACCCGGAAGAAAAAGAAAAATCAGAATAATGAGTATCCTACCGGGTCTCATACCAGCCTACCGCTTTAAATTATTTGCAATACCGAGCATTGTGTCACTTGTCTGGATGGCTTTTGAATTCAATTCATAGGCACGCTGTGCTACAATCATGTTTACCATCTCTTTTACAATTGAAACATTGGACATTTCCAGAAACTTATGTACCACTTGGCCCATTCCGTCAAAACCAGGCTGCCCTCCAATAGCTTCTCCTGAAGCGGGAGTCTGCTTAAAGAGGTTTTCACCAATTGAGTTCAATCCTGCGGGATTTACAAATCTGAACAGCTCAACCTGGCCTACTTCTACCGGATCATCATTCCCTGGAACATTCACAGTAATTCGACCGTCCTGAGAAACAGTCAAAGAATCACGCTCAAAGTCTTCCGGAAGCGTAACCTCAGGCATTAGTCTGTATCCATTGGATGTAACGAGCTGACCCTCTGAATCAATATTAAAGGAGCCGTCCCTGGTGTATCCATAGGTTCCGTCATAGAGAAGGACCCGAAAAAACCCATCCCCTTCAATTGCCATGTCTGAAACATTGCCCGTGTTTTGAAGCCCCCCTTGCTCGTACATCCGCTGTGTAGAAGATACCCGGACACCGTGTCCGACCTGAACACCAACAGGCCGCAGTGTCGCTTCTGTTGCAGGAGTCCCGGCAACTCGAGATGTCTGATACAAGAGATCTTCAAAGTCAGCCCGGTTTCTCTTAAAACCTGTTGTATTCACATTAGAAAGGTTATTAGAGATTGTATCAATATTGAACTGCTGACCAGTCATACCTGAGGCAGCTGTCCATAACGACCGCATCATATTATGCTACTCCTTATACTCGTATTGCTTCGTTAAACAGTTTGCCTGTTAATCCGTCCTGATTCTGGATCATCTTTTGGCTTGCTTCATACGCCCTGTTTACTTCTATCATCTCAACCATTTGTGTCACAGGGTTTACATTGGATGATTCCAGAAATCCTTGGTATACCCTAGGCCGTTCATCATTCTGTGCAGTTTGCGCCTCACCTGAATGCCTGCTATCCCGGTACAAAGATATTCCCTGTTTTTCCAGGTACCTGGAACGGTTGAAACTCACAATTCTCAAGGTATCTACAAGCTCAGTGTTTTCCCATTCATTTTCCTGCATAGAAACAAGATCTTCCGGGTCACCGGAATATGTTGAGTTATGGAAAATATTTCCATCTTCATCTACAACAAAGTTATTTTCTTTTATTTCGATTATTCCGTTCTCACCAAGTACTGGAAAGCCTTCCTTTGTGACGAGTATTCCTTCATTATTCAGTATAAAAGAACCATTTCTGGTATACCGCTCACCATTGGGTGTCTGAACAGCAAAAAAGCCTTCACCTTCCAAGGCTAAATCAAAATTATTATTTGTTTCCTGGAGTGCCCCCTGTTCAAAGATAGTATAGACTTCGTTGAGTTCCACACCAGTACCAAGGTTTCCGACAACAGGCGCAATATCCTGGGAACCAAGGGGAAAATGGCGGATTCCGTCATCATCCATCCTTCTCAACATGAGTTCAGGAAACGACCGAAAAACAGCGGTATCCCTTTTATATCCTGTTACATTTACATTTGCCAGGTTATTAGAAAGCGCATCCATTCTGTGCATCTGCGCAACCATTCCGCTGGCTCCTGTGTATATTCCTCGAAGCATATGTGCCTCCCATTTGTTCTATTTGTATTATCGGCTGTGTGGAAATCTACTTTAAGGATGAAGAAAGGTTATTTTAAGAAATTGCAAAGAGAAAGGAGAGACAATAATAAAACATGAAAAAAGAACCTATAAACTGCCTGTTTTATAGATCCTGCTTTTCCGGATCCTGTCCCAGAGTATTTCAGAGGGAGTTTTGTCCTGGGGCTGCTGTTGAGCAATCATTTCATCAATACTCGGCTTGCCTGCCTTCTCCCCCGGGTTCTGCTGTTTTTTATCTTCATTATCATGGTTATTCTTCATTATTATATTATACTATTAATTGACCAATACTAAAAGAAATATACCGACAGTTTTCGGTTATAAAGGAGCGAGCTATGCGTAAACTCAGTACCTTTTTTTTACTCTTATTTTTCGTTTCTCTGAGCGCGTTTACTCAATTAAGCCCTGGGACTCAGGCCCCTGAGATTCAAGCTGAGGACTGGCTCAACACAACCAGCCCGGCAAGCCTTTCCTCGCTGCGCGGACAGGTAGTTGTTGTGGAATTTTGGGCAACCTGGTGCGGGCCATGCCGCAGCTCAATTCCCCATCTTGTAGAACTGTATCATGAATACAGGGACCAGGGAGTAGAATTCGTCAGTCTCACCAACGAAAACAGAGAAACTGCAAATATTGACGAATTTGCCAGGTCAATGAATATGGATTATATCATTGGTACAGGAAGCAATACGATAAGCAGGTATCAGGTAAGGGGTATCCCGCACGCAGTTGTTGTTGACAGAAACGGAATAATTGAGTGGGCAGGACACCCAATGTCAGGACTTGAGCGGGGTATACAGTCAGCGCTAAGCAGCAGCGGCTCTGCAAGCGAAAGCAGCACCGCGCAGATAGAAGAATATGAATACGGCCACGAATTAAGCCGGGGCGATACAATAACTTCAGAATTAAGCAATAGTGATTCTCAATTTGAAGGCAAGTATCAGGATGTTTATACAATACAAATCCAGAGAGGTAGAGAGTATACAGTCGATCTATCCTCAGACCAGTTTGATACCTATCTTATTTGCCAAATCGGTAAGGAAGGTGAAATGGAAGATGACGATGGAGGCGAAGGCTATAATTCAAGAATGAGATTTACACCAAATGCTTCAGGTACAGCAACTATTATCGTAACATCCTACAGCAGGAACACCACAGGGGTTTATGAGCTGCGTATCGAATAAATACATTCTGCCGCTGAACTACTCAGCGGCTATTCTTTTACTTGATTTCTCCTACGGGAATTTACAAATCGTGAAAAGTCATTAATGTTTTTTACCACAATCCTGTCAGGATAAATTTCCACCCTTCTCTGAAAGGCAAAATGGTTCAAAGTCTGGCTTGCTTCCTCAACAGAAAGTGCTGCCCAATGTGCTATATCAGAGACTGTAGTTTTAAACTCAATTTCATCGGATTCCGGATCAGCGGGAGGGTTGATTTCATAAAGCATAAGAAAAACATCGGCAATCCTGGCCTGAACATCTTCCAACGTAAGAATCATAAAACGCCGTTTTTGGTCATAAATCCTTTTAGTAAAAAGTTTTAAAAGCTTCATTGCAATTTGAGGATTGCCCTTCATCAATATTTCAAAATTCTGCCTGTTAAATTCAAGTGCTTTTACCCTGTCAAGGGCTATTGCAGTAGCAGACCGCGGCGCTTCTTCCAGGATTGCCATCTCACCGAATATTTCTGAGGGATTGAGTATATCAATCGTTTTTTCAATATCTCCCAGGATCTTCACAATTTGGACCCTACCCTCTTGGATTAAGTAAAAGTTATCCCCAGGTTCATATTCGCAGAAAATAATATCCCCTTTTTGAAACACCTTGGCAAACCGTTCAAAAACCTCTAAATTCATACTGCTTCTCCTTCAACTGCCTTCAGCGCACGCTTTGCTTTTCTGTTAATGCTGTCATCTTCATCTGTCATGGAAATAATCTTTTTGAAAAAGCTTGCTGCCCGGTCAGTATCACCCTTTTCGTGGTAGCTTTTTCCTACAATGAAAAGAATGTCCTGAAGATCGGGGTGCTTCGGATATTTTTGAATAAGAGCAGTATAATGCTTTATTACCAACTCAAAACGCTTCATATAAAACAGACATCTGCCTATCTCATATTCAGCTTTTGCAACGTACTCATCATTATCATCACCATCAGCAATGGCTTTAAATTCCCGTAATGCTTCAGCAAACTTTTCCTGAGAAAAGAGGCTTACTGCATTATAGTATTTCTTTGCCTGAGGAGACATTTCCTTTCCCTGAGACTGGCTTTTTGTTTTTGCACCTGTACCACTGCTTGTCTTTAAGCCTTTAATATCAGGACCTTCCCCTGATCCGTATTTCTGGGCAAAAGACTCCGCAGTCTCCTTATGCTTTGTTGCTTGGTCTGCGTGTGCTCCGGAGGGATAATATGTCAGATACCTTCGAAATGTATAGAGAGCTTGGGGATACATCTTATTTTTTAGATAATATTCGCCAATTAAGTATAATCCCTTTTCAGGATTAACCTGCTCCCCTGTAGAGATTAGATTCTGCACCTGTTTATGTATTCTCCTGAGCTGGTTGGAGAAAACTTTCAGCATTTTCATAATAATTCTTGTATTATTCATTGCCAAAGACTCAAACTCAGGGACTGAAAGCATGATCACCTGTGCATTCTGAAGCACTACCGCAGTCTCTTCCCGAGGATACTTACCAAGCGCTGATTTAACTCCAAAGAATTCACCTGTTTGAATAAGATCATGTATTTCCTGGCCTGTTTCAATATCAGTATAGTTCAAGCTAATTTTTCCGGCTTTTAGAATATAAATTTTATCGCTGTTATCGCCGGTAAAATAGATGATAGAATTCGCTTTATAGCCGATTGCTTTCGGTGACATCCCTACTCCTTAGTCTATACACATTTCTTTACTAAATTCGCTTTCCTTTTCAAGTATCGGAATCTTTTGTTATAATTATAGTCCGATTTTATGAAAAGTGATAGGGAGAAATTCAATTCAACTCCTTTTGACAAACATTTTGTAGAAGCAATTCATAAAATGTATTACAAATATACTAGAGAAAGGTAATTTTATTATAGATGATAGATCTTCACACACACTCAATCGCTTCTGATGGAGAACACCCTCCGGATGTATTAATTGAATTAGCATATGAGAAAAACATACGCTTATTAGCACTGACTGACCATGATACCTTAGATGGGCTGGAACCGGCAAAAAAGGCTGCTGACAGACTTGGTATCGCATTTTTACCAGGAGTTGAAATTGAAACAGAATTTTCGCCGGGAACACTTCATATATTGGGATTAGGCCTATATGGAGACAGGGGGGAGCTCGATCTTGGGCTGAAAAACCTGCGGGAAAAACGGCTGGAAAGAAACCTTGCTATGATAGAGAAGATGAATGATTTCGGGATCAAAGTAAAACTTACAGATATTCAATCAATTTCAGGTTCCCAGATCTGCAGCAGACCCCATTTTGCTGAATACCTTGTTCAAAAAGGGGTGGTAAAGAACTCGAAACAGGCATTTGAGAAGTTCCTGACACCTCACCGGCCCTTTTATGAACCAAAAGAAACAATGTCTGTTGCTTCAGCAATTAATCTGATCCTCTCTGCAAAAGGTATCCCAGTACTTGCACATCCCTTATCTACCTATCTTTCCTGGGGAAGACTGAGAGAACTCATTCAGGAGCTTTCCGAATTGGGAATCCAGGGTATTGAAGCTTTCCATTCCAACTGTAAACCCAGAGCATCAGAGCGTCTTGTTGAGATAGCTGGAGAGATAGGCCTGTTTGTAACTTCCGGTTCGGATTTCCACGGCAGCTTTCTTGCTGATAGAAAACTCGGCAGGACCATGAAAGGGAGGAAGATCCCGGACTCTGACATGCCCAAAGAGCTATTAGAACACATGCTTACAAATGACCCCTCTCAAACAGTGAGAAGCTTTGCAGAACAAGTAGAGCTATTCTGAATTTGACTTTGAGTAGATAGGGAAAAATAGAATAGCCTCGTCCTGCCCGAGAAAAGCAAGATTTTCATGCCTTTTAAGTGAGATATTGCATATCATTGTAAGTAAGGGATATGCTATAATTGCTTTCTAAATCTTAAAAATAAGCGGATTGTATTGATGATAGGAAAACTTGGCTTTGCCTTACGGCAGAAAATCGAAAAAGTTTTTTACGGAGCAGGTTTTTTTCTGCATGTACTTAAAGACACCGCACTTCTTTTTAAAAACAGACAAGTCGGTTATAAGGTCCTCACCATGCAGATCCTGTTTACAGGGTTTGAAGCATTAGGAATAATTACCATCCTTGCGGTAAGTCTAGGCGCAGTTATTATCATACAAGGTCTGACCCTGCTTCCCCAGTTCGGCCAAGGCAGCCTGATATATTCAATTCTTATTACTGTTATTACCAGGGAGTTGGGGCCTGTGCTTACTGCATTTATTATTATTGCACGCTCCGGGACCGCAATTGCAACTGAGATGGGAAACATGGTGGTAAATCATGAAATTGAAGCCTATATATCAGTGGGAATAAATCCGATTTCCTACTTAGTTGTTCCGCGCTTCCTCGGTGTTGTTATTTCCATGGTCATACTTAACATGTACTTCAATATCTTCGGGCTTCTCGGCTCATTTTTAATTACCCAGTTAGTAAAACCGATCTCATTTGCTGAATACTCAATGGGAATAGTATCAGCTTTGAAAATAACGGATATTCTTGCATCTTTTATAAAAAGCATTCTCTTTGGCACCATAATCTCTGTGGTATCCACGTATCAGGCCTTCCAGGTTGACCGTGCATCAACAGAAATTCCCCAAAGGGTTATTAAAGCAGTAGGTCAGAGCGTAATCCTCTGTATTCTTGCTGATGCAGTAGTTACACTCATCTATTATATTTAAAGGAGCCGCTTTTGGAACCTGCAGTAGAATTTAGGCACGCGAGCTTTTTCTCAGGAGAATACATTATACTCGATAATATATCTCTCAGAATTCCAAAAAATCAATTCACTGTTATTATGGGCACTTCAGGCTCCGGAAAAAGTACATTACTAAAAGCTGCTGCAGGAATTATTGCACCGGATAAAGGGACACTTCTTGTGGATGATAGCGACATCGCTATGCTGCCTGAAAATAAGCTCTACGAACTGCGTAAAAAAGGGGGCTTTGTATTTCAAGATGCAGCACTTTGGGCAAACAAAAACCTCTGGGACAACCTTGAATTACCGCTTCGGGTTGCTAAACCGGGAATTTCAATAAATGAAATTGCAGAAAAAATCCAGTCACATATAGAGCGGTTTCAATTTCGAGACGAACTCTCCCTGCGGCCTGCGAACCTGTCATCAGGAGAAAAAAAAATAATCAGCATAATCCGGGGAATTATTACTGAGCCGCAGCGGCTCTATTTAGATGAACCCCTTGCATCTTTAGACCGTGCTTCAGTGGACAGACTGCTAAATTTGCTTTCAGAGTACAGAAAAAGCGGAAGGACCATAATTGCTGTTACCCATAATGAAAAACTTACAAGCTCGCTTGCAGACTATCTTATTGTGCTGAAAGAAGGCAGTGTGCTTACATCCGGGTCTTTCAATGAAGTTAAGGAAACAAAAGACCCTGAAGTAATAGAAGTCATATCCGAAGTGCTTGGAGAGACAGCGACTTATGACCAAGACATATTACATCTGCTTGATGATAGTATTTGAAGAAAAGAGGATTTAGAAATATAATGAAGTATAGGAATAGGAAAGGACAATACAGAATATGAAACTTCGGATCCGTTTTGCAGACCAAGTAGTAGGTGTATTTATTATTTTCGCATTTGCCGTATTCGCCGCGATCCTGGTATTCATGGGATTAAACCAACGGTGGTTCGCTAAAGATTACTACTTCTACAGCATATTCCCCACTGCAAACGGATTAAACCAGGGAATGTCTATTTCCTTCCGAGGATTCACCATTGGAAAAGTAGATACCCTAACTCTTACCAGTGATAATAACGTAGAGATCCGCTTTCATATTTATGATAACTATATTGAAAAAGTTACGGACAATTCTGTTTTAGAGCTTGCATCAAATCCGATAGGGATAGGGGGCGGCCTGCTCTTTCATCCGGGCAACGGCTTTAGCCTCCCGCAGGAAGAGCATTCCTACATTCCCTCTTTGAGCACACCGGAGGGCAAATCTCTGGTAGAAGCAGGCCTGGTTGATATTCCGGAAACATCGGATACTATTACCAGGATGATCGGACGGGTAGAACCGATACTTATCAATGTTAATGAAACTGTATTATCTGTGAACTCTCTGCTGTATACTCTGGAAGAAACCCTTGAAGGAAGGAGCCAAGGGCCTATTGCTGATATACTTGCTGATATCCAAGACACAACAAACGAAATAGACACAATGATTAATGAAACTACAACTAATGCGAATGATCTTGTACTCAGCCTTACCGGTATATCACGGAACCTAGAAGAGCTGACAGCAGATCCAACGGGGCTTGTACCAAGACTACTCGATCCGGATGGATCCTTGGAAACAATTTTGAATGATGATAATGTCCTTTTTGAGCAAATCCAGGCAATACTTAATGATATCAATACAACAGTGGACAATGTGAACGAATTTACCAGATTCATAAACGGAACACAGCCGCAGATTTCCGGCATCCTGGAAGAGGGTAGAAATACCCTAAACCAGGGACAAGACGTACTGGAAGGTTTGAGTAATAATCCTTTCCTAAGAGGGGGGATCAGTGAACAGCGAGAACAGCCGACTACATTTCAAAGTTTCAGAGACGAGGATTTCTAATGAAAGGTTACAGTGTTTCACTATGTTTGGTTTTAATCCTTTTCGCATGCTCCTCTTCACCTGAGGAAACAGATGCATCCAATGAAGTACGGAACAGGGCAGCAGAATATGCTGAGTTCGGGAACTCCTATTTTGAACAAGCCCAATATGAACAAGCCTTGAATTTTTTCAATCTCGCTCTTCAGTACAATATTTCCGTAGACTACCAGGAGGGAATAGTCAGCTCCTATAACTCAATAGGCAAGGTATTTATTGCAACAGGCAACCTAGACCAAGCTGAAACCAACTTTCTCCAAGCATACACAATGGCAGTCGACCTTGAGGAAACAGCATTAATTGCTCAAAGCGCAAACAATCTTGGTGAAGTATCCCTTCGCAGAGGTAATTTTGCAAATGCTCTGACTATGTTTCAGGAAGCATTGGAATACATAGGAGATAACAATACAGAACCCTATGTAGCAATCCTCTATAATAATATAGCGATTGTATATAACCGGATGGACCAGCTGCACCAGGCGGAAGATTATGCACGTACAGCATTAGAGATAAACGAGGCCAATAATGTATATTCAGAAATAGCTGCGAATAATTACCTTTTAGCATCGATTTTTTCTAAACGCGAGGAATATGAACAGGCAATTGAATACGCCCGTGCTGCGCTTGAAACTGATAAGCTAATCGAAAACAGCCTCGGTATTGCCCAGGATTACTATGCTTTGGGAATAATAAATAGAAGAGCAGACAATCTTAGCCAAGCATACGAACACTTTAAAAAAGCGTTTCTTGTGTATAATACTCTAAACCTCGCTCAGGACGTAATCCGGACCTTGCAAACTTTGTATGAAATTGCTATAGAATTAGAACGCACAGATGAAGCAGCATCATACGCTGAAACCCTAGAGCAGTTGGGAGTAACCATAGATTTAAATGAATAAATCCGTTCTTCGTTCCATTTTTCTCGGATATAAAAAAACCATCCTCCAGGCTGGTTACATTATTCTGTTTATCGGAGTAATTGCAGCATGTACGCTTGCAGCAGTGTACAGCCTGTGGGCAGCAGCAATTTACTTTCCCAGTGTTTATACTTGGTTCTGCATTATTTTGTGTGCAATCCTCATAAGTATTCTCATTGTCAGGGCACTGAGGAAGCACTACAAGCTCTACGAGGGGCTTTTTGATTTTCTTATCCACGGTATTCTTCCCCCCCTATTTTCTTTGCTACTTTTTACTGCAGCAGCAGCAGGGTGGTACGGTGCTTTTCTCCTTATGTCACTTATCAGCCCTTTTGCAGGTATACCGGCTATTGTTTTTATGATAATTTTTTCGGGATTTGTCCTATTCAGAAAACAGATAAGAAAAGGAACATGACCATTGCAACACGTAAAATCTTTTTCTTTTGCCTCTGCTTAATCCAATGTACAAGCTTTATCCACCAGATTTTCCCGAACAATCCCCCGTACCCGCTCATACAAAGGCTTTCACTGCAGGATCCTGTGTTCAGGACTTTGCAGGATGATATATCCCTATTTCATAGAAGCCAGACAGATCATTCCGACGGCCCCATGCTCTCACTGTTTCAATACATACTTCAGGAAGAAAAGGATATCTTTTCAATTTCTGCCCACCTGAATTTACCCTATGAAGCAATAGCAACCCTAAACAATATTAGCCATGGTGACATACTGCATCCGGGAGTTCGGATCCTTGTTCCAAACCAACCTGGGCTTTTTTTTCCAATAGAACCGGACTCTGATCTTGAATTGATCCTCTATGCATCACGATACCGATCTACTGAAAAAATACGCATAGTAATTAATACAGGCAGCGGCAGAACTGAGATGTTTTTTATCCCAGGGGCTAGATTTAATTCAGCAGAGCGCTTATTTTATCTGAACCGCTTTTTTCGGCTCCCCTTGGAACGATCAGTCCTAACTTCCGGATTCGGAGACAGAGCCGATCCATTCCTTGGTCACCAAACATTTCACAGAGGAATTGATCTTGCAGCCCAGTCAGGGGCACTTGTTTTTGCAGCGTATTCTGGATATATTGCTGAAACAGGGTATAATTCAATATACGGCAATTACGTGCGCATAGAACATCCGTATAATTATCAGTCTGTGTATGCACATTTAAGCAGTATTATTGTTGAACAAGGCCAGGAAGTTGCCTCCGGATCAGCGATAGGAAGGGTCGGAAACACAGGCAGGTCCACAGGCCCGCATCTGCATTTCGAACTTTTCCTTGGAAGCGAGCAGCTGAATCCGGAAGAATACTTGGGAGTAACAGAAGAATGAAACGCAGATGTTTCACTATAACAGATAGTCTTAATCACTCAGAATCAAAAAATCCTTTTCTCTTCGGTTTCTCCAGATATTTTTCCTATATAATCAGTATAGCTTCAGTAGCAATACTGCTTTTTGTCCCTGGAACGCTGTTTTCAGATAATGTCCGTGGAAACATGGTAGATGTCTTTGAAATATCCTCCAATAACAGCGGTCCTTTTACTACAGCTGTTGGCCTTGAGGAGCTTATTGGCTTGGAACTTGATTTACCTATGGAAATGATAGGAGGAATCGAATTTCATGTGCATATACCCGAAAGCTACCGCCAGTTTCCGGGAGCAATGGGCTTTTTTGTATACAAAAGCATATACCCTGAACCAAATACTGAAGAGTATGCCTATACAGGCGAGCGTCTAGCTGTTCAGCCGCTACCCGGCCAGTCTGATTATTATTTTATACTTCCAACCAATGATGCAGAGGACTTTCAGGAGGATTTTCAAACCGCCGTTTTTGAAACACCTGCAGCAGCCCATCACTTCCCCCTTATTGTTAGCGTCATCCCATTTATGAAGGCATTAACAGACCGGCTTACTGCTGCAGAAGCTGAAATTGAAATAACACCGATCTTCCGGGATGTCGGAGGAATAGATATTGCAATTGATCCGCCTGAAGATGAAGAGCTCCGTGATTACGAAATTCTTATTGACGGTGAATCCAGAAGCAATACCGGTCCATTCTATCTTCCTGCAGGACTCCATGAAGTTGTTTTCTCATCTGGATATTATCAGCGGATAGAGAGAACAGTAGGCATTGAAGCAGGGGAAATTACCAGCATCACCTTTTCTCCGGAAACCCCTGAAACAGTGATTCATTTGGATTTTCCGGAAGGATTCTCTGCTTATCTTGACGGAAACCAGATAATTCCAAACAGTACCGGGGGCATATCTGTGGAACCTGGTGAACATACCATCGAATTTTCCACAGGAGACCACCAAATTTCCCGAACCTTCCAGGCTTTACCTGGAAGAGAATATGAATTATCTTTAATCCTGGACATTTTAATACAAGAGGATTAAGTTTTAAAGTAAAGAAGCCGATATTAAAATTGTTGGTATCTTAGTATAGTTCCCCTCCCAGTTTACTATATTATCTGCCAACAAACACAGGCCAGGCCGGTTCTCTGAACCGGCCTTTTTTATTCTTATGAACGCATATCTCATCTTGACAAAAGCACATTCAATACATACTCTTTAGTCTATGAATTTCAATAAAACGCAGCGCATTGTTATCAGCATTTTTCTTGGGATCGCATGTCTTACAGCAGTTATCGTATCTGCAGGACTGGGCATTGCGATCGCTTCAACATACAATATTCAGCGGGTTACTCAGTTCGGGGCTTATGATCCTGCCCTGCCTTCACGAGTTCTGGATATTAATGGCAATCTCATCACTGAATTTTTTTCAGAGGAGAAACGGGATATTACCTATTATCAAGATATTCCCAAGCACCTGGTATATGCTTTACTGACACGGGAAGATAAGGAATTCTTCGAACACCAGGGATTCTCCTTCCGCGGAACTCTCAGAGCAGTATGGAAAATAGTTACCGGCCAGTATGTTTCAGGAGGAAGCTCTATCACCCAGCAGATTGCAGGTACCTTATACGCAGACAGGGGGGATTTTTCCATTGCGCGGAAGCTCCGTGAGCTTTGGTATGCTTTTCAGTTTGAATATGCATTAAGCAAGCATGAAATTATGCAGATTTATTTGAATCAGATGAACTTCGGCCACGGTACAAGGGGTATTGAAGCAGCCTCTCAGTTTTACTTCGGTCATTCAGCCAGCGAAATAACCCTCGCTGAAGCAGTAATCCTCATAAATACCCACGCGAATCCAACCCGGTATTCACCTATCAGGCACCCGAACAGAGCGCAGGTAATCCAAGAGGAAATCCTGAATCAAATGGTACTCAATGGATATGTAAGCCAGGAAGAAAGGGATGAGTCATACCAGCAGTATTGGACTGATTATGATTTTACCAGATCAAACAATGCTACAATCTTCTTTGAAAGGGAAGATGAAGCACCCTTCTTTTCCGAACATATCCGAAACAGGCTTGATGGAATGCTCTACGGCTCCAGAGATATTTACCGAGATGGATATGTAATCCACACTACCTTGGACCTTGAGCAGCAGGAAATTGCGGACAGGATCATGCAGCAAGGCCTAACCCATGTAAATGAAACATATAGAGAAAGCAGCAGAGTCCGTCTGGATTATGCAGGTGAGAATTATGCTTCTATAATTGATCTCCTTTCTTTGGCCTTCGATCTTCCTGAATTACATATTGCTTCAGATGTAAGACGCCGAATATCCAGAGATTACTTCCTTAATTCAATTAATCCTGTTTTAAACATATCATCTTTGTTGTTTAATATTGACGGACTACGCGAAATCTCACAAATTGCCCTGCATCAGGACAGGGCTCAAAGCAGCTCCAGATCTGTTGAAGGCGCACTTATTTGTATTGATAATGATACAGGATACATCAGTGCAATGGTTGGTGGCAGTCAATTTGAGGTAATGAATCAATTTAACCGCACCACTCAGGCTGAGGTACAGCCTGGATCTGCTTTTAAACCGCTGTATTATTCAGCAGCCATAAGCTCCAGAGACTTTAACCCAGCAACTATGATATATGATTCTCCAATCTATTTTATGAATGATGACGGATCACCCTATGTACCGGTGAACTACGGCGGTCGATTTTACGGGCCTGTACGCCTGCGGTACGCGCTTGCCAATTCTCTGAACATACCTTCAATAAGGCTGCTTGAAGATATTGGCTTTGATTCCGCAATTTCCAGATCAGCAAGGCTGCTCGGAATTACAGAACCTGAAGACATTGCAAGAAGGTTCCCGAGAAATTACCCCCTAGGCCTTGGAATTATCCGTGTTTCTCCAATCCAAATGGCACGTGCCTTTGCGACCTTTCCAAACCAGGGCCGAGAGGTAGAACCGATTGCAATACGGTATATCGAAGACAGAGAAGGAAGAATTATTCTTGAACCTGAGCGTGAACTGAGGGCTGAACAGCGCAGAATGGGAGAAGACCTGCGGATAATGACAGAGGAAGAAGCATATATTATGACGGATATGCTTATGAGCGCTGTTGATTGGGGTACATTGTCCATAGCAAGAAGAAGAGTCGATGGCTTCTCTATGCCTATGGCAGGTAAGACCGGAACAACACAAAACTGGTCGGATGCATGGACAGTGGGATTTTCTCCCTATATGACTTCTGCTGTCTGGTTCGGTTTTGACACCCCCGGCAACTCACTCGGCCTGAACCAAACAGGATCAATTGCAGCAGGCCCAGTCTGGGCTAATTTCATGGAGGAAGCGCATCAGGACTTGCCGTACCGTGAGTTTCAAAGACCTGAAGAAGGTCTTGTTGAGGTAAGTGTATGCCGGACATCGGGGATGCTTCCTACAGAAAGCTGCAATGACGGAATTATCACAGAACTGTTTATAGAAGGTACAGAGCCCCGTGAATTCTGTGAGCTCCATGAATTCGAACAAGAACGGAATCAACAGGTAGTTTCCAGCATCTATAGCGACTTATTTGCTGTGAATGTACAGATAGAGAACCCGGGCTCTCTGGATGCAGGAGACTTAAATTCCATGTTAACCAGTCCGCCGGATGAATTCGAATTTCAGGGCGAGAATGAAGATTCTGATACTGAAGATGAGCTGACAAATCCATGGCTTGATTAGCTGGTCAACTCTGATATACTACTTAGATATGGAGGAATATATGTCTGATACTATTTTATATTCAAAAGAACACGTGTATGCAAAGCAAGAGAATAATGAGATTATCTGCGGGATATCCGTCTTTGCTCAAAAAGAGCTTGAAGATATTGTATTCGTTGAACTTCCGGAAGTCGATACAGAAGTTGAACAAGGTGATGTGGTATGTACTGTTGATTCTATGAAATCTACCAGTGAGATATACGCCCCTGTTTCCGGAACAATTACTGAAGTGAATGAAACCCTTTCAGACAGTAATAATGTAAGCTTAGTAAACACAGACCCCTTGAATCAGGGCTGGATCTTTAAATTAAAGCCGACGAATTTCGAAGATGAGAAAAAAGAACTTCTCACTGAAGAAGAATACAAATCCTTCATTGAAGAATAGCATCTATTCCTTACTTTTTACGAGGCCGATAGTACTATGAAAATTAAAGTAGAGGACATTATCATTGAAAACCGTATTCGAAAAAATTTGGGAGACCTTACCCCATTAATGGAAAGTATCCAGAATTACGGTCTCATGAACCCTGTTGTTATCAATAAAAACCGAAAGCTTATCGCAGGGCATCGGAGGCTTGAATCAGTAAAGCGTCTGGGATGGTCTGAAGTGGAAGCCATTGTTATGGAACCAGGCTCTCAAATAGCTAAACTCGAAATGGAAATAGAGGAAAACGTTCAGCGAAGAAACCTAAGCTCTGAAGAGCTTGCTGATGCCTACCTCATTCTGGATAAGATGAAGAACCCGAATATTTTCCTTCGTATCTTTCGCTCCATACGGGACTTTTTCAAAAACATTTTTTATATGATCTTCAGGAAAAACAAATAGCAGAGAAACTCCCCCCC